>NZ_JBYOKN010000001.1:0-987465 GCF_057799285.1 Comamonas sp. 14P8.1.4
CAGGATTCCGATGGTCGGGTGCGCTGGCCAAGGTGCAGGCGGCCATCCATGAACACATTGACCAGGCCTTGTTCAAACTGCGTCCAAGTTTCGTTCTTGGTGAGCGGCGCGGTGACGATGACGGCGACCTTGTCGTTGGGTGTGGTTTCGCTGGAGAAGTCGACACTCAGGTCTTCATCCGACAGATGGGCCTGGGCAAACGGGTGGCGGCGTTCTGTGAAGAACAGGTTGGTGGTGGCGTGGGCCCACAGGGCTTCGCCGTTGGAGAGCAGGAAGTTGAAGGTGCCGTGCGGCGCGATGCGCTGGGCCAGCTCTTGCAGGGTGAGGGTCAGCTCTTCAATGCTGGGCACACCGGCGTGGGATTTCCACAGCTCTTGCATGATCCAGCAGAAGGCCAGCTCGCTGTCGGTGCTGCCCACGGGGTGAAAGTGGGTGTGCAGCTTGGGGACAAAGCCCTTGAGGTCACCGTTGTGCGCAAACACCCAGTTGCGGCCCCACAGCTCCCGCACAAAGGGGTGGCAGTTTTGCAGGCTGACCACGCCTTGCGTGGCTTTGCGGATGTGGGCAATGACGTTCTGGCTTTTGATGGGGTAGTGGCGAATGAGCTGGGCCACAGGCGAGTCGATGGCGCGTTCATGGTCCACGAAGTGGCGCAAGCCTTTGTCTTCAAAGAACGCAATGCCCCAGCCGTCGGTGTGATCGCCGGTGTTGCCCGCCCGTTGCGCAAAGCCGCTGAAGCTAAAGCGCACATCGGTGGGGGTGTTGCAGTTCATTCCTAGCAGCTGGCACATGGGCGCACATTCCGTCTCAAACAATCAAAGGCGATAGCCTAACGTGCCTGCCGCCGCTTGTGTGCAATGCGGCGGTTTAGCGCGGCGTTTTGTTCGGTGGCGAGCGCAATTGCGTGGCCGCCACAAAGGCCAGCAGACACAGCACGGTCAGCATGGCAAAGCTCTCGTGGAACGCTGTGACCTTGCCCTGCAGCGCATCTACGCCAGGGTTGGCGGCCTGCACGGCCAGCCGCCACTCCAGCACAATGCCGCACAGCCCCACGCCAATGGCACCGCCCAGCATGCGAATAAAGCTGATGGTGCTGGAGCCTTGGGCAATCAGCGTGCGGTCCAGCGGGCGCATGGCGCCCAGGTTCAGGCTGGGCAAGATAAAGCCCAGGCCGATACGGCCCACCACAATAAAACCAGCCAGCAGCCACAGCGCCATGCCGGGGCCGGCCCACAGCATCAGGCCAAACGACAGCGCCAGCAGCAGCATGCCAATGCTGGTGAGCCAGTGCGTGGGCTGCGTGTCTGCCATCCGGCCGACCAGCGGAATGGCAATGGCCAGCACCATGCCGGCGGGCAGCAGCAGATTGCCTGCGTAGCTGGCCGACAGGCCCAGCCCCATCTGCATAAACACCGGCAGCAGGTAGGTGGAGCCAAACATGGCCGTGCCATAGATGAAGGCGACGATGCAGCCCATGACAAACGGGCGGTAGCCAAACAGGCGCAAAACCATCAGCGGCTGGCGGCCCTGGCGCAGCAAATACTTCTGCCAGGCAATGAATGCCGTCAGGCACACCACGGCCACGGCCAGCAGCAGTGCACCCTCGGTATGGCTGTGGTGCAAGGCCACCAGGGCATTCAGCACGCTGAGTGTGCCGACGGTCACCAGACCCAGTCCCCACACATCCAGCTTGCTGCCGCTGCCACTCTGGGGGGCACCATCGGGGGATGACGACGGAACAAACTTCCACGCCAGCCACAGCGACAGCAGGCAGGGCGGCACCACCATGAAGAATGTGGAGCGCCAGCCCATCCAGTCCACCAGCAGGCCACCCAGTGCCGGTGCAATGGCCGGCGCCAGCACCACGCCCATGCCAAACATGCCACCGGCGCGGCCCTGCTCGGTGGGTTTGAATGCCCGCAAGATGATGACCGCCGGAATCGGCTGGATGATGCCGGCCGCCACCCCTTCCGCCAGGCGCGAGAGCAGCAGCAATTCAAAATGCTGCGCCAGCCCCCCGGCCAGGCCGCCCACCAGCAGCAAGCCAATGGCCCAGGCATAGGTGGCGCGGTAGCCAAAACGGGCCAGCATCCACGGCGTGACCAGCATGGCGATGGTGGAGGCCACCATGAACGCCGAGGTGATCCACTGCGCGCGCTCCTGCCCCAGGCCAAAGTAGGCACTCATGGCGGGAATGGCCACATTCACGCTGGTGGAGGGAATGATGGAGGCAATCACCCCCACCATCAGCGCCATCAGCAGCAGCCAGCGGTAACGCTCGCCATGGCGGGCTTTCAGAACATCAGACGGCGCGGGGGCGAACAAAGACATGGGGAGCATTCCAACACAAAGCGCAGGGTGCGCAGCCTACGCTTTTGGGCTTAGCTTGGCTGCTTGTTGGCGACAGGTGCCTGCCCGCAGGCGGCGCACACGCAGGCTTGGCCGCGCTGCTCAGCGGGAATGCGTGCCAGCGCGTCCGGCGCAATCGTGGCTTGCATGCACCAGCACGTCTCGGGCGGCAGGCCCGCAGTGATGGCGCATTGGTTGGCTTGGCCGCACAAGGGGCACCGGCTGGGCGAAAGGGGTGAAGACATCGGCGCAGTGTAGGCGGCGGTGCGTGCAAGCGTGTGCTGCAAGGAATTGGTCTTGCACATCCAAACAGCTGTTTGCGCAGTTTTATCCAACGCAGACAGCTATGAATTTTGAGTGGATGGGTGCGATGTGTTCGCCAATGACCAGCCCAGATTTGGCTGACACGCGAAGGCTCTGCTGTACGACAACATGCGCGAGCTCGCCGGTGGCGGCTGTGCGCACAATCGTGGGCAGCGCAATAGGGTCCAGCCTTTGCGCCGTGCGCGCCCGCGCACCTGACTGGCCCATGGCATGGAGGGTTTATGGATCAAATCTCGGAAGTCGATGCCTGCAAGCTGGCGTTTGTCATGGCCATCAAGGATGCGTTGAATGTCGTCAGTGGCCAATGGAAGCTCGCCATCGTGTGCGCCCTGCTGAGTGGCCCGCGCCGCTTCAACGAGATGGAAAGGCTGCTCGACGGTTTAACGCCGCGCATGCTGGCCCGCGAATTGCGCGAGCTGGAAGTCAACGGCGTGGTGATGCGCACCAGTGCGGTGGGCGCGAGTGCCGTGCGCAGCTATGCGCTGACCCCTTCTGGCCAGCAGTTGGAGACAGTCATCCTGCGCATGGCGGAGTGGGGCGTCAGCCATCGCAAGCAGATGGCCCAGAGCCTGCTGGATGGCATGACACAGAGCCTGTCGCTATCCAAAGTGTGAGTGCTTTGTCCGAAGGTGCTGCCTAGCATGGGGCATCTCAAACCCTCTCAAGGAGTACGCAGATGAGCAGCCCTGAAATCACCGTGGTGGAAAAGATGTTTGCGGCATTTGCCGCCAAGGATGTCGCACAGGCCGTGAGCACCGTGTCGAAGGACACGGTGTGGGTGCACCACGGCACAACAAAGATGCCGGCCATGCGCTTTCTGGGCAAGTCCGGAGTGACGAAGTTTTTTGAAACCAGCATCCATAAGATGCAGATGGAGTACTTCCGGGTGTTGTAGACCGTGCAGCAAGGCCCCTTGGTGATCGCACTGGGCGAAGAGCGCTTCACCAGGCCCGGGCGTGATGGTGCTTGGGCGCAAAAGTGGGTGCAGGTCTATACCGTAGAGCACGGCTTGATCACCCGCATGGATGAGTACGCCACTTCGGCCGAAGCGGGCGACTATGGTGGGGTGGAATGACCGCAGCGCTGGGACCGTGCGTGGCGTAGCCTGCACACCTGCTACATAAAAAGGCACCTTGTGGTGCCTTTTTGTTTGCCAAATGGGCCTTTCGCGTAGATTGCGTCAGCGCTGATAGCTACGCTTTTTAAGCGCTTTCCTTCACCCTCAGGCGCCATGCGTGGCAGCCGTGGCCCGGTCTAGCCCGAAGGCTGCTGTACGCCCTTGAACACGAGGTTCAGCGCGGCTTGCATGCGCAGCGCGCTGGGTGCGCACAAGGCACGGGCTTCATAATCGGCGCCCTGTTTGCGTTTTCTGGAGCGATCGATCTTGGTAGATAAATTGTGGCTGCAGCAGCAGGTGCTGCAACAGTTGGACGAGGACTTGCTGCGCGTGGAGCAGGCGGCGCGGTTCGCCCATGAAACGGCCACGCACGAAGAAAACATTGCCGAGAACAAGTACGACACCTTGGGTCTGGAGGCCAGCTACCTCGCCGCAGGCCAAGCCCGCCGTGCAGAGGCGCTGCGCCAAGCCATCAGCCTGTGGCGCCAATGGGTGCCGCAGCCGTACACCGAGCGCCAAGGCATAGGCCAGGGGGCGCTGGTCTGGCTGGCCGATGCCCAAGGGCAAGAACAGCTGCTATTGGTTGGCCCCGAAGGTGGCACCATGAAGCTGAGCTACGGCGCCGCGCACATTCAGGTCATCAGCCACCAAGCGCCCTTGGCGCAGGCGCTGTGGGGCAAGTGTGAGGGGGATGAGGTGGTACTGCAGATGGGGGCGGAGCGCCAGCAGTGGGAAGTGCTGCGGGTGGAATAGGCTGCCAAGCGCTGCCACGGAGTCGCTCCATCGTTGCGCCTGCGCGCGCTTTTTGGCCCAACCTGTTGTGCTGCAAAGCAGCATGCCGTATTTCGATTACTGCAAGCCAAATTGGCATCTGGCGCTTATCTAGCAAGCGCTGGTAGCTCTTTATTTTGAATCTGTATTGCCCCAATGTTGCCGCAATGTGCTGCAATGGTCTTGGTCTTCCATGGCGGTCGTGTGCACCACGCCGTCACTGTCTTGCGGTGCAGCAATCACACGATCGCCCGTTGGAGCAATGGCTCCCCCTTCAGGTAGCCATGTGGGCATAGCGCACCCATGGTGATGGCGGTATTCCAATGCTGGCGGGCAGCAGCAGCAGCATCAGCGGCAGCATTTATGGCGGCTACAGCCAAGGCGGGGCCGCTGGTGCGCAGATGCTGGATGGCACCACCAGTGATGGCGCTGTGGGCCAAGGTGGGCGGGTGTACAACAACCAAGTCACGCTGGTGGGCGAGAACCTCTCCATTGCTGGCAGTGTTTATGGCGGCTGGAGTGTGAATGGGGATGGCAGCATCAACACCGACCGCAGTTTTTACAGCGGCAATACGCTGGTGCTCGATGGCTTCAAGGGTACGGTGCAAGGCATTTACCACTTTGACCGCTACAGCTGGGTGCTGCCAAAAAACGTGGTCAACCAGGATGTGCTGGTGCGCGTGCAAAACGCGGTGGATGTGCAGGGCACGCAGCACACGGTGGCGATGGTCAGCGATGGCAAGCGGCTGTACACGGGCGATACCGTGACCTTGATTGACAAGGCCACGGGCACGCCCACGCTGACCACGGCGCAAATCCAACAAGGCCTGCTGCTGACGTATGACGCCAGCCTGGCGGTGCGCAACGATGGCGCCTTGGTGCTGACCATTGACAAGGCGCCCCAGCCAGCCATAACAAAGCCTTCTTGGAAGGCAGCGCGGCCGCCATGGCTGCAGTGGGCGGTGGCGCCGACATGGTCAGCAGCGATGCCATGGGCGCCGCACGGCAAAGTGCCGGTGCAGCGGGTGCGACCGGTGGTGCAGGCGGCATGTTTGTGGCCACCGGGGGCGGCAGCAGCCGCTACCACACGGGCTCGCATGTGGATGTGCGCGACATCAGCTTGGCGCTGGGCGTGGCCAAGAACCTCGCGCTGTCCACGGGCAGCCTGATGCTGGGGGCGTTTGCCGAATACGGCCAAAGCCGCTATGACAGCTACAACGACTTTGCCGCCAGTGGCGTGGTGCGTGGCCAAGGCAACACCCATTACAGCGGCTTGGGCTTGATGCTGCACATGGGTGGCCTGGGGCAGCCAGCCGGCGTTGTGGCGGGTCAGGCCGCAGGCCCTAGGGGTGCCGTGGTTGAGCCTGC
The DNA here is from genome assembly GCF_057799285.1 of Comamonas sp. 14P8.1.4. Classification (NCBI taxonomy): domain Bacteria; kingdom Pseudomonadati; phylum Pseudomonadota; class Betaproteobacteria; order Burkholderiales; family Comamonadaceae; genus Comamonas; species Comamonas sp. 14P8.1.4. Next base: position 5,930 of record NZ_JBYOKN010000001.1, read on the forward strand.
GGGGGCGTTTGTGGAAGCGGCCTTGCGGGCCGGGCGCAGCAGCAACCGCTATGACAGCGCTGATATGGTGGACGCCGCAGGCGTGCGCGGGCGCTATACCTCGCATGCCAACTATGTCAGCGCCATGGCCGGTGGTGGCTATGTGTGGCAGCTGGACGCCCAGCAGGCGCTACAAGCCTATGGCCGCTACACCTGGGGCAAGCTGGGCAGTGACCAGGTGTGGATTGGCGCTGATGCCTTGACCCTGGGTGCGGTGCTTAGCGCCCGCCTGCGCCTGGGTGCGCGCTACAGCTACACCACTGCCAGCCAGATGACGCCGTATGTGGGCCTGGCCTGGGAGCGTGAATTCCGGGGCGCTGCCACCGGCAAGGCCTACGACATGGCGATTGAAGCGCCTTCGCTGCGCGGCAGCACCGCCGTGCTGGAGCTGGGCGTGCGCCTGCAGCCCTCAGCCCGTTACCGCAGTCTGGCGCTGGATGTGGGCGTGCAGGGCTACGCCGGCAAGCGCGAGGGCGTGGCCGCCTCGGCCAAAGTACTCTACGCGTTTTAAGGTGCGGCCGGGCGAAGGTCAAGGCTGCTCCGGCACAGCGTTCGTAAAAAAAGGCACCTTGCGGTGCCTTTGTTGTTGTGTCAGTCTAATAAGCCACTATCGCTTACTGCATAAGCGTTTGTAGCTATGACTTTGGTTTAAGCTTGGCCGGCTTTGACCTTCAAACGCCATGCGTGCAGCAGCGGCTCGGTGTAGCCCGAAGGCTGTTGCACGCCCTTGAACACCAGGTCCAGCGCAGCTTGCATGGCAGCGCCGTTGGGGTGGGCGGCCAAGCTCTTGTAGGCAGCGTCACCAGCGTTTTGCTGGTCCACCACCTTGGCCATGCGGGCAAAGGTGTCGCGCACCTGCTGCTCGGAGACAACGCCGTGCAGCAGCCAGTTGGCAATGTGCTGGCTGGAGATACGCAGCGTGGCGCGGTCTTCCATCAGGCCCACGTTGTGGATGTCGGGCACCTTGGAGCAGCCGACGCCCTGGTCCACCCAGCGCACCACATAGCCCAAGATACCTTGCACGTTGTTGTCCAGCTCTTGCTGCTTTTCCGCGTCGGTCCACTTGGGGTCCTTGGCCACGGGGATTTGCAGCAGGTCGGCCAGGATGTTGGCGCGCTCGGTGTCGGCGCTGGTTTTTTCCAGCTCTTTTTGCACGTCGGCCACGTTCACCTGGTGGTAGTGCAGGGCGTGCAGCGTGGCGCCAGTGGGCGATGGTACCCAGGCGGTGTTGGCACCGGCCTTGGGGTGGCCAATTTTTTGCTCCAGCATGGCTTTCATCAGGTCGGGCATGGCCCACATGCCCTTGCCGATTTGGGCGCGGCCGCGCAGGCCCATGGTCAGGCCGACCAGCACATTGCTCTTTTCATAGGCTTGCAGCCAGGCGCTGGTCTTCATGTCGCCCTTGCGCACCATGGGGCCCGCTTGCATGGCGGTGTGCATTTCGTCGCCGGTGCGGTCCAGGAAGCCGGTGTTGATGAAGGCTACGCGCGCAGGGGCTGCTGCAATGGCGGCCTTCAGGTTCACGCTGGTGCGGCGCTCTTCGTCCATGATGCCCAGCTTGACGGTGTTGTCCTTCATGCCCAGCACTTGTTCGACACGACCAAACAGCTCGTTGGCAAAAGCCACTTCAGCGGGGCCGTGCATCTTGGGCTTGACGATGTAGACGCTGCCGGTGCGGCTGTTCTTGATGCCGTTAGCACCCAGACCCTTCAGGTCATGGATGGCGATGGTGGTGGTGACCATGGCGTCCAGAATGCCTTCGGGAATCTCTTTGCCTTCTGCGCCCCAGAGGATGGCGGGGTTGGTCATCAGGTGGCCCACATTGCGCACAAACATCAGCGAGCGGCCATGCAGCTTCACGGGCTGGCCTTGTGCTGCACCCGCGCCGGTGTAGACGCGGTCACCGTTGAGGCCGCGCGTGACGGTCTTGCCGCCCTTGTCGAAGGACTCGGTCAGTGTGCCCTTCAAAATGCCCAGCCAGTTGCTGTAGCCCAGCACTTTGTCTTCAGCGTCCACGGCGGCCACGGAGTCTTCCAGGTCCAGGATGGTGGACACAGCAGCTTCCACCACCACATCGGCCACGCCTGCGGCATCGGTCTGGCCGATGGGGGTGGCTTTGTTGATGATGATGTCGATGTGCAGGCCGTTGTTGATCAGCAGCACCGAGGTGGGTGCGGCTGCATCACCTTGGAAGCCGACGAACTTGGCGGCGTCTTTCAGCCCGGTCTTGCTGCCGTCCTTGAGGGTGACGGCCAGCTGGCCGCCTTCGACTTTGTAGCCGGTGGAATCTGCGTGCGAGCCAGCGGCCAGCGGTGCAGCTTGGTCGAGGAAGTTGCGCGCAAACGCAATGACCTTGGCGCCGCGCACGGGGTTGTAGCCCTTGCCTTTTTCGGCGCCGCCGTCTTCGCTGATGGCATCGGTGCCGTACAGCGCGTCATACAGGCTGCCCCAGCGGGCGTTGGCGGCATTCAGCGCGTAGCGGGCGTTCAGGATGGGCACCACCAGCTGGGGGCCGGCCATGGTGGCCAGTTCGGCATCCACGTTCTCGGTCGTGGCCTTGGCGCCAGCGGGCTGCTCCACCAGGTAGCCGATCTGTGTCAGAAACTTTTGGTAGGCCGCCATGTCGGCGATGGGGCCGGGGTGGGCCTTGTGCCAGGTGTCCAGCTCGGTCTGCAGGCGGTCGCGTTCGGCCAGCAGGGCGGCGTTCTTGGGGGCCAGGTCGGCCACCAGGGCGTCAAACCCTTTCCAGAACGTGGCGGCATCCACGCCAGTGCCCGGCAGCACTTGTTCGTTGATGAAAGTGTGCAGTTCGTTGGCAACTTGCAGGCCGTGGACTTGGGTGCGTGCGGTCATGGTGGGAACCCCTTGGAACATTGAAAAACCGTGGCTCCGCCAATGTGGAGCCTTGGGCTCACTGTATTCCAAAGATATGGGTTAATAAATTGGGCAAAAAGCTCAAAACTGATGACTTTTACGCAAAAGTGGGCAACACTTGCAAGGCGAGGTGGTTGTCACGTTGGTAAAGAAAACATAGCTGGAAGCGCTTGCTACATAAGCGCTAGAGGATAATTTCATGCATAAAGTATTTGTGCCATGGACAAACTGAAAGCCTTTGAGTCTTTTGTCTCCGTTGCCACCAAGGGCAGCTTGACGGCGGCCGCCAAGGCCGAGGGGGTGGCGCCGGCCATCATGGGGCGCCGGTTGGATGCGCTGGAGGAACACCTGGGCGTCAAGCTGATGGTGCGCACCACACGGCGCATCAGCCTGACGCACGAGGGCAGCGCCTTTCTGGAGGACTGCCAACGCCTGTTGGCCGATGTGTCTAACGCCGAAGCCAGTGTCTCTGCCGGGGGGGTGAAAGCCACCGGCCATCTGCGGCTGACGGCGCCTGCCGGGTTTGGCCGCCGCCATGTGGCCCCGCTGGTGCCGCTGTTTCATGATTTGCACCGGGAAGTCACCATCTCGCTGAACCTGAGCGACCGGGTGGCCGACTTGGCGGGCGAGGGCTATGACTGCGCGGTGCGCGTGGGCGATCTGCCGGATTCCTCCCTCATCAGCGTGCGCATGGCCGACAACCGGCGCCTGTGTGTGGCCACGCCCGGCTATCTGCAAAACCACGGCACACCCAAACACCCATCCGAGCTGGCGCAGCACCGCTGCCTGACTTTGTCGAGCGATGCTTCGCAGACCCGGGGCTGGGCATTCCGTCTGCCCAGCCGCGACGGCGGCACGGAGGTGGTGCACTTCAAGCCCACCGGGCCGCTGGACTGTTCGGACGGCCAGGTGCTGCACGACTGGTGCCTGGGTGGCTGGGGCATTGCCTGGCGCAGCACCTGGGAGGTGGAGGCCGAGATTGCCGCGGGCCGTCTGGTCGAGGTGCTGGCAGACTTTGCTGCGCCGCCCAACGGTATTTATCTGGTGTTCCCCCAGCGCAAGCACATGACTTTGCGGCTACGCTTGTGGATGGATTACCTCAAGGGCCAATATGAGCGCCCTGAGTTTTGGAGCAAAGGGATAGAGCGATGACCCTGGAAGCAATTCTGGCCAGCCTGCACCTGCTGGCCATCCTGACCCTGGTGGTGTTTCTCTCCAGCGAAGCCGCGCTGTGCCGCGCCGAATGGATGAATGAGGCCGTGGTGCGCCGCCTGGCCAAGCTGGACTTGATCTATGGGGTGGCGGCCCTGGTGCTGCTGCTCACCGGGATTGCGCGCATCGTCTGGGGGGCCAAGGGGCTGACCTGGTATGTCTCGCAGCCCTTGTTCCACCTGAAGATGCTGCTATTTTTTGTGACAGCGCTGCTGTCGCTGCGGCCAACCTTCGCCATCCGCAAGTGGGTGAAGACGCTGAATGTGGCGGGCACGCTGCCAGCGGCGGAATCGGTGCGCTGGGTGCGCAAATGGATCATGGTGCAGGCGCACGTGATTCCGGTGATTGCTGTGATTGCCGTGTTCTGGGCGCGCGGGATGTAAGGCCTCAGCGGCGCAGATAGCTTTTGTGCCCGCTGTCGCTGAGGCAGTAGCGCCCACCGCGCGGGCCGGTGCAGACCGCGCCGCTGCGGCAACTGCAGTCAGCACTGGCTGCTGGTGGGGTCTGGGGCAGCAGGCGCTGCGGTGTACTGGTGCCAGGGGCGGCGCACAATTTGCGCGAAGCGCTGATGGAGCCGTTGCGGCAGACAAATTGGCCATCCAGGCAATAGTCCACACCACCTTTGCGGCCCGAACAGGGCGTATTGGCCGCATGCGCGCTGGCCCCCATGCCCAGCAGGCACAGCAAGGCCGCGCCGATCCACATCCTGGTGTGCACACCCATCTCCCGTGTATTTTTCTGAGGCCAGAGTGTGCCGGATTCCAGTGCTTACGCAGGTTGTGGGCTGCGCACGTAAAATCGCCCGATGCTTTCTGTCAAACAAGAATTGCTCGCAGCGCTGGCTGCGCAGCTCGAAACCCTTTCGCCTGGCGCTGGCGCACGCGCTGCGTTCGAAAACCCCAAAGTGGCAGCCCATGGCGATTTCGCTTGTACGGCAGCCATGCAGCTGGCCAAGCCCCTGAAGGCCAACCCCCGTGCACTGGGGGAGCAGCTTAAAGCGTCTTTGGAGGCTACAGCCGCCTTCCAGCAATGGGTGGATGCTATCGAAATTGCAGGCCCAGGCTTCCTCAACATCCGCCTCAAGCCCGCTGCCAAGCAGCAGATCGTGCGCGAAGTGCTGGCGCAGGCCGAGAAGTTCGGCTACCAGGCCGACCGTGGTGAAAACATTCTGGTCGAGTTCGTCTCCGCCAACCCCACCGGTCCCCTGCACGTGGGCCACGGCCGCCAGGCGGCGATTGGTGATGCCATCAGCAACCTGTACGCCACCCAAGGCTGGAAGGTGCACCGCGAGTTCTATTACAACGACGCGGGCGCGCAGATCGACACGCTGACCAAGTCCACCCAGCTGCGTGCCAAGGGCTTCAAGCCCGGTGACGAGTGCTGGCCCACCGACAGCGAAAACCCGCTGGCCAAGAATTTCTACAACGGTGACTACATTGCCGACATCGCCAACGCGTTCCTGGCCAAGGAAAGCATCAAGGCCGATGACCGCGAGTTCACCGCCAATGGCGATGTGGAAGATTACGAAAACATTCGTAACTTTGCCGTGGCCTACCTGCGCAACGAGCAGGACAAGGACTTGCAGGCATTCAACCTGAAGTTCGACGAGTACTACCTGGAGTCCAGCCTCTACACCAACGGCTATGTGGCCGACACGGTGGAGCGCCTGATCGCCAGCGGCTACACCTACGAACAAGACGGCGCGCTGTGGCTCAAGTCCACCGAATTCGGTGACGACAAGGACCGCGTGATGCGCAAGTCCGACGGCCACTACACCTACTTCCTGCCCGATGTGGCCTATCACATCCAGAAGTTCAAGCGTGGCTACGGCAAGGTGGTGAACATTCAGGGCACCGACCACCACGGCACCATTGCCCGCGTGCGTGCGGGCCTGCAGGCGGCCAATGTGGGCATTCCCCAAGGCTACCCTGACTACGTGCTGCACACCATGGTGCGCGTGGTGCGCAACGGCGAAGAGGTGAAGATCAGCAAGCGTGCGGGGTCGTACGTGACGCTGCGTGACCTGATCGAGTGGACCAGCAAGGATGCCGTGCGCTTCTTCCTGTTGAGCCGCAAGCCCGATACCGAGTACACCTTCGACGTGGACCTGGCTGTGGCGCAGAACAACGACAACCCCGTGTACTACGTGCAGTACGCCCACGCCCGTATCCAGTCGGTGCTGCGCAGCTGGCAAGAAGCCGGTGGTGCCGGTGTGCCTGCACTCCAGAATGTGGACTTGTCCGCGCTGGAAGGCCCACAGGCCCAGGCGCTGATGCTGCTGCTGGCCAAGTACCCAGAGATGCTGAGTGCGGCTGCGGCCGGCAATGCGCCGCATGACGTCACTTTCTACCTGCGTGATTTGGCTTCCGCCTACCACAGCTACTACGATGCCGAGCGTATCTTGGTGGACGACGAAGCCGTGAAGCTGGCGCGTCTGGCGCTGGTCGCCGCGACAGCGCAGGTGCTGCACAATGGCTTGGCCGTGCTGGGTGTGAGCGCACCCGAGCGCATGTAACTGAAACAACAAGCAACGTGACAGGCGGTTTTATGGGTAAGCAGCAGCGTGGTGGCACCATCTTGGGGCTCATCATTGGTTTGATCTTGGGCCTGGGCATTGCGCTGGGGGTGGCGGTCTACGTCACCAAGGTGCCGGTGCCTTTCGTCAACAAGGGGGAGCCGCGCAACACGGAGGCCACCGAGAGCGAGCGCAACCGCAACTGGGACCCCAACTCACCCCTGTATGGCGGCACGCCTGGGCGTACCCAGCAGCCGCCTGCTGCAGCGCCTGCGCCGGATGCTCCCGTAGCCGCACCGACCCCGGTGGACCCTGTGGCCAAGCCGCCAGCGGCATCGGCCGATCCGCTGGGTGACCTGGCCAAGGCGCAGGTCAAGGCATCGGAGGCCAAAGCCGCCGCAGAGGCCAAGGCCTCGGCGGCGGCTGCCGCCAGTGCCGATGGCTTCAGCTACTTTGTGCAGGCCGGTGCTTTCCGCACCCAGGGCGATGCCGATGCACAGCGCGCCAAGCTGGCGATGCTGGGCTGGGAGGCGCGCATCAGCGAGCGTGAGCAAAATGGCCGTCCGGTGTTCCGCGTGCGCGTGGGGCCGTTCTCCAAGCGTGGCGATGCTGAACAGCTCAAGCAAAAGCTCGATGGCGCGGGTGTCGATTCCGCACTGGTCCGCGTGCAGCAATGAACTTTTTGAGCCCGCGTGGCTCATACCCCGCATATTTCGATAAGGAGTCCTTTTGATGCAACGCCGCCAGTTCTCTTTGGCCGCCGCTACGGCCGCCACCTCCATGGCTTTTGGTGCCAGCTCTGCCCTGGCGCAGCAAGCTGCTCCCAAGGAAGGCAAGGAATACCTGCGCTTGTCCAAGCCCGCGCCCACCGACGCGCCCGCCGGCAAGGTCGAAGTGGTGGAGTTCTTCTGGTACAGCTGCCCCCACTGCAACGCGTTTGAACCCACGTTTGCCGCCTGGAAGCAAAAAGCGCCTGCCAATGTGGTGGTGCACCGCGTGCCCGTCGCCTTCAACGCCAGCTTTGTGCCGCAGCAAAAGCTGTACTACGCACTGCAGGCCATGGACAACTTTGATGCCATGCACGTGAAGGTGTTCCACGCCATCCACGTGGAGCGCAACAAGCTGGCCAAGGACGAGGACATCTTCAACTGGGTGGCCAAGCAGGGTGTGGACGTGAACAAGTTCAAGGAGGTCTACAGCTCCTTCAACGTGTCCAGCCAGATCCGCAAGGCTGCTGCACTGCAGCAGGCGTATGACGTGGAGGGCGTGCCTTCCATGGGCGTGGCCGGCAAGTTCTATACCGACGGCCCCCGCGCAGGCAGCATGCCCAATGTGCTGAATGTGGTGGAGTTCCTGGTGGCGCAAAGCGCCAAGGCTTAAAGGTGGCCCCGTGAGGGGCTGCACTTCGACAAAGCCCGCCTTGCGCGGGCTTTTTTCATGGTTTGCGGGCTTGCGTGACTACAATGTGACGCAAGAAACGTGCCCTGCCCATGACATCTAAACTCATCACCTGCTTTCTGTTGACAGCTCTCTCGGGGGCTTTTGGTGTTGCGCATGCTGAACGCGCAGACCGCGACAAGCCCATGAACATTGAAGCGGATGCTTTGCGCCACGATGAGCTCAAGCAGACCAGTGTGTTCACCGGCAACGTGGTGATGACCAAGGGCACCATTGTTTTGCGTGGTGCGCAGCTGGATGTGCGTCAGGATGCGCAGGGCTACCAGCACGGGGTGGTCAAGGCCGAACCGGGCAAGCGTGCCTACTTTCGGCAGAAACGCGATACCGCCCCCGGCGCCCCCGACGAAGTCGTCGAAGGCGAGGGCGAGATCATTGAATACAACGGCCAGACCGACGATGTGAAGCTGATTCGCCGTGGCCAGCTGCGCCGTTATACCGGCGGCAAGCTCAGCGATGACATCATGGGCAGCGTCATCACCTATAACAACCTGACCGACGTGTTCACGGTGGATGGTGAGAAGCGCAGCAGCGAGCCTTCGTCGGCCCCTGCTGGCTCGGGCGGCCGTGTGCGCGCTATTTTGGCGCCCAAGGCCAGCGCACCGGCGCAGCCATCAACGGCCCCAGCGCAGCCTTTGCAGCCTTCGGGTGAACTGAATTTGCAAGGAAAGTAATGGCTGAGCATTCCCAAGATACGGCGGCATCCAGCAAGCTGGAAGCGCGCCATCTGGCCAAGTCCTATGGCAGCCGCAAGGTGGTCAAAGACGTGTCCATGACCGTGCAAAAAGGCGAAGTGGTTGGGCTGCTGGGCCCTAATGGCGCCGGCAAGACCACCTCGTTTTACATGATTGTGGGGCTGGTGCGCAGCGATGGCGGTGATGTGTTCATCGATGGCCAGTCGGTGGGTGGCATGCCCATTCACCAGCGCTCACGTCTGGGGCTGTCGTACCTGCCGCAAGAAGCCTCCATCTTCCGCAAGCTGAATGTGGAAGACAACGTGCGCGCCGTGCTGGAGCTGCAAAAGGATGCAGCGGGCAAGCCGCTGGGCAAGGATGAGATTGAGCAGCAGCTCACCACCTTGCTGCAAGAGCTGCGTGTGGACCACCTGCGCAAGTCGCCGTCGCTGGCGCTGTCCGGTGGTGAACGCCGCCGGGTGGAAATTGCCCGTGCGCTGGCGACCAACCCACGCTTCATCTTGCTGGATGAGCCGTTTGCCGGTATCGACCCCATCGCGGTGATCGAGATTCAGCGCATCATCGGTTTCCTCAAAGAGCGCGGCATCGGTGTGCTGATTACCGATCACAACGTGCGCGAAACACTGGGTATCTGTGACCATGCGTTCATCATCAGTGATGGCACAGTGCTGGCGCAGGGAACGCCGCAGGAGATTGTCGAGAACCCGGATGTGCGCCGGGTTTACCTCGGCGAACATTTCCGGATGTAGTCCTCTCCAGCGGTCCTAAAAAACAACAAAGGTCGAGAGAGCAAAAGAGGGGGTACAGCGTTGAAGCCAGGTTTGTCACTGCGGGTCTCACAGCATTTGGCGTTGACACCGCAACTGCAGCAATCCATTCGTCTCCTGCAGCTATCGACGCTGGAGCTTTCTCAAGAGGTCGAGCACATGCTCGACGACAACCCTTTCCTTGAACTGTCTACCGAGGATGCGCCGCGCGAAGAGTTTGGCGTGGACAGTGCAGACACCGCATCGGAATACGATGCCCATGCGGCGGAAGATGCACACTATTCAGTAGCGGACAGCGCAAGCACCACAGGCGCTGAAGGCCAAAAAGAGCAAGATTTTTCTGCTGCCGAAAGCGATGTGCCCAGCGACTGGGAGGGCGATGGCAGCGTGGACATGTCGTCTTTCGATGACGGCGAATGGGGTAGCGAAGCCCCGGCGCGTGGCAACCGCAACGACGATGACGATGCCCCTACCGCCCTGGAGTTGGCGGGCACCCATGAATCGTTGACCGATCATTTGCTGCAGCAGTCTCTGTCGCTGCGCCTTTCGGAGCTGGATCGGTACGCGCTGCGCTTTCTGATCGAAAACCTCAACGACGACGGTTATCTGGAAGACTCGCTGGAAGAGCTTGCCGTGGGGCTGGCAGGCAGCGAGGACCTCGAGCAGCTGGAAGAGCTGGTGCACCGCTTTACCGTGGCGCTGCGCCTGCTGCAATCGCTGGAGCCCGTGGGTGTGGGGGCGCGTAATCTGTCCGAATGCCTGCGCCTGCAGCTGCTCAACCAGCAACACCAGGGCGACGACAGCGAGCTGGTGGCGCAGGCGCTGCTGCTGTGTGCCCAGCCACTGGAAATGCTGGCCCGCCGCGATGTGCGCAAACTCATGCAAGCCTGCGGTCTGCCTGAAGCCAAGGTGCGTGCAGCGCTGGCCGTCATTGCGCGGCTGGAGCCCAAGCCCGGGCGCCGCTTTGTGGATGTGGAGCGCCACGTGATCGTGCCCGACGTCATCGTCAAGAAGGCCAACCGCCGGGGGGCGGACGGGCTGGCGCAGTTCAGCGTACAGCTCAACCCCGATGTCATGCCCCGGCTGCGCGTGCATGAGATTTACGCAGGCGCACTGCGTGGGCACAAGGGCAGTGAGGGCCATGCAGGCCTGCAGCAGCGCCTGCAGGAGGCGCGCTGGTTCATCAAGAACGTGCAACAGCGCTTTGACACGATCTTGCGCGTTTCCAAAGCCATTGTGGAGCGGCAGAAGAACTTCTTCGTGCACGGTGAGCTGGCCATGCGCCCGCTGGTGCTGCGCGACATTGCCGATGAACTGGGACTGCACGAATCCACCATCAGCCGCGTGACCACGGCCAAGTACATGTCCACCCCCCATGGCACGTATGAGCTGAAGTTCTTCTTTGGCTCGGGTCTGGGGACGGAAACCGGAGGCAACGCCTCCAGCACGGCAGTGCGTGCGCTGATCAAGCAGTTTGTATCGGCGGAAAGTGCGAAGAAACCGCTGTCGGACAGTCAGATTGCCGAGATGCTCAAGGAGCAGGGCATTGAGTGCGCGCGCCGCACAGTGGCCAAGTACCGAGAGGCGCTCAAAATTGCACCCGCCAATTTGCGCAAGGCGCTGTAAGCGGGGCTCGCAACCCTTGGCGGCAATGTTGGTTTGTACTCGCTCATGCGTTAATCTTGCGTTCGCCCGATAAAATCGCGCGGCGATCCATCACGAAATGCGCTACCTTTGGGTGGCGCATTTCTTTTTCTTCTCCCGGACTTGTGTTAACCAGTTGAGCGCATGCAGCGCTCGGAGTATCACCATGCAACAACGTCGTCACACCCTGCTGGCCATCGGTGCCGCTGCCCTGGCCGTTTGCGGTGCATTTGCACCTGTGGCCCATGCCGAAGAAAAGCCCAAGGTGGCGCTGGTCATGAAGTCGCTGGCCAATGAGTTCTTCCGCACCATGGAAGACGGTGCCAAGGCCCACAACAAAGAGCACAAGAACTATGTGCTGGTGAGCAACGGCATCAAGAACGAGACCGATACCGCAGCCCAGATCAAGATGGTCGAGCAGATGGTGGCCCAGAAGGCCCAGGCCATCGTGATTGCACCGGCCGACTCCAAGGCCCTGGTGCCTGTGCTCAAGAATGCCGTGGACAAGGGCGTGATCGTGGTGAACATCGACAACCGCCTGGATCCTGAAGCCCTGAAGGAAAAGCACCTGAACATTCCTTTTGTCGGCCCTGATAACCGCCTGGGCGCCAAGATTGTGGGCGAGCGTTTGGCGAAAGAGCTGAAGGCCGGTGACAAGGTCGGCATCATCGAAGGCGTGTCCACCACCACCAATGCGCAGCAGCGCACAGCTGGCTACAAGGACGCCATGGATGCCGCCAAGATGACCATCGTGGGCGTGCAGTCGGGCAATTGGGAAATCGCCAACGGCAACACCGTGGCCGCGGGCATGCTGCGTGAGAACCCCGATCTGAAGGCGCTGCTGGCGGGCAATGATTCGATGGCGCTGGGCGCCGTGGCTGCGGTGAAGGCCGCTGGCAAGGCCGGCAAGGTGCTGGTGGTTGGCTATGACAACATCCAGGCCATCAAGCCCATGCTCAAAGATGGCCGCGTGCTGGCTACGGCAGACCAGTTTGCTGCCAAGCAAGCGGCTTTCGGTATTGATGTGGCGCTGAAGGCCATCCAGGACAAGACCCCTCAGGCGCAGTTGCCTGCTGAAGTCAAGACCGACGTGGTGCTGGTGACCAAGTAAGGCAGCAGGCATGGCATTCCCAACTCCTGCAGACCAAGGCAACGTGGTCATGCACCTGGACGGTCTTGGCAAAGACTACGGCAGCAGCACGGTGCTGGATGGCGTGAGCCTGGATCTGCGTGCGGGCGAGGTACTGGCGCTGACGGGTGAGAATGGCGCAGGCAAAAGCACCTGCTCCAAGATCATGTGCGGCCTGGTGGCAGCCACGCGTGGGCAGATGACGCTCATGGGCCAACCCTTTGCCCCTGTGTCGCGGACCGATGCCGAACGTCAGGGCGTACGCATGGTGCTGCAGGAGCTGGGTTTGGTGAATACGCTGAGCGTGGCAGAAAACCTGCTGCTCGACCGCCTGCCCCGCAAATGGGGCATGGTGGATCGCCGCCGCTTGCACGAGATGGCGCGGGAGCAACTGGCCAAGATGGGGCTGGATCACATTGATCCACGCACCCAGGTGTCCGATCTGGGCATTGGCATGCAGCAGATGGTGGAAATTGCGCGCAATTTGCGTGATGGCAACCGCGTGCTGGTGCTGGACGAGCCGACGGCCATGCTGACGGCCAAGGAAATCGAGCACCTGTTTACCCAGATTGATCTGATGAAGGCGCGTGGTGTGGCACTGGTCTATGTGTCGCACCGCCTGGAAGAGCTGCAGCGTGTGGCCGAGCGTGTGGCCGTGCTGCGCGATGGCCGCCTGGTGGATGTATTGCCCATGCAAGGTCTGTCAGAAGCGACCTTGGTGGAGCGCATGGTGGGCCGTCATGTGGAAACGCTGGATGAAAAGCCCCGCCGTGAAGCGGGCCCCGTGCTGATGCGCGCACAGCATATGTCGCGCGGGGAGGCTGTGAAAGACGTCAGCCTGGAGCTGCACGCTGGCGAAGTGCTGGGTGTGGCGGGTCTGGTGGGCGCAGGCCGTACCGAGCTGCTGCGCTTGCTGTATGGCGCAGACCAGGCCGAGAGTGGCCAGATCGAGTTGACGGGGCAGCATCCCGACCTCACCGCACAGACGGTATCGCCCAACTGGCGCAGCCCCATGCAGGCGGTACGCGCGGGCATCGGACTGATTACCGAAGACCGCAAGGCCCAAGGCCTGTTGTTGCCGCAATCGATCCGCGTGAATACCTCGCTGAGCCATTTGAACGCTGTATCCGGCGGCGGCTGGCTGCACCGTTCGCGTGAGGCACAGCTGGCCAAGCACATGGTGCAGCGCTTGCGTGTGCGCGCCTCCAGCGCCGAACAGTCGGTGGGCACACTCAGCGGTGGTAACCAGCAAAAAGTGATTTTTGCGCGCTGGCTGCACCGGAACTGTCCTGTAGTGCTGTTGGACGAGCCCACGCGCGGCGTCGATGTGGGCGCCCGCGCGGATTTGTATGCCGAGATCAACACCATGACCGACCAAGGCAAGGCGGTGATGGTGGTTTCCAGTGATTTGCGCGAGCTGATGGAGCTGTGTGACCGCATTGCGGTTATGTACCAAGGCCGCATTGTGGCCACCTTTGAGCGTGGCCAATGGAGCCAGCAAGCCCTGCTGGCCGCCGCATTTGGCGATGTGACTGAAGCTGCCGCCACCGTGGCGGTCTGAAAAACAAGATTGACGAGACCCATGTCTTCCACCACCCCAACCTCTACACCGGCCACCGCGCGCAGCCCATGGCGCCAAGAAATGGGCACCTACATTGGCCTGATCGTGGTTTTGATCGCCATGGTGGCGCTGTTCAGCGCGCTGTCGGACTATTTTCTGACCCAGGACACACTGCTGTCGATCGCCAACGAAATCCCCGCTCTGGCGGTGATGGCCGTGGGTATGACTTTTGTGCTGATCATTGCGGGCATTGACCTGTCCGTAGGCTCGGTGCTGGCGCTCAGTGCTGCGGCTGCGGCTGCGGCCATGCTGCAGTGGGAATGGGGCCCCTGGGGGGCCGCAGTGCTCGGCTTGATGGTGGGCGTGGTGTGCGGTGCGATCACTGGGGGCATTTCGGTCGCCTGGCAATTGCCCAGTTTCATTGTGTCGCTGGGCATGCTGGAGGCGGTGCGCGGCGGCGCGTATCTGGTGACGGACTCGCGTACTCAGTATGTTGGCGATGCCATGGGCGGTTTGGCCGTGCCGTGGGTGGGCGGGCTGTCGGCCTCGTTTTTCATCGCGATCGTGGTGGTCATCATTGGCCAGCTGGTGCTCAGCCGCACTGTCTTTGGCCGTTATGTGGTGGGGATTGGTACGAATGAGGAAGCCATGCGCCTGGCCGGCGTTGACCCCAAGCCTGTGCGTATTTTGGTGTTTGCCGCGATGGGCTTGCTGGCCGCGTTGGCTGGACTGATGCAGTCGGCACGCCTGGAAGCCGCAGACCCGAATGCGGGCTCCGGCATGGAGCTGCAAGTGATTGCCGCTGTGGTGATTGGCGGCACCAGCTTGATGGGTGGCCGTGGTTCTGTCATCAACACCTTTTTTGGCGTGCTGATCATCGCCGTGCTGGAGGCGGGCTTGGCCCAGATTGGCGCCAGTGAACCCAGCAAGCGCATCATCACCGGTGCCGTGATTGTGGTCGCCGTGGTGGTGGACACCATCCGCCAGCGCCGCAGCGCGCGCCAGCACTGATCCCGGTTTGCAAGAGATTTGGCAATGACGCAATCTTCCAAGACCCGCATCGTGGTGCTGGGTAGCCTGAATATGGATGTGGTGCTGCGTTTGGGTGCCATGCCCGCACGCGGCGAAACCGTGCACGCCCAGGAACTGAGCTACATCCCCGGTGGCAAGGGGGGCAACCAGGCCGTGGCCTGTGTGCGCCACGGTGCCCAAGTGGCATTGGTGGGCGCAGTGGGGCGCGATGCCCACGGCGATGTACTGCGCAACGCGCTGGTGCAAGACGGGGTCGACGTTGCCCATGTGGCCGTGCACGATGACGTGGCCACAGGCTCTGCCGTGGTGATGGTGGAGCCCGACGGCAGCAACCGCATTGCCGTGATCCCCGGTGCCAACGCACTGGCCGATCTGCCGGCGAATTTTTCCGGCGTGCTCCAACAGGCCGACTTTTTGGTCATCCAGTTTGAGACACCTTTGGATGTGCTGGACCGCGCGCTCGCCGTGGCGCAGCAAGCCGGTTGCAAGGTGGTGCTGAACCCCTCGCCCGTGAAAGCGGTGCCCAGCAGCTGGTGGCCCCTGATCGACACGCTGGTGGTCAATGAGCACGAAGCGGCCGAATTGTCCGGGATGGCCGTGACAGAGGCAGCGACGGCCTTGCGTGCCGCGCAGCACTTTCTGGCGCTGGGCGTGGGCCGTGTGGTGGTCACTTTGGGCAGCCAAGGGGCCTTGGCGCTGGATGTGTCAGGCCATAGCGTGCATCCCGCCCCCCAAGTGCAGGTGGTGGACACGACGTCCGCCGGTGACACCTTTTTGGGCACCATGACCACCCGCTTGGGCGAAGGCTGTACCTTGGCGCAAGCGGTGGAGTGGGCCATTCAGGCTGCGGCTTTGTGCATTGGCCGTGCGGGCGCACAGCCTTCGATTCCGCAGCGTAGTGAAGTAGATCCTCAATGAAAAAAGCCAAACTGTTGAACGCAGCGCTGTCACACCTGGTGGCGCAGCTGGGTCACAACGACATGATCGTGATCGGTGATGCGGGCCTGCCCGTGCCCCCGGGCGTGCCTTGCATTGACCTGGCTGTGATGCGTGGCCTGCCCCGCATCGATCAGGTGCTGGAAGCGCTGGAGAGTGAAATGCAGGTGGAACGCCTGGTGCTGGCCACCGAATCGCTGGCAGCCAACGGTGGCCAAATGCCCGCCTGGTTGCCCTCGGGGTGGCGTGATCTGCCCACCGAGCAGGTGTCGCACGAGGAATTCAAAGTGCGCAACGCGCAAGCCCGTGCGGTGATCCGTACGGGAGAGTGCACACCCTATGCCAATGTGATGTTGGTGGCAGGCGTCGCCTTCTAAAATCGCTTGCTTTGGTGAGCGCAATGCAACGCAGCCTGTCAGGCTGCGTTTTTGCTTTCAGCGGGAGTCAACCAACAGCCGTACAAGGGAAGGGTGACTCGCGTATGCTTGGCCTCCTGCTATGAATCAACTGCATCTGTTTTTACCCTGCGCCGCCGGCGTTGAGGGCTATCTGGCCGACGAAGTGCGCGCCATTACCGGCGTGGGCAACGACGATGTGCTCACCGGCCGTGGCGGCGTCATGGTGCGCGGCATGTGGCGCGATGCCATGCTGCTGAACCTGCACAGCCGCCTGGCGCAGCGCGTGCTGATCGAGCTGTCGTACACCGAGTACCGCAGCGAGAACGACCTGTACCGTGCTGCCAGCGAAGTGGCCTGGGAAATCTGGTTCACACCGAAGGAAACCTTCAAAATCGAAGTGACGGCCCAGCACAGCCCGCTGACCAGCCTGAACTTTGCGGCCCTGCGCGTCAAAGACGCGATTGCCGACCGTTTCCGCGCCAAGCGCAACGGTGTGCGCCCCAGCGTGGAAACCAACCACCCTGATGTTCGCGTGCATGTGCACCTGACGACCGACAGCTGCACGCTGTACATCGACACCACCGGTGAGGCGCTGTTCAAGCGCGGCTGGCGTGAAGACAAGGGCGACGCACCGCTCAAGGAAACCTTGGCCGCCGCCATGATTGCTGCTACGGGCTGGGACCCGCACGGCCCCAACCCGCAGCCGCTGTATGACCCCTGCTGCGGCTCGGGCACGGTGGTGATTGAGGCCGCACAAATTGCGCGCAAGATTCCTGCTGGCATTTTGCGCAGCTTTGCTTTTGAAAAGCTGGTGCCTTATCAAAAGCACGTCTGGGAAGCCATCCTCGACGAAGCGGAATCCAAAATTCTGGATGTCAGTCCCGTGCCGATTTATGGCTCGGATGTGTCGCACCGCATGGTGGACTTTGCCCAGCGCAACGCCGAGCGTGCGGGCGTGGCCGAAACGGTGAACCTGCGTGGTGGTGATGCGCTGCAGCGTATGCCCCCGTGCGAGCAGCCCGGCATTATGCTGCTGAACCCGCCTTATGGTGAGCGTATTGCCGCTGCGGGTAGCTTTGGCCGCAATGCGGCGGAGCGCATGCATGAGGTGGAGCGCGTGGGCCGTGAAACCGCGCAAACCGAAGACGGTGGTGAATTTTTCAGCCAGCTGGCCAGCCACTGGAAGAAGAACTACAGCGGCTGGAGCGGCTGGATGCTCACGCCCGACCTGAAGCTGCCGGGCAAGATGCGCTTGAAAGAGTCGCGCCGTACGCCGATGTGGAACGGCCCGATTGAGTGCCGCCTGTTCCGCTTTGACATGATCAAGGGTGCGGTCAAACCCCGTAAAGATGAGAGCGCACAGCGCCCATTTGACGAGGCTTAAGCATGAAAATCGTTCTGAAATGGCCCACTTGCAACGCGGGCTACACCGGTCCGTTGCCGCGCCCCATGGTGCTGGACACGAACGTGGTCTTGGACATGCTGATTTTTGACGATCCGCACATTCCGCCGATCCGCGAGCTGGTGGCCAAGGGCGAAGTGCGCTGGATTGCCGATGAAGCCCAGCGCATTGAATTGGTCCGTGTGCTGCACTACAGCCAGATTGCCCCGCGCGTGTCGTTCTACGGTAAGACGCCCGAGGGCGTGATGGCGGCCTTTGATGCGGCGGTGGAATACGTGGCGGAAGCACCCAAGATCCGCTTCACCTGCACCGACCCGGATGACCAGCATTTCTTGGATCTGGCCAGCCAGCACCAGGCGCTGCTGGTTAGCAAGGACAAAGCCGTGCTCAAGCAGCGCAAGCGTGTGGCACAGAACTACGGTGCGACCGTGGGCAATATCGTGTTGCTGGAAACGGCAGAGGCCGTAGAAACGGTGGCTGAGGTTTGAGTCAAATCACCCTCTAACGCTTTCCCAGAAAACGCTGGAAGCTATCAAAAGTATGTAAAGGATGTGATGCAAGTCATATCCTTTTTTATTGCCAGTACACCGCGAGTTTGTGGTCGCCCCCTGTTGCCAGCGGATCGGCTTTGAGTGCAGCCTTGGTGGCTTGGATCAATGCTTTTCCGCCCGCTAACCACAGCTGGGTATTGGGGGGCACAGAGGCTGTTTGCGTGCGCAGCCAATGCTGTACGGCAGCGGCTTGGCTGGCAACATCGCCCACATGCCACTGCACATGCGCAGCAGGGGGGATGTAGGCCGTGTCACCCACGTGGGTGGCCAAAGCCAGTAGCTGCCAACCGCTGCCACGTGCGGCTTGCTGCTGTGCAATGCGCAAGGCAGCAGGCAGGGCCGCCATATCGGCGACCAACAGCAGGTGGGGCGCTTGGGGAATCGTGCCGCCAGAAGGCCCCAGCAAACCCACGTGGTCGCCCGTTTTGACCTGTGCCAGCCACTGCGCACCGGGGGCATCATGGTTGTGGCACACGATGTCGATATCCAGCCATTGCGCCTGCGTGTCGCACTGGCGAATGGTGTAGATGCGCTGCGGCAACGGGGTTTGGCCTGCGTCCCATTGCAGACGGCCTTGCGCGTTGAGCTGCGGCCATTGCACGGCGGTGTTGCCCTGCGGCAGCAGCAAACGCACATGCAAACCATCAGCTGCCAACGGGGCCATCACGGGCACTGCCAGCCGCACGCGGCGCATATGGGCGGTGATGTCGGTCACCGCGATGACTGTCACGACCTGAAAACGGTGGCGCAAATCTGCCGTGGGCAGGCCATGCCACTCCAGCTGCAGGGCAGATGCTGGTGCGCCATGGTTGGCCAGAAATTCTTGGGCATGCTCGTCCAGCGAGAGCTGAATCAGTTCTGCCATGCGGATATCCATGGCGTCAATGTCGCAGGAGAACCCGCCGGCATGGCAGCTGTGGAAGGCCAAGGTGCCCACTTGAGGCATGTGCAGTGTCACCCCTTGGGGGGAGGGGTGCAGTTGCACGCCCTCGGCCTCCAGATGGCTTTGTAGCCACGCCAAAAACGCTGGCGCATGGGGCATGTGCGCTTGCACGTGGAAATGCAGGGCCATCTCAGTGCTCCTGCAATCCACGCTGGGCTTTGCGCAGCAAGGTGGGGGTGAGCGCCAAAGACATCACGCCCAAGCCGGTGGCGACAGCGAACAAGCCGGTGAAAGACAACTGCTGCGCAATCGCACCGCCTGCCATGGAACTGACCATGTAGGTGAGCAGTTCGGCACAGACAAATACGCTGAAATCAGTACCAGGTTGTTTTTGCGAGGAAGCGCCCATGAATAAAGCGTAGAGCGCTACCATTTCCATATATCTCAGCATGCTCAGCGCCAGTGCCAGACCGACCAACACTTCGCTGCCGCCCAAGTGGCCACTGGCATGCAGCCCAAACAGCACATAGCAACCCACACGGATCACGCACAGGCCCAGCAACACGGTCAGCTGACTGCTGCGGCGCAGCCACCAAGCGGCCACCACACTGCCGAGCAAACCTGCGGTGACGGCGGCGGTGCCGCTGAGTGTGCCCACTTGGCTCAGGCTGAGGCCTTTGGCCAGCATGTAGCTGCTTTCCATTGACCGCACCATGCCTTCGCTCAGGCGATAGCTCATGGCCAAAAGCAAAATAGCCCAGATGCCTGGGCGCCGGAGCAGTCGCAAGATGCTGGGCCGCTCTGCATGCGCTGAAGGTGGTGCTGCGTCCTCCGCCTCCGCCTCCGCCTCTTGCATCCATGGCAGGGCCAGCAGCGGTAGCAGAGACAGACCGGCCATCAGTAACAGCGTGGCTTGCCAGCCCCAATGCTCAAACAGTTGCATGGACAACATGCCGCCCACCAGCACCCCTGCAGCCACCGCTGCAGCTTGAATGCCGTTGCCTGTGGCGCGCTGGGCTTGATTGTGCAAGATGCTGGTGGCATAGCCATCGGTGGCAATGTCTTGCGTGGCAATGCACAGTGCAATCACCATGCCCACCACCAGCAGCGCGGTGATGCTGCTGGGGGGCACCCAAGCCAGCGCCGCAATGGCTGCGCAGCAGCTCAATTGTGTGATCACAATCCAGCCGCGGCGGTGCCCCAGCTTTCCCCAGCTTTTGCGATCCACCCACGGTGCCCACAGAAACTTGAGCATCAGGGGCAGCATCAGCACCGACAGCAGCCCCACCTGGGTCAGGCTCATGCCACTGGCCCGCAGTGCTGCGGGCACGGCCATGATGAGCAGGTAGGACGGCACACTTTGCGCCAGATACAGCGCGGCAATCGTGGCCCAAGTGCGTGTGGGTGCCGAGTGGGAAAGGCAAAGGGACGAGGACATTTCAGCGCGAGGTGCTATCAATAGTTCACGGTGTAGTTCACCGAGAAGGTACGGCCACGGCCATAGTAGGCAAAGGTTTCTGGTGTGGCGGATGCGCCGTAAATATAGGCGGCGCGTTGCGACCAGGTGGTCAGGTATTTGCGGTCCAGCAGGTTTTGGACACCAAAGCTCAACCGGCCTTTACCCAGCTGTGTGCTCGCCAGCAGGTCCAGGGTGGTAAATCCCTTGATCGTCTGTTGGTTGTCATCGTTGAGTGTGCGCTGGTGTGTGGCCTGCACGCGTGCTTGCCAGCTGCCTTGCTGGTAGTCCGTGTGCAGTGTTAATTTCGATGGGCTGGCCATGTCAATGCCTTGGCGTTTCCAGTCTCCATGCTTGCGCTCTTGCGACTGAATCAGCAGCCAAGAGCCGCCAATACCCCATTGGCGGTTCAAGGCGTAGTTCACACTGCCTTCCCAGCCAAAGTTGCGGCGCTTCTTCTCCAGCACGTCGATCAGCAAGGTGCTGCGGTTTAACTCAATCGAGTTGTCGGACCAGGCATAGAACAGTGCAGTTTGGAAATTCAGTGGGCCTTGCTGGCCTTTCCATCCCCATTCCACTTGGCGTGTCTTGATGCCTTTGAGGGGGGCGGAGCTGGGGTCAACGCCTTGCGCCAGTTGCCAGTGCGTGCCTACCAATTTATAGCTGCCGTCACCAAAGTACTTACCGGGGTCGGGCAGCTCAAAGCCTTCGGTGTAGTTCAGCCACGTGCTGTGGCCTTCCATTGGTTTGAAGTGTGCGCCAAGGTTGAACAAGGTGACGTTGTAGTCTGCACTGCCACCGGGCACGGCATCGGCCGTTTGGCCCATGCCCAGCGCCATATAAATCTGCTGGGTGGCGGCGACAAAGTCCTTGACATCCAAGCCCATGCGCTGGTGGCGCAGGCCTGCAGACAGTGTGGTGCGGTCTGAGAGTTTCCAGTCCATTTGGCCAAATACGGCCTTGCTGTCGACTCGGTAGTCAGGGTAGCGGCCGGTGGTGCCGATCTTGCGATTGATCAAGCCACCACTGGCCATGGATTTCGCACTATCAAACAGCGTCATGCTGGAGTCGAAGTTCTCGCGATCCCAGTCCAGGCCGTAGCGCACGGTGACGTTGCCGATGTCTTTGGCCAGCGCCGCTTTGAAGCCCCACACATCGGTGTTCTGGTGTGAAGCAGATACGTAGCGCGGATCGGGGAAGGGCGCAAAGTCCAGCTCCTCCTGCCGCCAGAATCCCTGCAGGTAGAAATCATGCCCGCCCAGTACGTCGCTCGCGTGGTAGTTGGCATTGAGCATGGCACGCTCGGTCATGGGCACCACATCGCTGCTGAACCCTTCACGCTGTTCCAGCAGGCCGGGTTGCTGGCCGTAAATGCCGGCAAAGTTACTACCTGCATACAGGTAGCTGCTGCCCTCGAATTTGTTGCGGTAGTACTGTGCGCTGAGGTCCAGACTTTGCCCTGCACCTAAGTTGAATTGCAGATTGCCCATCACATCCATGCTGCGCGTATCTTGCAAGTCGGTTTGCGTGATGTCAGAGCGGACAGCCCGCCCTTGGCTATCAAAAAATCTACCGTTGTCTTGCACGGCAATGCCCAGGCGGCCTTGCACGGTCTCATTGCCACCGCTGACGGACTGCGCAACGCGCAACTGGCGGTCATCACTGGCATTCAAGCCGCTGACCATCCCCACTTCGCTGGAGAAGCGTGACGGGGCATCCGCCGCTTTTTTGGTGATGATGTTGACAATGCCGCCGGTGGCACCGCCCCCGTACAGGGCCGATGCGCCCGAGAGCACTTCGATGCGTTCAATATGGAAGGGGTCAATGGCATCGAGCTGGCGTGCGGTACCCCGTGAGGAGTTCAGAGACACCCCGTCCACCATCACCAGCATGGGGCGGCCACGCAGGTTTTGCCCAAACCCGCTGCGCCCTTGGTTGCCAAGGTCAATGCCAGGCACGAGGTGGCCCAGTGCTTCCTTGAGGTTCAGCCCTGCTTGGATCTGCGCACTTAAGGCTTCGCTGTCAATGACTTGTACTGTTGCAGCCAGCTCCGCGCGTGTCTGCCCCAGGCGCGAGACAGAAACGGTCTGTACACCCATCACCTGGGGCTCTGGGGCGCTGGATTGTGCGTGTGCTGGGATGCAGAGCATCAGCATCAAGCCCGTGGCGCTGGCAAGCGGGGTCAGGCGCAAAGCGTGTGCGGCGCTGCGTGGTGCAGAGAAAGAGGGCGTCATGGCCATGGGGTCTGTCGTAGAGAGAAAGTGCGAATTGCATGCGAATGTATGAGAATCGTTCTCAATCATTTTTTCTCGACGGAACAATTGCATGAATCAGCCGAAGAGTTGGACGCACCATGATCTTTACGCGCATTGGCGTGAGTGCATTTGGGCTGACTGCATTCCTGCGGATGTGATGCAGGCGGACGTACTGCCGCAGCTGCGTGTGCACTGCTATCAACCAGGCCAGGCGTTGTGGCTGCGCGGCGATGCGCCAACCGCATGGGTGGGCGTGATGGGCGGTGCTGCCAAGTTGTGCGTGACGACTGCGCAGGGGCGTGCGGTGACGGTGGGCTGCACTGCGGGGAGCTGGATTGGAGAGGCGCCGCTGATTCTGGGCGCAGCGCGGCACAGCTGTGATGCGGTGGCATTACACACACTCACCGCCGTGAGCATGCCGCGTGCCTGCTTTGACCATTTGCGTCGCAACTACTTGACGTTTGGGCTTTTTTTGCAAGAGCTGATGGCCGAGCGCAACCAGCAACTCATGGATTTGCTGGCGGCCCAACAAGAGGGCAACATCCCCGTCAAAGTGGCGAAGTGTCTGGCGGCACTGCTGACGCCGCGCAACTTCCCCACGCCACAAAGCCGAGAGATTCAGGTGTCACAAGGAGAGCTCAGTGAACTGTGCCAAGTCTCTCGATCGCGTCTGAGCGAAGCGCTATCGACGCTCGAAGCGCAGGGACTGATTCACGTGGGATATCGCCGCATCAAGGTGCTGGACTGGAATGCTATGCGCGGTTTGGTGCGATTTGAATGAAATGGGTTGCTAACGCTTGTCTGTAAAGCGCTGGCAGCTATGGTTTTGTGATTTGGCGACAGGTGGGTGCGGTGCACAAACCTTGGACTGGCAGCTTTGCAGCCAGACAGCGACAATGTTGCAATGACTTCTTCGCCTTCTCTGACCAAGCCTGCGGCCTTGTCCACGCTGGACAAGACCCGCATTGACGACACCCGCATCAAGACCGTACGCCCGCTGCTCACCCCTGCCTTGCTGGAAGAGTGGCTGCCCGCCACCGAGCAGGCGCTGGCACTGGTGGAAAGCAGCCGCGCCTCCATCTCGCAGGTGCTGCATGGGCACGATGACCGTCTGGTGGTGGTGGTGGGGCCTTGCTCCATCCACGACCATGCGCAGGCCATGGAATATGCGCGCCAGCTCAAGGTGCAGGCGGATGCGCTGAAAGACGACTTGCTGGTGGTCATGCGCGTGTACTTTGAAAAGCCGCGCACCACCGTGGGCTGGAAGGGCTACATCAACGACCCGTACCGTGATGGCAGCTTCAATGTGAATGAAGGCTTGAAGCTGGCGCGCAAGCTGCTGCTGGAAGTGCTGGAGCTGGGGCTGCCCGCAGGCACGGAGTTCCTGGATTTGCTCTCTCCCCAGTTCATCAGCGATCTGGTCAGCTGGGGCGCCATCGGCGCGCGCACCACCGAGAGTCAGAGCCACCGTCAGCTGGCCAGTGGCCTGTCCTCACCCGTTGGCTTCAAAAACGGCACCGATGGTGGCGTGAAAGTGGCGTGCGATGCCATCTTGGCCGCTCAGTCCTCGCACGCGTTCATGGGCATGACCAAAATGGGGCAAAGCGCGATTTTTGAAACCCGCGGCAACCAAGACTGCCATGTCATTTTGCGTGGCGGCAAAGCGCCCAACTACAGCGCCGCCGATGTGCAATCGGCTTGCGAGATGCTGGAGAAAATCGGCTTGCGCCCGCAAGTCATGATTGATTTTTCGCATGCCAACAGCAGCAAGCAGCATCGTCGCCAGATCGATGTGGGTGCCGATGTGGCGGCACAGATTGCTGCCGGAGAGGCGCGCATCACCGGCGTGATGATTGAAAGCCACCTGAACGAAGGTCGCCAGGACATCGTGGAAGGCCAGCCACTGGCGCATGGCGTGTCGCTGACCGACGCGTGCATCAGCATGGCGCAGACCATTCCTGTGCTGGAGCAGCTGGCCGCTGCAGTGCGCGCGCGCCGTAGTCTCAAGCGCTGAATCGGGGCATAAAAAAAGCCGCATGCAGAAGTTGTCTGCATGCGGCTTTTCTCTGCCAGAGATTTTTGAATTTATGGTTGGAGTTTAATTTTTTTCTCAATTGTGGTGTTCAGTTTTTCTTCTTTTTTACGCCGCGTGAAGACTTGTTTCATATAGCGCACGTCGCTGGCAGAGAGCTGCTTTTGCGCCGCCACGAATTGCTCTTGCTCTTCTTCACGAATGTGGTGCAGATAGACCTCACGCAACGCCGTAAAACGGCGCATCCATGCGGGCGATGCTTGATCGCGTGCCGCTAGGTCGGCCAGCTTGTCATCGATTTCCTTGTGCTCGCTGACCGCATGGCGCGCATCATCGGTGGTCTTGGGGTTGCGCATGACCGTGGACCACAGCGCCTGCTCTTCGGCGGCGGCGTGGCTTTTCAGCTCCAGCGCTAGCTCCTGAAAGAGCGTTGCACGCTCCGCAGATTTCGCGGTGGTTTCGCTCACCATGGCCAGCAGCGCCCGGTGGTGATCGTGGTCTTGCACCAGCCGTCCAAAGATGTCGGGATCTCCACGGAACGGTGTCTGCGGGGTGCTGCCAATGCGGGCGGCTACATCGGGCGCCACAGCCTTGGCTTTGGCAATGGCAGCGCATTTGGCCTGCGCGGCGGGCGGAGTGACAGCGGCCCGCTTGGTACGCGGGGCAGGTGCTGTTTGCGGAAGGTTTTTGCGGCGTGGGGTCGAGCTTGGCATGGCGTTCACCTGGTCAGAAAAGCAATACCGCCTGTTGTAGCCAACGATGCGCAAGTGCACGGGTGGGAAGAGAAGGTGCGCGCCTGTAGGAGATGGCGGCACGTGACCACGCAGGATCGTTTCGGCGGTGGCAGCGGCGGGGCGTTGCAGCATCCCGATGACATCGCCAGTGCCTCTGTCAACTGTGGCATGGCTACCACCCAAGCACCGCCAGGGGTTGGTGTACAGCGTGCGTGCCCGGCGGCGCACTGCCTAGAATGGACTTTCTTTCGCCGTGCCATACGGCCCGGCCCAGGACGACCTGGGTTGGTACTTTCAAAAGGGACGGCCCGCAGCGCACCTGAGGTGCAAGGAGTCTGGAATGGCGTGGCTTTATCTGGTTGTTGCGGGTTTGCTGGAGGTCGTCTGGGCCTTCACCATGAAGCAGTCGCACGGGTTTTCGCGCCTGGTGCCCAGTGTCATCACCCTCGTTGCGATGATTGCAAGCTTTGGCCTGCTGTCCATGGCCATGCGCACGCTGCCGCTGGGCACGGCCTACACCATCTGGACGGGTATTGGTGCAGTCGGTGCGTTTCTGGTGGGGATCACGGTGCTGGGTGAGCAGGTGTCCGCGATGCGCATTGCAGCGGCCGTATTGATTGTCAGCGGCTTGGTGCTGATGAAACTGTCTGCGGCGGAGTGAGCAGGTGGCGCGGCGGGCTTATTTGACGACCACTGCCGTGCCGCTGGCGGACACCATCAGCATGCTGTTGGCGGTGCCCAGGATCTCATAGTCCAGATCGACACCCACCACGGCATTCGCTCCGATTTTGGTGGCGTGGGCCTGCAACTCGGTCAGCGCCACTTCGCGGGCTTTTTGCAGCTCACGTTCATTGGTGCCTGCGCGCCCGCCCGTCAGGTAGCGGATGCCAGCGAACATGTCTTTGAAGACATCAGTGCTCAATATCACTTCGCCGGCCACAACCCCGCAGTATTTGGTAATGGTTTTGCCTTCTACGTTGGGTGTGGTGGTGACGATCATGCAGAGCTTCCAAGACAAAGGATGCCCACATGCTCTACGGAGTTTGCGCTTTGGCTCTGTAGGAATTGCCCGCAAGCGTGCGCGTCTTGGCCCATGTTCTGGACGAACGCGCGACACTGCACGTTCGTCCCCCCGACAGCGGGACGCCAGGAGGAACTATGGAGTCACATCGCATGCGGGAGACCGCGCCACGCCGATCTGCCGAGGCCACGCAGCGCCAGCCTGTAGCGCCCGATCAAGGCCCCGTGCCGTTGCCGCCCGACGACCAGCCACCGCAGTAAGCGGACAACCATCCAGGTCTGCGCATGCAGCACCCGCGCCATCGTCCACGGCCAAGGTTGCAAAGACGCCACAACGTGTGCACAGCAGGGGCTGTGCAAAAATTAATCATGTGGTTTATACTTACGGCTACGGGTTATCACTTACAGGTTAACGCGTAGCTGTGTGGCAGTTGAGATGCATCCCCACAGCACATTCAACCGGCATCTCGTACACAGAAAGAACTGTCATGCGTCAAGCCATTCACTCCATCATCGAGTTCATCCAAGAAGCCCGTGCCGCCCATCTGGACGTGGCCAACCAGTAATCTGGTGTGCTGGGCAGCCAGTGCGGGCTGTTGAAATCTACGCAAACTAGGAAGTGCCCTCCAGCATTGGCTGCAGGGCATTTTTGTTGGTGGCTGCGCACTGGCTTTGCGCAGGGTGAAAGCGGTGGTTCCGGGGGCGTGGCAGACTTCGTCCATGTCTGAACCCACCTTGCTCGTCGCAGACGATCACCCGCTGTTTCGCGCTGCCGTGCTGCACGTGCTGCGTGAGCGCTTTGCGCAGTTCACCACGCTGGAGGCGGCCAGCGCCGCAGGCGTCAGCGGGACACTGCAGGCGCACCCCGAGGTGGAGCTGGTGTTGCTGGACTTGACCATGCCTGGCGCTCGGGGCTTTTCCACGCTGCTGCACGTGCGCGGGGAGTACCCGGAGATCCCGGTTGTCATCATCTCTTCTAACGACCAGCCCCGCGTGATTCGTCGGGCGCAGCAGTTTGGTGCGGCGGGCTTCATTCCCAAATCAGCGCCGGCCGAAGACATTGCCAGTGCGATCGAGGCGGTGCTCGATGGGGGCAGCTGGTTCCCGCCCATGGCGGCAGAGCGTTCACAGGCGGACGCTGATCTGGCCGCGCGGCTGGCACAGCTCACGCCCCAGCAGTTCCGCGTCCTGCTGTGCCTGGCAGATGGCTTGCTCAACAAGCAGATCGCGCATGAGCTGGGTTTGGCAGAGAACACCGTCAAAGTGCATGTGACGGCCATTTTGAAAAAGCTCGCCTGCTATTCACGCACCCAGGCTGCAGTGCTGGTGAAAAGCCTGGAAAACGACAACGAGCTGTAAGCCCTGGGGGCGGCAGTGCAGGTGGCTGCGTTTTGAATGAAATCAGGCGATAGCCAAGGTGTAGCAAGCGCTGCTAGCTATCAATCTTTTCAAATCGACTGAAACAACGTGGCCAGCAAGCCGGTGGACAGCACGCCCACCTGCCAGCGTTGCAAGTGCTTCCAGGTGGCAGTGCTGCGCTCCGTCCACTCATACAGCACGGACCCTGCCGCGATGGACAGCAGCACCGCCACCAGCATGCCCAGTGTGTTGGGGATGAGCTGGCCCGGCCAGTTGGCATGCACCTCGGCATTGACCAGCAGGCACATGGGAAAGTGGATCAGAAAGATGGAGTACGAACGCTGGCCGATCCAGGTCAGACCGGGCAGCTGAAAGTCGCGCACGGCCTCGGGCCAGCGCAGGTTGCCGCACACGGCCAGCAGCAGCGCGCTGAGACCGGACAGCGCAATGCGGTCACGCCACTCCTGTGTCAGGGCAGACAGGGCCAGCACGGCAATCAGCACGGTCCACAGCACGCGCTGCGAGCGTTGTGCGCTGTGGGTGGCCCACCAGGCCATCATGCCCATGCCATAGGCGCCCATGAAGTACAGAGCCCACATGTCCAGATCCGGGTTCAGGTTCCACACCCACAGCGAGACGGCCGTGGCCAGGGCAATGCCCGCTTGGCCCCAGCCCGCCCAGCGCGACTGCTGGCGGCACAGCCACAGCCACAGCAGGCACAGGGCGTACAGCTGAAAGTCGATGGCGACATACCAGACGCCTGCAGAAATCGATTCAAAGCCTGCAATGCTGTGCAGCAGCAGCAAGTGCGCCACCACATTGGCCCAGGTGGGGGTTTCGGAGACCGAGGCATGGTCAAAACCCAGCCCGCGCACGGTCTCATTCACCACAATCGCCACGACCAGCGCTGCGCTGTAGGGCAGGCTCAGGCGGACGAAGCGCTTGCTCAGCGTGGGCCAGAAGGTGGTGTGCTTTCCCACCCCCTGCGGTGCCAGTGCGGCAGCGGCGAAATAGCCGCCCAACACCAGAAACACCTGCACCGCCATGCGGGCGTACTCTTCCATCCAGAACATGGACCCCGGCAGCAGGGGGCGCAGAACATCGGACATCGGGCCATAAAACGCGAGGTGGTGGCAAACAATCAACAGGCATGCCACGGCCTTGACCTGGTCAAGGGCGGTGTTTCGGGAGGTCATGAACAACTCAGAGCGAAGCGTACTTGTTCAACGGATGCCGTAGGCAGAACGCTGACACGTAACAGGCGGTTCTTGTAATTTTTAGTGTTTTTGGTTGCTAGCCCTTGATGGGCTTGCGCAAGATGCTCTTGTTTTTGTGAGTCAAGAAGCCGTTCTTGTAGCGTGCAATGTGCAGGAGGGCGCATCAGGCCTGGTATTGCGTACCCAGAATCCACCAGGCCAGTGCCCCCGACAGCAGGGCCAGCGCGATGGGAATCAGGTTAAGCGCTGCAGACACCGGCCCCCACTGTGCTCCGGCGCGCTGACGGGCGCTGCGGTAGCTGAGGCCTGCCGTCACCAGTGCCACGGGCGGAAACAGCAAGGCGGGCAAGATGAGGAACAGCAGCGGCAGGGTCAGCAGCGAAAGAGCAATCGAAATCCAGCGCATGGAGCAACAGCGGGAGTGGGGCAAGGCCCGCATGATAGCGGGCCGTCCAGGCCTGGGGCGCAGGGCGCGGGCGGCGTGCGCCCTCAGCCTTCCCGAATGCGCAGCAGCGTCTGGCTCATCAGCGCGCGCAAGGCCGGTGGGCGCACGGGTTTGGCCAGAAAGCCCCAGCCACGCTCGGCCGCCTGGCGGCGCAAGGAGGCATCACGCTCGGCCGTGACCAGAATCACGGGAGGGGTCTGCCCCCAGCGCTCACACAGCTGGGCGTACAGGTCTGGCCCGTACAGGTTGTTGCCCAGGTGCACGTCCAGCAGCACCAGCTGTGGCACGGCGTCGGGGGCGGCCAAGTGTAGCGCCTCGTGCGGGCCACCGGCGTAGGGCACCTCGCAGCCCCAGCGTTCCAGCAGGGCGCGGGTGGCGGCGCAGGTCTGTGGGTCATCGTCGATGTACCAGGCCACCCCGCCTTGCAACGGTGCATCGTCCTGGCGGGTGGTGGTGCTGGCACGCACGGTGGGCTGCAGCGCCTGGGCATCGCCCAGTGGCACCTGCACCCAGAACACGCTGCCTTGGCCCAAGGTGGAGCGCAGGCCGATCTCGTGGCCCAGCAGCTTGCCCAGGCGCTCCACAATCGCCAGCCCCAGGCCGGTGCCGCGGTCGTCGGCGTGGCCTTCGTCCAGGCGGCGGAACTCTTCAAAGATTTCACGCTGCAGGGCGGCGGGAATGCCGGGGCCCTGGTCGTGCACCTCGATGCGCACATGCGCACCGTGGCGGCGGCAGCCCACCACAATGCGGCCTTTGCGGGTGTAGCGAATGGCGTTGGAGACAAAGTTCTGCAGGATGCGGCGCAGCAGTGCCTCGTCGCTGCGCACCACATAGCGGCTGGCGCGCGTGCGCAGTTGCAGGCCTTCGCTTTCGGCCAGCATGGCGAAATTGTTGTGCACCACGTGCAGCAGGGAGTCGAGCGCGAAGTCGCGCACATGGGTCTCGAGCTGGCCTGATTCCATGCGTGCAATGTCCAGCATGCTGGTGAGGATGGCGTCCTGCGAGGCCAGCGCAGCATCAATGCTCTCGGCCACGTGGCGTCCGGCCTCGTCGTGTACATGGCTGGGCAGCAGGCTGGTGAACATGCGCGCCGCATTCAGTGGCTGCAGCAGGTCATGCACGGCAGCGTTCACAAACCGGGTTTTGTAGCGGTTGGCTTGCTCGGCCTCCTGGCGCGCAGCGTCCAGATCGCGTGTGCGCTCGGCCACGCGCTGCTCCAGCGCATCGGCCAGTGAGCGCAATTCACGTGCGGCGTTCTTGTAGCTGGTGATGTCGGCATAACTGGTGACAAAGCCGCCATCGGGCAGCGGATTGCCGCGAATCTCCAGCACCGTGCCATCGCCTTTTTCGCTCTCGTGCAGATGGGGCTTGCCACTGCGCAAATGGCCCAGGCGGCGTTGAATGCCCTCTTCCAGCGGGCCATCGCCCAGCAGGCCGCGCTTGGCGTTGTAGCGCAGCAGGGCTTCAATCGGGGCCCCCACGCGCACCAGCTCGGGCGGGTAGCGAAACAGCGCCAGGTAGCGCGAGTTCCAGGCCACCAGGTTCAGCGCGGCATCGATGATGACCACGCCTTGCGGCAGGTGCTCCAGGCTGCGCGAGAGGCCGGTGTCCGCCTGCTGCGCGGCCTGCACGATGCCGTCCTGGGCGGTGCGCAGTTCCTGGGCGTGCTGCTGCAGCACGGTCTCCAGCTCCTGGCGGCTGCGCAGGCGCAGACGTGTCAGTCGTTGGCGCTGGCGCACAAACAGCACCAGCAGCCCGGCAGCCAGCCACAGCCCGCCCGCTGCAATGGCCGCCCACCAGCTGGTGGTGGCGCTGGAGGCGGTGTCGTGCAGCAGGTGCATCTGCCAGCGACTGTTGGGCAGCCCAATGCTTTGCAGCAGCATGTGGCGGGGCAGTGCCGGGTCGTCAATCTGGACGAGGCGGCTGCCGTTGTCTAGGGTCTTGCGCACGCTGAAGTGCAGGGGGCTGAGTTGCTCAGACTGGTACTGGCGGGTGGCGGCCAGTTCGGCCTGTGCCTGCGCGGTGAGTGGCTGCAGCAGGCGGTAGCGCCAGCCGGGGCGGCTGGTCAGGAAGATGACGCCATAGGCATCGGAGACCACCACCACATCGGTGGTGCGGGGCCACTGGCGTTCCAGCTCTTGCAGCGCAATCTTGATGGCGATCAGGCCAATCACGCCGCCTTGATGGTCGTAAATGGCTTGAGAGAGAAAGTAGCCGGGCTCGCCCGTGGTGGTGCCAATGCCATAGAAGCGCCCGCTGCCGTGGGCCAGCGCATCTTGCACATAGGGGCGGTAGCTGTAGTCTTCGCCCACGTTGCTGCGCGGTGCCTGCCAGTTGCTGGCCGCCACGGCAATGCCTTGTCGGTTGATGAGCGTGAGTGTGGATGACTGGCTGGCACCGTTGGCGCGCTCCAGCTTGCGGTTGAGGTAGTCCACATCGTGGGGGCTCAGTGGGCGCTGCAGCGCCGCGCGCAGCTCGGTGTCCAGCGACAGCACTTCCGGCAGCGTGCGGTAGCGGTCCACGCGCTGCGTCAGCGCCTGGGCGCGCACAGCCAGCTGGCGCTGAAAGATGTCGCTTTCGCTGCGCAGGGCCTGCCACCATGTCAGCCAGCCCACGCAGAGCATGCTCAGCAGCATGCCGGCAATGAGGGTGACAACAGTCCAGACGGGGCGACGGCGAAGGGAGGCAAACATGCTGCCAGTGTGCCTGCGATCGCGCGGCTGTGTGGGTCAGCGCACCCCGCAGGGGCGTTCAAGGGTTCGTATTTCTACGTAGCGCGCGGGGTGGGCTTCCTCGGAAGCGCCGCAGACTAATACCAATAGGTTATCGGCAACGCAGCGCCCCAGCAGTACAAACCGGGCAGTAGCACCTTTGTGGTGCATTCGTCTTTGGATTCCTGCGGAAGATTTTGTATGCACGCCGTTCCTGCCGAAGCTATTGCCAAGCTCAAGCTCCCGTTCTACCGCCAGCTGTATTTCCAGGTGGTGTTCGCCATCATCGTGGGCGTGCTGCTGGGTTACTTTGAACCCGCTTACGGCGAAGCCATGAAGCCGTTTGGCGATGCCTTCATCAAGCTGATCAAAATGATCATCGCGCCGGTGATCTTTTTGACCATCGTCACCGGCATTGCCAGCATGACCCACCTGAGCACCGTGGGCCGCGTGTTCGGCAAGGCCATGGCGTACTTCATCACCTTCTCCACGCTGGCGCTGATCGTCGGTTTGATCGTGGCGAATGTGATGCAGCCTGGTGGCGGCATGCACATCAACGTGGCGGACCTGGACCAGACGGCCGTCAAGGGCTATGTGGCCAAAACGCACGATATGACCGTGACCGGCTTTGTGATGGACATCATCCCCAAGACCTTGGTCAGCCCGTTCGTGGGTGACAACATCCTGCAGGTGCTGCTGGTGGCCGTGCTGTTTGGCGTGTCGCTGGCCCTGGCGGGCGAAGCTGGCAAGCCGGTGCTGACCTTCTTGGAAGCCCTGCAAAAGCCCATCTTCAAGCTGGTGAACATTGTGATGAAGGCCGCCCCCATCGGCGCTTTCGGTGCCATGGCCTTCACCATCGGCAAGTTCGGCCTGGGCTCGCTGGTCAATCTGGCGGAGCTGGTGCTGACCTTCTACATCACCTCGGCGCTGTTTGTGCTGGTGGTGCTGGGTGCTGTGGCCCGTGCCTGCGGTTTCTCGGTCATCAAACTGATCAAGTATCTGAAGGAAGAGCTGCTGCTGGTGCTGGGCACATCGTCATCTGAATCGGCCCTGCCCAGCCTGATGGAAAAGATGGAAAAGGCCGGTTGCAAGAAGTCGGTGGTGGGTCTGGTGGTTCCCACGGGCTACTCGTTCAACCTGGACGGCACCAACATCTACATGACGCTGGCGGCGCTGTTCATTGCCCAGGCCACCGATATTGACCTCACGCTGGGTCACCAGATCGCCTTGCTGGCGGTGGCCATGCTGTCGTCCAAGGGCGCGGCGGGTGTGACCGGTGCCGGTTTCATCACCCTGGCCGCTACGCTGGCCGTGGTGCCTGAAGTGCCCGTGGCCGGTATGGCATTGATTCTGGGCGTGGACCGCTTCATGAGCGAATGCCGCTCGCTGACCAACTTCATCGGCAATGCCGTGGCCACCGTGGTGGTTTCGCGCTGGGAGAATGGCGTGGACATGAAGCAGCTGAACGCCGTGCTGGATGGCCAGCCCGTGCCAGCGACGGAAGCCACCCAGGCCTGAGGTCATGGACCATGCTTGGTGCCGAGTTGTTGCACCTAGCCAAAAAGCCCCGCTCAGCGGGGCTTTTTTTGTGCATGTACTGCGCAGATTGATGAGTAAAAGTGCCTGCAGCCCTTTTCTGAAAAGCGCAAGCAGCTATGGTTTTAGCTGGCCAGGCAGTCGGTGGCTGCCGGCAATGCCAGCGCTTGCCAGACGACGCGGTTGCGACCCGACTGCTTAGCTTGGTAGAGCAATTGATCGACCGCCTGCACCAGCTGGGCCGGTGTTTGATCAGGCTGCGGCACCAGGCTGCCGCAGCCGATGCTGACGGTCAGCAGCTGATTGAAGGGCGAGTGGGCATGTGGGATGGCCTGCTCCTGCAGCAGGCTGCGAAAACGCTCGGCCACCTGGCGTGCAATGTCCACCTGCACCTGGGGCAGCAGCACCACAAACTCTTCCCCGCCATAGCGCGCCACCAAGTCGCTGCATTTGTCACAGGTCTGGAACAGCGTCTGGGCGACGCGCACCAGCGCCTGATCGCCCGTCTGGTGGCCGTAGCGGTCATTGAGCTGTTTGAAAAAGTCGATATCCAGCATCAGCAGCGACAGCGGGGTTTGCGTCTGCATGGCATGGCCCCAGGCCTGCGTCAGGGCCTCGTCAAAGCGGCGCCGGTTGGCCAGCTGGGTCAGGCCGTCTTGGTAGGAGAGTGCTTCCAGTTGCTGCTGCATGCTCAGCAGCTTCTCTTCGGTTTTCTTGCGCTCGCTGATGTCAAAGATGAAGCCGACCAGGGCTTGTGTTTCGCCTTGGGCGTTGCGCAGCACATGCACCGTCTCGCGCACCCAGACGTAGCGCCCGTCAGCGGTCAGGGCGCGGTAGTCGGCTTCGTGGTCCACACCTGCCAATGACAGTTCCACGCAGCGGCTGACCACCTGGTCACGTTCATCGGGGTGGATGCGGTCGGCCCAGTCCTGCACCGTGTCCCAGTCCCGGGTGCGCCAGCCCAGCAGGGTTTCGATCTGGGGGCCGACGTACAAGTAGCGCTGGCTCAGCCAGTCAATTTTCCAGGGGATGGCCTGGGTGGACTCCAACAGCGAGCGGTAGGTGTCGTCACGGTCATGGGGTTGGGCAGGAGCAGTCATGGCAGTGGTGTTCAAAGGCAGCGATGGGGTGGCATGCCCGCATCCAGGCGCTGTGCGCCGGGCGAGTGATAGGCCACTGTGCGGGCTGGTGCAGCCACAGCAGATGGTTGGCTATCAAATCATATGGTTTGATAGTGCTTTGTGATGACCTGGTGTAGTGTTGGATGGGACGAATGGTGGGCCATCCGATTACCGGGGCGTTGTGCTGGTGGCGCAAGGCAGGCGCAGCCGAGGACATGGCGGCCATCGGTGGTGTGCAGCAGGCTTATAGGCTTTCAGGCATTAGCGCTTGCTGCATCAGCGCTATGCGCTATGTTTTTTAGTTCAGCGCAGTCAAACACCCCGCATGGGCGCGGCCTCTCCAGCCCTCTCCAGCATCCGCATGCCCGCTCATGGCCTGAGATGCCCAGTGCAGGCGCAGCAGCACACGCTGCGGAGCTTCGTGGCCGGCATCGTGACGAAGGGGAGATGGTCGAGCGACGGCGAAAGTGCATGAACCCCGCCTGTGGCGAGGCAGCGGGCGGCGGTCGATAGCGGGCGTTGGGCCTTGGGGCCCTGGTGCATGCGGCGCTGGCCGTACGCTACTTGGACGCCTTGTGCGCAGGGCGATCCGCACGCACCAGCTCAAAGGCCATGCGAATACGTTGGCCGTCACGGCCCAGTTTGCGGTCCAGTGGCAGGCGGCCAGCCCAGGCCATGCGCGCAATCGACTGCTGCAGCAGTGTGCGGGTGTCGGGGCTCAGGGTCTGGCACCAGGCCGCCCAGTGCTGGCGCGCCTCTTCCAGCGCACCCGCTTGCGCGAGGATCCAGGCGGTGGAGTGGGCGTAGCACAGCGCATCGCGTGCCTGGCACACAGGCAGCGGCAGGTGCGCTGCGGGGTCATCCTCAAAGTCGATATAGCCAATCACACCGTCCGGGCAGCGCACCAGGTTGCGGGCAAATGCCTGGCTGAGCGTGGTGCCCGCCTTGTGCACTTTGCCGATGGCCTGCAGCCCCTGTTTCCACAGCGCCAGCACTGCGTTGGGGCCGCGCGCCATGGCATCTTCCATGGCGTTGCCCAGGCTGGGGGTGTCTTCGCCGGGGGCGCCCAGGTGGCGCATCAGGAAGCCGTCAGCCGTCACGGCCAGCACGGCCGGAGCCCGCAAGCCGCGTGCGGCAAAGTCCTGCAGCCGCGCAACTTCCGTGGCAACGGCCACGCTGCCACCGGGGTTCGGGACGGGGCTGAGCACGGGCATGCGCAAGGCCTTGGCCAGCATGCCCATGGCGCGGTAGCGCCAGCCGGGGTTGAGTGCGCCGGCGCGTTTCACCCACAGCGTTTCGCCGCCCTGGTCATAGCGCATGATGCTGTGCGGCTGGCTGCGCACATGGGCTTGCAAAAAGGCGGCGTAGTCAGGGGCGGCGGTGGAAGCGGGCACAGGCACATCGGTCAAAACAGAGGGACCGCAATCGTGGGGCGCTGCGGGCTAGCCAGCAATTGTGCCCGGTTCTTTCTGCGTGGCTGCGGATGGCTGCAGTGGCGGCGGTGCAATCTGGAAGGTTTGTGCGCAGGCGCGGCCCCAGTACATCTTGAACACATTGTGCTGTGCATCCAGCGGGCCCAGCAGCGCACCTGGTTCCACGCGCAAGATGGTGTTGGCCAGCTGATGGACCTGTGAGTCACTGGTGCGCCGCACGATGTGGTGGGCGGTGATATCACCCGGGTGCTGCAGCCCGGCGGCTTGCACCAGCTCTTTGAGGGCATGAAGGGTGCTGCGGTGGAAGTTGGCCACGCGCGTGCCCTTGTCGGGCACCACCAGGGCCTTCTGGCGCACGGCATCTTGCGTGGTTACCCCGGTGGGGCAGTGGCCGGTATGGCAGGTCTGGGCCTGGATGCAGCCCAGCGCCAGCATGAAGCCGCGCCCCGAGTTGCACCAGTTGGCACCCAGCGCCATCATACGGGCGATGTCGAACGCGGTAATCACCTTGGCTGCCGCGCCAATTTGCACGCGGTGGCGCAAGTTGACGCCCACCAGCGTGTTGTGCACCAGCAGCAGCCCTTCTTGCAACGGCACCCCCACGTGGTCCGTGAATTCGACAGGCGCCGCGCCCGTACCGCCTTCGGCGCCATCCACCACGATGAAGTCAGGGGTGATGTCGGTTTCCATCATGGCTTTGACCATGGCGAACCACTCCCAGGGGTGGCCGACGCACAGTTTCAGCCCCACCGGCTTGCCGCCAGACAGGCGGCGCAGCGTGGCGATGAATTGCATCATCTCCAGCGGGGTGTGGAAGGCGCTGTGGCTGGACGGACTGATGCAGTCCACTCCCACAGGCACGCCGCGTGCGGCCGCAATCTCGGGGGTGACTTTGGCGCCCAGCAGCATGCCGCCGTGGCCGGGTTTGGCACCTTGGCTGAGCTTGAGCTCAATCATCTTGACCTGCGGGTCGGCTGCATTGGCGGCAAAACGTTCTTCGCTGAAGCTGCCATCGGGGTTGCGGCAGCCAAAGTAGCCCGAGGCTACTTGCCAGATCAAATCGCCCCCGTGCACGCGGTGGTGCTGGCTGATGGAGCCTTCGCCCGTATCGTGCGCAAAGCCGCCGGTGCGCGCACCCAGGTTCAGCGCCAGCACGGCGTTGGCGGACAGGGCGCCAAAACTCATGGCCGAGATATTGAACACGCTGGCGTGGTAGGGCTGGGTGCAGACCGCATGGCCGGGCAGGGGGTGCTCGGGCGTTCCGCCAATCCAGACGCGGAAGTCCTGGCTGTCGAGTTTGGTGGGCGTCATGGAATGGTTGACCCATTCATAGCCGTTGGCCGAGACATCCAGCAAGGTGCCAAACGGGCGGCTGTCAGGCTCGCCTTTGCTGCGCTGGTAGACCAGCGAGCGCTGGGCGCGCGAGAAGGGCAGAGCCTCGTGGTCGCCCTCGATGAAGTACTGCCGCATCTCGGGGCGGATGAATTCCAGCATGAAGCGCAAATGCCCAATGACCGGGTAATTGCGCAAGATGGCGTGGCGCGTCTGGCGCAAATCCTGCAGGCCGATAACGGTCAGCACCGCCGCCACGCTGGGCAGCAGCCACCACCAGCGCCCCCAGGCCCATGCCGCCGCCAGGCCCAGCACGCAGGCGACCACGCACAGCACCAGCACGGTGTAGCGCACGGGAAAGAGACCCGAGGAACGGGAAGAAGCAAGATGCATGCAGACAACTCCTGTAGACAACGCCAGTGCAAATGGCACGGGCTTGGCGCGCCGGCTACACTGCCTGTCATCGGCCACGCATGCAGCGCGCATGCAGTCCCGCCCCTTTGCATCGATTGTGCGAATGACGGCGCTATCGCCATGCAGGAGACCGCCGAATTCGTACATGGGCCCGAGCCCGCTAACCCAATATAAACACGCCATGGAAAACCACCAAACAGACGCTCCTGAAGTTGAAGCCGCACTGAGCACCGAAATGCTCGAAGAGCTGGACAACATGCTTGAAGCCATGCGCGAGCGCGCCGAAGAAATCCCCCAGTGGGAGTTCTGTGACGGCTTCTTGACGGCCCTGATCTGCACACGCCGCCCCATCTCCGCTGCCGAATGGCTGCCCATGCTGCTGGGCGATGGCGAAACCCTGGAAGTGGCCGAAGGCCAGCCGTTGCCCAAGTTGGAAGCTTTCCAGGATGCGGCGCAGCAAGCACGCTTTTTGGAGCTGGTGCAGCTGCGCATGGACGAAGTGCGCGGCCAGCTGGATACCGAAATCAAGTCGCTGGAAGACCAGGCTGCCTTCCAGCCTGAAGTGATGGACACCCGCGGTGCGCTGCTGATGCTGCCCGAAGCCGAACGCGCTGAGCTGGAAGAAGAAGAGATCCCTTCGCTGGGCCAGGTCTGGGCATTGGGCTTCATGTTCGTGGTGGAAAACTGGGCCGAAGAGTGGGCCGCCCCCCGCGACAAGGAAGCCGCACAGTGGCTGGATGCCGCCATGGAATTCCTCGTCAACCTGACCGAAGACGACGACGGTGAACCCACGCTGAATCTGTACGACGAGAACGGCCCCGCATCGACCAGCCAAGAGCGCCTGGACGCCTTTGGCGAAACCGTGTGGGCTGTCTATGACCTGCGCCAGCTGTGGCGCAGCATGGGCCCCCGCGTGGAGGCCATCGTCAAGGGTGAGCAGCCAGGCCGCAACGATGTTTGCAGCTGCGGCAGCGGCAAGAAGTTCAAGAAGTGCTGCGGTGCCTAATCTGCACCTGCGTTTTTAAAGGCGCTTGCCTTTAAAAATAGGAGCAGTAAGCGTTCGATTTTTCTGGATTTCAGATGGTTTTCTATCTGAAGCGTAGAGAAATCAAGCGCAAGCAGCTCCTTTTTTGTGGGCGTGTGCAGGTGGGCGCAAAGCCCTACCATCACGTGCCAGTACGTTCTTGAGCTGTTGTATGTCCTTGCCTTTGTTGACCCGTTTGCGCGCGGAATGGGCGCCCAGCATTCCCCGTGAGTTGCTGGCCGGTGCCGTGGCCACGTTTGCGCTGATTCCGGAAGTGATCGCCTTCTCCTTCGTCGCGGGGGTGGATCCGTCGGTGGGTTTGTTTGCGTCGTTCGTCATCAGCATCGTGATCGCCTTTTTTGGAGGGCGCCCGGCCATGGTGTCGGCGGCTGCAGGTTCGGTGGCCCTGGTGGCGGCGCCGCTGGTGGCCTCGCACGGCATTCAGTACCTGTTTGCAGCTGGCCTGCTGGCGGGCGCGATGCAGATCGTGTTTGGCCTGTGCAAGATGGGCATGCTGATGCGCTTTGTCTCCAGCTCGGTGCGAACCGGTTTTGTGAACGCGTTGGCCATCATGATTTTCGCGGCGCAGCTGCCGCATCTGCACGGGGCGAATTTGCCCACCTGGGGCATGCTGGCGCTGGGCCTGCTCATCATTTATGGCCTGCCCTGGCTGGGGAACAAGCTGCAGCTCAAGGCACTGACGGCCATCCCTTCCCCCCTGATTTGCGTGGTGCTGCTGACGGTGCTGGCCGCAGCCCTGGGCCTGCCGGTTGCGACTGTGGCCGATTTGGGCAAGTTGCCGGATGCATTGCCGCTGTTTGGCCTGCCGCAGGTGCCTGCCTCGGTCGAGACCTTGCGCATCATCGTGTTGCCTGCGCTGGCGATTGCGATGGTGGGCCTGCTGGAGTCGGTGTTGACCGCAGCCGTGGTCGATGAAATGACCAACACCCCCAGCGACAAAAACCGCGAATGCACGGGACTGGGCGTGGCCAATATGGCATCCAGCGTGTTCGGCGGCATTGCGGGCTGCGGCATGATTGGCCAGGCCGTGGGCAATGTGAAGTACGGTGGCCGCGGGCGCCTGTCCACCTTGTTTGCCGGGGTGTTCTTGCTGGTGCTGATGGTGGCATTGAAGCCCTGGGTATCCCAAGTGCCAGTGATGGCCCTGGTGGCCATCATGGTGATGGTGTCGGCCTCCACGTTTGACTGGAAGTCGCTGGGCAATCTGGTGCGTTACCCGCGTCTGTCCAGCGGGGTCATGCTGGCCACCGTGGTCATCACCGTTGCCACCCACAATCTGGCGGCAGGGGTGATTGCCGGGGTGCTGCTGTCAGGGGTGTTCTTCACGTTCAAAGTGGCCCACATGCTGCAGGTGACGCATGTGGATGATGCGGTGACGGGCCAGCGCACATGGCGCGTGAGCGGGCAGGTGTTTTTTGCCTCGGCCGATGCCCTGGTCGAACATTTCGACGTGCGTGCGGTTGCGGGTTTGCCGGTGCGCATTGATGTGAGTGACGCGCACTTTTGGGACATCACCGCGATTGGTGCCCTGGATAAGGTGGTGGAGCGCTTGCAGCAACATGGTTGCACCGTCGAGTTGGTGGGCATGGATGCCCAGAGCCAGCGCTTGGTGGCGCGCATGAAGACCTGAGCGCCACCCGCACCATCAAAAAAGCCCGCTGTTGCGGGCTTTTTTGATGGTGGCTTGCCGCCAGCAATGTTTAGCTGAGCACGTCTTCGGAGAATATCTGCCAGTTGCCACCTTGCTTGCGCCAGTACTGGCGCACCGTGGCGGTGGAGTTCTTGGCCACTTGCAAGTTCACAATGCGGATTTCGCCAGCGTCTTCTTGCCAGTTGTAGACGGACATGTCTTCCACCGCTAGCTTGGACAATGGGCCTACGCTGGCCAGGCGGCCACGGCGTTTTTCCAGGGCGTCGGCGTTGTTGAGGTCGGCGCTGTAGAGCTGGTTCAGGCTGTGTGTGTCGCCCTGGCGCCATGCGGTCTGCCAGCGCTCAATGGATTGCTTGAAATTGTCTTGCTGGCGTTGCTGCATCGTCCACTGGGGCGTCACCCAGTGCAGCTTCTCCGTGATCAGCACCGGGGTGCGTCGGTCAATGGATGCCATCAGGAATGCAATATCGGGGTTGGACAGCACCACGCAACCGTCGCTGGCCTGCGGTACGCGGGCAAACTGATCCGAAGGCACGCCGTGCAGCCAGATGCCGCTTCCGGTGCGGCCCTGCAGGCGGTCCCAATCGTTGGGGTAATTCACGGTCAGAGCCCCTTGTCCATACAGGTCGGGCAGGCGCTCGCCGGGAATTTGGCGACCGACAAAGTACACGCCCAAGGGCGTGCGCTGGTCACCTTCGGCGCGCTTGTGCACGCCGTTGCGGCCCACAGTGACGTAGAAGTTGCTGATGACTTCCAGGCCCTTGGGGCCATTGGAGAACACGTAGAGCCGGGATTTGCTGGCATCCACGGCAATGACGTGGCGCACCGATGGGCTCAGGTGCATCAGGTTGCTGGGCACCATGCCAGGCGGTGGCAGGTCCACGGCGGCTTGGCGGCGGCGTTGCAGCTCGTTGTGCAGGCCCTTGTAGAACTCGGGGGGCGCAATGTTCTGG
The DNA here is from genome assembly GCF_057799285.1 of Comamonas sp. 14P8.1.4. NCBI lineage: Bacteria > Pseudomonadati > Pseudomonadota > Betaproteobacteria > Burkholderiales > Comamonadaceae > Comamonas > Comamonas sp. 14P8.1.4. Next base: position 47,737 of record NZ_JBYOKN010000001.1, read on the forward strand.
TCGGCCACGCCCATGTTGTGCTTGCTGGGCTCGGCTTGCGAGCGTGCCAACTGCTCACCCATGGTGGGCGCGCCGGTGCGCAGGCGCAGCATGTCGGCGTACAGCAGTTGTGCGGCGCGGAAGTTGGGCACTTCCTGCGTGAGCTCTGTCACGGCGCGGAAGGCTTCATTGATTTCTCTGCGCTCAATCTGCGCCAGGATCTCTACCAAGCGCTTTTCCGCGCGCGTTTGTTCAGCGCTCGCATAGGCGAAGCTGCTCCAGGCGAAGCAGCCTGTGAGCGCAGCCAGTAGCAAGAGGGTGTGGGACCAGTGTTTCCCTGCACAGACAGGGAAACGGTTTGAATGACGGAACATTAACGACCGGTTTCTTCTCGTATGATGCGCCACTTATCGCCTTCGTTTTGCAGGCGCAGCGTTTTGCGGGTGGTCGCTTTGTAGCCACCCGCCGCATAGTACTGGCGGAAGCTGGCGGTAGCGCGCTCTCCCTGAAGGTTCACCTTCAGATCACGCACTTCCAGGGTGATGTCGGATTTGCCCACGATGCGGTCTTTGCGCTCTGTTTTCCACGCAGCCAAGGTGGGGCCTTGGGGGTCAAAGTGACTGCTGTAGGCCGCATAGTAGGCCTGTATGTTCTGCTGCTCCCAGGCCTTGGCCCAGGCTGCGACGGCTTTCTCTACAGCAGCCACGGCTTGCTTGTTTTCATCCGACTTGGCGGGCTTTTTCGTGACTTCCGCAGGTTTGGCAGCAGGGGCAGGGTTGCTTTCTGGAGCAGGCGTTACTGCAGCGACCTGAGGCGCTGTGGGCGCGGGCACTACCGCTTCGGCCGGTTTTGTGACAGCTGCAGGTGCCAAGGCGGCCGTTACAGGCGCTGCTGTCGGGGCGGAGGCCGTGTGTGGTGTGCTGGCTGCAGCGTGTGCCGCCACTGGGAAAATTTTCTTGATCAACGCCAGTTTGGGTTGAATCGCTTTGCGGTTGCCGTCCAGTTGCAAGGCCTTGGCATAGGCATCGCTGGCCATGCGAGCGTACAAATCGCCCAGGTTCTCATGCGCGGTGGCGTAGCTGGGGTTGGTGCGGATGGCTTGCTCAAGCACCTGAGCGGCTTTGCGTTCATCGCCCTTGGCTGCGTACAGCACGGCCAGGTTGTTATAGGGCTCTGGCAGGCCTGGGTAATCTTGTGTGAGTGCCGTGAAAATTTGGATGGCTTGGTCGTACTTGCGTTGCTCGGCCGCAATCACCCCTTGCAGAAAACGCATCTGCACATCGCCGGCATTTTGTTTGAGGTGGCTCTGTGCGCGCTGGGCCGCTTCATTTAGCTTGCCTTGTTCGAGCAATTTCGCCACCTCGGCACTGGCCGATGGATCCGCTGCCGCCCAGCCAGAAGCCAGGGCACCCACGCAGATCATCCCTGCTGTCGTAACAGGTCGTACAAAGCGTAAGAGGCCTTTGCGCATCGAGAACAAGGAAAGCACGGACGTGAGAGACATGAAGGTACTTTCAACGAACAGTCAGGGTGGTGTACGGGAAAGGCATTTTCGCTTGTAAGCGCAAACATGCCAAAGATTGAAAATTTTATGCGGAATCAGCACTCCTACCTGCTATGTAGGGCGTTTTTACCTATAGGGAGCGTGGAGCATGCCCGGGAAGGAGGGTGTACAGGGCACAAGAACGGGGGCGTTGCATGCCCTTGTTTAATAGCTAATTTGTATGAACTTCCGCATTTCAGTAGTGTGTAAATTTTTGTGTAGATGTTGACTCATTGTTTCGCGGGTGGTTTTCCTACAGTTTGAATGGCATCCCATATTTAAATTTTGTTCCGAGCTTTGTTTTTTAGAGCTTGTTTTTATTCGTTTTTCTTTGCTATGAGGAAAGGATTTCATCATGAAAAAAGCTATTCAAAAATTTTGGCGCGACGAAGAAGGTGCTACCGCAATTGAATATGGATTGATTGCGGGGTTGATTGCCGTAGTTTTGGTGACAGTTTTGACAAGTTTGGGTGGTGGGTTGGAGGCAACATTTCAAAAAATTGTAGATGCACTGCCCGGGAAAGCTGCAGCTGGAGGGGGTGGAACTTGATTTGCTAGAAAGAAACTTTATGGGTTTCGGCGGACTGTTTTTTTTGAAAATCATATGGCTGCTACTACTTTGTTGTGTAGCAGCCATTGATTTTAAATTTAGAAAAGTTAAAAACTTTCTTGTGGTTGCTTTTTTTATTTTTGGTATTGCTTCTATTGTTTTTAATGTCACTCCATTTGGCACTAATGTTGGTAGTGCACTCATTGGTGCATCAGCAGCATTTGTTTTTTTTATTATCTTCTATCAATTGAAAATCATGGGTGCCGGGGATGTGAAGTTCGCACTGGTGCTTGGTGTATGGCTGGGTTTGACGAGTGGATTGGTTTTTGTTTTTTTATGGGCAACTATTTTTTCTTTGTTGCATGCATTATTTGAGCTATATGTTTTAAAACATATTAGAAGTGCTTTGTTTTTATGGGGGATAGCGCATGGAAGCCGCTCCGAAGATGCAGCCACCGGCAATTCACCCAGCAAGGTGCGAACTATCCCGTATGCGGGTTATATGGCCGTGGCAGCCATATTTTGGATGCTGAGAGGAGTGCCCTCGGTGAATCTTCTGTCGGTTTAGTCCTATAGCCAACAGCGCTGTTGGTGTACTTCTGCAGGAACACAAAAAGACTCTACTGTTTACACGAAGAAACAAATTGTGTATGGAGGGGATGGCCTCATGAAGTTCACAAAAATATTGGCGGGCATTTTGTTGGTGCTTGCTATTGGCTTGGCGATATTGGCCTGGATGCTGGGTCGCGAAACGCCCAGAGAGGTGAATAAGCACGTGGGTGCACCGACTAATGCGGCTGCGTCCAGCGAAGCATCCACCAAAAGCACTGCGGCACATTTCTCTGTATTGGCTGCGAGAAACGCTATTCCCGCCGGGCATCGCCTCACAGAGGCGGATATTCAGGTGCTTGAAAAGACAGAAGCAGTCGTTGGAAGCTTTGCGCAGCCCGCTGAACTGATCGGCAAGACAACGTTGCTTGCTTTGAATCCTGAACAAATTGTGTTGGAGCAATATTTGGTGACAGGGCTTTCGCTGCAGCTGGAAAACGGCCAGAGGGCCGTTTCCATTGCGGTGAAAGAGCCTATGGCCGCAGGTAATCACATTCGGCCTGGTGATTTTGTGGATGTGTTCTTTACCTTGCAGCAGGACGAAAAGCTGACCAAAGTGGACACGCAAACGCGCTTGTTGCTGGCCCGTACGCGGGTGCTGGCTTATGGGAGTGGGACTGTTGAAAATCCTCCTGCAACGTTGGCGCAGCGTCGGGCTGAACAGGCGAAGGAGAACAGCCAGCGCGGTAGCAGCAGAGAAGAGGCGCGCAGCAGAGCAGACGTGGCAAACACAGCGGTTCTGGCGATCCCCTTGGAGGATGTGCAGCGGCTCACATTGGCTGAAAAGTATGGCCAGTTGAGCCTTGCGTTGAGACATCCCGATGATCTGGAGATGCCTGATATTGAACGTTTTGCAGAACTTCCTGCAGCTTTGCGCCCTGTGGGACAGGGTGTGCAGAAAGCAGGTGACCTTGATCCCATGGACAGGGCGTACGCAGGTTTGCGCTTGTCAGATTTGGCGGATGGTGGTGCAAAGTCAAAGGGTGTGACCGCAGCAGTGCCGCGCAGCGCATCCCGGGCGGGCTCCGCGCATAACACGGCCGCTTCGCAGACCGTAGAGCTGCTCAACGGCAGCAGTGTCCAAACTGTTCGCTATTAAGCCAAGGCAAGAGGTCGTCATGAATTCCTCCTCGTTGTATTGCTCCTCTCCATGGATATCGCGCAGTGTGCTCAGCATGGCAATTTCCGGCGCACTGTCTTGCGGCTATGTATATGCGCAAGATACGCCAAACATCGTGGCGAATGCCGCCCCCCAAGCGCTGTCCGCAGAAGTGGAGCGCATGCTTTATTTGGCAGTTGGTGGCCAGCAAACTCTCACGCCTGATTTCACACCATCGCGCATTGCAATTGGTAATCCTGCTGTCTTAGATGCCAAGGTGTTGCGCAACTCTGCCAAAGGGGCATCCAGCAATGCGCAAATTCTGTTGACGGGCAAAGGTGCCGGTGGCACCACGATGACCTTGTGGCCCAAGCAAGGGGGCGTGCCCCAGCAGTGGAATATTCAAGTTGCGGCGGGATCCCCGCTGATTCTGGATAAGCGATTGCGCAGCATGCAGGAGCATGCAGGGCTGCGTAGCTTCTACAAGTCAGGGCTTGCGCAAGGCAGCACTTTGGTGGATCGCTCTCAGGTGGACGTGAAGAGCAATACGGTCCAAGTGGATGTGCAGGTGATTGAATTCAAAAAATCTGCGATGAAAAAAGCAGGGTTGAACTTCAACACCAATAAGCCCAGAGATGGTGGTTTCAGCTTTGGCTTGTACAACCCATCGACCAGCGGGAGCCAAACACCGTTTGCCGATGCGATGAACCTGGTGCTGAGCTTTGGCAAGGCCTTGAGTGGGGCAGGGCTCACCGCAAGCTTTAGTCTGTTGGAAGGAAATGGTCTGGCGCGTGTGTTGGCCAAGCCCACGTTGGTGGCGCATTCGGGTCAAAGCGCCAGCTTTTTAGCCGGGGGGGAGTTGCCCATTCCCGTAAGTGCTAACGATGGAAATATCGCGATTGAGTACAAAGAGTTCGGCGTCAAACTGCAGCTGACGCCAACAGTGCTGGCAAATGATCGCATTGCTCTCAAAGTGGCTCCGGAATCCAGTGACCTGGATTTCACAAACTCCGTCGCTGTGGGCGGCGTTGAAGTTCCAGCCATTCGTACACGCCGCGCAGACACGATGGTGGAGCTGGCAGATGGTGAAAGCTTTGTCATTGGTGGCCTGGTGAGCCGCAGCACATCCTCCAATGTCAATAAAGTGCCTTTACTGGGTGACTTGCCGATTCTGGGGAGTTTTTTCAAAAATCTCAGCTATTCGCAGGAAGAAACAGAGCTGGTGATTGTGGTGACTCCCAGCTTGATCCACCCCTTACCCGTCGGTACCAATTTAGAAGCATATATGCCTGGTGCCAAGGCTGAGCATCAGCAGGCAGGCCATGTCTGGGAGGGCTACTTGATGGGGGCGGGTACCGCGAATGGCGCAATGCCCGGCTTTTCGTATTGATGGTGGCAATGACGTATTCCAATACTCCAGCCTCCCCGGAAGGCAATAAACATCCAACCTCCAATGCGGTTTCGTTGGAGCAACTTCTGGCATTGCGACAGAAAAAGAATGAAAAAACAGAAGCCACTACGGATGTACGTGAGTCTGTAGATGCCTCCGAGGTTGAAGTGCAGAAAGAGCAGCCAGTCGATCAGGGCTTGCCTTTGATCTTGGTTGTGCATGTAGATCAAACGCAGGCGGCGAGTGCTAAACAAAAACTGCGATGTATTACAGATGAGGTGAGTCTGCAGTGGTTGTCGGTGCAGGAGCAGATTGTTGAGCATGTGCAACTGATGCAGCCGCATGCCGTCATGATTCAATTTGCGTCGAATGCATTGGAGGAAGCTGCTGCGCTGGCGAAACAACTGCACCAAATGCCGCAGCAGTTGCCGGTTTTTGCATGGGGGAGCACGCAAGAGCCGAAGGCGATGCTTTGGGCATTGCGTGCGGGGGTGCAGGATTTTCTGGATATCGATGCCGCAGACCAAGAAATTCATGAGCGTGTGAAGACCTTGCTGGCGAAAGGCAAACATCCAGAGGTGAAGCAGAGTGCCGTAGGGCATGCACCCTTGGTTGCATTGATGTCTGCGCGCGAAGGCGTGGGAAGCAGTTTGCTGGCTGCACACTTGGCAGTTTTTTTGCAAACAGCCTTTGGCCACAGTGCAAAAAATGCAGACCAGACAACTGCGCCGGCGCAGATGGAAACCTTGCTACTAGATCTGGGTGCTCCCGCTGGCGATGGCGCACTTTATTTAGATCTGGTCAGTGAGTTCGACTTCATGGAAGCGGCGCAAAGCTTGCGGCGCTTGGACCAAAAAATGGTATCAGCAGGCTTTGCTCAGCACGTGAGCGGTCTGCGATTGCTGACACTGCCACGCGTCGGTGGTGTTGACAAACCTTTGGCTGGTGCTGAGGCAGATTTACTGGTTCAGCGACTGCGTGAGTATTTTCAGTACATCGTGGTCGATCTTGGTGGCGTGAGTCAGTCCGACCTTGCCATGCGTATTGCATCCAAGGCAAAAAAAATATGTGTGATCTGTGACCAGAGCTTGCCTGGAGTGGTTGCGACGACAGAGTTATTGCGACAGCTGGATTCTCGAAAAATTGCGCGCAGTGACATGGCATTAATTGTCAATCGCTATGACCGTAACCTGGAGCTGTCTGCGCAGCACATTGCAGATCAGTTGCAGCTGCCATTGCTCATGACAATTCCTGAGCGGCGTGTTGAGCTGTTGCAAGCGGTCAATCAAGGGGAGCTGCTATCGCCGCAATCCAAGCGGGAACCGTATGTACAAGCAATTCACAAGCTGGTTGAGATTTTGCGCAGCAGCTTGGGGCTGGAGAAAACTGCTCCCAAAGGTTCTATTTCCTCGCTGTTGCAACGGATGAGGGGGTAATCAATGTCGCAGCAATCGTCGGTATCTGTCATGCATTCAGGATCGGGGGACTTTGAAAAGTCAACGCTGTATACCGATCTGAAAGATCGCGCGCATGAGCATTTGCTCACACGTATTGAAGAGCTCGGTGCTGCATTTTCCCGACTGTCGCAGACAGCGGTAGGGCATTTTGTCAAAGTAGAACTCGACAATTTCATTCGAACGAACACGATTCCCGTCAACGAAATGGAAGCCATGCAGCTCGCGCGTGGCTTGGCGCGAGAGCTGACGGGTATGGGGCCCTTGCAGGAGCTTTTGGACGATCCTGCGGTTGAAGACATTTTGATCAATGGGTATCAAAACTTATATGTGTCACGGCGTGGCGTTTTGCAGAGCGAAACGTCGGGGTTTAAAGATGATGAGCATGTGCTGCGCATCATTCGCCGTATCTTGGCGCCTTTAGGCCGGCGCTTGGATGAGTCAAGCCCGATGGTTGATGCCCGTCTTCCCGATGGCGGCCGTATCAACGTCGTGATTGAGCCATTGGCGATCGATGGCATTTCTGTCTCTATTCGCAAGTTCCGAAAAGAGCCGTTGACGCCGACGGATTTGGTCGAGCTCGGGGCATTCACGAATGATATTGCACGTATTTTGGAAATGGCTGTGCAATCGCGTTGCAATATTTTGGTCAGCGGTGGAACCAGCTCCGGCAAAACCTCTTTGCTGAACGCATTGGCAAATTTCATCCCTGAGCATGAGCGCGTGGTCACGATCGAAGATACGGCAGAGCTTTCACTCAACCATGAGCATGTCGTGCGCTTGGAAAGCAGGCCTGGGGGCTTTGATGGCGTGGGACATGTAAGCATCCGCGACCTGCTGCGCAATAGCTTGCGTATGCGTCCGGATCGCATCATTGTTGGCGAAGTGCGTGGTGGAGAGGTGTTGGAGCTTTTGCAGGCGATGAATACGGGGCACGATGGATCCATGGGCACCATTCATGCAAGCTCTCCCAGGGAGTGCCTCTACCGCGCAGAAATGCTGGCGGGATTCGCCGGCTTTCAGGGGAGTGAAACCAGTTTGCGCCGGCAAATCGCCAATGCAGTGGATTTCATTGTGCAGATCGGTCGGCTGTCGAACGGTAAGCGCCGTTTGATCTCCTTGACAGAAGTCACGGGGATGACGGACAGCATGATTTCCACGCAAGAGCTGTTTCGGTATGAACCAGGCATTGATAGCGATGGTCAGGAGTTTGACCATTGGGTCACGCTCGGCATTTCGCCACACTCGCCAAAGCTGCAAGCTTGGTGGAGAAGCCAGCAAAAAGCATGGGGTGAGGGCTGAAATGCAGATGTTGTCTCCAGATTCACCATATGGGAGGTGACCATGCTTTCACCGGTTGCAGTTGGCTTGGGCGCATTTGCGTGTTTGATCTTCGCGTTGGCTGTTGCAGTATTGGGCTATGGAAAACGCCAGGCTGGAAATGACGCTCTGAATGCGCATTTGCAGCGCACGCTGGGGCGCCAGGCAGTGGGGGAGGGTGTGCATGCTCCCGTAACGGGGGCTGCGGAGAAGTCTTCGCCAAGTCCATGGGATCCCGCGCATGTGTGGGTGCAGCGTTGGCTGTATGCCATTGGCGCCCAAACATGGGGTGTCAGTCGCAGGGCCATTTGGGGAATCGCGGCGGTTGTAGTTTTGCTGTTCGTGTCGGGTTGGACAAAATTCAATGCCGCCTTTGCGGTAGTTGCTGTGCTTGTTTTTGGTTTGGGTGTGTGTTTTTTCTTCTGGAAAAGATTGGAGAAGAAACGCCAAAAAATGTTGGAACAGCTGCCCGGATTTTTGGACAACATGGTGCGCTTGATCGCCATTGGGTCATCGCCACAAGCCGCATTTCAAATGAGCGTCAAAGGCGTTCCAGAGCCCTTGGGAAGCGCCTTGCAGCAGGCTTCAGGGGTACTTTCAGCGAGCTCAAACCTGGGCTATGCAATGGAGCAGCTGGAGGGGACTTGGCGTTTGCCTGAATTTGGTTTGCTCGCTGCGGTATTTCGCATGAGCACCAAGTATGGTGGCCGAACAGATTTGGTGTTGGAGCGGGTCGCAGCCTATATCCGCGACAAGCATTCTGCAGAACGTGAGCTGTATGCCATGTCTGCAGAAGTGCGCTTGTCAGCATGGCTGCTTTCATTGCTACCTATAGTCGTTGGCGCTTTCATCATGCTGGTCAATGATGGTTATTTTTTGCGCATGTGGCAGGACGACAGTGGCCGAAAGATGATCCTCTTGGCTGCGGGTTTGGAGCTTGCAGGGGTGATCTTGTTGTATCGCTTGGCGAAGTTGAAATAACGAAGGTGCCACGTCATGACAGCTTCACAGATTTTGATATTCAGTTTGTGCTTGGGGGCGGTGAGCATCGGTTTATGGAGTGCTACGCTGGTCTGGCGAGTCTGGCGCTCCGAAAAGGCCGGTGTGCACCTGGAAGGCGCTTTGAAGGGGCATGCTGAAGATCGGGCGCGGGCAAGCTTGTCACCAGCGGCGGACGCCTCGCTGAATTCAAGAGATGCGTCTGAAGACCTTGGTCAGGCACTTCCCACATGGTTCAACGGTCGATGGATACGCCCGTTGCTGGCTGATGAAGATCGCGTGTTGCTCGATCAGGCGGGAATTGGTTTGGCAGAAGGTGCGCCTGTCTATGTGGTGAGTCGCGTGATTCTGGCTGGGCTGCTGCCGCTCGTGGCTATGAATTTCATGCATTTGCATGGCATGAAAACGCTGATGGCAGTGTTTTTTGGCATTGCATTGGGGCTGATGCTGCCAAAGTGGATTGTTCAGTCCATGGCCAAAAAACGGCGTAGACGGATCGGCGAAGAGTTGCCCTTGTTTGTGGATATGTTGCGCCTGCTGCAAGGCGTGGGCTTGAGTGTCGACCAGAGCCTGCATATTTTGGCCCATGAGTTTGGCCGTGTACTCAAAGTGATTGGCTTTGAACTTGGGTTGGCAAACCGCCTTTACGCCACAGGCCGAAGCCGTGAGCAGTCTTTCCAGCGCCTGATCGCTTTGAGTGGTGATGAAGACATGGTCGCTGTCGTGAACTTGCTGGTGCAGGTGGATAAGCATGGCGGTGCGGTGCAAGAGCCTTTAGCGCAATTTGCACAGCGACTGCGTGAGAGGCGCCAGGCGGAGTTCAAAGAAAAAATTGGAAAAATCACGGTAAAGATGACGGCCGTCATGGTGCTCACGTTATTGCCCGCCTTGATCGTGATTACGGCGGGGCCGGGTTTTATGGCTGTGATGCGCTCTTTGTCCAGCATCAAGTAAAGGACATCTCTATGCAAACTTGGCTCAAGGGTTTGATGTGGCAGCGGTGCTTGGTTTTGATGGCTGTGCTGATGGCTGGCTGTGCATCTAAGGGGCCGCAGGGCTATGGGGTGTCAAAGAGCACCGCATCAATGGCGCAAGCACAGCTTGCGTTGGCAGAGCAATCGACGCAAGTGGATACCGCAAGCACCTATCTTGGATTGATTGAGCAAATGCAGCAGGCGGGGCATTGGTACGCATCATTGGCTCACACGGAGGCGTTTGAGGCGCAGCACGGGCAGTCACCGGAGGTGCAGTTGCTGCGGGCTGATGCATTGCGCAATACACAACAATATGACGCTGCCAAGAAGATCTACATGTCGTTGCTGACAGCGCCGCAAGCATCGCGGGCATATCGTGGAATGGGGTTGCTGGAAGCCAGCCAAGGGCATTACGAAGCAGCACTACGTGCTTTAGAACAGGCACGCAAGTTGAACCCCATAGATGCCAATACGCTGAGCGATATGGGGTATGCCTATATGCGCAGTGGGCAGCTTGATCAAGCCCATGTACCTGTGATGCAGGCGGCACAGTTGGCGCCGACGAACCCTCGTGTGCAACTGAATTTGGCACTCTATTGGTTAGCCAGTGGGGCAGATGATTTAGGTTGGCAGTTGCTTCAGAAATTGCAACAGCCTCAACCGAAGGGCGCACGTCCTGTCATTAACCAAGATGCTGTGCGCAGCTTGCAAGAGCAACTGGTGATTGTGAAAAGTGCGGTGCAGGCACGCAGCGGCCGTGTTCCCCAAGAGAGCACAGATGATTCGGTTGGGCAAGTGGTCAGGGTGAGTTCTGTGGTGGTAGAGCCCGTCCCACGTGCTGTGTTTGCTGCTGACCAGACGCCCTCATTGTCCAAGGATGCGCCATGAAAAAATCAAGTTTGCGTATGTTGCTCGTTTTTGCATTTTTTGCACCCGTTGGCAGTGGCACATGGGCTGAGGAGACTGCGTCTCCCAGTGCCATTGCATACCAAGGCCAAGCGATGGCGCAGACTCCCGCTGCGGGAGGTGGAGTCCAAAAGGGGTTTGTGATTGGCCTTTCCACGGAAAGGCTCTTGGCGCTGCAGCGCACGAGCGCGCCTTCCAGGCCTCGGACGATCGATGCGGATCAAGCATCTCGCAGTTATGAGCGCTATCTGAAAAGTTTTGAGTACCCGATTCCCGAAAAATTCGAGACAGGGACGGAAACCAAGAAATAGCATGCTTTCGCAGTGATATGAAACACAAGAAAAACATGCCTCGTGCAGCACAACAACATGGCGTTTATGCCGTGGAGTGGGCGATTGTGTTTCCCGTTTTTTTCATGCTGATTTATGCACTTGTCAGCTTTGGCCTGGCATTTCTTGTGCGTGAGTCCATGCAATCTGCCGTAGAGGATGGGGCGAGGGCAGCACTGCGCTATCAACCCACGCGTGAGCAGCGATTGCTGCAGGTGAAAAACGTGGTGCAGCAGAACTTAAGCTGGTTGCCCGCAACCTTGAGGCCGAAGGGGGACGATATCCAGGTGACGGTGTGCCGGTTGAATCAGGCCATGGCATGTGATGCCAATTTGCTCTGTGGTGTTGATTTGGAGAGCCGGTGCTTGGTCAATGTGCAGCTGGAAATACCGTATGGCAAACAGGCACTGGCGCCCGCCATTCCAGGGCTTGGCGTGCTGGTCCCTGATGTGTTGGCCGCCGGAGCCAGTGTGCTGGCTGACCAAGGGGGGCTTTGACATGGTGTGCTCCGCAGCCCATCGTGGCAACGCCGCTGTCCAGTACGGAGTCGCAGCGGTCGAATTTGCACTGTCATTGACGGTGATGCTGTTGTTTCTGGGGGGCGTTTCTATCTACTGGAGTCTGCTGCAGACACAGCAAAGCTTGGCGCGTGCGACTGGCGATGGTGCACGCATGCTGCAGGAACTCTCGTTGGGCGCATTCTCCGCACTGGATCCGAGCAAAGCAGCAGGCAAGGCAGCCATCCAGCAGAAGGTGGCGCTGACGGTGCGGCAAAGCCTGCATGGCTCTGGACTGAGTTCAGCCAATCAGGCGCAGGTGAATATCGTCTGGAGTGCTTCCCAGGCCGCATTGCAGGTGGACTATCCCTATGATTTTTTAGGGAACATCTTCCCACGTGTTGCATCCCCAAAAAGTCTGCAGGCCACAGCCACGGTCAACCTGAGCCCGTAGTCGTGAGGTGAACGAGATGTGCCAGTCCCCATGTGTAAATCGACGACAACGCGGCAGTGTGCTGGTGCAGTTTGCTTTGCTGTTGGGCGTCATCGTGGCCATTCTGGGCGTGATCGATCTCGGCTATATGTTCTATGCCAAACGAGAGTTGCAACGCATTGCGGACCTGTCGGCTTTGCATGCAGTGCAGTACATCGACTTCACGGAGACCGGGAGCAAGCGAGCGATTCCTTGTGAAAAAGCCGGTGAGAGCAGTGTGAATGCCAATTGGCCCGCATCAGGTCCGATCGTTGTCATTTCCAAAGTCGTGACCTGTGGTGAATGGAGTGCCAGCTTGTATTCGGCGCCACAGCATTTTCAAGCGTCCTCTGGCGAAGTAAACGCTGCACGGGTGGTGCTGGAGGGGCGGTCACCGACGTTTTTCCCTGGCACATGGCGGCGCGAAATCGGCGCGCAAGCGATTGCCAAACGTGGCGAGCCGCTGGCGGTTTTTTCTGTGGGCAGCAAGTTGCTGGCGGTTGGTTGCCGCCAAGAGCTGGCGCCTTTGGTGCAGTTGCTGAAAGTGGTGGGTGTGGGTAACCCGTGCGTGACGGTGAATGGTTATGACGGCTTGGCAACTGCCACAGTTTCAGCCAGTGGCTTATTGAAAGCGCTGGGCTTGCCTCTGGATGCAGATTTGTCAGTGCTGGATGTTAATAATTTGCTGATGGCAGAAAAAGTGTCACTGGGCGCCATCTTGGATGCCGCGGCAACGTTGGGCGGGCACAGTGAGCTGCTGGGCCTGAACGCCGAGGTGTTGCGCGTGTTGGGGCTTCAGCTGGGTATTGATGCCCTGAACCTAGAGGTGCCGCTGGGGTCTGGCCCAGGTGGGCCGGGTATCTTTGCCAGCATCCATGCGCCCGATGGCGCCACAGCCTCCGCATTGGATGTGCAGGTTGGAGTGCTGGACATCATCACGGCCGCAGTGGGGGTAGGAACGACGGGGCGAGGCCTTTCCATTCCGGGCCTGTCAGTGCAAATTCCTGGGATCTTGCCCAATCTTTTGCAGGTCAAAGCGGGCATTACAGAGCCACCATCGATTGCGATTGGTGGCGTGGGTGCTACGGCCTATAACGCACAGATACGTCTTTATATCGATGTAGATACCAGTGGCGGTGTGTTGGGGGGCTTGCTGCAGTTGCTGGGCACCAAAATCAAGTTGCCCATCTTCATTGATGTGACGCGTGCCAAAGCAACGCTGAATGCACTGTCCTGCAAGGTGCCACTCAAAGACAGCACAGCGCAGCTTCAGGTGGATGCGTCGATTGCGCAAGCTTGCATTGGCAAGGTGACTGGCGATCCATTCTCGACGCGCACTCCCATTTGTGAGTCCATCCAGAAAGAAACGTTGATCAGTGCACTGGGGCTGATCAAAATTCACAACAAAATCAGTATTGATGCACTGGAAAACAGTTATCAGTCCCCTCCGATAGTGGCTGGAGAGACATGGACCACGCCAGGGAACAGTCTGAACTTAGGCACCACCTTGGCGAACTTGATCAATGAGTTGCTCAGGCTTTTGGGGGAGTTGCTGGGGGCCCCTTCAGGAGGAAGCTGGAGTGCTGCAGAAAATGCGGCATCTGCCCAGAAAATGGCGAGTTACTACTTGGGATTGGGTAGTCCCAGCCATCCGAGTAGCGCGCTTCCTGTCAACCAGTATGGGGTTCTTGCACCCAAAGGCGCTTATGACATCAACAAGCTGAGCGATCGATTGAAAGCTGACATTGATCGAAACTCTCAATCTTGTTTGTTGGTGATTTGCTGGAATACCAATGCATGGGACCGCTGGGTTGACCAAGTGCAAACGGGGCACGTAAACGGCGTGGGTGATGCGTTGGGAGGCCGGGGGTGTCTGGGTGCGACGCCGGAAGGTGGTGTGGTCGCAGGCGTTGGTGGTGCAGACAATATAGCGAGCTTCAACAGCTGTATTCGGCGTGAACTTGCAGATGCATTGCTGGAAGCACCGAATGCCAAACCGAATTACTTGCAGGTGCTGTTGAGCCCGCTGACTACGCTTTTGCAGAAACTCTTAGACCCCATTGGCAACCTTTTGGCGGGGCCGATATTGCGTGATGTACTGGGTATTGAGCTGGGGCTCAACGATGTGCACGTGACATCGGTGGGCTGTGGCGGTGGCCAGTTGGTGTACTGATGGCGGGCGCCTCAAGGGCCACGTTGTCGCCGCGCCATCGTTTTAGTGGAGCAGCTGCAGCAGACGCTGCAGGGCATGGCGGGTTGTTTGATCGCGCACCGCATGGCGATCGCCGGACCACTGCACGCACGCGGTTTGGGTCGTGGTACCTACGGTCCATCCAAACCATACCGTCCCCACAGGCTTTTCCGGGCTGCCGCCGCTGGGGCCCGCAATGCCCGTAACCGCCAGTGCCACATGGGCCTGGGAGTTGGCCGCAGCCCCTGCCGCCATGGCGGCAGCGACTTCCTGACTTACCGCGCCGTGCTGCGCAATCAAGGCAGCAGGCACACCCAGCATGTCTGTTTTGGCTGCATTGGAATAGGTGACAAAGCCGCGGTCAAACCATTCGCTGGAGCCTGGCAGATCAGTGCAAGCCGCAGCAATCATGCCGCCGGTGCAGCTCTCGGCAGTTGCTAGCAACCAGCCGCGCTGGCGCAGGCGGTCCGCCAGTTGCTGAACCAGTTGCGGCAAAGGCATCGCAGGCTGTGGCATAGATCGGCCTTTCGTTCCGCCGTCAGCGGCGTTCGCGCAGCTTCATGTCTTGCGGCCAAGAGATGGTGTGGCTGCTGGAAAAACGCTGGGTCGTTGCGGGGGGCAATGTTGCTTCCCATAAGACGGCACCGGTTTGCGCATTCCACGATGTATTGCTGGGTTGTGGGCTGTAGCGTGATTCCACCCGAATGTCCGCTTGTTCCGCGACGGGAGCTGCATCCAGCACCTGCAGCTGAATGGGGCTGCGGTGGTTGTTGCGCACCTCCCAGGCATTGCTTTCTACGCGTTCCTGGCGCTGCCCCATCAGGCCTGCGGAGCCACGCTGGGTTTCTGCGGGCAGTGCGCGCACCACCACACGTTCATCTTTGCCAAAGCCGAGGCCGTTTTGTGCCACGGCCTGTGCATCCAAGCGGCTGGCGCCTGCATACGCACCATCACGGTACAGGCGCAGTGGGCCGCTGGGCCATATGCCATCGGGCAGCTCAAAGCTGGCGATCAAGTAGGCGCTGGGGTCGATCGCCGGGGTCGTGCGTACCACCAAGCGTGCGTCCAGTTGCTGTTGACCTAGGCTCAGGGACAGCTGCTCTGCGTTGGAGGGGATGACCATGCGCTGCGGCAGCGTGAACGTGGTGGCATGACTGCCTTCAAACACGCTGGCATCAAAGTGGGGTTCTGCGCCCGCTGCAGCGCTGCGTGCTGTGCGCGCGACGGGGGCTGCTGCAGGAGCGGGCATGCGCAACTCTGCGGCAGTGTTGCGTGCCACGGGCGTTGCTTCGGCAATGCGCCAGGGCCGTGGCAGCGGGCTGTTGGCGGCGGCGTTCGGTTGTCCGGTCGACAGCACCAGCGTCACATCGCGCCAGTCTTCGCCGGTGTTCTGGCTAACTTGTGCGGTGCGCTCCAGCGTGATCTTTTGTGGTTCGACCTGCAAGGTAGCCCGGTAGCCCGGTTGCCAGCTGGGGCCGCGGACCTGGTAGCTCAGTGCCAGATCACCACCCTGAGGTGCTGCAAGGGTGATCTGCACGGTGCTGACCATGGCATCGTCGCCGCCGGTGCGTTGCTGGTCTGCCAGCAAGGGGGCCAGCTGGCTTTGCAGCGCTTCTTGTGCACGGCTGATGGCGTGTTGGCGCTGTGCCACGGTTTGGCCGGTGCGGCGCAGCGCATCGGCGGTGGCGGCGATGTGTGTGGCGCTGATCGGTTGCTCAAAACGGTTCAGCCATGCACCGGCGTGCTCAAGGCCTTGTGCCTCGGCTTGTAGCGTTGCAATCTGGTCTTCCAGCTCCCGAATTTTGCTGGGCTGGCCTTGCGCACAGTGGGTTTGCAGCGCACGTGGCTGCTGGCGCACGGCGATCTCGCCCACCGCAATCCCTGTGCTGGTGTGCACTTGCAGGGTTTGGGCATCCAGCCCTGCGGGTAGGCAGGTGAAGGTGGCTTGTTGTGCGCCCGCTGGCAGCCGCATGGCGCGCTCAATCGAAGCACTGCCCGGATACACCGTCACTTGGGTGATGCCTGAGGTCTGGGCATGGGATGCACCCACACCACAGATCAGAACAGACAAGAGCAAAGGTGTGCGGGGCAGGTGCATCGGGCGGAGTCCTTACAGAAAGAGGTGGCGCCACAGCGCCATGACCAGCAGCGTGCAGAACGCAGCCACTAGGTCGTCGAACATGATGCCCCAGCCACCTCGCCAGCCAAAGCCTTTGAACAGGCGGTCGGCCCACTTCACGGGCTGGGGTTTGACGGCATCAAAGAAACGGAACAGGGCAAAAGCGATGAGCTGGCCCCAGAACCCCATGGGCATGGTCAGCCACAGAATGATCCACAGTGCCACCACTTCATCCCAGACGATGTGGCCGGGGTCTGGCACACGCATGTGGCGCGCAGTGACGGTGCACGCCCACCAGCCCACGGGAATGCTGGCGGCAATCAGCCAGCCCATTTGGGGTGGTGTCAGCCACAGCTGCAGCACCAGATAAGCCAGCCAGGCCCACAGGGTGCCAACGGTGCCAGGCGCCACACGGCCCAGGCCAGAGCCAAAACCCAGTGCAATCAGGTGGGCCGGGTGCTGCAGCATGAAGCGCAACGTGGGGCGCACGGGCTGCCCGGCGTGACGACGGTGGGCGGCAGAGGCCGCAGCAGCGTCTGGGGATGCGGTGGTGTTGTCGAATTCGGTGGAGCGCTTGGGCTCCACGTCAGTGATAGGTTCCATGTGGGGATTGTAGAAGTCGACCCGGGCGTGCTTCAGGCGAAGTGGTCAAAGCCGGCAAAGCGCAGCGGCAGTTGCTGGCCGCCGGGCGCCATCACGCGGATACCGCGCTCAGCTTCAATGCGGCCAATGCAGGTGATGGGCACCCCGGCTTGTGTGGCGGCTTCGCGCACGGCGGCCTGGGCACTGCTGGGGGCGGTAAAGCACAGCTCGTAGTCGTCGCCACCGGCGAGGGTGCAGGCATCGATGCGGCTCATGGCCAGCGCGGCCATCAGAGGGTGGCGGCGGGCCTGCATCAGGCTGCGGGTGATGTTGGCATCAATGCGCGCGCCGACGTGGCTGGCGTCCAGAATGTGGGTCAGATCGCCCAGCAGGCCATCGCTGATGTCCAGGCAGCTGCTGGCTACGCCGCGCAGCGCCAGGCCCAGTGCGACGCGGGGTGTGGGTTGTTCCAGGCGCTGGCGGGCCTGCGCCAGTACGGCGGGGGGCAGGGCATGCTGGCGCAGCAGGGCGTCCAGGGCGATGCGGGCATCGCCCAAGGCGCCACTGACCCAGATGTCATCGTCCACCTGGGCGCCGCTGCGCAGCAGCGCCTGTCCGGCGGGTACTTCGCCAAACACGGTGATGCAGATGTTCAGCGGGCCTTGGGTGGTGTCGCCGCCGACCAGTTCGCAGTCGTGCTGGTCGGCCAGCGCAAACAGGCCTTCGGCAAAGGCCTGGCACCAGTTGGTGTCGGCGCGGGGCATGGACAGGGCCAGGGTAAAGGCCAATGGTCGGGCGCCGCTGGCGGCCAGGTCGCTGAGGTTGACGGCCAGGGCTTTGTGGCCCAGCAGCTGGGGCTGGACATCCGCCAGAAAGTGACGGCCTTCCACCAGCATGTCGGTGGAGACTGCCAGTTGCATGCCCGGCGCGGGGGCCAGCAGCGCGCAGTCGTCGCCCACGCCCAGTGGAGAGCGGCGCACGGGGCGCTGGAAGAATTTACGGATGAGTTCGAATTCGCCCATGATAAAAAAGTAGCAGTTAGCGCTGGTGTTTAAAGCATTTCAGATGCAATTGGTGCTGAAGTGATTGTTCTACAAGCGCTAGCAGCTATGCTTTTCGTAAGGTTTAAGCGGCGGCGCTGCGAAAGCGCCGGGCCGCCTGCCGCGTGACTTCGCCCAGCAGCTGTTCTTTGGCCTGGCGCTCGCGCAGCCACCGTGCATCATTGTGACTGCTTGCCACGTCGTTGCGAAGGGTCTGCAGCGCCGACGCCGCGCCGTGGCGCGTGGCATAGGGCGTGAGCTGGTCGAGGGTGTGCTGAATGTGCTCCGACAGCGGCATGTGCTGGCCGCTGCCAGGGTCGACATACACCGCATCCAGCCCGAAGCGGCAGGCCTGGAAGCGGTTGTAGGTGTAGACGAGGTAGTCGTCCTCCTGCGGTGTGAAGGGCTGGGTGTCCAGAAACCAGGCCGCCAGTGCCTGCACATAGCCAGCCAGCGCTGCAGCGCGTTCAATGGTCAGCGGGGTGTCGAACACGCGGATTTCGATGGTGCCGAACTCCGGCTTGGGGCGGATGTCCCAGTAAAAGTCCTTCATGCTCTTGACCACGCCGGTGGCGGTCATCTTGGTGAAGTAGGTCTCAAACTCCGCCCACGTCAGCACACAGGGCGCACGGCCAGACAGCGGAAAGGCAAACACCGAGTTCAGCCGTGCGGAGTCAAACGCTGTGTCTTGCCCCTGCACGTAGGGGCTGGAGGCCGACAGCGCAATGAAATGCGGGATGTAGCGGCTCATGCGGTGCAGCATCAGCAGCGCCGCATCGGCATCCGGGCAGCCAATGTGCACGTGCTGGCCAAAGATGGTGAATTGCTTGCTCAGGTAGCCGTACAGGGCCGACAGCTCATGGAAACGCGCCTTGTCGTAGATGCGCTGCTGGTGCCACTGCTGGAAAGGGTGGGTGCCGCCACCGACCACGGCGATGTTGAGCTTGTCGGCGCTTTTGACCAGCGCATCACGGATGGGGGTGAGCTGGCTGAGGACTTCGGCCGGGCTGTGGCAGATGCCAGTCGAAATCTCGATCATGCTGCTGGTCATCTCCGGCACCACGCTGCCGGGCAGCTGGTGCTTGTCCATCAGGCGCAGCATGTCGGTGGCGTAGGGGGCCAGATCGTAGTCGTTGGTGTTGACGAGCTGTAGCTCCAGCTCCACGCCCAGGGTCAGCGGTTCGGAGTGTTGAAAGGCTTGCAAAGTCATCGTCATCCTCCCTGTGGGGGTTGGGGCGCCGCTGTGTTTTGCGGCTGGCTGCTGGCTTCCCCTGCGCGGCGCAAGGCCAGGGTGGCCAGCACGGCGCCCAGCAGTTCCAGCAGCAAAATGGCGGGCAAGGCCGTGCCTGCAATGGCCTGTGCCGCCTCGGGCGCGGCCTGCGCAAACTGCGAGGTAATCAAGAGCGCCACGGCCGACATGGGTGCCATGGCACAAGCCACCCACACGGCCTGGCGCCAGCTGGCGCCGGTGCCGATATTGCCCAGCCCCACGCCCACGGCCTTGGCCAGCAAACGTGTCACCATCAGGGCCAGCACTGCGATGGCGACGGCACCGCTCCACGAGGCCTGCGCCGCCGTCGTCGACACCAGCACAAACATCAGCATGGTCAGCAGTGAGGATGCCGTGCCCAGCTGCCGTGGCCAGGCCCAGGGGCGCTGGTGCAGCTGCTTGAGCAGCATGCCGCCCAGCAGCGCGGCCAAGGGTGCCGAGCCGCCCAGGTGCGCCGCAATGGCGCTGGCCGCCGCAATCAGCGCCAGCATGAGGATGGAGGTGTTCTCGCTGTTCGGGTTCATCCACTGCAGCGCCAGCCGCATGGCCAGACACAGCAGGGCGGCTACTGCGACGGAGACCCCCAGCACCACCAGCACGGGCGTGATGTCTGTCCACAGCGATTCCGAGGGGTGGGCGAAAATTTCGGCCTTGGCACTGCCCAGCGTGAGCGCGTACAGGGTCGAGAGTGTGGCCAGCGCCATGACCCGGTCGGTCACCGGGCCGGCAGCGCGCGTGTCGTTGATCACACGGGCCAGCACCACCGGGGAGGCCGCCATGGCAATCAAGGCCAGGGGCGTGGCCGTGGCCGCAGGCATCTCCAGCCAGCGCAGGCTCCCGTACACAGCGGCATAGGTCAGTCCGGCCTCCAGCAGGCTTTGCACCAGCACCATGGGGTTGTGGCGGAACCAGCGCAGCGTGATGCGCCCGCCGCATTCAAACAGCACAATGGCCACCCCCAGCTCCAGCAGAAACAAGGCGGGGCCTTGCAGCGGCCACGGTGTGGCGCTGAAGCCCAGAAAGCCCGCTAGCGTGCCGACGGCCGCGTAGCCCAGTACTTTGGGCATCTTCAGGTGGCGCTGGAACATATAGCCAACCAGCGAAGCCACCGCCAGCAGCAGCGACCACTGCAGGGTGTCAAAGCCGGCGGAGGGTTTGAGCCATTGGGCCCAGAAGCTGGGATCTTGGGTCATGCCGTCATCCTTCTCGGTGTCTCCTTGAATCGGAGCAGCGCAAGCGCTGGATGGGCACCGCCTGAGATCGCTCAGGGCTTGAAGAAACTCAGAGGCCGTTTGCGCAGACGGTGGCGAATGGCAGCGTAGATGCGTGAGCGCTCCACGCCAGTGATGTTGTGGGCGCGCAGTGCCATGCGGAAAGCCAGGTAAAAGCTGACCATCACATTGATGGCGCCATTGAAGGGCAGCATGGCTACGGCCCACCAGAAGGCGTCGTCATGAATCATGGACCACCCGAAGGTGGCACCGGCAACGCCCAGCTGGCCTGAGGACAGTGTGACATGTCGCACTTCCAGGCCCAAGCCGAAAAACCCTGCAATCGCAGGCGCAAGCCCCAACATCAAGCCCAGCGAAATATTGGCCGCGAACCCGGAGATGTTGTTGCGCCAGAAAATGCTCCAGCGCTTGGCGCGGTGGCTGCCCAGCAGACCTGTGATGGCCGGGTTGTAGCGCATGGCCGAGTCCAGCCGGTTGAGCACAAACCAGTTTTCGGCCCAGCCGGCGATCAGGCTGCTCAAAAACAGCAGCACGCCGGTGAAGGCCGCAAACAGCACAGAGGGGCCAAGCAGGCTCAGCGAGTCCAGCACGTGGACGGCGTGCACTTCATCCAGCGGCGGTGAGCCAAAAGCGTACTGGTAGAGCAGGGCCAGCCCGAGGGCTGCGGGAAAGACGATCAGCACATTGCCCAAGATGGCGGCCACCTGGGTGCGCGTCAGGTTGGCCACTTCGTCCACAAACCGCTCTACTGCGCCTTGCTCATTAATGTCCTTGAGCCGTGAGGCCATGGCCGGCGCCGTCATGGCGGGCTGTTTGGTGGCCACGGTGAAGTGCAGCAGCTGAATCAGCACAAAGCTGATGGCGTAGTTGATCCCTGCCCAGAAACCGCCCCAGAATGCAGAAAACGCCAGCGCTGCCAGGCCAAACTTCAGCATGGTGGTGACCGACATCAGCAGTCCGCCGCCCGCCGCCTGGCGCACCATCTGCAGGTATTCCGTGCCGTTGCGGGTGATGTAGTGCTCGCCCGTTTCGGCGCTGCGCTCGGTCACCTTGGCCGCCAGCAGCGAGGTGTTGTTGGAGATCAGCGAGCGCAGGCTGCGCCGGTCGCGCCCCACGCTCACAAACCCGGCCAGCAGGCGCATGGCTTCTTGCTCGGGGTGTTCGCTGGTCAGGCAGTCCAGCAACTGGCGGATGCGCACGATGCGCGTGCGCAGCTGGCGCACGCGAAACACCAGGCCGACGGAGATGCCGTCGTCACCAAAGTGGTTGTAGACCGAACCAATGGCGGCGCGGCAGGCGTCCAGGCGCTCGCGCAGGCGGCGCTCGGCCTCCAGCAGGCGCTCGGGAGTGCGCAGGCCATGCAGCACCTCCACGCGCAGGCTTTCCACATCGCGGATCAGGTCGTGAAAAGGCCGTTGCTCGCGCGTTTCTTCGCTCATGCGCAGGCGCAACTCGGGGGCAAAACCATTGGCCAGAATTTGCCCGGCGCAGTAGGTGATGGCGTTGAGCAGCGCATGCTGCCAAAAACCGGCGCCCTGTCCGTCCGCAGGTGCCAGCAAAGTGGCTAGGCGCTGCAGCAGAGGTTCGGGCAGTGCCGTCAGCCAGCGGGCATCAAACTCGCTGGGCATGGCAATGCCAAACAGCTCGGAGGCATCGATGGTCTCGGGGGTGCCCGGCAGCAGCTTGTTGCGAATGCGCTCGGACAACTCGTTGATCATGGCGGTGCGCGGTGCAAAGCCAAAGTCTGCGAGCAAGGTGGTGATGTCGACGTGCGCCGTGAAGGCCTGCCACCAGGCCTGCAGGCGCTGGTGCGCGGCGGCATCGTTTTCAAAGGCGCTGATCAAGGCCTCGAAGCGCGTGAGCGCTACCTCGATGGAGGGCTGGGCGGCGCGCACCCACTCCAGCACGTGGATGAGCCACAGGTGGCGTTCCGCAATGTCGGCTGAGGGATCCAGCTCGCTCAGCAATCGGGGCAGGTCGTAGGCTTGACGGGGCATTCAGTGCAGGGTGCGTGATGAGGGCAGGTGCAGCGCATCGGCGTTGTCCGATACGTGCTCAATATCCAGGGTGAACGGGGCAATGGCCGCGTCAAAGGTTTCACCGGATTCGGTGACGCACAGATAGTGCCCCTGCATGCTACCCGTCGGGGTGCGCAGCTCACAGCCGCTGCTGTAAGTGAAGCTTTCTCCGGGCTGCAGCAGTGGCTGGCGGCCGACCACGCCCAGGCCGTGCACTTCCTGCAGGGTGTCGGCGGCATCGGTGATCAGCCAGTGGCGTGCCACCAACTGGGCAGCGACCTGCCCCGTGTTGGTGACGGTGATCGTGTAGGCGAAGCGATACAGCCCGGACAGCTGCTGGGATTGCTCCGCGTCATAGTGGGCGTGGGCCTCGACCTGAAACTCATACATCGGCATGTGGCTATGGTAACTGCGACAATTGGCCGTATGAACCCCACGTACCGCATTGCCCCCTCCATCCTGTCCGCCGACTTCGCCCGTCTGGGCGAGGAAGTGTGCAACGTCATTGCCTCTGGCGCAGACTGGATTCACTTCGACGTGATGGACAACCACTACGTCCCCAATCTGACGTTTGGCCCCATGATTTGTCAGGCTTTGAAGCCCCACGCTGTCACGCCCGAAGGCAAGCCCGTGCCGATCGATGTGCACCTGATGGTGCAGCCCGTGGACGAGCTGGCCACCGCCTTTGCCAAGGCCGGTGCGGACTACATCAGCTTTCACCCCGATGCCTCGCAGCACGTGCACCGCAGCATCCAGAACATCAAGAGCCAGGGCTGCAAGGCCGGCCTGACGTTCAACCCCGCCATGCCCCTGGACGTGCTGGACTGGGTGATCGAAGACCTGGACCTGATCTTGCTGATGAGCGTGAACCCCGGCTTCGGTGGTCAAAGCTTTATTGATAGCACGCTGCGTAAGATTGAAGCGGTTCGCAAGCGTATTGATGCCTGCGGAAAAGACATCCGCCTGGAAGTGGATGGCGGCATCAAGGAAGGCAATATCCGCGCGGTGGCGAACGCTGGTGCCGACACCTTTGTGGCAGGCAGCGCCATTTTTGGCAAGCCCGACTACAAGGCCGTGATTGACACCATGCGTGCCAATCTGGCGGTCTGAGCGCAGACGGCGGACAGAGAACGCGAAGGCCTGCCATGCAGGCCTTTTTTATAAGTATTTTTGGCTTTTAGCGTAGAGTTCAAAAGCGCTGACAGCTATGAATTTTGGAGAAATTTTGTGGCGCTGAATGTAGCTTGGGTGGAGGGGGGTAAGACGTGGGCCTTGGATGCTGCCATCGTCGATCTGGACGGCACCATGGTGGACACCATGGGCGACTTTGCGGCCGCCATTGAGCGCATGCTGGTGGATTTGGCCCTGCCACCGCTGGATGCCGCCGCGATTGAACACATGGTCGGCAAGGGTACCGAGCACTTGCTGCGCTGTGTGCTGGCCGTGGTGCTGCAGCCCGCTTATCCCGAAGAAGCCGCGCGTGCCCAGCAGGCGCAGGCACTGTTCCCTCAGGCGTTGGAGCGGTATATGCACCACTACATCGCCATCAACGGCCAGCATTCCAGGGTGTACGACGGTGTGTTGTCAGGCCTGGCAGCGCTGAAGGCCGCTGGCCTGCGCCTGGCGTGCGTGACCAACAAGCCCCTGGCTTTCACGCCGCCTTTGCTGGCCGCCAAAGGGCTGGATGGCCTGTTTGAGCAGGTGTTCGGTGGTGACTCTTTTGCGCGCAAAAAGCCCGATCCCATGCCCTTGCTCAAGACCTGTGAGGCGCTGGGCACGCTGCCAGCCCGCACCTTGATGATTGGCGACTCCAGCAACGATGCCCAGGCCGCCCGCGCGGCAGGCTGCCCGGTGGTGCTGGTCACCTATGGCTACAACCACGGCCAGCCCGTGCAGGCGGTGAATGCCGATGGTTTTGTAGACAGCATTGCGCAGCTGCGTAGCAGCGCGGATTGATGCTGCAAAAAATCCAGTAAAAAGCCCCGCAATGCGGTGCCTGGCGTGCGCAGTGTGCTCTGGTTTTAGCTGTGCAACTGTTCCGGCGCGCGGCGTGGTGCGCTGGCGCGTGCCGGTGGCGCGGCAATGGCTGCGGGCAGGGTCTGCAGCACCGGGGCAGGCGCACGGCTTGTGCGCAGCGGGGCCGCAGTGGCTACGGCGGATGCCGCGTGCTGCGCCAGCTGAAAGACGGCCACGGCCTGCACCAGCTGTTCGGCCTGGCTTTGCAGGCTGACGGCCGCGGCTGCGCTTTGTTCCACCAGTGCAGCGTTTTGCTGGGTGTTCTGGTCCATGTGGGTCATGGCCTCGCCCACCTGGCTGACGCCGGTGCTTTGCTCGGCGCTGGCAGCGCTGATCTCGCCCACCATGTCGCTGACACGGCGAATGGCCGTCACCACCTCGGCCATGGTGGCGCCCGCCCGATCGACGAGGGTGGTGCCTTGCTCCACGCGCGTGACGCTGGTGGAAATCAGGGTTTTGATCTCCTTGGCGGCTTCTGCGCTGCGCTGTGCCAGGTTGCGCACCTCGCTGGCGACCACGGCAAAGCCTCGGCCTTGCTCGCCGGCCCGCGCGGCTTCCACGGCCGCGTTCAGTGCCAGGATGTTGGTCTGAAAGGCAATGCCGTCAATCACGCCAATGATGTCGGCGATGCGCTGGCTGGCTTCATGGATGCCGCGCATCGTGCTCACCACTTCTCCGACCACCTGGCCGCCCTGCTGCGCAACCTGGCTGGCACTGCTGGCCAGTTGATTGGCCTGGCGGGCGCTGTCGGCATTCTGGCGCACGGAGCTGCCAAATTCCTCCATGGAGGCGGCGGTTTGCTCCAGGGCGCTGGCCTGCTCTTCCGTGCGGATGGACAGGTCGTGGTTGCCCTGTGCAATTTCCTGGCTGGCCAAGGCCACGTGCTCTGCGCCATGGCGTACGTGCTGCACCATCTCGGCCACGCTGGCGCGCATGCCCTCCAGCCCTTGCAGCACGCTGTGTGTGCCGGGCGGTACAGCCAGCGGCGTGCTCAGGTCACCGCGGGCCATAGTCTGCGTCAGGGACAGCAGCGCAGCGGGCTCGGCGCCCAGCTGCTGCAAGATGCTGCGCGAGAGCACAAAACCCGCGCCCAGCAGCAGCGCGGTGACCAGAACCAGCTCGCCAATGACCCATTGCACGCGCCGGGCAAAGGCCGCGTGCACGGTGTCGATGTAAACGCCGGAACCGACCACCCAGCCCCAGGGTTGAAAGCCCATGACGTACGAGACTTTCTCCACGGGATCGTCGCTGCCGGGCATGGGCCACAGGTAGCGGTGGTAGCCAGCGCCGTCTTTTTTGACGATGTTGACGAAGTCCACAAACAGCTGGCGTCCCGTGGGGTCGCGGTTGTCGGTGACGTCTTGCCCATCCAGCTGTGGGCGTACGGCGTGCATCACCATGCGCGGGTGCATGTCGTTGACCCAGAAATACTCGTTGCCGCTGTAGCGCAGCTTGGCGAGGGCTTGCAGCGCGTTTTGCTGTGCCTGGGTGGTGCTGATCTCGCCTTGGGTTTCCAGCGCGTGGTAGTGCTGCAGCAGGCCGTGCGCAATTTCCACGGTTTGCCGCACGGCGTTTTGGCGTTCCTGGGTCAGCATGGCGCGCTCGGAATAGCTGAAGCCCAGTGCCGTGCCCAGGATCAGCAAGGTGGCCAAGGCCACCAGCGCTCCCAAGCGGCGTGAGACGGTGATGTGATGAAGCAGGGGCATGAAGGCTCTCCAGGTGCGCAGGGTCTAGGCGGTCAGGTCCGGCGCGCGCCAAAGCGGAGCCGTGATAGCGCACTGTGTGGGGTGGCAGGCGCTGCGTTTTTGCGCAGACGCAAAGTGCCGCGTTGCGGCATGTTTCAAAAAAACCAACAGGCCCGATGGGCCTGTTGAACGGTTCCGATGGGCGGTATGTAGGGGCCTAGCTGCGCTTGTCTCCCAGCATGGCTTGCTTGAGCTTGTTGTCCGCAGGCTTGGGGCCCAGCCAGATGCCCAGCAGCGCTTGGTAAAACTCAGGCTCGGAAAACTCCGTGGGCTCCGGCACGCCATTGATGCTGAGCACCATGCCCTTGCCAGGCATCCAGTCCAGCGTGAATTTGTCGCCGGTCTTGAGCTCTTTGTGGCGGTTGAAGACCTCGCTCATGCGCATCACGCCGGGGATGAGCTTGGAAAACTGCTGCTTGTCCATGTTGTCTTCCATGCCGTGTGCAAACAGCTTGCCCAGCTCGGAGGCATTGATGGCGCGCAGCATGGTCACGCTCACGCGTTTGCTGCCCGTCAGCTTGCCAATGTCTTCGAGGGAGCTGGCCGGCTTTTCCAGGTATAGCGCGGCGGCGTAGACCTTGAAGATGGCCTTGGTGCGAATGCCGGCACCGTTGCGCAGCAGTGTCTGGCCCTGTACTTCTACGGTTTTGGGGTAGCCCACCAGCTCATTGGGCTCTTCCGTTTGGGCCCAGCTGGGCAGGGACAGGGTGCCCAGCACGGCGATCAGGCCTGCTAGCGCTAAGCGCAGCAAGCGCAATGCAGGGGAGGTTGAGGCTGTCAGCATGGAGTCTCCTTGGCGATGGTTGCAATCGAACGATCGTGCTTTTTATGAGGGAAATTGTGGTGTGGGCACCGGCGCAAAACAAGATCCCTGCATCGGTTTGGCGGGAAAACCACCCTAGGAATAACACTGAAGCGCGCAGGCGCCGTGCCCCCGCAACAGTGGCTGTCGCGGGGCGTTGGTGCGATGCGCTACACTTGCCCACTATGTTCATTCACTACGTGTTCATCACAGGTTGCGCGGACCGGGGAGCCTGGCCCTGGCGTAAGCCTGCATCAATGACCGTGTAAAGCGCCCGGTGCATGGGCGCACCCTTGTCCGCCACAGCTGCGGACGGTTTGAATGAATCGCAGCGCCTGCCCGACCGATGACGACCTGCGCAGTGCGTTGCCCCGACTGGGAACCCTGCTCTGTGATTACAGAACTTGAATTCAAAAGCCTGGCCAGCGAAGGCTACAACCGCATTCCCCTGGTGACTGAGGCGTTCGCCGATCTGGAGACACCGCTGTCCCTGTATCTGAAGCTGGCCCACGCTGGCGGTGACGGCAAGCACAGTTTTTTGCTGGAATCAGTAGTGGGTGGTGAGCGCTTTGGCCGCTACAGTTTTATTGGTCTTCCCGCCCGTACTTGCTTGCGCGCCAGCGGTTTTGGTACCCAAGCCAAGACCGAGGTGGTGACCGATGGCAAGGTGGTGGAAAGCCATGCGGGCAATCCGCTGGACTTTATTGCCGCCTACCAGCAGCGCTTTAACGTGGCGCTGGTGCCCGGCCTGCCGCGTTTTTGCGGTGGCTTGGCGGGTTACTTTGGCTACGATGCGGTGCGCTACGTCGAGAAAAAGCTCGAAGCCTCCTGCCCGGTCGATACGCTGGGCACGCCCGACATCATGCTGCTGCTGTGCGAAGAGGTGGCGGTCATCGACAACCTCTCGGGCAAGCTGTATTTCATCGTCTATGTGAACCCGGCAGAGGCTGAGGCCTATAGCAAGGGCAAAAAGCGCATGCGCCAGCTCAAAGAGCAGCTGCGCTACTCGGTCAGCGTGCCGCAGATCAAGGGCGGTGACAGCCACCCGGCCGAGCGCAGTTTTGCCAAGGCCGACTACATCGCTGCCGTGGAGCAGGCCAAGGAGCTGATTGCTGCCGGTGAATTCATGCAGGTGCAAGTCGGCCAGCGCATTCAAAAGCGCTACACCGAATCCCCCCTGAGCCTGTACCGCGCGCTGCGCTCGCTCAACCCCTCGCCGTACATGTATTTCTACAACTTTGGCGACTTCCAGGTCGTGGGCTCCAGCCCCGAAATTCTGGTGCGCCAGGAGCAGGTAGAAGAGGGGCAGAAAATCACCATCCGCCCACTGGCCGGTACCCGCCCCCGGGGCGCTACGCCCGAAAAGGACAAGGCCACCGAGCTGGAACTGATGGCCGACCCCAAAGAGCGCGCCGAGCACGTGATGCTGATTGACCTGGCGCGCAACGACATCGGCCGCATTGCCAAGACGGGCAGCGTGAAAGTGACGGAGGCCTTTGTGGTGGAGCGCTACAGCCACGTGATGCACATCGTCAGCAACGTGGAAGGCATTTTGCAAGACGGCATGACCAGCATGGACGTGCTCAAGGCCACCTTCCCCGCGGGCACGCTCTCGGGCGCGCCCAAGGTGCATGCGATGGAGCTGATTGACCAGCTCGAACCCACCAAGCGCGGTATTTACGGTGGCGCCGTGGGTTACCTGAGCTTTGCGGGCCATATGGACATGGCGATTGCCATCCGCACCGGGGTCATCAAAGATGGCCACTTGTATGTGCAGGCCGCGGCCGGTGTGGTGGCCGATTCGGTGCCCGAGATGGAGTGGAGAGAAACCGAACACAAAGCTCGCGCCTTGTTGCGCGCTGCGGAACTGGTGGAAGAAGGGTTGGAATGATGCGAGCGATCGACAAAGTCAAAGACTGCCAGAGCATGCAAGAAGTGCGTGCGGGCGTGAATGCGCTGGACGACATCTTGGTGCCGCTGCTGGTGGAGCGCAGCGGCTATATGACGCAGGCCGCCAAGGTCAAAAACAACGAGCACCTGGTGCGCGATGAAGCGCGCATTCAGGCCATCGTGGACCGTGTGCGCCCGATGGCCGAAGCGCAAGGCGGCAGCCCCGAGCTGATCGAGCGCCTGTACCGCGCCATGATGGAGTGCTACATCGCCTACGAACACCAAGAGCTGGCGCGCCTGCGTGCGGCAGGCTTGCAAGCACAGAACAGCGAAGGAGCGCAGGTATGAAGCTCTTGATGATCGATAACTACGACAGCTTTACCTACAACATCGTCCAGTACTTTGGTGAGTTGGGGGCGCAGGTGACCGTGGTGCGCAACGACGAAATGTCGCTGGACGCCGTGATCGCTTTGGTGGCCGAACAAGGCATTGAACGTGTGGTGATTTCACCCGGCCCCAGTTCACCCAAAGAGGCGGGTATTTCGGTGCCGGCCATCCAGCACTTTGCGGGCAAGCTGCCGGTGCTGGGCGTGTGTCTGGGCCACCAGAGCATTGGCGCGGCGTTTGGTGGCGACATCATCCGCGCGGGCCAGCAAATGCACGGCAAAACCAGCGTCATCAGCACCGACCAAAAAGGCGTGTTTGCCGACTTGCCCGCGCAGTTCACGGTGAACCGCTACCACTCGCTGGTGATTGATAAAAAGACCATCCCGGATTGCCTGGAGATCACAGCCACCAGCGAAGACGGCGAGATCCAGGGCGTGCGCCACAAAACGCTGGCCGTGGAGGGCGTGCAGTTTCACCCCGAAAGCATCTTGACCGAACATGGCCACGCCATGCTCAAGAACTTTCTGGAGCAGAAATAAACGCCCCGCCGCAGTGCCTTGTGCAGTGCGGCTTTTGTTTTTAGGAGCTGCTAGCGCTTGTCATGCAAGGTTTTCAAAGCAATAACTACCTGAAAGACAGCAATAACAAGCGCCAGCAGCTTGCAATGCGATAGCAAAGGAATTCCAGTCATGAGCACGTTTACCGCCCAAGAAGCGCTGCAGCGCACCATCGAACACCGCGAAATCTTCCACGACGAAATGCTGGAGCTGATGCGCCAGATCATGCGTGGCGAACTCTCGCCCGTGATGACGGCGGCCATCGTTACCGGCCTGCGCGTGAAGAAGGAAACGATTGGCGAAATCTCTGCCGCCGCCGAGGTGATGCGTGAGTTTTCCAACAAGGTGCATGTGCACGACAAAGCCAATTTGGTGGACATCGTCGGCACTGGCGGCGATGGGGCCAACACCTTCAATATCTCCACGTGCAGCACCTTTGTGATTGCCGCTGCGGGCGGCAAAGTCAGCAAGCACGGCGGCCGCAGCGTGAGCAGCAAATCGGGCAGCGCGGATGCCATGGAAGCGCTGGGCGTGAATATCAACTTGAAGCCTGAGCAGATTGCCGATTGCATCCGTGATGTTGGGATCGGCTTCATGTTCGCCCCGAACCATCACCCTGCGATGAAGAACGTGGCGCCGGTGCGCAAAGAGCTGGGCGTGCGCACCATCTTCAACATCCTGGGGCCCCTGACCAACCCGGCATCGGCCCCCAACATCTTGATGGGCGTGTTCCACGAAGACTTGGTGGGCATCCAGGTGCGTGCGCTGCAGCGTTTGGGCGCCGAGCATGCCTTGGTGGTGTATGGCCGCGATGGCCTCGACGAAATCAGCCTGGGTGCCGGCACGCTGGTGGGCGAGCTGAAAGACGGCGTGGTGCGCGAATACGAAATCCACCCCGAAGACTTTGGCCTGCGCATGGCGGGCACGCGTGCGCTCAAAGTCGAAACGCCCGAAGAGTCCAAAGCCATGCTGATGGGCGTGCTGCAGGGCGAGCCAGGTCCGGCGCGCGACATCGTGTGCCTGAACGCCGGAGCCGCGCTGTACGCGGCCAATGTGGCCTCCAGCATCGCAGATGGATTGCAGCGCGCGCAGGCGGCGATTGACAGCGGCGCAGCGCTGAACAAGCTCAATGAATTGGTGGCCTATAGCGGCAAGCTCACGCCCTGAGCGGGCAGCGCCGACAATAGACTGCATTGCTGCACCCCGGTGCACGGCTCCAACCAGAAAGCACACCATGTCCGATATTCTGAAAAAAATCTGTGACGTCAAAGTCCAAGAAGTGGCTGCGGCCCAAAAAGCCATTCCGTTGACGGAAATGCGCCGCGATGCAGAAAGCCGTGTGTCCACGCGCGACTTTGAAGGTGCCATCCGCGCCAAAATCGCCAAAGGCCATGCGGGGGTGATCGCGGAAGTCAAAAAAGCCAGCCCCAGCCAAGGCGTGATCCGTTCGGACTTTGATCCGGTCGATATCGCCCAAAGCTATATGGTGGGCAACGGCAAGATCAGCGCGGCGTGCTTGTCGGTGTTGACCGATCGCCAGTTCTTTCAGGGCCAGCCTGACTTTTTGAAGCAAGCCCGCGCTAGCACACTGCTGCCGGTGCTGCGCAAAGACTTCATGGTCAACCCCTACCAAATCTACGAGTCGCGCGTGATGGGCGCCGATTGCGTGCTGCTGATTGCCGCGTGCCTGGAAGACAGCATGATGGTCGAGATGGAGCAAATCGCTCGCAGCTTGGACATGGCGGTGCTGGTGGAGGTGCATGACGGCGCTGAGCTGGAACGTGCCTTGAAGCTCAAAACCAAGTTGGTGGGTATCAACAACCGCAATCTGCGCACCTTCGAGGTGAATGTGCAGACCACGCTGGATCTGCAAAAAGAGGTGCCTGCCGATCGCTTGCTGGTGACCGAGTCGGGCATCCAGACCAAGGAAGACGTCAAGAAGCTGCGCGACGCGGGCATCCATGCCTTCTTGGTGGGTGAGACCTTCATGCGTGCGCCTGAGCCCGGCGAGGCGCTGGCCAAGCTGTTCGCCTGAAATTTGACGCATCGCGTGGACGGGTGCGCTGGTGATGCCCTAGAGCCGCTAGGTATGACCCGCCCCAGTTACGATCAAGGCAAGCGTTGCTGCTCTTTTTTTCAGAGATGCTAGCGCTTGCCTTTGTTTGTTTTTCAATAGAAATCAGCCTGAAATGACCGAACCATCAGCGCAAGCAGCTACCCAATTGATGAGTGCCCATCCTGCAGATTGGCCTGTTGCCGCGGGCTGGCAAACAGCGGTGGACGGTTTTTTTGCTTCGACCACGGGGCAGCAACTGCAAGCCTTTTTGCAGCAGCGTTTGCAAGACGGCGCGGTGATCTTTCCGCCGCAGCCCTTGCGCGCGCTGGCGCTGACGGCGCCGCAAGACGTGCGCGTGGTGATCTTGGGCCAAGACCCGTACCACGGCCGTGGGCAGGCCGAGGGCTTGGCCTTTTCGGTGGCGCCGGGCGTGCGTTTTCCGCCATCGCTGCTCAATATCTTCAAAGAAATGCAGCGCGATTTGGGTGTGCCATTTCCCCCCATGCCCAACCCCGGTGGCTCCTTGGTCAAATGGGCACAAAACGGCGTACTGCTGCTCAACACCTGCCTGACGGTGGAAGAAGGGCAAGCGGCCAGCCACAGCAAAAAAGGCTGGGAGGTGCTGACCGACGCCATCATCCGTCAGGTAGCGGAGCAGGGCCGTCCGACCGTCTTCATGCTCTGGGGCGCCCACGCCCAATCCAAGCGCGCTTTGATTCCAGAAGATCGGGGGCATTTGGTGTTGATGAGCAACCACCCATCGCCGCTTTCGGCCTTGCGCCCGCCGGTGCCATTCATTGGCAATGGCCACTTTGGGCTGGCGAAGGCGTTTCGCCAGCAGCATGGCTATTAGGATTTAAAGCCTAAGTTGGCTTTGAGCTGGGCCAGCTTAGAGCGTTGCGCTGGATCTTGCTGGACACCTTGCAGCGCGTGGCGCATAAAGATCCACAACAAGGCTATGAAGCCTCCGCCGATAAGGCCAGCGAGCAAAGGCATAGCTTTGCGCGCTGATTGAGGGGCTGTGGGTAAGGTGGGCATTTGCACCACATCCTTGCTGCTGAGACCGGTGAGCTCTTGCTCGATTTTGGCGATGGCAAATTCGCGTTGGCTGGCAAGGTTCAGTAGCTCGCCATAAGTGCGAATCGCATCGGGTGTTGTCTGCGATGCAGGCTTTGCATCCGCGATCATTTTCTGTATTTCAGTCAATCGCGCACGCTCGCTTTGCAGCAAATTGCTCAAGCGTTCAGCTTCAGGTCCAGACAGTGCAGTGATCTCAAAGAGTTTTTCTAGTGCAGCTTGATTGCTGGCCTGTGCCATTTCAGGGGTGGGTGCGGTCACGGAAATACTCACTAGGCGATCTTGCCGCCCCAAACTGGCGCTTACTTGATTCGTGGAACTTGGAATGCCCGTAAATGCTTCACCAGTGTTGATCATGCTAATGATCACTTCAGGACGGATTTTCGGGCGCTCGCCTTGAGCAACAGGTTTTTCTACAGAGATCGAGGAGGTGCTGACATAGATCTTGGGTTCTTGTGATTGCCATAAAACAAATCCGCCAGCCATGAGCAAGCCGAGCAACGGCAGAACAATCAATGTTTTGAGGTTTTCAGACAAGATCAAGAAAAGATCCAAGATGTCGATTTCGTCATCTGGTATTTCTGTTGTTGTTGGTGTGGTCGTGGGGGTCATTGGCAGTTGCCTTAAGGCAATAGCTAAGTTGAAAGAAGGGCTAGAGTACTTTCACTCATGCAGAAGTCAATGGATCAGCTTTTGGAAGTGAGGAGGGGGATGCAAAGTCTTCACCCAACTTTACAAGCCCACTTTAGCTTTATTGAGAACGATTCTCATACAATGCGTGCATTGATGAACGAGCAGTCGCTGGAAGGCGGCAGAGGAAATTGGACATGAATGCTGTGTGGAATCGTCGCCAAACCGTAGCGGGCCTTGTGCTGGCAATGACCTTGCCTTTCGCTGCTGCGCATGCGGCAGACACCATCAAGGTGCAAGACAACACGGGTGAGGTGCAAATGCCCGTCAAGCCCAAGACCGTGCTGGTCTATGACTTTGGCGCGTTGGACATTATTCAGACACTGGGTGGTCATGTGACTGGCAATCCCACCCAGGCGCTGCCCCCTTCGCTCAAGCAATTTGCGGACAGCAGCAAGTACGCCAACATTGGCACGCTGTTTGAGCCGGATTACGAAAAAGTCAAAGCGCTCAAGCCGGACCTGATCATTGCGGGCAACCGTTCGCTGCCCAAGGTGGAAGAGCTCAAGAAGTTCGCGCCCGTGTTGGACATCACCATCGACAACCAAAACCAGATGGCGCACGTCTACCGCAACATCCGTGCGATCTCGGCCATCTACGGCGTGCCAGACAAGGGCGAGCAAGAAATCAAAGCCATCGAAGCGGGCATTGCCGATGTGAAGGCCAAGGCCGTCAACAAGGGCGGTGCGCTGTTCATCATGACCAACGGCGGCAAGATCAGCGCCTATGGTCCCGGCTCGCGTTTCGACATGCTGTACTCGGTGTTTGGCGTGAACCCGATCAAGGACAAGATTGAAGTGTCCAAGCACGGTCAAGCGGTGTCGTTTGAGTACTTACTCAAGACCAATCCCGATTACCTCTTGGTCCTCGACCGCGATGCCGCGATTGGCAACGAAGGCCAGTCCGCCAAAAAGCTGCTGGACAACAAGCTGGTGCACGCCACCAAGGCCTGGCGCAATGGCAATGTGGTGTATTTGAATGCGGCCAGCTGGTACACCATGTCCAATTCCAGTCCTACCGCACTCAAAGAGAATCTGAAACAATTGGCAGATGCTTTCTCCAAGTAACACACCCGCAGGGCGCACAGCCCTCGCGTGGACAGGGGCCCTTGTGGCCCTTTTTGCATTGGCGCTGTGGAGTTTGTCGGTGGGCGTGAGCGATGTGTCTTGGGACACCTTGTGGAGCGACAGCGACGACGACATGGTGGCCCAGGTGCTGATGTATTCGCGCGTGCCGCGCACGCTGGCCCTGATGCTGGCGGGCAGTGCCATGGCCGTGGCTGGCCTGCTCATGCAGATGCTGGCGCGCAACCATTTTGTCGAGCCTTCCACCATGGGCACGGTGGAATCGGCCACGCTGGGCATGCTGTTTTGCATGTTGGTGGCACCCGACTTGCCCGTGTTTGCCAAGATGGGTATCTCCGCCGTCACGGCCATGGCGGGTACGGCGCTGTTCATGGGCATTCTCTCGCGCATCAAGCTGCGCTCGGCCTGGATCGTCCCGCTGGTGGGCTTGATCTTGGCGGGCGTGATTGAGGCGGCCACCACGTTCTGGGCCTACCAGCACGACATGATCCAGTCGTTGCGCGCATTCTCCAATGGCGACTTTTCCGTGATCGTGGAAGGTCGCTACGAGATGCTGTGGTTGTCGCTGGGCGTGACGGGCTTGGCGGTCATCGCTGCCGACCGCTTCACGGTCGCGGGCTTGGGCGAATCGTTTGCCACCAATTTGGGTCTGAACTACAAGCGCTTGGTGCTGCAAGGGCTGATTGTGGTTTCTGTGGTCACAGCCTGCATTGTGGTGACCGTGGGTGCTATCCCGTTTGTGGGCCTGATCATTCCGAACGTGGTGCGCTTGGTGCTGGGCGACAACGTGCGCCGCAGCGTGTGGTGGGTGGCCGCAGCAGGTGCAGCGCTGACACTGCTGTGTGACCTGGCTGGGCGCCTCATCATTGCGCCGTATGAGATTCCGGTCGGCACCGTGATGGGCGTGGTGGGCAGTGCGCTGTTCCTCGTGATTTTGTTGCGCCGTCGTGCCAAGCAAGGGTAAGCAGATGGAGCAAGATTTGTATGTGCCGCCGCAACGTGCGGCATGGTGGTCACTCAGCCGCCATCGTTTGATGGTGCTGGTGGCGTTGAGCGTGCTGGCGGTGCTGGCTTTCATGACAGTGGGGGTCGAGGCCGATTGGGCTTTTGTGCTGGAGCACCGGGGCATCAAGGTGCTGACCATGCTGGTCGTGGCCTGCGCCCTGGGCATGTCCACCGTGGTGTTCCAGACCGTCACGCACAACACCATCCTCACGCCTGCGGTGATGGGCCTTGATGCCCTCTATCTATTCTTGCAAGCGGTGCTGGTGTTGGTGCTGGGCTCCGTCGGTGTGGTGGGGCTGGGCGTGATCCCGAAGTTTGGGCTGGAGATCGTGCTGATGGTCGTGCTCAGCGTGGCGCTGATGCGCTGGCTGTTCACCGGCCATGCCTCCAGCCTGCACCTCATGCTGCTGGTGGGCATGGTGCTGGGCATCATGTTTCGCAGCCTGACCAGCTTTGCCATGCGCATGATCGACCCCAATGAGTTCGCCACGCTGCAAGACCGCATGTTTGCCAACTTCAACACCATCCACATACAACTGCTGTGGCCGTCGCTGGTGTTGCTGGCCATCGGTGCGCTGTATTTCTGGCGCCAGCGCCATGTGCTGGATGTGCTTGCATTGGGCCGTGATGCGGCCGTGAATCTGGGCGTGGACTACCAGCCGCAGGTGCTGCGACTGCTGGTGGTGATGTGTGCCATGGTCGCTGTCTCGACCGCGCTGGTCGGCCCGGTGACGTTTTTTGGCCTGCTGGTGGCCAATATGGCCTACCAGTGGATGGGCACGCGCCGCCACCAATGGGTGCTGCCAGCGGCAGTGCTCTGGGGCTGCATCTTGCTGCTGGGCGGCCAGGTGATTTTGGAGCGTGTGCTGGGCTTTAACTCCGCGCTGTCGGTGGTGGTGGAATTTGTGGGCGGCCTGGTGTTTATCTGGCTGCTGATGCGCAAAGGCAAACAATGATTGAGACACGTGACGTCGTGAAGACCCACGGCAGCACCACGGTGCTGCATGGGGTGAATGTGCAGATTCCGGTGGGGCAGTTCACGGCCATCATCGGCCCCAACGGCGCGGGCAAAAGCACGTTGCTGAGCATGGTCAGCCGCCTGGAAGCCATGACCTCCGGCTCGGCCCATGTGGCCGGGCTGGATGTGGCCAAGACCGCCAGCGATGCGCTGGCCAAGGTGATGGCGATTTTGCGCCAGGACAACCAGTCCGCCCTGCGCCTGACTGTGCGCGATCTGGTCGGCTTTGGCCGCTTTCCGCACAGCAAGGGCCGCATGACGGCCGAGGACGTTCAGCATGTGGACCAGTCGCTGGAGTTCCTGCAGCTCATGCCACTGGCTGACCGCTATCTGGATGAACTCTCGGGCGGCCAGCGCCAGCGTGCCTACATCGCCATGGTGCTGTGCCAGGACACGCCGTACATCTTGCTCGATGAGCCCCTGAATAACCTCGACATGGCGCACGCGGTCAGCATGATGAAGCTGCTGCGCCGTATGGTGGATGAGCGTGGCAAGACTGTGGTGGTGGTGCTGCACGACATCAACTTTGCCAGCTGCTATGCCGACCACATCGTGGCCATGAAGGACGGGCGCGTGGCCGATGAAGGCAGCCCCTTGGTGGTGGTGCGTGACGAGGTACTGTCTGCGCTGTACGGCATGACGGTGAGCGTGCATGAAATCAAGGGCCAGCGCCTGTGCCACTACTTTGCATAAAAGATAGCTGCTTACGCTGATGCACAAAGGGTTTCAGGTTGATTGGCCTGAAACCCTTTGTTTTTTGTTTTTAGAACTCTGGTTTTTGTCCTTTTTGCAGGAGGGTAGCGTGCACTGCTACCCCTTACTTAAGCCTGAGTTTGATAATAATTATCATTTATTGAATTGGCCGGCCCTGGGCCTGCCACTTTTTGCATGTTTGTCTCTCGAATCTCTGCGTGCAGCAGCTCGCTGTCGCTGTCTGTGCTGGCTGTCGCTGGCGTTCTCACACTCACCATCAACAGCGCAGCAGCGCAAGAAGCGGCAGCCGTGCTGCAGCAGGTGGACGTCCAGGCCCGGCAGGATGCCCAGGCACTGCCTGCGCCTGCCGCAGGTGGTCAGGTGGCCAAGGGCGCAGGCCTGGGCGTGCTGGGCAACCGTGATGTGATGGATACCTCCTTCAACATCACGGCGTATACCCAGCAAGCCATTGCGGACCACCAGAGCAAAACTTTGGGGGATGTACTGGAGAACGACCCCTCTGTGCGCTACAAGACCAATGCGGGCCATGCACGGGAGAACTTCACGATTCGTGGTCTGGAAGTGAATTCTTCCGAAACCGCCATGAATGGCATGTACGGCATCTTGCCCAGCGACCACATCCCCACCGAGATGATCGAGCGTGTCGAGGTACTCAAGGGCCCAGGTGCGTTGCTCAATGGCATGAGCCCAGGCGGCGCCGTGGGCGGCGTGGTGAACGTGGTCACCAAGCGCGCTACGGCGCAAGATCGCAACCAACTGACCGCCTCGTACGAGACAGCCTCACAGCTGGGAGCACACGCTGACATCTCCAAGCGCTTTGGTCCTGAGCGCCGCCTGGGCGTGCGCGTCAACGGCAGCATGTCCAGCGGCGAAACAACCACCGATGAACAAAAGCGCCGCAAGCGCTTTGGCTCGCTGGGCATGGATTACCAGGGTGACAACTGGACGCTGGGCCTGGATGCCTACGACTACCACTCCCGCATGGCCCATGGCAGCCCCTTTATGGTGGGCTTCAAAACGGGCGTGGTGCCAGCTGCGCCTTCGGCCAATCTGAACCACTTCCGCGGCATCCATACCGATCAGGACAGCCAGGGCGCTGCGCTGCGCGGCAGCATCAACTTGAATGCAGACTGGACAGCGTTTGGCAGCTATGGCTGGTCACAGACCAGCTATGACGGTATGGTGTTTGGCACCCGTGGTGATTTGTTGGATGCGCAAGGAACTCTAGGGGTGACGACCTGGCGCCAGAGCGGTGTGACGCAAAACCATTCTGCTGATTCCGGTGTGCGTGGTAACTTCCAGACCGGTGCGGTGGACCACCAACTGGTGCTGTCATTCAACCAACTGCGCCAGACGTCGGACACGGGCGTGGTGTCCCCCAAGCTGGCTTCGGGCCAGAAGTACCAGTACACCAGCAACCTTTACAACCCCACATCCCAGGCTGTGATGACGACGGGCGCACAGTCGCTGACCCGCGCGGTTGACAATGTCATCACCAGCTACGCACTGGCCGACAGCATGACGCTGCTGAGCGGAAAACTGCAAGTGACTGCGGGCGCGCGCTTGCAAAAAGTGGAGCAAAAGGCCAAGACCTACTATGAAGAATCGGTGGTCACGCCCATGCTGGGTGTGGTGGTCAAGCCTTGGGGCGAGCATTTGTCCTTCTACGGCAATTACATCGAAGGCCTGAGCGCGGGTCAGAACGTCACGGATGTGAAGTACGCCAACTATGGCGACAGCTTGGCTCCGTACAAGACCAAGCAGTTGGAGGCCGGTGTGAAGTGGCAGCAAGGTACATTGACCCAGACGGTGTCGGTGTTCCAGATTCGCAAGCCTTCAGCGATAGCGGTGGAAGAAGGTGGTCAAACCTTCTTGCAAGCAGATGGCGAACAGCGCAACCGTGGTGTGGAATGGAATGTGTTTGGCCAAGCCATGCCTAGCTTGAAGCTACTGGGCGGTGTGGTGTACACGCAATCTAAGCAGAACAAGACCAAAGGTGGCTTGCAAGATGGCAACGATGCCTTTGGTGTCCCTCGCTGGACGGCCAATGTGGGCGCGGACTGGGCTGTGCCTGGTGTGGCAGGCCTGTCGCTCAATGGCCGGGTGGTTTATACCGGTAAGCAATATGCAGATTCGGCTAACAAGCTGCAGGCACCCAGCTGGACCCGTGTAGATGCGGGTGTGGCCTATGCCACGCGCATGGCCAGCCAGCCCGTGACTTTGCGTGCCAATGTGCTCAATGTGTTTGACAAGCAATACTGGGCGGGTTCGTTCAATGATGGCTATATGACGGTCGGAACACCCCGCACCTTGCGTGTGTCTGCGACGCTGGATTTCTAATCTCGCCTGCCGCTGTACACCAGCCCAACGCCGCAGCTCGGCGTTGGGCTTTTTGGCGTACTGGATGCTTTGTTTGATTGCCTGATGTGATCCCATGAATCTGAAAAGAACTTTGCAGCACTGGCCCACCGCCGTACTTGCTGCCACCTTGTGCGCGACGCTGTCTCCTGCGGTGCATGCCGCCAATGGCGTCGCCCTGCTGAATGACCCGGTCCCCGTGCTGCAAAAAACTTTGCACGGCCAAGCGGGCGCTGGCGGACAGGCGGTGCGCCTGGCCGTGCCTGCCGGGCAGGTGGTGCAGCTGCGCTTTGCGGGTGCGGGTCTGCAGTTGGATCTGCGCGATGCTGCAGGGGTGCATGTGCGCCGTCTGGCGGAAGAGGGCAAGGGCGTGCAAACAGCGATGTGGCTGTCACAAGGCCCGGAACGCGAACAGCTGTGGCTGTCGCCTGCCGGTAAGCTGGCTCCCGGCAGTGCCGCATTGCCTTTTGAATTGCAGGTGCTGAACACCTGGGCGACCCAGGGCATTGACCAGCCCCAGCCCGATGAAACACCCATGGGGCCGCGTCTGCAGGCGTTGCAGCAGGCCCTGGCGCGCGGTGAAAGCACCGAGGCATTCTGGCGCGAGGTGCAGGCCCAGGGCGCACCGTGGGTCGAGCCCTGGCAGGACGGCCAACGGCTGGTGACCTTCCTGTGGCGCGATCAGGGCAACCAGAACGTGCGCCTGTTTGGCAGCCCCAGTGGTGACCACAACCCGTTGCGCAAGCTGGCAGGCAGTGATGTGTGGTGGACCAGCGTGGCCATGCCCCCGCAAGCGCGGTTGAGCTATGCGCTGGCACCCGATGTGCCCAACGTGGCCAACCCCGCCCAGCAGCGCCGCATGATCTT
Source organism: Comamonas sp. 14P8.1.4 (assembly GCF_057799285.1). Lineage (NCBI taxonomy): Bacteria > Pseudomonadati > Pseudomonadota > Betaproteobacteria > Burkholderiales > Comamonadaceae > Comamonas > Comamonas sp. 14P8.1.4. Next base: position 88,577 of record NZ_JBYOKN010000001.1, read on the forward strand.
GACGACCTTGCAGCGCGACCCGCTCAACCCCCACACTTTCCCGGCTGCGCTGCAGCAGCACGCGCAGGATCGGTTTCAGGGCCGTTCGGTGCTGCAGTTGCCACAGGCGCCTGAACAGCCGTGGGTGGCTGCGCGGGTGCAGGTGCCGCAGGGACAGCTGCAGCGCCATACGGTGCACAGCAGCATCTTGGGCAACGACCGCGATGTCTGGACGTATGTGCCCGCTGGCGCTGCGCCGCAAGCCTTGCTGGTGCTGTTTGATGCCCATGCCTTTGTGCAGGATGTGCCCACGCCGCGCATTCTGGACAACCTGATCGCCGACGGGCTGCTGCCCAACACAGCGGCGGTCATTGTGGGCAATGCCAGCCCCGAAGCACGGGGCGATGAGCTGCCGCCCAACCCGCAATTTGCCCGTTTCATGGCCGAGGAGCTGATGCCCTGGGTGCAGCAGCAGGGCCTGGGGCAGATGGCGCGCCACACGGTGGTGGCTGGCAGCAGTTACGGCGGACTGGTCTCCAGCTACCTGGGGCTGGTGCATCCGGAGCTGTTTGGCAATGTGCTGAGCATGTCGGGCTCGTACTGGTGGGCGCCCAAGGGCGAGCAGCCAGGCTGGATGCAGCGTGCCTGGCAGGCCCTGCCCACGCCCACGCCGGCCGTGAAGTTCTACATCGATGCGGGTCTGTTCGAGGGCGGACGCGGCGGGCGTGCCGGCATTTTGGAAACCAGCCGTGAACTGGGCGATGTGCTGCGCGCGCGCGGCGTGCCGGTGACGCAGCGCGAGTTTGTCTCTGGCCACGACTATGTGCAGTGGCAAGCCTCGCTAGGTTGTGGCCTGGTGGCGCTGCTGGCACCGCAGCACTGGGGCGATACGCGCCTGCAAGTGTGCGATGGTGTGAAGAAATAAGAGCTGCCAGCGCTTGTCATGCCTTGTTTTGGATAGGTTTCCTATCTGAAACGTAGGCATTGAAGGCGCTAGCCGCTCTCTTTATTGCAAGGCTTGAATGCGCGGCTGCACCTGCCAGCGCAGCGGGCTGTGGGCCCGCACATAGGCTTGCAGCGCATCGATATCCACCGGCCCCCGCGTGCGTGCCGTGCCTTCGGCCAGCACGGGATAGCGATCCCCGCCCTCGGCCAGGAAGCTGCTGACCACCACGCGGTAATTGCGTGCCATGTCCAGCGGCTGGCCGCGCAGCTGCAGCGCCTGCACCTGTTGGCCCAGCGGCGCACTGGCCACGTGCTGCCAGCGCAAGTCGGCATTCGGGGTGAGCACGCGCGGGCGGTTGGACGATGAGCGCGGGTGCTGGTAGCTGTCTTCCAGCAAGGTTTTGATCTGCGCGCCCGTCAGCGTCATATTGATCAGGTGATTGCCAAAAGGCTGCACGGCATACAGCTGTTCAAAGCGCACGCTGCCATCGGCGGCGGGCCGCAGGTCGGCGCGAATGCCGCCGCTGTGCATGAAGGACATATCGGCGCTGCCCTGCGCATCGTCACGCAGCGCCCATTGCTGGGCATCGGCAATCAGCTGGCCCAGCGGTACCTCGACCGTGGGCAGGTACTGACGCGACAGTGCAGCGGGCTGCGGCGCGATGATGCGCCCCACCACCTGCTGGGCCAGCGCTTGCGTGCGCGCGCTGTAACGGTCAATCACCTGCTGCACCGGCGCATACGGCGTGACCTGTGGCACCACGGCGGGTGATGCGGTGGCGGCGGCCTGTGCACTGCCGGGCACGGCCAGCGTGCGCGCGCTGCGGTGCACCAGCCGGCGTTGCTGGGTGTCCCACTGCAGGTGAATGTCGGTCAGCTGCGTGCCGTACTGGCCGGCGCTGGTCAGCAGCAGCGGGCGCTGCGGGTTCACGCTGGCGTAGTCGCAGACATAGCTTTGGTGCGTGTGGCCGGAGACGACCACGCTGATGCGCGCATCCAGCCGTTCCAAAATGGGCACGATGCCGCCGCTCAGTCCCTGGCAGCCGCTGGAAAAAGCCGGTGCATGGGTTTTGCCGCCTTCGTGCAGCAGCACGGCAATCACATCCGCCCCCTGGGCCAGCAACTGCGGCACCAGGGCATTGGCGGTGTCGGCCTCATCGGCAAAGCGCAGACCCTCGGTGGCATTGCCTGCCACCAGCTTGGGGGTGGCGCGCAGTGTCATGCCGATAAAACCTACGGTCACCTGCTGGCTGCCGTGGCCGAAGGTCTTCAGCCCCGTGGCGGGCAGCAAGGGCTGGCCATCCACGCGGTGCACATTGGCCGCCAGCAGCGGAAAAGTGGCCCCCGCAAACTGCGGGCTGAGCTGGCAGGGCTGGCGCGTGGTGTGTTGCGTGCAGCCGCCTTGGGCCAGGCGCAACAGCTCGGGCCAGCCCTGGTCAAACTCATGGTTGCCAACGGCGGCAAAGTCCAGCTGCAGCGCGTTGGCTGCTTCGATCGTGGGTTCATCCAAAAAATACGAAGACAGCAGCGGCGACGAGCCGACCATATCCCCCGCGCTGACGACGGCGCTGTGCGCATACTGCTGGCGCAGTTGCGCCACCGTGCCCGCCAGCCAGGCCATGCCGCCCACATCGATGGTGTGGGGCGCATGGCCATTGCCACCTGGCACATGGGCATGTGTGCCCGGTGGCTGCAGGTGGCCGTGCAGGTCGTTGAAAGCCAGCAGGTGCACGTCCACGACGGCGGCCTCTGCCGCCGGGCGGCTGGAGGGAACGGTAGGGCTGGCACAGCTGACCAGGCAGAGCGCGGCCACCACGCAGGCAGCACGGCGCGAAAAAGCGCAGAACAAAGGCATGGGCGCATTGTCTGCGCGCAAGCAAGGCGGCGGCAATCCCTGCGAAGGCCGGTGTGCAGCTGGGCCGGGCAGCACGGCGTGCATGGCGCCAGATACACGCTGTAACGCGCCAGCGCGTGGGCGTGGGCAAGGGCCTCCGATAGACTGCGGCCATGCACGTCACCCCCAGCGCTTCATCACCACTTGCCGCGTCTGCGGTGGACCCTCTGGCACCACCTCCTCCTCCCGCTTCTCAGCGCAGCTTGATGCTGATGGGGTTGCTGCAGGGCATGGCCTTGTATGCCTTGTTCGAGTGGATCGATGACCGCAGCTGGCTGGCCCTGGGCATGTTGCTGACGGTGCAAGTGCCCTTGTTCATGGGCATGGCGGTGACGCGCTGGCGCACGCCAGCGCTGTGGGCGGGTGGCGCGGTCATGGCATTGGTGGTGCTGCTGATGGGCGGCTGGGCCGTATGGCGCAATGGGTACAGCGAGGTGGGGTCGACCGCGGCACTGCTGCGGATGGCCGTGGCCATCTCGCTGTGGTGGTTTGTGGCGTTGGCCTTGTTTCAGGCCTACCTGGAGCGCGGCCGCTGGCGCATTGCCTACCAGCGCCTGTTTGTGCATGCTTGGAACAACGCCCTGGTGCTGCTGGTGGCCGCCGTGTGCGTATTGATGATTTGGCTGGTGCTGTGGCTGTGCGCAGCCTTGTTTGCGCTGGTGGGCGTGAAGACGTTTGCGAAGCTGTTCATTGAACCGTGGTTTGCCTGGCCCTTCAGCGGGTTGGTGTCGGGTCTGGGGCTGTGGCTGGCCCGCACGCTGGAGCGCCCGATTCAGATGGCGCGCCAGGTGATTTTGGCGCTGGGCCATGTGGTGCTGCCACTGATGGGCTGGGTGGTGGTGATGTTTGTGCTGTCACTCGTGTTTACCAGGCTGCAGACCTTGTGGGACACGCGTTTTGCAGCCGCCATGCTGATGGGGGTGGTGATTTTTCAGATCTGGCTGCTCAACGCCGTGTACCAGGACGGCAGTGCCGCGCGCTCACCCTATCCGCGCTGGGTGCAGCATGTGCTGCAGGCCAGTTTGCTGGCCATGCTGGTGCTGGCCACGTTGGCCTGCATGGCTGTGGGCTTGCGGGTGCAGCAATATGGCTGGACGGCCGAACGCCTGTGGGCTGCGGTGGGCAGCGCTTTGGTGTGGCTGTATGCCGCTGGTTATGCCGCCGCCGCGCTGCACAGCTGGCGCACAGCGCGGGCTGCAACGGCAGCCCCGTGGCTGGCATGGCTGAGCCCCGTCAACCGGGCGCTGTCGGTGGTGGTGCTGGCTGTTTTGCTGGCGCTGCAGACGCCGCTGCTGGACCCGGACCGGCTTAGCGCACGCAGCCAGTTGGAACAGCTGTCGTCGGGGGCGCAGCCCATCACCCATGAACGCTTGATGGATCTGAAGTTCAACCACGGGCCTTACGGTGCGCAGGTGCTACAGACGCTGGGTCAGTCCCCCGCAGCGCAGCGCGAGGAGATTCAGATCTGGGTGCAGGAGATTGCCGCCAGCCCCGGGCGCCATGATGTGCCCCGTGTGCATGATGACAAGCGCCAAGCCGTGGATGTGCCTGCTGCCCAGGAACGCATCCAGCATGTGGCGGGGCCTGCGCCACATGCGGACTGGTGGCCGTGGTTGCTGGAGCGTGCTGCGCAGGCGCATTGGGCCTCGTCCTGTTTGTACGACAGCGCCGAGTGCGTGCTGATTACGGGCGACTGGGACGGAGATGGCCAAGCTGACCATCTGCTGTGTGATCTGACCGAGACGAGCTACCAGCGCTGTCGCTTGTCGGCGCGTGGGCCAGCGGCGGGTGCGCAGGCGCGCGGCGCCTGGAATGACGAGGGCGTTGTGGAGTGGCGCTATGGCGCCAGCGCAAATGCTGGCAGTGGCTTGCGTGATGCTTTGCGCCACGGGCAGCTAGAGCCGCAAAAACAGCGCTGGCCCAACTGGTCGGCGTCCGTGGTGCAGGATGGCGCGGCGCAGCCCATGACCGGGCGCTTGCGCAACCGCTGAGGGATGGTGGGTTTTTAAAAAAGAGAGCGGCTTGCGCCTGTTTTTCAATGCTTTTGATGTGTTTTTGCATCGAAAGCATTGCTTAACCTACGCAAGCCGCTCTCTTTTTGTGAAGGCTGCTGTGGCCTAGCGTTTGCGCTCCAGCAGCATCGAGTCACCGTAGCTGAAGAAACGGTACTCGTTGGCAATGGCGTGCTGGTACACATCCATGATGTGCTTGTAGCCAGCCAGTGCGCTCACCAGCATCATCAGCGTGCTCTTGGGCAAGTGGAAGTTGGTGATCAGGCAATCCACCACGCGGAACTCAAAACCGGGGGTGATGAAGATGTTGGTGTCGCCCGTGATCTGGCCGGTGCGCGCCCAGGATTCCAGCGTGCGCACGCTGGTGGTACCCACGGCAATGATGCGGCCACGGCGCTGGCGGCAGCGCTCCAGCGCAGCCAGCGTGGGCAGTGGAATGTTGTACCACTCGGTGTGCATCTGGTGCTCGGCCAGGTTCTCGGTCTTGACCGGCTGGAACGTGCCCGCACCCACGTGCAGGGTGACGGCGGCGGTTTCCACCCCCTTTTCCTTCAGCGCAGCCAGCACCTGTTCGTCAAAGTGCAGCGCGGCCGTCGGCGCGGCCACGGCACCGGGGTGGCTGGCAAACACGGTCTGGTAGCGCTCGGTGTCTTCGGCCTCGTCCGGGTCTTCATCGCTGTTTTGGTTGCGGGCGATGTAGGGCGGCAGCGGCAGGTGGCCAAACTGGTCCATCAACTCCCACGGTGTTTCACCGTTTTCGCCTTGCAGCGCAAAGCGGAACAGCGGGCCACTTTCGTCAGGCCAGCGGCCCAGCAAGGTGCCATCAAATCCGCCTTTGCCCAGACCGCCGTGCAAATGCACCTTGGCACCAGGCAGCGGTTTTTTGCTGACTTTCATGTGGGCCACGACTTCGTTGCCCTGCAGCACGCGCTCAATCAGCAGCTCCAGCTTGCCGCCGCTGGCTTTCTCACCGAACACACGGGCCTTGACGACCTTGGTGTCGTTAAAGATGAGCAAGTCACCTTCGTGCAGCAAATCAGGCAGTTCTTTGAAGATGCGGTCGACCAGCTCCGGCGCTCGCGCGTCCAGCAGGCGCGAGCCACTGCGTTCGGCAGCGGGGTGTTGGGCAATCAGGTGCTCGGGGAGCACAAAGTCAAAATCACTAAGGGTATGAGCGCGGGGGCTGAGAGACATGCGAGTTCTTGAGGGCTGAACAAGGCCCGTTCCAAGGTAAAACCAAAGACGGGAATTCTCGCAAATCTCAGGCAGGGCGCGCAGCAACGGGCTGGCAATGTCCCTGTTCGGCTTGGGTAAGTCCTCGGTGTCCAGAGGCCATCCTTTGATGCGCATCACAGACGGGTGCAATTGGTGTTCTTACACTTGATTACATATCGCGTGTTTGCCGTTTTTTGACCTCACTCTTCATTTCGACGCTTCACCATGGACACCGCCTTTGTATGGGACCAGCACTTTGTCACGGACTTGCACGCTGTGGACGAGCAGCACCATGCGCTCGTGGATCTGTTCAATGAGTTGAGCAACGGCCTGTTCTCCAAGCGCAGCGACCGTGAAGTGGTGCTGGCAGACACCTATGCCCGGCTGCTGTCGTATACCGAGCACCATTTCCAGGAGGAAGAGGCGCTGATGGCCAGTTTTGGGGTGGATCCGCGCCACGTGGAGAGCCACCGCATGATGCACCAGCAGTTTGTGGAGCAGGTCATCTTGCTGTGGGCGCAGCGCACCACCATGAGCGATCCGGCCACCACGCTGGTGGGTTTTTTGACCTCCTGGCTGGGGCTGCATATTCTGGGTATCGACCAGTCCATGGCGCGGCAGATCAAGTCCATCCAGGAAGGCATGTCACCGGCACATGCCTACGACAAGGAACGCGGCAACCACGACAACGGAACGCAGGCCTTGCTCAAGATGATCGGCAAGCTCTACACCGCCTTGACGGCCCAGAACGCCCAGCTGGCGCTGGCCAACCAGACCCTGGAGGCCCGCGTAGCACGCCGCACCCGCGAGCTGGAAGATGCGAACGCCCGGCTGAAAGCGCTGTCCAACACCGATGCACTGCTGGGCATTGCCAACCGCGCACATTTCAATGAGCGGCTGGAGCAAACCTGCGCCATTGCGCGGCGCAGCGCACGGCCGGTGGGCATGGTGCTGATCGATGTGGATTACTTCAAGCGCTACAACGACCGCTACGGCCATGTGCAGGGGGATGCGTGCCTGCAAGCCGTGGTGAAAGCCGTGCAGAACTGTGCGCACCGCGAAACCGATCTGGTGGCGCGCTACGGCGGGGAAGAGTTCGCGGTGATCTTGCCGGACACCGATCTGGACGGTGCCTGGGCCGTGGCCCAGCGCATGGTACAGGCCGTGCATGCGCTGGAGCTGGTGCATGAAAGCTCGCAAACCGCACGCGTGGTGACCATCAGCGCCGGGGTGTTCAGCCAAGTGCCGACGGGCGCGGGCGCCAAACTGCTGGTGCGGGAAGCGGATGAGGCGCTGTACCGCGCCAAAAGTGCCGGGCGCAACCGTGTGATGGCGCCGGAAGGCTACGCGCTGTTGTCGACTCTCAAGCCGTAGCGGCTGCGGCCGCAGCGGCTTTTTGCCACAGGCTTTCCAGGTTGGAAAACGGCCATTGGTTGGGGTCTTCGCTGGCCACAATGCGCTCGTGCGGCAGCTTTTCCAGATCCATCAGCTTGGCGGGGCGCAGCAGGCGCTGCAGCCCGATGTGATAGAAGGCCGCCACCTGCGGGGTGGACATGCTTTGGTGGGCTGGCGCACACACCACCCCCAGCAAGCCCGATTGAAGGCGCACCAGACTGCCCACGGGGTACAAGCCAATCGTTTTGACGAAGTGTTCAAAGATTTCGCCATCCAGATGGCTGTGGCACCACTGCGCCATGCGCTGCAGGGCCACGCTGGGTGACCAGCCTTTCTTGTAAGGGCGGTCAGAGGTGATGGCGTCGTACACATCGCAAATGGCCGTCATGCGCGTGAGCAGGCGCAGATCGGCAGCCGCGAGGCCGTGGGGGTAGCCCGTGCCATCCATGCGCTCATGGTGGTGCAGACAGGCGTCCAGAACATCCTCGTCGTGGATGGTGCCCTTGAGCATGACGTAGCCCTTCACCGGGTGCTTTTGCATGTGCTTGAACTCGTCGTCCGTCAGCTTGCCCGGTTTGTTCAAGATGTCTGCGTTGGCGTAGGCCTTGCCCATGTCATGCAGCAAACCCGCCATGCCAGCTTGCATGACCTGGGTGGCATCCAGCCCCATCTTGCGCGCCAGCGCCACCATCAGCCCTGATACGGCCACCGAGTGCATATAGGTGTAGTTGTCGGTGGTTTTGAGGCGTGCCACGCTGATCAGCGCGTCCGGGTGGCGTTCCACAGAGTTGCAGATCGCATTCACCAGCGTGCTGGCCGCCTGCACATCCAGGGCCTGGCCCATGCGGGCTTCGCTGAACATGTGCATGACGGCGTCACGCGCCTCTTCGCACAGCGCGGCGGCGCGCTGCAGCTCCTGCGCCAGCGGGGCCGGTGCGGTGTCGTCCGTCCAGGCTGTGTTGATCGACACGGGCTCTGCATCGGTGATGTCTGTTCCGCGCAAAGTGTTGATCCACACCTCGGGCACCGCACTGCCGCGCAGCTTGGCGAGCATGGCCGGGCTGTCGATCAGGAAAGACGTGCGCCAAAAATCATGCGCCAGCCATGGCCCGCACAGTGCGTGGACATACATCCCTGTCTGCAGCTGCTCGATACGAATTTTTTTCAGCATGGAGGGATGAAGCAGATTAGAAACATCTGGAAACGTTGCCGTACATGTTAGCCTTTTCACCCTGGTCAGTGACTACTCAACTGTTAACGATTCATGCCTTCTGCATCGCCCACTCCTGCCAAGAAAACAGCCCCCAGTGCGGCCCAGCAGGCCATGCACAAGCTGGGTTTGGTGCGCGATATCGACCTGGTGCTGCACCTGCCCTTGCGCTACGAGGATGAAACCAAGATCACGTTGCTGCGCAACGCGCGTGATGGCGATACGGTGCAGATTGAAGCCACGGTCACGCAGTGCGAGGTGCAGCTGCGCCCGCGGCGCATGCTCAAAGTGACGGTGGAAGACGGTACGGGCACGTGTGTGCTGACCTTTTTCAGTTTCTACCCATCCCAGCAGAAAACCATGGCGGTGGGCACGGTGCTGCGCATTCGTGGCGAGATCAAGGGCGGATTTTGGGGACGGCAGATGATGCACCCGGCCTTCAAGGTGGCCGGGGGCGAGCTGCCGAAGGCGCTCACGCCCGTCTACCCCACGTCGGCAGGTTTGCCCCAGCCCTACCTGCGCCGCGCCATTGCCAGCGCCATGCAGCGTGTGCAGCTGCCGGAAACGCTGCCCCAGGGCGTGCCACCGCCAGTCATGAATTATTGGGGTGAAAATGGCCTACAGCCCTTGCTGAGCCTGCGTGAAGCGCTCGCTTTCTTGCATCACCCTACACCCGATGTGGCCCTGGCCACGCTGGAAGACCATTCGCACCCCGCCTGGCAGCGCCTGAAGGCCGAAGAGCTGCTGGCCCAGCAACTGTCCCAGTACCAGGCCAAGCAAGAGCGTGCGGCCCTGCGCGCCCCGGTGTTGCAGGTGCCAGCCCCAGAGGCTTGGGCGCTGACGCTGGTGGAGCAGTTTTTGCAGCAACTGCCGTTTGGGCTGACGAATGCGCAGCAGCGGGTGTGCCGCGAGATTGCCGAAGACATGGCGCGTGCCATGCCCATGCACCGGCTGCTGCAGGGCGATGTGGGATCGGGAAAAACCGTGGTGGCAGCGATGTCGGCCATGGTCTGCATTGCCGCAGGCTGGCAGTGCGCCTTGATGGCACCCACCGAAATTCTGGCCGAGCAGCACTTTGGCAAGCTGGTGGGGTGGCTGGAGCCGATTCTGGCCCCGTTGGGCAAGAAAGTGGCCTGGCTGTCGGGCGCACAGAAAAAGAAAGAGCGCACGGCCATGCTGGCGCTGGTAGCCAGTGGCGACGCCGCACTGGTAGTGGGCACGCATGCGGTGATTCAGGAGCAGGTGCAATTCCACAACCTGGCCTTGGCCGTGATCGACGAGCAGCACCGCTTTGGTGTGGCGCAGCGCCTGGCCTTGCGACAAAAGCTGGCGCACCAGGGGCTGGAGCCGCATTTGCTGATGATGAGTGCCACGCCCATTCCGCGTACCCTGGCCATGAGCTACTACGCGGACCTGGATGTGTCGGTGATCGACGAGCTGCCACCGGGCCGCACGCCCATCGTGACCAAGGTGATTTCGGACAGCCGCAAGGACGAGGTGATTGCCCGCATTGGTGCCCAGGTGGCCGCTGGGCGGCAGGTGTACTGGGTGTGCCCGCTGATTGAAGAGAGTGAAACGCTGGACCTCTCCAACGCCACGGCGACGCACACGGATCTGAGCGAAGCCCTGCCGGGCGTGACGGTGGGTTTGCTGCATTCGCGCATGCCAACGGCCGAGAAAAAGGCGGTGATGGAGCTGTTCACCGCGGGCATCATGGGCGTGCTGGTGTCCACCACGGTGATTGAAGTGGGGGTGGATGTGCCCAATGCTTCGCTGATGGTGATTGAGCATGCGGAGCGCTTTGGCCTGAGCCAGTTGCACCAACTGCGCGGGCGTGTAGGGCGCGGCGCGGCCGCATCGGCCTGTGTGCTGTTGTATTCCGTCAACGACAACGGACGGTTGTCTGACACCGGCAAGGAGCGCTTGCGCGCCATGGCCGAAACCAACGACGGTTTCGAGATTGCCCGCCGCGACCTGGAGATTCGCGGGCCCGGTGAGTTTCTGGGGGCGCGGCAGTCCGGTGATGCGCTGTTGCGTTTCGCCGATTTGGACAAAGATTTCGCCTTGCTGGAGTGGGCCAAGGAGTTGGCGCCTATGATGTTGCAGCGCCACCCCCACTTGGCGCAGCAGCATATTCAGCGATGGTTGGGCGCCAAGGCGGAGTTCCTGAAGGCGTAGGACAATCGCGGAAATGACCCTGGGTGCTTGCGCATTCTGGGGCGGCGAGTCTGTACATTCGATTACATCAATGCAAAATGCCTTCTCGTTCACCGATAGGCATAAACAAAGTCCATGACGCTTACCGAACTCAAATACATTGTCGCCGTCGCACGTGAGAAGCACTTCGGTCGCGCGGCTGAGGCGTGCTATGTCTCACAGCCCACCTTGTCGGTCGCGATCAAAAAGCTGGAAGACGAGCTGGACGTGAAAATTTTTGAGCGCAGCGCGGGCGAGGTGTCGGTCACTGGACTGGGTGAATCCATCGTGCGCCAAGCGCAAAGCGTGCTGGAGCAGGCTGCCGAGATCAAGGAAATTGCCAAGCGCGGCAAAGATCCGCTGTCGGGCGTGCTGACCCTGGGCGTGATCTACACCATTGGCCCCTATCTGCTGCCAGAGCTGGTGCGTCACTCCATCAAGATGACGCCACAGATGCCGCTGATGCTGCAAGAAAACTTCACGGTGAAGCTGCTGGAGATGCTGCGTACCGGTGAACTCGATTGCGCCATCGTGGCAGAGCCTTTCCCGGATACCGGGCTGGCCATGGCGCCGCTGTATGACGAGCCTTTCATGGCTGCGGTGCCCAATACCCATCCGCTGGCCGAAAAAGAATCGGTCACGACCACCGAGCTGAAAAACGAAACCATGTTGCTGCTGGGCGCGGGACACTGCTTCCGTGACCACGTGCTGGAGGTGTGCCCCGAGTTTGCGCGCTACGCCAGCAATGCCGAGGGCATTCGCCGTACGTTTGAAGGCTCGTCGCTGGAGACCATCAAGCACATGGTGGCCGCAGGCATGGGCGTGACCCTGGTGCCACGTCTGTCTGTGCCCAAGGATGCGCTGGCCACCCAGCGCCGCCGCACCTCTGATGATCCGCACATCCGTTATTTGCCCATTCGCGGTGAAGAGGGGCACCAGCCCCCCAGCCGCCGCGTCATGCTGGTGTGGCGCCGTAGCTTTACCCGCTATGAAGCCATTGCCGCATTGCGCAACGCAGTCTATGCCTGCGAGCTATCAGGTGTTGAGCTGCTGACCTGAGCACTCAACCCACTGTCGCCATAAGTCATAAGACTGTTACGCCAGCATGCATTGGCTTGCGCTACAGTCATCATTACACCTGAGCCGTAGCAGGCACTGTGCTGCCGCACCGGCTCTGCATGATTGAGGAGGAACATCATGGCTACCAAAGCACCCAAGAAAACCACCGTCAAAGCAGCACCCGCACCTGTGGGCATGCCGATCAAGATTGGTATCAGCACCAAAGACCGCGAGCTGATCGCAGCGGGTCTGTCGCGTCTGCTGGCCGACACCTACACCCTGTACCTGACCACGCACAACTTCCACTGGAACGTGACAGGCCCCATGTTCAACACGCTGCACACCATGTTCATGGGTCAGTACACCGAACTGTGGAATGCCGTAGACCCTGTGGCCGAGCGTATCCGCTCGCTGGGCCACTTCGCGCCTGGCTCCTATGGCCAGTTCGGCAAGCTGACCAGCCTGCCCGATGTACCCGCCACCCCCCCCAAGGCTACGGAAATGATCCGCATCCTGGTGGAAGGCAATGAAGCGGTGGCGCGCACAGCCCGTGAGCTGTTCCCCCTGGCTGACAAGGCCAGCGACGAGCCTACCGCCGACTTGCTGACCCAGCGCCTGACCGTGCATGAGCAAAATGCTTGGATGCTGCGTTCGCTGCTGGAAGAGTAAGAGTAAGCGGCACCTAGCGGGCAGGCGCGTGGCACGACCACGTGCCCGCCGCAGAACCCCCACAACGCCCGCGCTCTGCGGGCGTTGTGCTTTTGGCGCGACAATTTGACCATGACGACTTCAACCCCCACACCCGCCGCTGAGGCGGCGCACCGTTCCAAGCTTTCGCTGTACCTGGATTTGATCCGCTGGAACCGCCCGGCGGGCTGGCTGGTGCTGGTGTGGCCTACGCTGGCCGCCTTGTGGCTGGCGGCCGATGGCTTTCCGGGCTGGCATTTGCTGCTGGTGTTTGTGGCGGGCACGGTGCTGATGCGCAGCGCGGGCTGCACCATCAATGACATCGCAGACCGTGACTTTGACAAACACGTCAAGCGCACCACACAGCGCCCCATCACCAGCGGGCAAATCAGCGTCAAGGAAGCGGCCCTCGTGGGCGTGGTGCTGACGCTGGTGTCCTTTGTGCTGGTGCTCACCACACGCTGGGAAGCCGTGGCCTGGTCGGTGCCCGCTGTGTTGTTCACCATCCTCTATCCGTTCACCAAACGTTTTTTTGCCATGCCGCAGGCCTTTTTGGGCATTGCGTTCAACTTCGGCATCGTCATTGCCTTTGCGGCGGTGACGGGGGAAGTGGGCTGGACGGCATGGCTTTTGTGGCTGGCCAATATGTTCCTAGTGCTGGCCTATGACACCGAATACGCCATGGTGGACCGCGATGACGATCTGAAGATCGGCATGAAAACCTCGGCTATCACTTTGGGGCGTTTTGACGTGCTGGGCATCATGGCTTTCTTTGCGCTGTGCCTGGTGCTGACCACCATCGCCGTGCTGCCCTATGGCCTGGGTTGGCCTTTCTGGCTGGGCATGGCAGTTGCTGCCGGCCAGGTGCTGTGGCATTTCACCTTGATCAAAGACCGCGCCCGTGCGGGCTGTTTTGTGGCCTTCAGCAAGAGCCATTACATCGGTATGACGATTTTTGCAGGCATTGCTCTGGGCCTGGCGCTGCGCTAAGTGTCAGGCAGGGCTGCCAGCAAGCCTCGCGGAACTTGTGGGCGTGCAGCCACTCCCATTGCCAACGATGACCAAGGGGCCGGATGGCCCCTTTTTCATGCCCGAACCGAGCAAATGCTGAAAGTGGGAAGATGCAACGCAGACATTGGCTGGGCGCTGCCGCAGGTGCAGCGGCCCTGGCCGCAACAGGAGTCAGCATGACGATGAGCCAAAACTTGGACGCTGCCGTGGCGCAAGCGGGTATCACCGCACTGCGGCCCTCTGCGCGCATGCCGGTGCTGTTTGTGGGGCACGGCAGCCCCATGAACGCGATCGAGGACAACGCCTACCGGCAAAGCTGGCAGCAACTGGGCCAAGAGCTGCTGGCGACGGGCGAGCGCCCGCAGCTGGTGCTGTGCATCTCGGCGCACTGGATCACGCAGGGGCAGGGCGCGTGGCTGACGGGCATGGCGCAGCCTAAAACCATCCATGACTTTGGCGGTTTCCCCGATGCGCTTTTTGCCCAGCAATACCCTGCACCGGGCGCGCCGGCCATTGCCAAGCAGCTGGCTGCCGAGCTGCACAACCCGTACAACCAGCAGGCGCTGGGCGTGGATGAGGATGCTTGGGGGCTGGACCACGGCACGTGGAGCGTGCTCAAGCCCATGTTTCCCGATGCCACCATCCCCGTGGTGCAGCTGAGCATCGACTACAGCCGCCCGGCGGCCGAGCATTTTGCGCTGGGCCAGCAGCTGCGGGCGCTGCGTGATCGCGGCGTGCTGATTGTGGGCAGCGGCAACGTGGTGCACAACCTGCGCGCCTTACAGCGCACGGCATCCCCCCTGCAGGCTTACGACTGGGCCATTGAGTTTGACCAGATGGTGGCCGATAAGGTGCAGCAGCAGGACCTGGCTGCGCTGGCGAACTTCCAGCAGCTGGGCCCCGTGGCGCAGATGGCGCACCCCACGTACGACCATTATTTGCCCCTGCTGTATGCCGCAGGCGCGGTGGGTGCCGATGACGCCGCGCAGTTCTTTAACGCCGACTTTCAGATGGGGGCCATTTCCATGCGTTCCATGGTGTGGCGAGCTTAGGCGCAGGTCGCTGTTTTGTGCAGACGGGACGAAAAAAAGGAGTGCATGGCACTCCTTTTTTATGAGCTGATGGCGCTTGTTTAGTGAGTGTTATAAGCTGTTTTTAGGCCAATTTAACGGCCAAACTCTGCCGCCAGTTCCTTGGCGCGGGTTTCGGCTTTGCGCAGCGCAGCAATGAAGTGCTGGGGCAACTGCGTCTCTTGCATGTGCGTGATGGCGGCGTAGGTGGTGCCGCCCTTGCTGGTGACGCGCTCGCGAAGCGTGGCGGCGGGCTCGTCCGAGCGGGCGGCCAACTCGGAAGCACCTTGGAAGGTAGCAATCGCCAGCTGGTAGCTTTGGTCGGCGGTCAGGCCCATGTCCACACCGGCCTGGGTCATGGCTTCCAGGAACAGGAACACATAGGCGGGGCCGGAGCCGGACATGGCGGTCACGGCGTCGAGCTTGTCTTCGGCATCCACCCAGACAAATTGGCCGGTGGTGCCAATCACGCGCTCGATCAGCGCCTGGCCTTCGGCGTCCACATCAGGGCGGGCAAACAGACCGGTCATGCCCTTGCCCACCAGTGCGGGGGTGTTGGGCATGGCGCGCACGATGCGGCCGGTGCCCAGCCATTGGGCAATGCTGTCGGTGGTGATGCCGGCGGCTACGCTCAGGTGCAGGGCGTTGGCGGTGTGGATGGCGACAGGGGCTGCGGCATCCTTGAAGGACTGGGGCTTGACGGCCCAGACCACCAGGTCGGCACCGGCCAGCGCGGCGCTGGCAGCGGGCAGGGCGGTGATGCCGAATTTGCTCTGCAGCGCAGCGCGCGCGGCTTCAAAGGGCTCCACCACGGTGATTTGCGACACGGGCAGACCACGGCCAATCAGGCCGCCGGTGATGGCGCTGGCCATGTTGCCGCCCCCGATGAAGGCGATGCGGGTAGAAGGTGTCTGGCTCATAGCAAGGGGTTCCAAGAAAACGGTATCTATCTAAAAACAAGAGCTGCTTGCGCTCGTCAAACAAAGGTTTCAATGGGTTTCGTCATTGAAATGCTGTATTTGTGCGCGCTAGCAGCTCTCTTTTTAAGGGCGGCGAGGCTTACTGCGCCGTGGTCTGGCGCACGGCGCGCTCCCAGCGGGCCATCAGCTCATCGGCGCGGCATTTGTCCATGGTGGGCACAAAGCGGCGTTCGGCCTTCCACAGGTGGGCCAGCTCGTCGGTGCTCTGGTACACCCCTGACGATAAACCTGCCAGATAAGCCGCACCCAGCGCTGTGGTTTCCACACAGGCCGGACGCACCACCGGAATGCCCAGCAGGTCTGCCTGGAACTGCATCAGCAGGTTGTTCACGCAGGCGCCGCCGTCCACGCGCAGCTCGCTCACGGCAGCGCCGCCATTGGCCACGGCATCGCGGCTCATGGCCAGCAGCAGGGCCGCGCTTTGGTAGGCGATGGATTCCAGCGCGGCGCGGGCAATGTGCGCCAGCGTGGTGCCGCGTGTCAGGCCGGTGATGGAGCCGCGTGCCTCCGAATCCCAATAGGGCGCGCCCAGGCCGGTGAAGGCGGGCACCAGCATGACGCCGCCGCTGTCGGGCACGCTCTCGGCCAGTTGCTGCACCTGGCCACTGTGCTCAATGGCCTGCAAGCCATCGCGCAGCCACTGCACGACGGCACCGCCGATGAACACGCTGCCTTCCAGCGCAAACTGCGGCGTGGCGCTGGCCTGCGCGGCGCTGGTGGTCAGCAGGCCGTTGGCCGAAGTCTGGAACTTGCTGCCGGTGTGCATCAGCATGAAGCAGCCCGTGCCATAGGTGTTCTTGGCCATGCCGGCCTTGAAGCAGGCCTGGCCGAACAGCGCGCTTTGCTGGTCGCCCGCCACACCGCCGATGTGGATGCTGCCGCCCAGCACGTCGTCGGCCGTGCGGCCAAAGTCGGCGGCCGAAGGCAGCACTTCGGGCATCAGGCTGGCGGGAATGTTCAGCAGGGCCAGCAGATCGGCATCCCACTGGTTGGTGTGCACGTTGAACAGCATGGTGCGGCTGGCGTTGCTCACATCGGTGACGTGGCGTGCTTGGCCTTGCACGCCGCCGGTCAGCTGCCAGATGAGCCAGCTGTCGACCGTGCCAAAGGCCAGCTCGCCGCGCTCGGCAGCGGCGCGGGCGCCGGCCACGTTGTCCAGCAGCCATTGCAGCTTGGTGCCCGAGAAGTAGGCGTCAATGCGCAGGCCCGTCTTTTGCAAGATGGTGTCGCTATGCCCGGCTTCGCGCAGTTGCTGGCAGGTGGGCTCAGCGCGGCGGTCTTGCCAGACGATGCCGTGGTGGATGGGGGCGCCGGTCTTGCGGTTCCAGACGATGGTGGTTTCGCGCTGGTTGGTAATGCCCACGGAGCGAATGTCGCTGGCTTTCAGCCCGGCCTTGGCCAGGGCCTCTTTGGCGGTGGTCAGCTGCGTGCGCCAGATCTCGCGCGGGTCGTGCTCCACCCAGCCCGGGCGGGGGTAGATCTGGGGCAGCTCTTGCTGGGCCGAGGCCACGATCTGGCCTTGGGCATCAAAAACAATGGAGCGGGAGCTGGAGGTGCCTTGGTCCAGGGCGAGCAGGTAGGTGGTCATAGGAAAACAGGGTGTGCAAATCCGCCCATCACAGGTCCAGCACAAAGCGGGCGGTCTGGGCCTGCTCTGTCCAGCCTTGTTGGGCGTAAAAGCCGCGCTGGTAGGAGTCGCGGTCGCGGTTGTTTACCAGCCAGATGCGGCTGCAGCCTTGGGCGCGCGCAGCCTGAATGGCTTGGTCAAGTAATTGGCTTCCAACGCCCATTCCACGGGCGCTGTCAGCTATGAAAAGTTCGCTCACATAGCCTTCCCAGCTTTGCAGGACGGCCACGGGCAGCCAGTGCACGGCGCACCAGCCCAGCAGATCGCCTTGCGCATTGCAGGCCACCCACTGCCGCTGGCGCTCGCTGGGGGCGAGCAGGGGGGCAATCCGGCGGGCGTGTTCTTGCGGGCTGCCACTGGCAAACCCCGCAAACCAGCCAATGCTGTGCAGCAAGGCCGCCAGCGCCTGTGCATCGCTGGTCTGGGCTGGGCGGATGTGCAGTGCAGCCGTCATTGGGCGACGATGCATTGGACCTCGGCCTCCTGCAGCAGGTGGGTGAAGGTCTCGGGGGGGTGCACATCGGTGAACAGGCGGTTGACCTGGTGCAGGCTGGCCAGCTCCACCATGGCCTGGCGGCTGAATTTGCTGTGGTCGGCCGCCAGCCACACTTCGCGCGACTGCTGGATGATGGTTTGGGCCACTTTCACCTCGCGCAGATCGTAGTCGCGCAGGGTGCCGTCCGCCTCGATGGCAGAGATGCCGATGACGGCAATATCCACCTTGAACTGGCGCAGAAAATCGATGGCCGCCTCACCCACAATGCCTCGGTCGCGCGTGCGCACCACGCCTCCGGCCACGATGACTTCGCAGTCGGCATTGCCACTCAAAATGGCGGCCACGTTCAGGTTGTTGGTGATCACGCGCAGGCCCTGGTGGTGCATCAGCGCCTTGGCCACGGCTTCGGTGGTGGTGCCAATGTTCAGGATCAGCGAGCAGCCATTGGGAATGGCCTGGGCAATGGCTTGGGCAATGCGTGTCTTGCCCTCGGCATGCATGGTCTGGCGGCGCGGGTGGGCAATGTTTTCCACGGTGGCGCTGGGCATGCGCACCCCGCCGTGAAAGCGCACCAGCAGACCCATTTCCGCCAGCTTCTGGATGTCGCGGCGCACGGTTTGCAGCGTGACTTCCAGAATGTCCGCCAGTTGTTCAACGGTGGCAGATTGCCTGTGGCGCACTTCTTCCAAAAGCTGCAGTTGGCGTGGATTTGTGTTCACGGATTGGACTTTGACGGTGGTGAATGAAGCCCGCCGCACAAGCGGACGGGGGGCAGTCAAGCCTGCCATCCTAGGGTGTTTACGAATGTAGAACGAATTCAAACGAATCGCTGTCAGGGTATTTTTCTATACCTTGCGCCCCGGAAAGAACAAAAATGATCACAAATCGATGGATTTTTGGCGTTTTATCGCGGGAGTGTTTGCGCACTTCGTTTCGTCGGCTGGCAAGAGGTGTACATGCAACTGGTGCTGGAAAACGTGGTGCAGAAGGTGGGGGCCGCAACGTGGCTGTACCCGCTCAATCTTTCCTTGCAAAGCAATGTGGTGACGGTGCTGCTGGGGGCCACCCAGGCCGGCAAGACCAGCTTGATGCGCCTGATGGCCGGGTTGGACACCCCCACACAGGGGCGCATTGTGGTGGATGGCCAGGACGTGACGGGCATGCCGGTGCGCCAGCGCAATGTGGCCATGGTCTACCAGCAGTTCATCAACTACCCCTCGATGACGGTGGCGGACAACATCGCCTCGCCGCTGCGACTGCGGGGTGAAAAAGAGATTGATAGCAAGGTGCGCGCGCTGGCCAAGCGTTTGCACATTGATATGTTCCTTGATCGCCTGCCGGCCGAGCTGTCAGGCGGTCAACAGCAGCGTGTGGCCCTGGCGCGCGCCCTGGCCAAAGATGCCCCCCTGATGCTGCTCGATGAGCCCCTGGTCAACCTGGACTACAAGTTGCGCGAGGGGCTGCGCGATGAATTGACGCAGCTGTTTGAAGCGGGCCGTTCGACCGTGGTCTATGCCACGACCGAGCCTGCCGAGGCCTTGATGCTGGGTGGCTATACCGCCGTGCTGGAGCGCGGGGAGCTGCTGCAGTACGGCCCAACCTCCGAGGTGTTTCGTGCGCCGCAGTCACTGCGCGTCGCACGTGCCTTCAGCGACCCACCCATGAATCTGGTGACTACGCAGCTGCAGGGCGATGGCCAGCAACTGCGCCTGCCTGATGGGAGCATGTTGACACTGCGCACGCCTTTGCAAGGCGCCAACCACCCCGAGGTGGTGCTGGGTGTGCGTGCCAGTGCCTTGTCGCTGCAGGCGCAACCTGGCAGTGTGGCCCTGCAAGGGCGGGTGCATCTGGCGGAGATTTCTGGCTCTGACACCTTTGTGCATGTGCAGCTGCCCTGGGGTGACTGGGTGGTGCAACTCACGGGGGTGCACAAGGTGGATTTGAATGCGCCTATCAGCGTATATCTGGCGCCCGCATCGTGCTATGTTTTTGCGCCTGAAAACGCCGCTGGGCAAGGTGGTGCATTGCTGCAAATGCCGCTGGGCATGCAAGGAGCTTGAACCATGGCACGTATCACCCTGGATCTGGCACATGCCTACCGCCCCAACCCGCAGCAAGACAGTGACTACGCCCTGCTGCCCATGCAGATGGAGTTTGCCGATGGTGGCGCGTATGCCTTGCTGGGCCCTTCGGGCTGCGGCAAGACCACGCTGCTGAACATCATCTCCGGCCTGGTGCAGCCGTCGCAAGGCAGTGTCTGCTTTGACGGCAAGGCCGTCACGCACGACACACCGCAGCAGCGCAATATTGCGCAGGTGTTCCAGTTTCCGGTGATCTACGACACCATGACCGTCGCTGAAAACCTGGCATTTCCGCTGCGCAATCGCAAGGTGCCTGAGGCGCAGATTCGCCAGCGTGTGGGTGAGATCGCCGAGATGCTGGAGATGAGTGCTCAGCTCGATCAGCGGGCAGCGGGTCTGGCGGCAGACGCCAAACAAAAAATCTCACTGGGGCGAGGGCTGGTGCGCCCGGATGTGGCAGCAGTGCTGTTTGACGAGCCGCTGACGGTGATTGACCCGCACCTGAAATGGCAGCTGCGCCGCAAGCTCAAGCAAATTCACCATGAGCTCAAGCTCACGCTCATCTACGTTACACACGACCAGGTGGAGGCGCTGACGTTTGCCGACGAGGTGGTGGTGATGTCGCGCGGCAAGATGGTGCAGGTGGGTACGCCCGAGGCGTTGTTCGAGCGGCCCCAGCATGCGTTTGTGGGGCATTTCATCGGTTCACCGGGCATGAACTTTGTGCCACTGGCGCAGCGTGACGGACAGTTTTATGCAGCAGGCCAGCCCCTGACGTCACCTGTGCTGCAGGCGCACGCGCCAAGCGGGGATTCGGGCAGCTGGCAACTGGGAATCCGTCCGGAATACGTACAGCTGGCAGCGGCCCAGGCTCCCGGAGCCTGGCCTGCCCAGGTGCTGCGGGTGCAGGATGTGGGGACACACAGTTTGCTGACCGCAGCAGTGGACGGTACCGCGCTGAAGGTGCGTTTGCCTGCGGGTGAGGCGGTCCCTGCCCCCGGTGATGCCGTTTGGTTGCAGCTATTGGGGCCCCACACCTGTTTTTATCGCAATGAGGAGTTGCTGGCATGAGCACCATCAACAAGCCTTTGAACCAGAAAGCGTGGCTGTTGATACTGCCCGTCATGCTGTGTGTGGCGTTCTCGGCCATCTTGCCGCTGATGACGGTGGTGAACTATTCGGTGCAGGACATCATCAGCCCCGAGCGGCGTGTGTTTGTGGGCACGGAATGGTTCGCCATGGTGATGCGGGATGAAGAGCTGCATGCCGCGCTGTGGCGGCAGATCAATTTCTCGCTGGCGGTGCTGCTGGTGGAGATTCCTCTGGGGATTGCGCTGGCACTGTCCATGCCCGAAAAGGGGTGGAAATCTTCGGCAGTGCTGGTGCTGATTGCCTTGTCGCTGCTGATTCCCTGGAACGTGGTGGGCACCATCTGGCAGATTTATGGGCGCTCGGACATTGGGTTGCTGGGCGCCGCGCTCAATGGCCTGGGGATGGACTACAGCTACACCGGCAATGCCGTGGATGCGTGGGTGACGGTGCTGGTCATGGATGTCTGGCACTGGACGCCGCTGGTGGCGCTGCTGTGCTTTGCGGGCCTGCGCTCCATTCCCGATGCGTACTACCAGGCCGCGCGCATTGATGGTGCCAGCAAGTGGGCGGTGTTTCGCTACATCCAGCTGCCCAAGTTGCGGGGTGTGCTGATGATTGCCGTGCTGCTGCGCTTCATGGACAGCTTCATGATCTACACCGAGCCCTTTGTGCTGACGGGCGGTGGCCCTGGCAATGCCACCACCTTCTTGAGCCAGTACCTGACGCAAAAAGCCGTGGGCCAGTTTGACCTGGGGCCAGCGGCGGCGTTCTCGCTGATTTATTTCCTCATCATCTTGCTGCTGTGCTTCATCCTCTACAACTGGATGCAGCGCGTGGGCACGGGCGACGCAGAGGTGGCGCATGACTGAAAAACGCTTCAAAAAACGCAGCATCTTTCTGTGTCTGTACCTGCTGTTTGCGGTGTTACCCATCTACTGGATGGTGAACATGAGCTTCAAGACCAATGAGGAAATTCTCTCCAGCTTCACGCTCTGGCCTGCCCATTTCACCTGGGCGAATTACCACACCATTTTTTCGGATGCCTCCTGGTACAGCGGCTACATCAACAGTCTGATTTATGTGGCGATCAATGTGGTGATTTCGCTGTCGGTGGCGCTGCCTGCGGCCTATGCATTCTCGCGCTACCGTTTTCTGGGTGACAAGCATGTGTTCTTTTGGCTGTTGACCAATCGCATGACGCCACCCGCCGTGTTTTTGCTGCCTTTTTTTCAGCTCTACACCACGGTGGGATTGATGGATACGCACATCGCCGTGGCGCTGGCGCACCTGCTGTTCAACGTGCCTTTGGCGGTGTGGATTCTGGAAGGTTTCATGAGCGGAATTCCGCGCGAGATCGATGAAACCGCCTACATCGATGGCTATAGCTTTCCTCGCTTCTTTCTCACCATTTTTCTGCCGTTGATCAAGGCTGGGGTGGGCGTGGCAGCGTTCTTTTGCTTCATGTTCAGCTGGGTGGAGTTGCTGCTGGCGCGCACCTTGACCAGTGTGAATGCCAAACCCATTGTGGCCACGATGACGCGCACGGTCAGTGCCTCGGGCATGGACTGGGCCACGCTGGCGGCGGCTGGGGTGTTGACCATCGTCCCCGGGATGGTAGTGATTTGGTTCGTTCGCCACTACATCGCCAAAGGCTTTGCGATGGGCCGCGTTTGACAGGAGAGATGTGATGCTCAGTTGGATGGCTTGGACGACACCGGTAGCGATCTTCTTCATCTGTATCGCCGTCATGTTGATTGGCATGACCGTGTGGGAGGTACGCAGCCCCTCGGTGTTGCGCAAAGGCTGGCTGCCAATCTCCACCACGCGGGGGGACCGCCTGTTTGTGGGCCTGCTTTTGGCGGCCTATGTGAATTTGGCCTGGGTGGGTATGGGCGAGAAGCTGGTGCAGTGGCTGGCCCTGGAGCAAGAGCCCTCGGTCTGGATCAGCTTTGTGCTGTCCATGTTGCTGCTGGCGCTGGTCATGCGCAAGGGTTAAGACGGAATGCGGGCGCCTGCACGGGGCTGGGCGCCGGGGTGCGAGTGTGTGGCTTGGCCTGATCTTCCCCTGTCGGCCGGGCGATATGTCAGCGGGGTCAAAGCAAAATCAAACCAGGAGACAGCTATGAAAGTGCAAGTTCGGGCCATCGCCATTGCCGCAGCGGCGCTGGTTGCTGGTCACGCCGCATGGGCGGGTGAAGCAGAAGCCAAAAAGTGGATTGATGCAGAGTTTCAGCCCAGTACCTTGAACAAAGACCAGCAAATGGCCGAGATGAAATGGTTCATCGAGGCGGCCAAAAAACTGCAGGCCAAAGGGGTGAAAGATATTTCGGTGGTCTCAGAGACCATCACCACCCATGAGTACGAGAGCAAAACCCTGGCCAAGGCGTTCTCGGAAATCACTGGCATCAAGGTGACGCATGACCTGATCCAGGAGGGCGATGTGGTGGAGAAGCTGCAGACCTCCATGCAGTCGGGTAAGAGTATTTATGACGGCTGGATTTCAGACTCTGATTTGATTGGCACGCACTACCGCTACGGCAAGATTTTGAATCTGAGCGACTACATGGGCGGTGCGGGCAAGGAATGGACGAATCCGGGGCTGGATCTGAAGGATTTCATCGGCATCAGCTTCACCACGGCACCCGATGGCAAGGTCTACCAGCTGCCCGACCAGCAGTTTGCCAATCTGTACTGGTTCCGCGCCGATCTGTTCGAGCGCGCAGACCTGAAGCAAAAGTTCAAGGCCAAATATGGCTATGACCTGGGTGTGCCACTGAACTGGAGCGCCTATGAAGACATTGCGGAGTTCTTCACCAACGATGTGAAGAACATCGATGGCAAGCCGATTTATGGGCACATGGATTACGGCAAGAAAGATCCGTCGCTGGGCTGGCGCTTCACCGATGCCTGGCTGTCCATGGCCGGAGCAGCCGACAAGGGCATTCCCAACGGCATGCCGGTGGACGAATGGGGCATTCGTGTGGCCGATGACAAATGCACCCCGGTGGGGGCCTCGGTCTCGCGCGGCGGTGCCACCAACTCGCCGGCCGCGGTATTTGCGCTGACCAAGTATGTGGACTGGATGAAGAAGTACGCGCCCAAAGAAGCCATGGGCATGACCTTTGGCGAATCGGGTCCCGTACCTGCGCAGGGGCATATTGCGCAGCAGATCTTCTGGTACACCGGCTTTACAGCCGATATGACCAAGCCGGGTCTTCCCGTGGTGAATGCCGACGGCTCGCCCAAGTGGCGCATGGCCCCAGGCCCCAATGGCCCGTATTGGAAGCAGGGCATGCAAAACGGCTACCAGGATGTGGGCAGCTGGACCTTCTTTAAAGACCACAACCCCGACCGCCTGGCGGCAGCCTGGCTGTATGCGCAGTTTGTGACAGCGAAGACGGCCAGCTTGAAAAAGACCATCGTGGGCCTGACGCCCATCCGCGAATCGGACATCCAGTCCAAAGCCATGACCGATATGGCGCCCAAGCTGGGCGGTTTGGTCGAGTTCTACCGCAGCCCCGCGCGTGTGGCCTGGACCCCGACGGGCAACAATGTGCCGGACTACCCCAAGCTGGCGCAGCTGTGGTGGAAGAACGTGGCGCAGGCGGCTACGGGAGAGAAGACCCCGCAGGCAGCCATGGACACCTTGGCAGAAGAGATGGATCAGGTGATGGCACGTTTGCAACGTGCGGGCATGGCGCACTGTGCGCCCAAGCTCAATCCCAAGGGGGATCCCAACAAGTGGCTCAGCGACAGCCAAGCCCCCTGGAAGAAGCTGGCCAATGAAAAGCCCAAGGGTGAAACCATTGCCTATGACAGCCTGCTGAGCGCCTGGAAGAACGGCAAGGTGCGCTGACCATCGACCTTGGACAGTCCATCCCTGAGGCAGGGGATGGGCTGTTGGGGCCGTATATCGCACAGTGCGTGGGTGGCAAGAGACGCTGCAGCGATCAATTTCGCGCTTAAATCAACTTAACCGCGCATTAAAAACGAAAAAGAGCGAAAATATAGATTGGCTATCTGTGCCAGATCGCTCGTTGTTCAAGGGGAATGCGAGCCGAGGCGGCGCGTGCACAAGGCTTTGCCCATGAACAACCTTTCTTCTCCTCTGACTACCGATCGTGCGGAGCTGCTGGCCCGTCTGGCGCAGCCCGAAACCTACGACCTGCTGATTATCGGTGGTGGCGCAACTGGCTTGGGCACGGCAGTGGATGCGGCGGCGCGTGGTTTCAAGGTGTGCCTGCTGGAGTCGCACGACTTCGCCAAAGGCACCTCATCGCGCGCGACCAAGCTGGTGCATGGCGGTGTGCGTTATCTGGCGCAGGGCAACGTCTCCCTGGTGCGCGAAGCGCTGCACGAGCGGACCACGCTGCTCAACAATGCCCCCCACTTGGCCCAGCCGCTGGCGTTCGTGATGCCGTCCTACAAGCTGCTGGACACGCCTTTTTATGGCGCTGGCTTGAAGATGTACGACGCGCTGGCCGGTAAAGATGGCCTGGGGCGTACCGAATTTCTGAGCAAGGACAAGACCTTGCGCCTGCTGCCCACGGTGCGCACGGACCATCTCAAAGGTGGCGTGAAGTACTGGGATGGCCAATTTGATGATGCGCGTCTGGCCCTGGTGCTGGCCCGTACCGCTGCCGCCAAGGGCGCCTTGCTGGTCAACTACTGTCCGGCCAAGGAACTGTTGCACACCGATGGCAAAGTGTCTGGCGTGGTCTGTGAAGATGCCGAAACAGGCACCCGCTACGAAGTGCATGCCAAATGCGTGGTGAATGCCACCGGCCCCTGGGTGGACCTGCTGCGCCAGCAAGATGCCGAGCTGCTGGGCAAGCCCGTCAAGCCCATGGTGGCGCCCAGCCAAGGGGTGCACGTGGTGGTGGACCGCGAGTTTCTGCCAACCGACCATGCCCTGCTGGTGCCCAAGACGGCGGATGGCCGCGTGCTGTTTGCCGTGCCATGGCTGGGCAAGGTCATTCTGGGGACGACCGACACCCCGCGCCACGTCCTGGCGCGCGAGCCCTTGGCGTTCGAGCAAGAAATCGCCTTCATCCTCAAGGAAGCGGGCAACTACCTGTGCCGCCGTCCCACCCGTGCGGATGTGCGCAGCATCTGGGTGGGCATGCGTCCCCTGGTCAAGCCGCAAGATGATGATGGCGAGAACACCAAGAAGATCAGCCGCGAACACACGGTCATGACCAGCAAATCGGGCTTGGTCACCGTGACCGGTGGCAAGTGGACCACCTACCGCGCCATGGCCGAAGATGTACTCAAAGAGTGCTTTGATGCCCAGCTGCTGCCTGCCCGCGATGGTGGGGTGACGGTCAAGATGCCGCTGGTGGGGGCGCCCAAGCCCGAGCAGGTCAAGCATCGCATGAATGCCGCACAAGGCGAGCACATCTACGGCACAGAGGCTGCCGCCGTGCACAGCCTGCCCGGCGCTGATCAGATGCTGACCGAGGGCCTGAGTGAAGCCATGGTACGTTTTGCCGTGCGCTATGAGTACGCGCGCACCGTGGAAGACGTGCTGGCCCGTCGCAGCCGCTTGCTGTTCCTGGACGCACGCCTGGCGGCCATGGTGGCGCCCCGCGTGGCTGAAATCCTGGGACAAGAGCTGCCAGGGGTGGATGCGAAGCTGCCAGATTTCCTGGCGCTGGCTCAGCAATACCTGCTGCCTCCGGTTTGACGGGGTGAGCGATGCCTGCTGTTGCGGCAGGCACTAGCAAAAATAGAAGCGCCTAGCGTTTGATTTTCATTGGTTCCAAGGGTAAATTGCCTTGAAATCAATGTTTTGCAAGCGCTTGGCGCTATTGTTTTTGCAAAGCGACCGCGGCCTGGCTGCATCCCGTGAGGATGTGGTGGTTTTTGGCTGCTAAGCAGTTGACGCGCAAGGAAATTCTTGCGATAATCCTATGCTTCACGTGTAAAAGCGTGAAACTTTCTGCCCAGCGGGAAGCCTTTTGGAATGGTCCAGAAGGTGGACGACGGGCCCAAGACTGACCGGCTGCTTCGTTCGGCCCTTGAGAAGTTCTCTGGGGCTGTCCGTGTCTGCTGGAGCAAGTTGGGAATATTGAAATGATCCAAACAGAATCTCGTTTAGAGGTTGCCGATAACACGGGCGCGAAGTCTGTTCAGTGCATTAAGGTGCTGGGCGGTTCTCATCGTCGCTACGCAAGTGTTGGTGACATCATCAAAGTGAGCATCAAAGAAGCCGCTCCCCGTGGCCGCGTCAAAAAAGGCGAGGTTTACAGTGCAGTGGTCGTTCGTACAGCCAAGGGCATCCGCCGTGGCGACGGCTCTTTGGTGAAGTTCGATGGCAACGCTGCCGTTCTACTGAACGCCAAGCTGGAGCCTATCGGCACTCGTATTTTTGGCCCCGTGACACGTGAACTGCGTACCGAAAAGTTCATGAAGATCGTGTCCCTGGCACCTGAAGTTCTCTAAAGGAAGCACCATGAACAAGATTCGCAAGGGCGACAAAGTCATCGTGCTGGCCGGCCGTGACAAGGGTAAGCAAGGCGTCGTTGCTTCGCGCAAGGATGACTCGCATCTGGTGATCGATGGCGTGAACCTGGTCAAGAAGCACGTCAAGCCAAACCCCATGAAGGGCACCACCGGCGGCATCGTGGAAAAGGCTATGCCTATCCACCAGTCCAACGTGGCTATCTTCAATGCAGCGACTGGCAAGGCCGATCGCGTGGGCATCAAGGTGAACGCCGATGGCACACGTGTTCGCGTGTTCAAGTCCAATGGCGCTGAAATCGCCGCCTAAGGAGTAACACATGGCACGTTTGCAAAAACTCTACCGCGAAAAGATCGCGGCCGAACTGAAGGCTAAGTTCGGTTACACCTCCGACATGGAAGTGCCCCGTCTGACCAAGATCACTCTGAACATGGGTGTGAGCGAAGCTGTGGCCGACAAGAAGGTGATGGACAACGCTGTGGCTGACCTGACCAAGATTGCTGGTCAAAAGCCCGTGGTGACCAAGGCCAAGAAGGCTATCGCTGGTTTCAAGATCCGTGAAGGCCAAGCTATTGGCTGCATGGTGACCCTGCGCGGCGTTCAAATGTACGAATTCCTGGACCGTTTCGTGACCGTGGCTCTGCCCCGCGTGCGTGACTTCCGTGGTATTTCGGGTCGCTCGTTCGACGGTCGCGGCAACTACAACGTTGGCGTCAAAGAACAGATCATCTTCCCTGAAATCGAATACGACAAAGTGGATGCTCTGCGTGGTCTGAATATCAGCATCACAACCTCGGCGAAGAACGACGACGAGTGCAAGGCACTGCTCGCAGCGTTCAAATTCCCCTTCAAGAACTGAGGTAGCGCATGGCTAAGAAAGCTTTGATCGAGCGCGAACTGAAGCGCGAAAAGCTGGCAGCTAAGTACGCTGCCAAGTACGCAGAACTGAAGGCAATCGCCGGTGACGCTAAGCGTTCCGACGAAGAGCGTGACGCAGCCCGCCTGGGTCTGCAGAAGTTGCCTCGCAACGCCAACCCCACTCGCCAACGTAATCGTTGCGAAATCACTGGTCGTCCACGTGGCACATTCCGTCAATTCGGTCTGGGTCGCGCAAAGATCCGTGAACTGGCCTTTGCTGGTGACATCCCCGGTGTGACCAAGGCTAGCTGGTAAGCAAGCAGGAGAGATACAAGATGAGCATGAGTGATCCTATCGCCGACTTGCTGACCCGTATTCGCAACGCCCAAATGGTGTCCAAAGCCACCGTGTCGGTTCCTTCCTCTAAGGTGAAGGTTGCCATCGCACAAGTGCTGAAGGACGAGGGCTATGTTGACGGTTTTGAAGTCAAGACCGAAGACGGCAAGTCTGAACTCGTTATTACCCTGAAGTACTACGCCGGTCGCCCTGTGATCGAGCGTATCGAACGTGTGAGCCGTCCTGGCCTGCGCGTGTACAAGGGTCGTGACGCTATTCCTCAAGTCCAAAACGGCTTGGGTGTGGCCATTGTTACCACTCCTAAGGGTGTGATGACAGATCGCAAAGCACGTGCTACCGGTGTCGGCGGCGAAGTGCTGTGCTATGTGGCCTAACGGACATTAAGGAGAAATACTGAAATGTCTCGCGTAGCAAAAGCAAATGTGACCATCCCCGCAGGCGTGGATGTGTCGATCAATGCTGATTCCATCAAGGTGAAGGGCAAGGGCGGTGAACTGACCCAAGCGCTGAACGCATTGGTTGTTATCAGCAACAACGAAGGCAAGCTGTCGTTTGCCCCTGTGAACGATTCCCGTGATGCTGACGCTCTGGCCGGTACTTTCCGCCAGCTGGTCAACAACATGGTGAAGGGCGTGACCGAAGGCTTTGAAAAGAAGCTGACGCTGATTGGCGTGGGTTACAAGGCCGCTGCACAGGGCACAAAGCTGAACCTGAACGTGGGCTTCTCGCACCCTGTGCACTTTGAAGCTCCCCAAGGCATCACCATCGCTACCCCTACTCCGACCGAAATCGTGATCAAGGGTGCTGACCGCCAAGTGGTGGGTCAGCTGGCTGCTGAGATCCGCGCCGTTCGTCCCCCTGAGCCTTACAAGGGCAAGGGCATCCGCTATGTGGATGAGAAGGTCGTGATCAAAGAGACCAAGAAGAAGTAAGGAGCTGCAATATGTTGACCAAGAAAGAGCAGCGTCTGCGTCGTGCACGCCAAACACGTATCCGCATTGCACAGCAAGGCGTGGCACGTTTGAGCGTGAACCGCACGAACCTCCACATCTACGCCAGCGTCTTCTCCGAAGATGGCACCAAGGTGTTGGCCACAGCTTCAACTGCCGAAGCCACTGTGCGCGCACAACTGGGCGCCGCTGGCAAGGGTGGCAACGTGGCTGCCGCCACACAAATCGGCAAGCTGATTGCCGAGCGTGCTAAGGCTGCCGGCGTTGAGAAAGTGGCTTTCGATCGCGCTGGTTTCGCATACCACGGCCGCGTGAAGGCTTTGGCAGAGGCCGCTCGCGAAGCGGGCCTGCAGTTCTAAGCGGAGCGGACAAAAATGGCAAAGTTTTCCCCCAAAGTGCAAGACGAAGGTCGTGACGACGGTCTGCGCGAAAAAATGATTGCGGTGAACCGCGTCACCAAGGTTGTGAAGGGCGGTCGTATCCTCGGCTTCGCTGCACTGACCGTGGTTGGCGACGGTGACGGCCGCATTGGCATGGGCAAGGGCAAGTCGAAAGAAGTGCCTGCAGCTGTGCAAAAGGGCATGGAAGAGTCCCGCCGCAACATGATCAAGGTATCGCTGAAGAGCGGTTCCATCCACCACTCTGTGGTGGGTCATCATGGTGCTGCACGCGTGGAACTGCACCCAGCTCCTAAGGGTACCGGTATCATCGCCGGCGGCCCAATGCGCGCTGTGTTCGAAGTGGTCGGCGTGACCGACATCGTGGCCAAGAGCCACGGTTCTTCGAATCCTTACAACATGGTTCGCGCCACACTCGACGCTTTGAAGAACTCCACAACCCCTTCGGAAGTGGCTGCAAAGCGTGGCAAGTCGGTTGAAGACATCTTCACCGCCTGATCGGAGTCCAGCACATGACAACACAACAAACTGTCAAGATTCAGCTGGTTCGTAGCCCCATTGGCACCAAAGAGTCGCACCGTGCGACTGTGCGTGGCCTGGGTCTGCGTAAGCTGAACAGCGTCAGCGAACTGCAGGACACTCCTGAAGTGCGCGGCATGATCAACAAAATCGCCTACTTGGTGAAGGTTCTGTGAAAGGATTGATGATGGAACTCAATAGCATCAAGCCCGCAGAAGGCTCCAAGCACGCAGCACGTCGCGTGGGTCGCGGTATCGGTTCCGGTCTGGGTAAGACTGCCGGTCGTGGTCACAAGGGTCAGAAGTCGCGTTCGGGTGGCTACCACAAGGTAGGCTTCGAAGGCGGTCAAATGCCTCTGCAACGTCGCTTGCCTAAGCGTGGCTTCAAGTCCATGACTTTGAAGTTCAACGCTGAAGTGACTTTGGCTGCTCTGGAGCAGCTGGGTCTGGCTGAAGTGGACGTCGCTGCACTGAAGCAAGCAGGTCTGGTAGCCTCCAACGCCCTGGTGGTGAAGGTTATCAAGAGCGGTGAGTTGACCAAGGCTGTCAAGCTGAATGGCGTTGGTGCCACAGCTGGCGCCAAGGCTGCCATCGAAGCTGCCGGTGGCAGCATCGCCTGATTAAGTTCTGAAAGAGACATCCGTGGCTACTAGCGCAGCTCAAATTGCAAAAACCGGCAAGTTTGGTGACTTGCGTCGCCGACTGGTTTTTCTGTTGCTTGCGCTGGTCGTATACCGTATCGGGGCGCATATCCCCGTGCCGGGCATCGACCCAGCGCAGCTGCAGCAGCTGTTCAATGGCCAGCAGGGCATTCTCAACCTGTTCAATATGTTCTCGGGTGGAGCGCTTTCGCGCTTCACAGTGTTCGCACTGGGGATCATGCCGTACATCTCGGCATCGATCATCATGCAGCTGATGACGTATGTCGTCCCTACATTTGAGCAGCTGAAGAAGGAAGGTGAGGCGGGGCGTCGCAAGATTACCCAATACACCCGCTACGGCACTTTGGCCTTGGCACTTTTCCAGTCGTTGGGTATTGCCGTGGCTTTGGAAAGCTCTCCTGGTCTGGTGTTGGATCCAGGCTTTGGCTTCCGCATGACTGCGGTGGTCAGCCTGACAGCTGGCACTATGTTCCTGATGTGGCTCGGCGAGCAGATCACTGAACGTGGTCTGGGTAACGGCATCTCCATTTTGATCTTTGCTGGTATTGCCGCAGGCTTGCCCAGCTCGATCGGTGGATTGCTGGAGCTGGTTCGTACCGGTGCCATGAGCATCCTGGCCGCGATCTTCATTGTCCTCGTTGTGGCAGCCGTGACGTATTTCGTCGTGTTTGTCGAACGTGGCCAGCGAAAGATCCTGGTGAATTACGCACGCCGCCAAGTCGGCAACAAGGTGTATGGTGGTCAGTCTTCGCACTTGCCACTGAAGTTGAATATGGCAGGTGTGATTCCTCCCATCTTCGCTTCTTCGATCATCTTGCTGCCCGCAACCGTGGTGAATTGGTTCAGTGCAGGAGAATCCATGCGTTGGCTGAAGGACATTGCATCGACGTTGACCCCCGGTCAGCCGATTTATGTGATGCTCTACGCCGCCGCAATCATTTTCTTCTGTTTCTTCTACACAGCACTCGTGTTCAATAGTCGCGAGACCGCTGATAATCTGAAGAAGAGTGGTGCTTTCATCCCCGGTATTCGTCCCGGTGACCAGACTGCCCGCTACATTGACAAGATTTTGGTGCGTTTGACACTGGCTGGCGCCATCTACATTACATTTGTATGTTTGCTGCCTGAGTTCTTGATCCTGAAGTACAACGTTCCGTTCTACTTCGGTGGTACGTCCCTCCTGATTATTGTGGTGGTGACGATGGACTTCATGGCGCAGGTACAGAATTACATGATGTCGCAGCAGTACGAATCCCTTCTCAAGAAGGCCAACTTCAAGGCATCAGGTCACTGAGATATGAAGGCCGTTCCTTCCGGGAATCCCTGGAAGGAATCCAACAACAGGCAAGTTTGAGTGCTCTGCACTCTCTTACGGTCACAGGCAGTGTCCAGGTCAAGAGAGTGGAACGGATGCAAAGTTTTAGGAGAATGAAATGAGAGTTTCGGCTTCGGTCAAGAAAATCTGCCGCAACTGCAAGATCATCCGCCGCAAGGGTGTGGTACGCGTGATCTGCACAGACCAGCGCCATAAGCAGCGCCAGGGCTGATTGAAAGTATTAGAGGACTAATATGGCACGTATTGCTGGTATTAACATCCCGCCCCACAAGCATGCTGAAATCGGCCTGACCGCCATTTTCGGTATCGGTCGTACGACTGCTCGCAAGATCTGCGAAGCTTGCGGTATCGAGTACTCCAAGAAGGTCAAGGACCTGACTGACGCTGATCTGGAAAAGATCCGTGACCAGTTGAATGGCATGACTCTGGAAGGTGATCTGCGTCGCGAAACCACCATGAACATCAAGCGTTTGATGGACATCGGTTGCTATCGCGGTTTCCGTCACCGTCGTGGTCTGCCTATGCGCGGTCAACGTACACGCACCAATGCCCGTACTCGCAAGGGTCCGCGCAAAGGCGCAGCGGCACTGAAGAAATAAGGGATTGAGAGATCACTATGGCTAAGGCACAAAACAACGCTGCAGCACGTGTACGTAAGAAGGTTCGCAAGAACATTTCTGACGGCATTGCACACGTGCACGCTTCGTTTAACAACACGATCATCACCATCACCGACCGTCAAGGCAACGCTCTGTCGTGGGCTTCGTCGGGTGGCCAGGGCTTCAAGGGTTCGCGCAAGTCGACTCCTTTTGCAGCTCAGGTTGCTTCGGAAGTGGCCGGTCGTGCTGCTATCGAACAGGGCATCAAGAACCTGGACGTCGAAATCAAGGGTCCCGGTCCTGGCCGTGAATCCTCGGTTCGCGCCCTGGGTGCTCTGGGTATCCGCATCACTTCCATTGCGGACGTGACACCGGTTCCCCATAACGGCTGCCGCCCTCAAAAGCGTCGTCGTATCTAATTTTTGTAAGCCCACCGCCACCCGGGTTGTTTTTGACACCCCGGGTGGCTCCCGTGTGTAAGCACGGTAGATGAACAAAGGAAACTCAAGTGGCACGTTATATCGGCCCCAAGGCCAAACTCTCCCGCCGTGAAGGCACCGACCTGTTCCTGAAGAGCGCTCGTCGCTCCATCGCGGACAAGTCCAAGTTCGACACAAAGCCCGGCCAACACGGTCGCACATCGGGTCAGCGTACGTCTGACTACGGTCTGCAACTGCGTGAAAAGCAGAAGGTCAAGCGCATGTACGGCGTGCTGGAAAAGCAATTCCGCCGTTACTTCGAAGCTGCTGACCAGAAGAAGGGCAACACTGGTGCGAACCTGCTGGGCCTGCTGGAAACTCGTCTGGACAACGTGGTCTACCGTATGGGCTTCGGCTCCACACGCGCTGAAGCACGTCAGCTGGTGTCCCACAAGGCCATCACTGTGAATGGCCAATCCGTGAACATCCCTTCCTTCCTGGTTAAGGCTGGTGACGTGGTCGCTGTTCGTGAAAAGTCCAAGAAGCAAGCCCGTATTGTTGAAGCCCTGCAACTGGCTCAACAAGTTGGCTTCCCCGCTTGGGTGGAAGTGAGCCTGGACAAGGCTGAAGGTACTTTCAAGCAAGTGCCTGACCGCGATCAATTCGCAGCTGACATCAACGAATCTCTGATCGTTGAGTTGTACTCGCGTTAATCGTTGTCTCGGTTAAGCAATTAACCAATCCCGTTCCTAAACCGCGAGGCATCGCGGTTTAGGTGCTTCACCAGCCTTACCGGTGTAACGAGCCGGGGGTATTGAGAGGAAGTTCTGCATGCAAACAAATCTGCTGAAACCCAAGACGATTAATGTTGAGCAGCTTGGCCACAACCGTGCCAAGGTGACGCTGGAGCCTTTTGAGCGTGGCTATGGCCATACGCTGGGCAACGCACTGCGCCGCGTTCTGCTGTCGTCCATGGTGGGTTACGCAGCGACGGAAGTCACGATTGCTGGCGTGCTGCACGAGTACTCGTCCATCGATGGCGTGCAAGAAGATGTGACCAACATCCTCCTGAACCTGAAGGGCGTGGTGTTCAAGCTGCACAACCGCGACGAAGTGACTCTGAGTCTGCGTAAGGATGGCGAAGGCGTGGTGACCGCGCGCGACATCCAGACTCCCCACGACGTTGAGATCATCAATCCTGACCACGTGATCGCCAACCTGTCGCAAGGCGGCAAGCTGGATATGCAGATCAAGGTGGAACAGGGCCGTGGCTATGTGCCCGGTAACGTGCGCCGCTACGGTGACGAGTCGACCAAGTCGATCGGCCGTATTGTGCTGGACGCATCGTTCTCTCCCGTTCGTCGCGTGAGCTACACCGTGGAATCTGCCCGCGTGGAGCAGCGTACCGATCTGGACAAGCTGGTTGTCGAAATCGAAACCAACGGCGCTATCAACGCTGAAGACGCAGTGCGCGCATCCGCCAAGATCTTGGTGGAACAGCTGGCTGTGTTTGCTCAGCTGGACGGCGAGTTTGGTGAAGGCGGCATCCTGCAAGCCGGCGGTAGCCGCTCGAATGCACAAACGTTCGATCCGATCCTGCTGCGCCCTGTGGACGAGCTGGAACTGACCGTTCGCTCTGCAAACTGCCTGAAGGCAGAAAACATTTACTACATCGGTGACCTGATCCAGCGCACCGAGAACGAGCTGCTCAAGACTCCTAACCTGGGTCGTAAGTCGCTCAATGAAATCAAGGAAGTCTTGGCTTCCCGCGGTCTGACTCTGGGCATGAAGCTCGAGAACTGGCCACCAGCAGGCCTGGAAAAGCGTTAATTCGCTAACCAAGCTATAATTGCTGGCTCTGTACCTGAGAGGGTATAGGGCCAGTTATTTTTCACACACAAGTGCACCGGGCGGTACCTGATACGGCCACTCGACAAACTACCTAAAAGGAAAGCACCATGCGTCACGGCAACGGACTCCGTAAACTGAATCGTACTTCTTCGCACCGCAAGGCGATGCTGCAGAACATGATGAATTCTTTGATCGAACACGAAGCGATCAAGACCACTGTGCCTAAGGCCAAGGAACTGCGTCGCGTGATCGAGCCTATGATCACTCTGGCTAAGGTGGACACCGTGGCTAACCGCCGTCTGGCATTTGACCGTCTGCGCGACCGCGACAGCGTGACCAAGCTGTTCAACGTGCTGGGCCCCCGCAACGCTAAGCGTCCTGGTGGCTACACACGTATCCTGAAGATGGGCTTCCGCGTGGGCGACAATGCACCTATGGCTTTCGTTCAATTGGTGGAACAAGCTGAAGAAACTCAAGCTGCAGAATAATTCTGTGCTATAATTTGGACATATCGCGAGGTGGAGCAGTCTGGTAGCTCGTTGGGCTCATAACCCAAAGGTCGTTGGTTCAAATCCGGCCCTCGCAACCAAATCAAAAACCCTGTTGAAGCAATTCAACAGGGTTTTTTGTTGTCTGCGTTGCATCCAGAATCTCCGCTGAGAGTGCTTTGTGTATGTGCTTGAAGTGCAGGGCCGCAAGCTGCTCCATCGTGAGACCGGCAGCGTGAGCAATCGCTGCAAGCGTTGGGATGCAATGCTTGATGTCTCCAAGTCTTGGGAAATCACTCATGGCGATACACCTTGGCTCGTCGCTTGGCTCCAAAGACCAAAGGTAGGCAAGAACCAGACTACGTGTCCGCTTTGGGCTGGCTCAAGTGGGCTTGAAACCCTGGAAGCGTACGGACCAACGCAGTGCGCAGCAGTACCGAAGCCCCTGCAGAGATCCTGCTGCTGTCTGAGGCCCCGAAAGATATGCCGCATGCGGGTGCGTGAACGGGCGGCCCACAGCCATGGATCTAAGGCGTGCAGGCGTTGCCAGCGGCCCGCTCACTTCATATCTGTATACGTCAGCCCGGCGCATTGCACCTTGCACACTGGTATCAGTCACAGCGCGGGCTGTTGGGTGCTGCCAGCAAGGGCTTGCCCAAGCTGCCAAAATAACGCCCCTTTGTTTGATTGGGCAGCATGGAATGCATAGCTGTTTGCGCTTGTGAAATAAGGCTTTGAGATAGTTTTCTATCTGAAAACCTTATTTTTCCAGCGCAAGCTGCTTCCTTTTTTGTGATGCTGCCTGGCTTGAAATTTCGCATGCAGATTCTTCCGCACACCACGCTGGGTATTGACTTCGGCACTTCCAACTCGGCCATGGCATGGCGCACGGCGGGGCAAACCGCGCAACTGGTACCCCTGGAAGGCAAAGCCGCCGCCATGCCCACGGCGCTGTTTTTTAACTACGAAGACCGCAGCACGCACTATGGCCGTGATGCGATGAAGCAGTATTTGGCCGGTGAAGAAGGGCGCTTGATGCGCTCGCTTAAAAGCCTGCTGGGCAGCAGCTTGCTGCAAGACAAAACGGCGGTGCATGGCAAGCTGGTGAGCTACCAGGACATCATCGCCATCTTCCTGCAGCAACTGGCCCACCAGGCGCAGCAGCACATGGGCGGCATGCCAGAGCGTGTGGTGCTCGGCCGCCCCGTGCATTTTGTTGATGCCAACCCCGAGCGCGATGCGCAGGCACAGGCCTCGCTGGAAGCGGCAGCCCACACCGCAGGTTTCAAAGAAGTGGCTTTCCAGCTGGAGCCGATTGCCGCTGCGCTGGACTATGAGCAGCGCCTGAGCGAAGAAGCCTGCATTTTGGTGGTCGATATTGGCGGTGGTACTTCTGACTTCACCGTGGTGCGCCTGGGGCCCCAGCACGCGGGCAAGCGCGACCGTACGCAGGACATCCTGGCCACCACCGGCGTGCACATTGGCGGTACCGACTTTGACCACAAACTCAACGTCGCCGAGGTGCAGCCCCTGCTGGGCCTGGGCCACACCGGCCCCAGCGGCCGTGAAGTGCCCAGCCGCGTGTTCTATGACCTGTCCACCTGGCATTTGATTCAGTGGCTGTACGCTGCCAAGTCCATGCGCGAGGCCGAAAATCTGCGCGCCGACTACAGCGACCGCAACCTGCACGCCCGCTTGATGCGCGTGCTGGAAGAGCAGGCCGGCCACCGCCTGGCCGATGCCGTGGAGCAGGGCAAGATCAGCGCCTCCAGCACGGCCGCCGATGCGCGCATGGACCTGGGGTGGGTGGAAGCTGGTTTGTCAGCACAGATCACGCCACAAGGCTTGGAGCAGCACTTACAGCAGCTGCTGGCCGATGTGGTGCAGTGCGCCGAGGACTGCGTACGCAAAGCGGGCTTGCGCAAGGAACAGATCACGTCCCTGTACGTGACGGGTGGTTCGTCGGCCCTGCAGACGCTGCGCGATGCGTTGAAGGTGGCTTTCCCCACTACGCCGCAAGTGGCAGGCGATTTGTTTGGCGGCGTGGCATCGGGTCTGGCATATGCCTAAAAATGTAGCTGTATGCCCTTGCTAAATAAGGGCTAGAGGCTGAAAAGGCTGTTAACTCTTGCTGGGGTTGGCAGCCTTTTTATTGGGTTGATGCTTGGGTTGCTGGTTGCGCTTGGGTTGGCTGAGGCAGGGGGACACCCAGATGGGTGATTCACTTTTTTGTCTGAGACATGAAACTCACCAAAGCAGTGCTTCACTCAAACAGCCGCAGGAAAGATGAAGAGCTTCCATGATGGGCGCGGTGCTTACACGCTTGGGAGCCTTGCAGGCAGCGTAGAGAGCTTGAAGCGGCTGTTATCGACCCATAGCGGGCATCAAATTTCATTGCTTTCCAAAAGTTTTCCTCCATTCGCTCGGACTCACTTGATTTCTGCGTTTGAAGTGCTGGCGCAATGTCGTTGAATTTTGAAACCCCACCTGATGCGCAATGGTTTCCACTGGTAACAGGGTACTTTCCAGCAATTCGCGTGTGCGCTGCAGTCGCTCGCTAATCAACCAGTCGCCCAAAGACATGCCGGTTGCTTTGCTGAAATGCCGTGTAAAGGTGCGCCGACTCATGGTGGATCGTGTTGCCAGGCTGTCCACATCATGATTTTCATGCAGATGTTTTCGTAAGAAGTCGAGCAATTGGTTGATTCTTGCGTCTTGGGTCGAAGGGGCAACAGGTTGCTCAATGAATTGCGCTTGGCCGCCTTCACGGTGAGGCTGCACCACCAGCATCCGCGCAAGCTTGTTGGCAATTTTTTGCCCGTAGAACTTGCGCACGATGTAGAGACAGCAATCAATGCCTGCACCTGTGCCGGCCGATGTGATGACCCCATCGTCATCGACATACAGCGAATTCGTGTCAAGTTGAACCTGTGGAAAACGCTGCGTGAAATCTTGCTCACCCATCCAGTGGGTGGAGGCTCGCCTCCCGTCGAGTAATCCGGCATAGGCGAGTGCGTAGGTGCCGTAGCAAAGTCCAACGATGTGCGCACCACGCAGCCGTGCTTTCCGCAGCGCATGGACCAGAGAAGGCTCTGGAGGCTCGTCCAAATGATGCCACCCAGGAACCACGATGATGTCCGCCTGCTCCAGCAGCTCCAAGCCACCATCGGGATGGGCCATGAGTGCGCGTTCTGCCGCCAAAGCGCTGCCTTGGGGCGTCAAGATCTGCAACTCAAACAGTTTTTGTTCAGGCAATTGCGCACTGAACAACAGAAACGGCACCCCAAAGTGAAAGGGGCTGAATTGCGGATATGCAACCAGCGCAACGACTGGTACGTGGGTTTGTGCATGCATACGGTAATTTTGGCCCAATTCTTTCGAATGTTGTCTCGTAGGCCAATTTTTCAAAAAGGCAGGAAACTGAAAAATTCAGTCTGAACTACCACTTCAAAGAGAACCCATGAAAGCTAAAAAGTTGCTGTCCCCGCTGATGTTGGCACTGTCTATGAGCGTGTGCGGCAGCACCGCATGGTCCGGCGAAATGTCAGTCCAAGTGCAGCAAATCCGCAATGCGACCGTCAAGATCGATTTTTCGGGCACCACGTTCTTGATCGACCCGATGCTGGCTCCACAAGGGGCATACGATGGTTTTGAAGGCACCTATCGCAGCGAACTGAGAAATCCTACCGTGGGGCTGCCGATGACAGCGCAACAAGTGCTCGACAGCGTTGAGGCTGTGGTGGTGACCCACACCCACTTAGACCATTGGGACGAGGCTGCGCAAAAGCTGATACCGAAAAATTTGCCTGTGTTTACGCAAAACGCAGCGGACGCACAGCTCATTCGCAGTCAGGGTTTTAAAGATGTGCGTGTGCTGGATGGAGAAGTCACATTCAATGGCGTGAAACTGACAAAAACCGGCGGCCAGCATGGTAGTGATTTGCTCTACGCAGATCCAACGAGAGCGCAGAATTTGGGCGCGGTGATGGGCGTGGTCTTTTCCGCACCTCACGCCAAAAAAGTGTATGTGGCCGGCGATACGGTGTGGCGACCAGAGGTTGCAAAGGTGCTTGCTGTACACAAGCCAGATGTCGTGATTCTGAATACCGGCAGCGCACTCATGACGGGCTTTGAGCAACACCCCATCATCATGGGCAAGCAAGACACGTTGGAGGCCACCAAGCATGCACCCAACGCCACGATCGTGGCTGTGCACATGGATGCGGTGAATCACATGTCACTCAGCCGCAAGGAATTGCGCCAATTTGTTGAAGAACAACAAATTGAAAAAAGCGTTTTGATTCCAGAGGATGGACAAGCCTTCAAGTTCTAAACCATCGTGCCCAGACCAAGTTCTGGGCATTTCTTTTTCAGATTAAAGAATATTCGTGACTGACTTGAAATGCTGCGTATGTCCGCTTCTGGCCGATAGTTGCCCTAGAAAAATCACTGCACCTCAGCTTCCCGCATGCGTGCAAAGTCGAGTTTCGCCGGGCGGCTGCAAAGTCGTATCTGGGGTACTTTTGCGGGTGTAGCCAGACAGTGACTTGCCCGCCGGGGCGACCTCCTGGTCTCGGCCAATCAGCGCACAGCAAGCACTTTCAACACCTCCAAAACATAAAAGGCCTGAAGCCAATGCTTCAAGCCTTTTATGCCACTAGCCCTTATGTGCAAAGTGCTAGTAGCTATTATTTTAGGTGGATGGCGTTAAGCTAATCCCCGCTCAAGCAGGCGCATACCAATCACGCATTTTCACCCTCACGCTTGATGTCCAGCGCCAGGTCATACAAGGTATTGCGATTGCCTCCGGTGATTTCGGCGGTCAGCTTGACGGCAGCCTTGGTGGGCAGCTCCGCCAGCAGCAGGCGCAGCACGCGTTCGCTTTCGCCGGATTCTTGCTGCACTTCGACCGGGTGCAGCACCACCACAAATTCGCCTTTGACGCGGGTGGCATCGGCGTCCAGCCAGGTCGCCACGTCTTGTGCTGCGTGGGTGGTGACTTGTTCAAACTGCTTGGTAATTTCGCGGGCCAGCGTGACTTTGCGCGCGCCCAGCACGGCCAGGGCTTTGGCCATTTCCTGAATGCGGTGCGGCGCTTCTAGCAACACCACGCAGCGCGTTTCATCGGCCAACTGGTGCACGGCGGTTTGGCGTTCGGCATTTTTGGTGGGCAAGAAGCCGGCAAACACAAAGCCACCGTCGGTTTGCCCGGGGGGCACGCAACCGGCCACGCTGATGGCGCTGGTGATAGAGCTGGCGCCGGGCAGTGGCATGGCGCGCAGGCCTTGTGCTGCCAGCGCTGCGCACAGGCGTGCGCCGGGGTCGCTCACGCCGGGGGTGCCGGCATCGCTCACATAGGCAATGCGCTGGCCTTGTTGCAGGCGGGCGATGATGCCAGCGGCGGCTTCGGCCTCGTTGTGCTGGTGCACGGCCAGTAACTGGCTGCCAGGGCGTTCCAGCCCGTAGCTGCGCAACATGCCCTGGGTGTGGCGGGTGTCTTCGCAGGCAATGGCATCCACCATTTGCAGCACATGCAGGGCGCGCAGCGAAATATCGGCCAGATTACCGATGGGCGTAGCCACCACATACAGGACACCCTGTGGATAATTTTGCGAGGCAGCGGCGTCGCGCGCTGCTGTTAATGCCGAAGCGAAAGAGGCACTCAATGTTCTTCCTTGGGAAAAAGCCCGCCACACCAGCGGTGGGTAAAACCAGCGCGCAAGCGCGTGGGCAGGCGGCCGAAGACCAAGCGCTGGCCTATCTGCAGGCCCAGGGCCTGCGGCTGATTGCACGCAATTATCGGACGCCCGGGCGCGGCGGGGGGGAGATTGACTTAATCCTGCAAGAAAGCGATGGCACGGTGGTGTTTGTCGAGGTGCGCAGCCGCAGCCACGCCGGTTTTGGCGGGGCGGGTGGCAGCATCGGCTATGCCAAGCGCCAGCGCATCGTGCTGGCCGCACAGCACTGGCTGCAGGCCCACGGACAGCACACCGCCTGCCGGCTGGATGTGGTGTTGCTCGACGGCAGCACGCTACAGTGGCTGCGCGCTGCCTTTGATGCGGCTTAGGCCGCCAAGTGGTGCGGAACCATGGGGCGATGACGTAGTCACACACGGTGTTAACCGAAGGCTACAAAATTCGAGAAAGCGCACAGTTATCATCACCACTCCATGCTTGAGCAACAAATCCAACAACATTTCATCGACAGCGCTGACTTGAAATACCAGTCAGCCCAGGCGCTGAGCCTGCCCATCTCTGCGGCAGTGCAGGCCTTGCTGGCCTGTATCACCGGTGGCGGGAAAATTCTGGCCTGTGGCTCTGGCGCTTCTGCCAGCCAGGCACAGATGTTCGCCAGCCTGTGTGTCAGCGGCTTTGAACGCGATCGGCCTGAGCTGGCCGCCGTGGCCCTGTCTTCAGACAGCGGCTTTCTGGGCGCGCTGTCGGGTGCAACCAATCTGTCCAACCAGTACGTGGCACGCCAGGTACGTGCTTTGGGTCAAGCCAGTGATGTGCTGCTGGTGCTGTCCATCTCGGGCCATGAAAGCAGCATGCTGGAGGCTGTGGAAGCGGCCCATGAGCGCGACATGATGGTGGTGGTGCTGACAGGCCACACCGGGGGTGCTTTGGCAGGACGTGTACGCGAGACGGACGTGCTGATTTGCGTGCCCCATGAGCGCCCGGCGCGGGTGCGTGAAGTGCACGATCTGGTGCTCAATTGCTTGTGTGATGGAGTAGATACCCAATTGCTGGGCGAACAGGAGATGTAATGAGAGAACAATGGCGTCGAACAGGTTTGGCCGTGGTTGCAGGGGGCATGTTGATCGGCAGTTTGACCGCATGTGTGCCCTTGCTGGTGGGGGGCGGCGCGGTGACGACTGCGTTGGTGGCTTCGGATCGCCGCACCTCGGGCATGTACCTGGAAGATGAACGCATTGAGCAAAAGGCCCGTTTGCAAGTGAACGAGGTGTTGCCCAGCAGCAGCCGTGCCAGTGTGACCAGCTTTAACCGTCTGGCGCTGTTGACCGGTGAAGTGCGCTCGGACAGTGAAAAAGCTGCGGTAGAACGTGCTGTGGCCGGTGTGGAGAATGTGCGCAGCGTGGTCAATGAGCTGGAAGTGGTGCCTTTTATCTCTTCCATCACGCAGCGCAGCAAAGATACGTTCATCACCAGCAAGGTCAAGGCCAGCATTCTGGATGCCAAGGATTTGCAGTCCAACACCATCAAGGTGGTGACAGAGATGAATGTGGTCTACCTCATGGGCATTGTGACGCCGCGTGAAGCCAAGCGTGCTGCAGAGATTGCGCGCGGTGTGAATGATGTGCGCAAGGTGGTGCGGGTGTTTGAGAGCATCACCGAAGAGGAGCTGGCCAGCTACCGCACGCGCCAAGACCAGGCACCGGTCGAGCAAGATCCTGCAGCCCAGAATTAAGCGCAGGTTTCCCCATCAAAAAAGCCCGGTTCAGCCGGGCTTTTTTATGGGTGATAGGTGCGTCACATGATGCGAAAGTGTTCGGTGCCAGCCGCCAGATCACTGTTGTGCGCGCGCTTGCTGTGCAGCTTGATCTGCAGGCGCAAATCGTTGACCGAATCGGCGCTGCGCAAGGCATCTTCGTACTTGACGGCACCGCTCTCGTACAGGTCGAACAGCGACTGGTCAAAGGTTTGCATGCCCAGCTCGCGGCTTTTCTTCATGATCTCCTTGATCTCAACCACATCGCCCTTGGCAATCAGATCAGAAATCAAGGGTGAATTGAGCATGACTTCCAGCGCGGCCACACGGCCCTTGCCGTCTTCTTTGGGCAGCAGGCGCTGGGAAATCATGCCGCGCAGATTGAGCGACAAATCCATGAGCAATTGCTCGCGGCGCTCTTCGGGGAAGAAGTTTACGATCCGGTCCAGCGCCTG
This sequence comes from Comamonas sp. 14P8.1.4, assembly GCF_057799285.1. NCBI lineage: Bacteria > Pseudomonadati > Pseudomonadota > Betaproteobacteria > Burkholderiales > Comamonadaceae > Comamonas > Comamonas sp. 14P8.1.4. The sequence continues at coordinate 132,329 of NZ_JBYOKN010000001.1, forward strand.
GTTGGCGCTGTTGGCGTGCAAGGTGGCCAGGCACAGGTGACCGGTTTCCGAGAACACGATGGCGTGTTCCATGGTTTCGCGGTCGCGGATTTCGCCCATCAAAATCACGTCGGGGGCCTGGCGCAGTGAGTTTTTCAGTGCAGCTTCCCAGCTGTCGGTATCCAGGCCGACTTCGCGCTGGGTGATGATGCAGTTCTTGTGCGGGTGCACAAATTCGATCGGATCTTCCACGGTCACGATGTGACCGTGCGAGTGTTCGTTGCGCCAGTCCACTATGGCTGCCAGCGAGGTCGATTTGCCTGAGCCGGTGGCGCCCACAAAAATGCACAGGCCGCGCTGCGTCATGGCCACGTCTTTGAGTACCTGGGGCAGCCCCATGGCATCAATGGTGGGAATGGTGGCAGGGATGGTTCGCAGCACCATGCCCACACGCCCTTGCTGAATGAAGGCATTCACCCGGAAGCGGCCGATGCCGGCGGGGGAAATCGCAAAATTGCATTCCTTGGTGCGCTCAAACTCGGCCACTTGCTTGTCGCTCATGATGGAGCGCGCCAGTGTCAGGGTGTGGGCGGGCACCAGTGGCTGGTCCATCAGCTTGGTGACCTTGCCGTCGGATTTGATGGCAGGGGGGAAGTCGGCAGTGATGAACAAGTCACTGCCCTTGCGTGCCACCATCAGCTTGAGCAAGTCGTTAATGAATTTACTGGCCTGATCGCGTTCCATGGCGCTGTCTCCAAATGCAGTCGGTTAACCGGGGAAGTTTTCAGGCGACTTGGCCTTGCCACGCGCTTCGGCAGCGCTGATAACGTTGCGGCGCACCAGCTCGGTCAGGTTTTGGTCCAGGGTCTGCATGCCGACGTTGCTGCCTGTCTGGATGGTGGAGTACATCTGGGCCACCTTGGCTTCACGGATCAGGTTGCGGATGGCGCTGGTGCCGATCATGATCTCGTGCGCAGCGACACGGCCATTGCCATCCTTGGTTTTGCACAGGGTCTGCGAAATCACGGCCTGCAATGATTCGGAGAGCATGGCGCGCACCATTTCTTTTTCTTCGGCAGGGAAGACGTCGATGATACGGTCGATGGTTTTGGCCGCGCTGGAGGTGTGCAGCGTACCGAATACCAAGTGGCCGGTTTCGGCGGCGGTCATGGCCAGGCGAATGGTTTCCAGGTCACGCATTTCACCCACCAAGATGCAGTCCGGGTCTTCACGCAGTGCAGAGCGCAGCGCGGCAGAGAAGGAGTGCGTCATCGGCCCCACTTCGCGTTGGTTGACCAGGCATTTCTTGGAGTCGTGCACAAATTCGATGGGGTCTTCCACCGTCAGAATGTGGCCGTGTTCGTTGCTGTTCAGGTAGTCCACCATGGCGGCCAGGGTGGTTGACTTTCCCGAGCCGGTAGGACCGGTGACCAGGACCAGGCCGCGTGGTTTGAGTGCCAGATCGGCAAAGATCTTGGGTGCGTTCAGATCTTCCAGCGTGAGAATTTTGCTGGGAATGGTACGGAACACAGCCGCGGCGCCGCGGTACTGGTTGAAGGCGTTCACACGAAAGCGGGCCAGCCCTGCGATCTCGAACGAGAAGTCCACCTCCAGGTTTTCTTCGTAGGCCTTGCGCTGCCCGTCGTTCATGATGTCGTAGACCATGGCGTGTACAGCCTTGTGGTCCAGCGGCTCCACGTTGATGCGGCGCACGTCGCCGTGCACCCGGATCATCGGTGGCAGACCTGCGGAGAGGTGCAAGTCCGAAGCCTTGTTTTTGACGCTAAAAGCCAGCAGGGTCGTGATGTCCACAACAAATCTCCCTCTCAATACCGCATCGTGCAAAGGTCTCCTTCAGGCGACTTGCTGCCAGCGGCCTTATGGTTTGGTACGCTTCGGAAGATTATGACCACGATTGCTTGCAAGCTCCAAAGCGTTCACGCACAGATTACCCTCGCATGCCAAAAGTGCGGCAGGCAGCCCACAGATGTGGCCTTGTTGGCGGTGTCCAAGACCTTCCCCGCTGAGGCGGTGCGCGAGGCCGCGTTGGCAGGCCAGCGCGCTTTTGGGGAGAACTACATCCAGGAAGGGGTGGAGAAAATAGCCGCTGTGGGGGCCATGGCCGATGTGCCGCCCTTGCAATGGCACTGCATCGGCCCAATCCAAAGCAACAAGACCAAGCTGGTGGCCCAGCACTTTGACTGGGTGCACACCGTTGATCGCGAAAAAATCGCTCAGCGTTTGAGTGAGCAGCGCCCAGACCACCTGCCGCCGTTGCAAGTGTGCATTCAGGTGAATGTGGATGGTGGAGAGACAAAATCCGGTTGCACGCCCGAGCAGGCACTGCAGCTGGCCCAAACGGTGGCGGCGCTGCCCCGGCTGCAACTGCGTGGGGTGATGAGTATTCCAGACCCCCAGGCTACCGATGCCGCCATGCTGGAAGTGCACCGCAAGGTGGTAGAGGTGTTTGCACACATTCGTGCTCAGCTGCCTGGGCAGGCGCAGTTCGATACCGTCAGCCTGGGCATGACGGCGGACATGCACATTGCCATTGCGGCTGGTAGCACCATGGTGCGCGTGGGCAGCGGCATTTTTGGTGGGCGCCATTACGGCGCACAGGGCTAGGGCTGCCTGCATCTGGCTTGCGGTATTTCAGGTTTTTGATGTGGCGCAAGCGGCATATCACTGGGTATATGCCGTGTATACAAAAACGCAGAGCTTGCTCGCGCTGAAAAAAGCGGCATGCTAAGCTGGTTTCTATAGCAATCAGGCCGCGCTGTGGCCGCAAGAACTTGGAGAAACCATGCCCGGACTTTTGCCCGATATCGATCCCGATGGCCTGTTGGAGTTTTCGGTGGTCTACACCGACCGTGCGCTCAACCACATGTCCAAACGCTTTACGGGCGTCGTGCAAGACATTCTGGGCACGCTCAAAGAGGTATACAACGCCCACACGGCGGTGCTGGTGCCCGGCAGTGGCACTTTCGGCATGGAAGCCGTGGCACGCCAGTTTGCCAATGGCCAAAAAGTGCTGATTGTGCGCAATGGCTGGTTCAGCTACCGCTGGACGCAGATTTTTGATACGGGTAACTTTGGTCTGGGCGGTGGTGCCGTGGTCTGCAAGGCGCGCAAGCAAGGCGCAGGCAGCCAGGATCCCTGGGCACCCTGCGCAGCCGAAGATGTGGCTGCCACCATCCGCGCGGAAAAACCCAAGGTGGTGTTTGCCCCGCACGTCGAAACGGCCAGCGGCATTTTGCTGCCTGATGACTACATCCGCACCATCAGCGATGCAGCCCACGAAGTGGGGGCCTTGATGGTGCTGGACTGCGTGGCGTCGGGTGCCATGTGGGTGGACATGGTCAAGACGGGCGTGGATGTGCTGATCAGCGCGCCACAAAAGGGCTGGAGCAGCTCGCCCTGTTGCGCCATGGTGATGCTGTCTGAGCGTGCACGCCAGGCCATTGATGGCACACAAAGCTCCAGTTTCTCGTGCGATCTGAAGAAGTGGATGCAGATTGCCGAAGGCTACGAAAAGGGGGCGCACGCCTACCACACCACCATGCCGACCGATGCGCTGGTGCGTTTGCGCGATGTGATGATGGAAACGCGCGCATACGGTTTTGCCAAAGTGCGCGAAGAACAAATAGAGCTGGGCGCCAAGGTGCGCGCGCTGCTGGAGTCACGCGGTTTCCCCAGCGTGGCGGCGGAGGGCTTCAAAGCGCCTGGCGTGGTGGTCAGCTACACCACCGACCCCGGTATTCAATCGGGCAAGAAGTTCTTGGAGGCGGGGCTGCAAACCGCTTCGGGCGTACCTTTGCAGTGTGATGAAGGTCCCGACTTTCAAACCTTCCGCATTGGCCTGTTTGGCCTGGAGAAGTGGCACAACGTGGACCGCACCGTCGGCCATTTGCGCACTGCCTTGGATGCGATCGGGGTTGTGCCAGTGCAGGCATGATGGCGCTTTGTTTGCAATGAAAGCTTGTATGAAGCAATGGTTTGTCATCGCCGCTGCCAGCCTGCTGGCGCTGGGCACGGCCCATGCGGCCTCTGAGACCACGGCCAGTGGCCTGGTCTATGAAGTCATCCAGGAAGGCATAGGCGCACAGCCTGCCGCCACTGACACCGTGCGCGTGCACTACCGCGGCTGGTTTCCGGAAAGTGGCAAAGAGTTTGACAGCTCCATCGCCCGTGGCCAGCCCATCGACTTTCCTTTGAACCGCGTCATTCCCTGCTGGACCGAAGGCGTGCAAAAAATGAAAGTGGGCGGTAAAGCCAAGCTGACCTGCCCCGCCAGCATTGCCTATGGCAGCCGTGGCGCTGGTGGTGTGATTCCGCCCAATGCCACGCTGAATTTTGAGGTGGAGCTGCTGGGCGTAAAGGGTAAGTAAGTCATAAAAGAATAGCTGCTGGCGCTAGTTGGATATGAATTTCTCTATAAAAACTATCTAAAGTGCTTATTTCGTAAGCGCTACCAGCTATTTTTATTGAAATACGAATATAAAAAAGGGAGGCTTAGGCCTCCCTTTTTTATGTGTGCCAGAACTTAGAACTGGATGTTGGCCCGCAGCCAAAGGGTGCGGCCATCGGGAATAGAGCCTTTGGTGGACTGGCTGGACTTCACGTAGGAGTTGGCCCATGCATCACGCTCTCCGGTGACCACGCCAGCATTGTTGTATGTGAGTTCACGCCATTTCTTGAATTTCAAGAAATCCTTATCAAACAGGTTGTAGATGGTGGCGGAGAAGCTCACATTTTTGTTCATTCGGTATTGAGCACCGAGGTTGAACAGGCTGTAGCCACGGATGTCTCCGACGGCTGCAAATTCACGCTTTTCGTTTTCGGAGAAGTTGCTGTAGTCATTGTTAAAACGGCGGCTTTTACCTCGGTATTCCGCTTGCAGCCATGCAGACCACTGGTTATTGATATTCCAGTTCAATGTAGCGCTGGCTACATGCTTGGCCACATCACTGAGCTTGCCTACCACCTGGCCCTGCTCGATGAGTTCGCTGTCCGTCCATGTGTAAGTTGTGGCCATATTCCAAGCGGGCGAGAAGACGTACTTGCTGCTCAGCTCCAAACCCCATGTTTTGCCTTCGTCTTGGTTGTGACTGAAGGTGGTGTTTCCCAGAAGACCTGCGCATCCTCCAATTCGGTAGCTGGTATCGCAGCGGTCGCTAACGATTTTGTTTTTGATGTTGTTATGAAAAGCGGTAGCACCTGCTGTCCAGCCCTTTTGATTGTCAAATAGCAATCCAAGTTCTGTACTGGTGCTTTCTTCAGGTTTGAGTGCGGGATTACCGATGGTCATGGTTGTGCCCTGACCTGAGTAGCCAGCCAGTCCATCAACCATTTGGTTCACTTTGGGGGCGCGGAATCCTTGGCTGACACCGCCTTTGACGGTCAGCATTTGTGTGGCGCTCCATACCAAATAAGCGCGGGGGCTCCAGTGACCACCAAACTTGTCATGGTGGTCGTAGCGCAAACCACCGGTGGCCGTCAGGCTGTCGGTCAGGCTCCATTCATCTTCGGCAAAGATTGCCCAGGTGTTTTGCTTGAAAGCAGATGCCCCGGTCATCAACGCCAAACCCTCCTTGGCAGTGGTATGGCTGTACTGGGTGCCAATTGAGAGCAAGTGGTTTTCACCAATGGGGCTCACCAGCTTGGTATCCCAGGTGGTGCTGCTGGACTCGAGTGTGCGTGATTTGCCAATCAAATCAGGACGGCCAGCGTGGTTGGCTGCAGCCGTCGGAACGGTACGGCCTTCCGTTCGGTTCTGGCTGTAGCTCAGGCTGCTTTCTAGCAGGCCGATGTCCAGTTTGCCTTTATAGCCGATTGCATATTGGTCGCGGTTGAACTGCAACTCATCGGCATAGCCAGAGGCTGTGTTGTTGGACGCACCTGTGGTGCAGTTCAGGTAGTCCAGCGTACCAAGCTCGCACCGGCGGTTGTCATACGAGGAGCGTGCGCTGTCAACATCCAGCCAAATCTCTTGGCCGTTGCTTGGCGTAAAGGTCAAGCGCGCACCCAAGGTATGTTGGTCAGTCTTTACTGGAGATGGGCCGCGTGTACTGATTGTTCCCTCTCCAGAAGATGGTTTGAGGTCAGAACCATCGCGATTCAAATAGCTGCCGCGAATAGTCAAGCCCAATTTATCTTGCTGGATGGGACCGTTCAAGTAGAAGCTGGTCTTTTGAACTGCACCTTGGTCACCGTTTTCAGGCAGCGAGCCTTCCACTTGCACGCTGCCTCCCCACTCTTTAGCCACCTTGCGGGTGATGATGTTGATCACGCCACCCATCGCATCGGAGCCATACAGCGTAGACATGGGGCCACGAATCACCTCAATGCGCTCAATCGCAGACATGGGGGGGATCAGTGACGTCAATGCGGAGCCAAAGCCATTCGGTGTGGTGTCACCTGCAGGATTAGGACGGCGGCCATCGATCAGCACTAAGGTGTATTCGCTCGGCATGCCACGCATGCTGATGTCAAACCCCCCGGTTTTGCCGGTGCTGCCTTTCACATCGATGCCCTCTACGCCCTGCAGGGCTTCGGCCAAGTCGCGGAAGCTTTTCTTCTCCAACTCTTCGCGCGTCACCACCGAAATGGAGGCGGGCGCTTGCTTGAGTTCTTGCTCAAACCCGGACGCGGAGACGACCACTTCAGATAATGTTTGGGTGCTTTCCTGGGCAACTGCAGATGCACAGGCGGCAGCAGCCAGTGCGAGCAGCGTGGGCTTGACGTAGAACACAGTAGATTTTTTGGACATGGCAAAACCTGCCAGCGGTGCTGGCACTCAGATAGGTTGAGGTGGTGTGAAGCGGTGCAGCCCTATCGCGATCGGATGGGTGCTGCGATGTCCTGGTTATGAATTTTTCTGATGGACATGAAGTGCCTCAATTATTGCATTTCGTAATGCAAATCGTTCTCAGCCTTATGCTTTTTCGGTGTATGTGTCGCGGAAAACAAACGATTGCTTGCGGCGGTGCAGGGGCGCGCTCACCAGAGACCGGCAGTGCTCCTACTGCGCATTTCGGTGCGTGCGCAGCTTGCGTCACAGCAGTGTCGAGTACGCTGGGGTGGCGAGGAGGTCGTGACATGCCCATGAATTGGAGTGCTGCAGGCCATGGCGTACGCCGCGCCAAGCTGCTGGCGCTTGGACTGCTGGTATTTTTTGCACTGCTGTTTGCCTTGACCCATGTGCTGCCCGCAAGCTTGGCGGTGCGGTGCATCAGAGCCGTTTCCGAAGCCGCAATGGTGGGGGCGCTGGCCGACTGGTTTGCTGTGACGGCGCTGTTTCGCCGTATTCCCTTGCCGCTGGTTGGGAGGCATACCGCTATCATTCCGCGCAACAAAGATCGGATTGGCGAAAACCTGGCCGCCTTTGTGCGCGATAAATTCTTGGATGCGCCGTCACTGGTTGCACTGATGCGCCAGCACGACCCTGCGCAATCGATGGCCCAATGGCTTTCAGAGCCACGCAACACCCAACTGCTGGGGCAGCAGCTGGCACGGGTCGTCGCCGGGATGCTGGAGATGGTGCAGGACCGGCAGGTAGAGCGTCTGCTCAAACGCACGCTGCGCAGTGCACTGGCGCAGGTGGATGTCAGCCAGTCCATGGCTGCCGTGCTGGCCGGTTTGACCCATGACGGCCGTCACCAGGCGGTGCTCGATGATGTGCTGCGCAAAGTCTCCAGCATGCTGCGCGAAGAGCGGGCGCGTATTTTTATTGGTGAGACCATCGTGCAATGGCTCAAACGCGAGCACCCGTTCAAAGAGAAAGTGCTGCCGACTGATTGGCTCAGCGAGAAAGGGGCCGATGTGATTGCCCAGGCACTCGACAGTGTGCTGGCTGATATTGCGCACAACCCCCAGCACCGCCTGCGCCTGGCGTTTGACCAACAACTGGTGCAGTGGATCGACAGCTTGCAACATGACCCGGCGTACGCCGCCAAGGGGGCGCAAATTCGCCACTACATCCTCCACGATGAGAACCTGGCCACCTACCTTAGTGGTCTGTGGGCACGCATGCGCAGCAAGTTGGAAGCAGATCTGGCCCATGAGCATTCATGGGTGGCGCGCAAGCTGGCCATGGCTGGGCAATGGCTGGGTCAATCGCTGGCGCAGGACGAAGCGCTGCGTGCTTCCATGAACGAGCGCCTGGAGCGCTGGGCTTACAGCTTGGCCCCGGATGTGTCGCAATTCATTGCCAAGCACATTCAGGACACGGTGCAGCGCTGGGATGCGCAGGAACTCTCTGACCTGATTGAGCAGCACATTGGCAAAGATCTACAGTTCATCCGCATCAACGGGACGCTGGTCGGCGGCTGCATTGGACTGTGCCTGTTTGTCATCGGCCACTGGATGGGCTGACCCAGCGGCCTTGTCCTGCTGGAACGCGCAGGACGGGGTGCACATTGGTTGCGTGAGAAGCAAGAATAAAAACACTTTAGCCTTGATGCACCCGCATTGAATGCTCCTTTAAGAAGAGCAATTAACGCCCTAATCCCGTGACTTTACGTGCTGATTAGGCTGCTTCTGAAACATACTATTACATGTTAATAAGACTGATTCTCAGTTTTCTTCACTGAAAATCACGCACTGTTTCTTCTGCCTTTCATCGCCAGCTTGCGTGATGAGGACTGTGTGAAGTGCATCAATTTCTGCCAGATCCGCCGCTGCCAGCAGGCCTCGCGCACGGATCGATGGGTCGGCATCCCTTGCGGAATCGCCGGCAATTTTTCATAGAGAGGGAGTGTCTTATGGGTTTCCGTAATCAGCGACGAGCCGTCGTCTTGGCTTGCGTTGCCGCGTTCAGCGGTGTGGTTTGTGCGGCAGAAGCGTCCGCCCAGGGGCAAGTGGTCAGCATTGCGCATGCCAAGGGCACGACGCAGGTGCCAGCCAAGCCCTTGCGCGTGGTGGTTTATGACTTGGCGACGTTGGACACCATGCAAACGTTGGGCATTCCTGTTGCGGGTGTTCCCAAAGCGCAGTTTCCGCAGTACATGGCGGGCTATGCTGATGCCAAGTACACCGTGGCGGGCTCGCTGTTTGAACCTGATTACGACGCACTCAGCCAGATCAAGCCCGATTTGATCATCGTCGGTGGCCGCTCGGCTTCGAAGTACGAGGTGCTGAGCAAGATTGCGCCGACGGTCGATTTCTCGGTGAACAGCAAGCAGATGCTGCAGGACATGGAGCGCAATGTGATGCAGCTGGCCGGCTTGTACCAACAGCAGGGCAAGGGCCAGCAGCTGGTTGCACAGATCAACCAGCGCGTGGCGGCGTTGCGCCAGGTGTCCGCTCAGGCCGAACCCGGTCTGCTTTTGATGGCGGTGAACGAAAAGATCATGCCCAACGCACCAGGCAGCCGTTTTGGTTTTCTGTTTGATGTGTTGGGGGCCAAGTCGGCCATCACCGCCAAGGACGTTCCCGCGCGTGGCACGGCCTATACCTTTGACGATGTGGCCAAGCTGAACCCCGCCTGGATTTACGTGATTGACCGCAATACCGGTACCGGCTCGGCCGCTGGCGGCGGCGAAATCATTCCCTCGCAGAAGGTGTTTGACAACGCCCAGGTCAAGGGCACGACGGCAGGTCAAAAGGGGCAGGTGGTTTTTCTGGACCCGAAGGGCTGGTACCTGATGGGCAGCACAGGTCCCACGGCTTTGCTGAACAACGTCGCACAGCTTCAGCAAGCGTTCGCCGCAGCTGTGCGGTGATTTGAATGGTGTGACTGATGCTCCTTAAAGAGGAGCTATAAGCGCATGCTGCATCAGCGTTTGATGGTGAAAACTAAGTCATAACAAACATCTGCCTTCGCTGGCTGCTATTTAAAAAAATGATTCTCGAAAAGCGGATGTTTCCATGTCTAAGGCATTTCCATTTCATCGCTCGCTGATTGCAGCAGCGGCATTGAGCAGTCTGTCTGCACTGGCACAGCAAGAGGGCTCACAGCTCGATACCGTGACGGTGACTGCAGGGGGCTATGAGCAAAGCGTCAAAGACGCGCCCGCATCCATCAGCGTGATTACGGCCGATGAGATTGCCAAAAAGTCGTATACCGATGTGACCGACGTGCTCAAAAATGTGCCGGGTGTGCATATCCAAGGCGGTGGCGTTGAAGAGTCCATCATGATTCGCGGCATGAGTGCGGACTACACCTTGTTCCTGGTGGATGGCCGCCCGCAGCAGGACAACCAGGCCTTTGGTCTGAATGGTGCACAGGCTGGAACACCGATTAACTTCCTGCCGCCGCTGGAATCCATCGAGCGCATTGAAGTGGTGCGTGGCCCGGCATCTTCGCTGTATGGCTCCAATGCGATTGGCGGTGTGGTCAACATCATCACCAAGAAGGTCGTCAACAAATTCAGCGGTAGCGTGACGACAGAATTCGTCCAGCCGGGCTCGGGCAACGATGTCACCAACAGCGGTTTCCAGACCAGCATGGCGCTGAACCTGCCTATCGTGCAGAACGTTCTGTCGCTGCAGCTGACAGGGGCATACCGCAATCAGAGCGAGGCAGATTTTGTAGGTGGTGATGACAGCGCGGCGGCAGATCCTGAGTTCAAGCGACAGAACTTTGGCGCCAAGGCCAGCTTGAAAGTGGATGCACAGAACACCTTCACACTGGGCGGCACCCGTACGACGCAGGAGCGCAGCCACAACCCCGGCAAGAGCTTGGCCGCAGCCGATGATGCGACGTACAGCAAATCCATCCGCAACAACCTGTTTGTGACCCACGAGGGGCGCTACAAGGACATGTTGTGGGAAAGCTATGTGAATTACGACACGTCGGACAACCCCACGCGCACCAACGTCACAACGGGCAACAGCATCAGCTTTGATACGTTGACCGCCAATACGCAGGCAACGTTCTTCCTGGGTGATCACACTTTGACGGCGGGAGCCAATTACAAGGGCGAAGAGCTTAAGGATGGCGCCAGCAACGGGCTGAACCTGCCGGGTGTCGTGGTGCCCACGGATGTGGTGACCATGGACCGCGACATGTATGCCCTGTTCCTCGAAGACAACTGGCAGCTGACGGACGATTTGTCACTGCTGCTGAGCGGGCGCTATGACTACAGCGAGGACTTTGGTGGCAAGCTCAGCCCCAAGGTGTATGCCGTGTACAACCTGACGCCCACGCTGGCGCTGAAAGGTGGCATGACCACGGGCTACAAGACGCCCAGCCTGCGCAATGCCGCATCGGACTTCGGCAGCTCTTCCATGGGCGGCGTGATCATCGGCAACAAGGAGCTGAAGCCTGAGACCACACGTAACTTTGAAATCGGCCTCAACTACGGGGATGCCAGCAATGGCTTGTCTGGCAGCGTGACGGTTTACCGCAGCGAGTTCAAGAACAAGCTGCTGCGCTCAGGCCGTTTGCCTGGCTGTGAAGCCACGACGGACCCGACCAATGTGTGCGTGTACAACGGCGTGACCTATCCGGGACATCGATTCGGCTACACGACCATGGAGAACGTGGACTCTGCCGAGTTGAAGGGGCTGGAGTGGACCGCAGACTGGAAGCTGAACAAAGCCTGGACCTACCGCCACAGCTACACCTATGCCCAAACGGAGCAGACTTCCGGGAAAAATGTGGGCAAGCCGCTGAACGATATTCCTGAGCATATGTTCAATGCTTCGCTGGACTGGCGCGCCACCCACCAGCTGAATCTGTGGGGGCAAGTCAATTTCCGTGGCAAAACCTCGGGCCGCACTACCAACTCCAGTGGTTCGAGTACCAACGATATGAAGTACCCCGCCTACACCTTCATGGATGTGGGCTTGGTCTACGCCGCAACCCCGGATGTCAAACTGCGATTCGGCGTCTACAACCTGACGAACCGACGCGTGACGCCTGACAATGGTTTCGCCTATGTACTGGATGGCCGACGCTACAGCGCATCGGTGACAGCACAGTTCTAATTGGGCAAGACCTCGCAACGGCCTGGCAGCCTGTGCGTTGTCAGGCCGTTGGATTGGGAAGGGATACCGTGAAAAAGACCGATGGTTACCCCACCGATGTCGATTACCCCGCATTTTTCTACAAGGAAATGCAACCCGTCTGGCTGGCCGGCGTGACACGCATGCTGGGCTTTACGGCACCCGATGTCGCTGGTGCATTCAGCTACTGCGAGCTGGGTTGTGGCGTGGGAATCAACTTGCTGGTGGCCGCCGCGTGCCACCCGGAGGCACGTTTTACCGGGGTGGATGTCAACGCCACCCATGTCCGCCTGGCCCGTGCGGCTGCTGGTGCGGCAGGGCTGCAGAACATCGAGTTCATCCACAGCGACTTCACGGAGTTTGCCCGCATCCACACGACGCGGTTTGACTTCATGACAACGCATGGGGTGTGGTCGTGGGTGGCACCACATCAACAAGAAGCCTTGCTGGCGTGTGTGCAGACCTGCTTGCAGCAGGGGGGGATTTTTTACCTGCACTACATGTGCCACCCAGGTTCAACCGATTTGCTGACCGTGCAGCACTTTCTGCATCTGTTTGCGCCACATGTTCTAGGCAGCTCGGCACAGCAGGCGCAGATGGGGCTGAAACTACTGAGCCAATTGAGTGATAGAGGACTGTTCAGCGACAGCCCCGGCGTGCGCAGGCACCTAAAAAACCTGCAAGGCCAAGATCCCCGGGACCTTGCGCATGAGTTTTTGACCGACCATTGGCAGCCCGCGCATTCGGCACAAGTGCATCGGCAAATCAGTGCATTGGGGCTGAGCTATCTGGGCAGCGCTGACGTTTTCAACAACCTGGATGTGTCGTTGTCTGTTCCTGGTACCATGCAAGGCGTGATCCGGCAGACCCAGATTCCCGCGATTGCCGAGACGCTGAAAGATATGGCGCGCAACAGCCATCAGCGCATGGATCTTTTCCAGCTGCAGCCTGCGCCATTGGCGCAAGGCGCCTACCTGCAGCAGCTGCAAGCCATGGTGTTTCAGTGCTTACCGACTGCTCCTGTGGCAGGCCCGCTTTCCTTTGCTACGCCGATTGGGCCGATCGAGGCACCGCAGGCCCTGTGCACGGCGTTGCTGCAGCGATTGCATCAAGGCCCGGCTACGTTTTTCGAGCTGTCACAACTGCCTGGCCTGATCGGGCAGGAAGGGCTGTTGCTGCAAACCTTGCAGCTGATGATGTTCGCAGGACTGGCACATCCTCGTAACCCCGCCGCAGCATCCGCGTCTGTGCCAGCACAAGGGTTGGTCCAGTGGCTGGCCCAGCAGCGTATTGATCTGCAAGTACAGGTGGATGGCGGGACTGCAGTCCACACGGGCCATCCAGCTTAGCCCCTGCGGTTATTCCTCCGGGGTTTGCTCGGAAGCCGCTTTTTCGTCTTCCAGCAAATGTGTGCCAATCTGCTTCCAGGCTTTGGCGGCATCGTGCTCGCCCGCAAAGTGGTGGCAACTGGCAGCCGTCATGGCGATGCGGCCGTTCTCCGGATCCAAATCAAACGCCAGCTCGCACTGGGCGGCGGCATTGCTCCACATCACCAGCGCGTTGGCCGATTCTTCTTTTTGCAATGCCAGGGCCTCGGCCATCCAGGCTTGTGCCAGGCGAAATGCCGCTTCTGCGTGCACCGGCTCGGCTTTGTGGGCGTGGAAGAAATGCTTGCCCGCCTCTTGCCACAGTGCGCGGGCGCGCTGGAAGTCCTGCGTGGCGGCCTGGTGGGCCTGGACGACCAGGGTGTTGCCCGATTGCAGGTGTTCTTCAAAGCTCAGTTCAGTCATGGTGTGGGGCAAGCAGTCAGCAAAAGCAGTGATTGTGGCGCGATGCGCGAAAACGCGTGGTCTGCACGTGATCTCTATGCGGCACGGCCCTCGCAGGGCGGCTGTCTGCTAGAGCGCAAGCCAGCGCTGCCACCACCGCGCACGGGTTGGGTGGCGGGGCATGGTGGCACCGAAAGATAGCAGCAAGTCTTGCAGTGCAGTGTCATCGCGTTGGCGTGCCGCTTGCAGCGGGGTGAGCTGGCCCAGCTCCGCAGCTAGATTGGGATCAGCACCGTGCTCCAGCAACAGCTGGGTCACAGCGGTATGCCCGCCCAGCACGCTGATGACCAGGGCGGACACCATGGCCTCGGGGTGCTGATAATCGACATCCACACCGGCGCGCAGGTGGTAGCGCACACAGTCCACATCACCGCGTTCTGCCGCGTTGAACATGTCTTTCCAATCACCTCCTGCACTGGCCATGTACTGCTCCTTGAAGGGTCTTTGCGCAATATAAGGGCTTCAAAAAGCCGTGAACAGCGGGATGCGGGGTGGTGATTTCCTGCGTGAAAACGCGAATGCTTGAAAAAATCTGTGTAACAGAGCAGGCGCTGTGCGTGTGTTCGGCGACGTTGAGAGGATCAACGCTTTGCTATTGATTTGGAAGCTTTGCGAGCATTGGCAGCAAGCGAAATCCATGAATAAACATCAGGTTTGTTGCGCTGCGCCAACAGCCTGTTGCACGCTCTAGCATGCCTTCTTTTGCGGGTTAACCCTTGGTTAAAGGACGGTACAGCGTGAGCAGCATTCTTCACACCCCTCTGACAGGCCCTGCCGCATGGCGCGGCGCAGATCTGGCCGGAGATTCTTCCTGGATTCACCACCTGAGCGTTGATGCGATCGCAGCACTGGATGCAGCCTTGGCGCACCTGAAGGCGCAGGGCCTGCAGTTTCCGCATTTCCAGCAAGCCGACTTCCCCTTGCCCGAAGCCTTGCGGGCCGAGCTGGCACTGCATGCCGAGCAGCTGGAAAATGGCCGTGGCTTTGTTGTGCTGCGCGGGCTGCCGGTGGAGCGCTACAGCGATGCCGAGATCAATGCGCTGTACTACGGCATTGGTTTGCACCTGGGGCAGCCGGTGCGCCAGAACCCGCGCGGTGACTTGCTGGGTCTGGTGATGAACGTGGGGGACAAGAGTCAAAAGACCACGCGTGTCTACGAAACCAATGACTATTTGCCCTACCACAGCGATCCTTCTGACATGGTGGGCCTGCTGTGTGTGCGCAAGGCCAAGGAGGGCGGTCTGTCCAGTCTGATCAGCGTAGCGGCCATCTACAACGAGATTTTGCGCACGCACCCCGAATACCTGGGGCTGTACTACCGCCAGTGGTACTGTGCCCACCTGTGTGAAACCGGGACAGAGCCAGGCCTGACGCCCATCTTCAGCTTCCACCAGAGCAAGCTCAGCTGCCGCTACATGCGCCAGTACATCGAACTGGGCCACGAGATGCGCGGCCTGCCACTGTCGCCCGTGGAAGTCGAGGCGCTGGATTTGTTCGACCGCGTCATCCACCAGCCCGAGCTGCGCTTGGACATGATGCTGGAGCCGGGTGATATCCAGTTTGCCAACAACTATGTGGTGCTGCACTCACGCAATGGCTTTGAAGACTTTGATGCGCCTGAGCAGCGCCGCAAGCTCTTGCGCCTGTGGGTGAAGATGCCCAATGCGCGCGAATTGGCGCCGGAGTTCCCGGGACGCAACGGCTTTCCTGCAGCGGCGGTTGTTTAGCTTTTTGCGTGTGACCGCAGCAGCTATGCTGCGCCCCCGCAGGGGCGAGACGGTTAATTGGGTGCGTGGACCACGTCAAACGTGTCGGAAGTTTTGGCGGAGGTCGCCGGGGTTTCCTCATGCACCGGGTGGATGGCGGGGATGGCAGGATTGACCGCGGGATCTGTTGTGCGCAATTGATCGAGCGCAGTCTGTGCGGCGTTGGGCAGAGTGACCAGCCGTGGCTTGATCATGAACATGCGCTCGCGCGACTGGTTGTTGTGGGTTTTGTTCGAGAACAGCAGCCCCACCAAAGGCACAGAGCCTAGAACCGGAACTTTGTTCACCTCCGATTTGCGCTGCTGGTTGTTGTAACCGCCGATCAAGAGCACCTGGTTCTCACCGACCATGGCCTGCGTGCTGACTACGCTGCGGCGCACGATAGGAATGGTGTCAACGGTGACCTCCTGAATCTGCCCGTCTTCGATGTCAATATCCAGTTGAATCACCACATCACTTTCGCGCTGGACCATGCGCGGCGTGACGCGCAAGGTGGTGCCAGCAGTAATTGGGGTGATGGTGGCGACGCGCTCGCCTACCGTTCGGATATAGAAAGTTTCCGAAAGGTCCAGCAAGGCGCCGGTATTTTCGATGGTCAAGATGGACGGGCGGGAATGAATCGTCGCGTCGCCTTTGCTCTCCAGCGCACGAATGCGATTGATTAAAAAGTTGCCCGAGCTGACAACCAGGCTGCTGGGGTCTACGGACGCTGCGCGCTGCACAGCGCCAACGACAAAATCGTTGCCGTCGCCCACGGTGGTGGTGTTGCCGTAGCCTGCCACGGTGCCACCGCGGCGACCACTCCAAGAAATGCCCAGCTCATCCAACTTCGTCGTGTTGACGTCGATGATCATGGCCTCGATCTCGATCAAGGGCGCAGGGACATCCAGCTGTTCAATGAGCTGCTTGTACAGCGGGATACGATCTGCAGTGTCCTGCACAATGATGGCATTCAGGCGTGAATCTGCCTGAATGGAGGGTGCCAGACGGCGTGCCTCACTGGCTCTGCTTGCTCCCGCAGCGCGGGGTGTAGCGCTCTGTGGCAGGCTGCCTGAAGCACTGCCATTGGGTGAGGCTGTGGTGGTGGAGCCCTGCAGACCATTGCCATTGCTGCTGAAATCCAGGCCCGCTGTATTGGCGGCGGGTGCCAGGGCGTTGACGCTGGGTGCCACAGATGTCAGCAAGGCGTTGTGTACACCGCTGTTGCCTTGCCCGGAGATCAGGTTGCGCAGCACATTGGCCAAACCTGGGGTGGTGATCTGTCTGTCGCGATAGAGGATGGTGCGATCATCCACAGACGCATATTTGAGGCGGAAGACAGCCACTTGCTGCCCCCCCGCGGTCAATGGCAAGGCAGCCATGGTGCGTTGTACCAGCGTCAGATACTGGGGGGGGCCGGAAACCAGTGCCAAGCCTTGTTCTGGCAACTCTCCCCAACCAAAGCGAGGGTCCAGCACCGCCAGACTTTCCAGTGCCTGGCGCACGGCGCCAATCGTGCCTCCGCCGGCCATGACGGTCTGTGTTTGCATCTCACTGTTGCGACTGACGTACAGCGTTCCTGCATGGGTGAACCACTGCAATCCATGCACGCTGGACAATTGGTCCAGAAAAGCAGCAGGAGTGGCTGCATTGAATTTTCCGTTGACGTTGCCCTTGACCTCAGGGCTGAGTTCCAGACTCAGGCTGAAGCTGCTGGCAAAGTCACTCAGTACGCGCTGCAACGGTTGGCGACTGGCATAGTAGGTGTAGGCATCCTCTGTCCATGGATGCGGACCGGCCCAGGCTGTACTGCCACAGGCAAGCAAGGTGGCCAAGGCTGCATGGCGCAGGCGTGTGGTCATGAGGCGGTGCAAGGAGGTCATCGGTATCTGGTCCGTAAGAGGGGGGAAGGGCTGCGCTTCAGGCTCTGCCTATCAATGGTTTCCAGGCAGCCAATGCATTGACCAGTGCACCGACGGTGTCATCAATGTCTTGAAGGCTGTGTGCGGGGCTGAGCTGTTGCAGCCAGAGTGCGCGCTCACGCGCATCCACCACGCAGTGGGCGGCGTGTTGTGCCATCAACCCGGCGGCCGCCTTGCCAGCAGCGACCAAGAGGTTGTCGCGCGCCATACCTGCTTCAGGCAGGGCACGCAACCAGGCGCTGACTTGTACGCCGCTGTGCGGCAGAGCGCATAGGCGCAACATGTGCAGCCCGTCAACCATCAAGGGCAGCACAGGGCTACCAGGCGCAGGCTGGGCGTCAAACTGAGCGCCGTACTGGCGCAGTAACTCGTGGGCAGGGCCGAAATGCTTGGCGGCGGTCGCAGTGTTCACAGCAAGAATCTCATTCGTTTAGTCTTTGGGCATCTGCTGCAGCAGGCGCAGGATTTCGGCCACGGGCTCAACAAGGTCAGAGGGAATGTATTGGCCGGTTTGGGCCTGGGCAGACAACGCGCGTGCCAAGGGGATGTTTTGCATAACAGGAACACCCGCTTCTCGGGCTGCATCAATCATGCGTTGTGCCAAGGCACCTTCGCCTTTGCCGGTCACGATCGGTAAAGGGGTGTCTTCCGCTTCGTAGTGCAGTGCCACTGCGTAGTGGGTTGGGTTGGTCACCAAGACGGTGGCTTTGCGCGCACTTTGTACGGCGCCTTCCTGCATCATTTCCTGGTGCAGGTGCTTGCGCTGGTGCTTGATGTGCGGGTCGCCTTCCATCTCTTTGTATTCTTGCTTGATTTCGTCTTTGCTCATCATCAGACCCTTACGGTACTGAAAGCGTTGCCATGCAAAGTCAGCCAGAGCCATGACGCCATAGGCCACACCAATATTGACGAGCATGGTGTGCAGGAGGCTGGCCACGGATTGGCCCAATCCCTGAATGCCTGCGAGCGGCAAAGTGGTGAGTGTGGGGAGGGCGTCTCGAATGATCAGGGTGAGCAGGGCGCTCAAAAAACCAATTTTGAGCAGCGACTTCAAAAACTCCATCAAATTCTTCTTGGAGAAGATGTTTTTGGCATTGGCCAGGATGTTGAGTTTTTTGGCAGAAGGCTTGAGTTTGTCGAAGGCAAACAAAATACCGACCTGCAGGGCATCCGAAAAAATTCCCAGACCTACGACGATGCCAATGAAAGGCAGCAGCAACCAGGCAGCTTCGAGCAGCAATTGGGTGACGATAGCGTTGGCCGCTTCATGGAATGGCAGACCTTGCACAGTCGAGGGCAGCAAAATCATCTGTCCCAGGGTTTCCACAATATGGCCGCTGGCGGCCAGCATGTAGCCGAACAGCGCCAGAATCAAAATCGTCTGCGTGAAGTCTTTGCTGTACGCAACATCACCCTTTTTGCGGCTGTCATGCAGTTTTTTCGAGGTGGGTTGTTCGGTTTTTTCGCTCACGCCCCACCTCCTGGTGTGGCGCTGTGCGGTCCCCACAGGTCTTGCAACCAAGGCAGCACTTGTCGCACGCTCTGGACATGTTCTGCGGCGTATTCAAACAAGGTGCTGGCATACAGCATCAGCACCAGCATGGCCAGGGCGCTTTTGATAGGCATGGCCATGAAGAAAACCTGTAACTGCGGGGCAAAGCGGCTGATTAGCGCCAGACCAAACTCGGCCAGAAACATGACGACCAATGCAGGTGCTGCGAGCAGCACGGCCATGCGCACCAGGTCATCCAGGCGACCGAGCCACAAAGGAATGTGGCTGTCCTCGAAGTGCGGCACCCATTGCAGCGGAGGCCAGATGGCGAAGCTGTCATAGAGCATTCCCAGCAGTAGACCCAGGCCACCACTGATCAGGAAAAACACGATGAAAGCCTGGTTGAACAAAATGCCCAGCGGGGAAGAGTCGTTGCCGGTGATCGGATTCAGCGTGGCAGAGATGCTGGCACCACGCTGGTTGTCCACCAGGAAGCCCACCGCTTCAAAAATCCAAAATGGCAGTGCGGCCAGCAACCCCAGCACGAAACCGACAAAGGCTTCCTTGAGGATGTAGAGCATCATCAGCACTGCATTCATTTCCAGCGGATTGCTGTGAATCTGGCTTTGCATCACCGGCACCATGATCAGCCCGATGGCGCCCGCCACTGCCCAGCGCAGAAGGCCGGGGATCAGCTGGTTGTTGAACAGTGGCAGAGCAATAAACATGGCCAGAATGCGCGGTTGGGTCAGAGCCATGGCAGAGACAAAGCTTTTGGCCTCATCGTAGGTAACCGGAATGTCCATGGGGTTCCCAAATGGCCTGCAAATAAATCAGCGACCCAGCAAAGGGATAGCGTCGAAAATTTGGGCGGTGAAATTGAACATCTCACCACCGACCCAGCGCGCGGTCAGCAAGATCGTGAGCGACACCGCAACGAGCTTCACGCCGAATGACAGCGTTTGCTCCTGAATTTGGGTCAGTGCCTGAAACAACGAAAACAAAGTACCCACGATGGAGCCGACCACAATGGGGGGCAGTGAGAGCCAAAGCACCAAATAAAGTGCCTGCGTGAAATAGGCCACAACATCAATTTCATGCATAGTCAGTCTTTCGGTGCGCTGCGTTGGATCGGGTTAGGCATAGGTCAGCACCAAGCCCTGGATCAGGCGCGACCAGCCGTCCACCATCACAAAAAGAAAGAGTTTCAAGGGCAGCGAAATGGTGACAGGCGACACCATCATCATCCCCATGGCCAGCAAGATGTTCGAGACGATCAGGTCGATCACCACAAACGGCAGATAGATCAAAAAACCCAGCTGGAAAGCGGCGGTGAGCTCTGAGACCACAAACGCCGGCATGAGCACCATGAAGTCGCGTTCTGTCATGCCTTGGGACATCTCAGCGGGCCACAAGCGCTCAGCGGTACGCAGGAAAAAATCACGCTGCTCTACGCGGCTGTTCTTCACCATGAATTCACGCAGCGGCTCTGCCGCATGCTGCACGCTGTGAATCAGCTCGGGCACGCTGCGCAGGCTTTCACCGCTGCGACTGACCTGGTTGAGGATTTGGTTGCCCACTGGCGCCATCACATAGGCGGACAGGATCAGTGCCAAGCCATACAACGCCAAGTTGGGGGGCATTTGCTGCACGCCCAGTGCGTTGCGTAGCAAAGACATGACGATGGCGATTTTCAAAAAAGAAGTGCTGACCACAACCAGTGTGGGCATCAACGCCATCAGCGCCAGCAGTACCGCCAGCGTGATTGGATCGAAAGAAGCATTCATGGGCTTAGACGGTTTCGTCGCTCAGAACCTCAGCAGAAGCCTTGGCCACCTGTACGGATGGCTCTGCTCTGGAGGCGGCGGGATGCAGTGCACTAATACAGACGCCCATTTGCCCATCAATCTCAATCAGATCGCCATGGCCGATCAGTGCACCATTGGCACGGATAGCGACCGTCCCTGCTGGTGCGTGCTGCAGTGTCAGGGCTTGCCCGGGCTGGAGAGCACTGACTTGTGCCAGCGAGAGCTCTATCTCACCCAGATCAAAACTGATTTTGACGGGGATGTTGTCCAGAGACACCGCCATGTGGGTGGTGGCGTCGACATCTTCAATATGGGAGGGCATGGTCTCGCTCCAGGCGTGCAAAACAGTCAATTGAGAAAAATCGCTATCGCTAGACAGCTGAACGTGCAGTCCAGCCCGTTCACCGGCAGCAAGCCAAAGCTGGCGCTGGCCTTGCAGATAGTTGTGGGTCAGCATCAGGACATCGCCCAAGGCGAGGTCGGTGAATTCATGCTTGGCGAGCTGGGTGGTGCCCAATGTGGCGTGCAAGCGAAGTGGCAAATTCAGATCTGGAGCCTTTGCTGGCATGGGCCTTGAGGCCAGAACGCCAGCCAAACTCATCAATCCCAGGCTATCGGTATGCAAGTGGCCGTGCAGTGGTGTGATGGCCTCTGGCGTATCACAGGGCTCAAGCTGCCAGCTCATGGCAAATGTTGCAGGCGTTGGCAGCTGCGTGGTGTGAATGGCAGTAATGCTGGCCGGCCCCCTTTGCAGTCGCTCCAATTGCACGAGCAGTGGTGCGCATGCGGCTTGTAGCAGCGGCTTGTACAAGCTGGGGGGGAGGGTGGGGCATACGGTGCTCGCAGGCAGCACAGCGGCGACCAGTTGTTGCAACTGCGCGGTATCCAGCCACAGTTGCCAGATGCTGCCTGACCATTCAAGCAGCACGCACACGGGGCAGGAGGTGTGGGGCGCTGAATTCTGAATGGTTGGCGTGAGCGTGAGCCACCAATTGCGCTGCGCTACGGTGACGGGCAACTGCTGCGCATGGCTTGCAATACGTTCAAAGGCTTGCACTTGATTGCGACTGAGCGCAGGCAAGGGCCAAGCAGGATGAGGGGAAGGCATCGTAGTCAACATGCAGTGGCTGAATCAAGTCTAGAAAGCATCACATACCGCTTGCTCCAGGCAAGGGGCGGTGGGGTCATCGGTCTGTACCTGCACGCAGGTTGCGCGTTGCAGTCGCTGTGCCAGCTGCTCAGCCAACCATGGGGCCTGCTGGCACAGTTTGAGGCGGGTGTTTTCGCTGGCGCAGGTGAATAACGCCGTCAGGCGGCCTTCGGCCTCAAACACCTGCAGTTCAACGCCAGGCAGTTGTGCATCGTCAATTTGCAACTGGACGGCACGGCGACCGTTGTGTCCGTCGTTGACGAGCAAGCGACTGGCCATGTGCTGCAGCATGGATTCCAGTGAAGCGTCGGCCATGGGGATATCCTCAGCATGCGGGCTCACGGCGGGAGAGGATGCTGTGGAAGCCGTCGCCGGGCGAAACAGATCGAATGGGCTTTTTGCTTCTGAATGTGAAGCTGTTGGCGTAGGACTGGATTGGCTTGTAGCTGTATTGGGCTGTGCCATCAAATCGTGCAGGCGTGCGCTGTCTTGCTGCATGCCCTGGCGCAGATGGGGTTCACCTTGGGAGCCTGTTTGTGACTGGCTCCAGTTAGAGCCTGATGGGACGCCCACGTCCAGATGCAAAGGGCGGTCAGTGGACATGGTGCACCTCCTGATGGCGGCACGTGGTGATCAACGGCTTCATTGCAACGCCTCCTCGTGGTGCCAGTCTTCCTTGTCGCGTGCAATGCTTGCGGCCTCTTCCATTTCCAGGTCTTCTTTGCGCTCGGCTTCCTGTGAAGCCAGGAGATCAAAACGATCTGCCAACTCCAGAAACTTGGAGGTCTGTTGAACCGCTTGCTGGTGGGTGTTGCGGGCATCGGCGAGCGCCTGCTCGGCCTGTGCCAAAACAGCCTCTGCAGCACTGACGGCATCACGTTGAAGCAACTCCTGCTGCTTGAGGGCGGCGACAAACTGGCTGGCATCCTCCAGATCACGCAGTTTGACCAGGCGCGTGCACAGGTCGGCATAGAGCGCCTTTTCACTGCGCAGCGCTTCTTCCAGCATGCGGGCCAACTCTTCCTGAATCTTTTGCAGTGCTGCTTCGCGTTCTTGGAGCTTGGTGCGCTGCTGGCGCACGCCCATTTCTGCCTGGCCTTCGCGAAAGCGTTTGATGGACAGCAGCTCCTGCATCATGTGGCTCATCGCAGATTGCCTCCGACCAGCTGCTCCAGTGCTGCCAAAGTCTCATCCATGGAGGCGTGCTCCTGGGTGGCTTGTTTCAGAAACTGCTTGATGGCATCCATCTTGTCGATGGCTTCGTCGGTGACCAGATCGCCGCCCCGTTTGTATTCCCCGATCTTGACCAGCAACTCGACTTCTTCGTACTTGGCCATCAGCTCACGCAAGCGGCCTGCGAGTTTCTTGTGGCGGGGTGAGACTACGGCATTCATCACGCGCGAGGCAGAAGCCAGCACATCGATGGCGGGGTAGTGATTCTGGGCACCCAGCTTGCGCGAAAGCACGATGTGGCCGTCCAGAATGGAGCGGGTTTCATCGGCGATCGGCTCGCTCATGTCATCGCCTTCGACCAGCACGGTGTACAGCGCGGTGATGGAGCCCTTGTCGTTCATGCCGGCGCGCTCCATGAGCTTGGGCAGCGTGGCAAACACGGAAGGGGGATAGCCGCGTCGGGTAGGCGGCTCGCCAGCAGCCAGGCCAATCTCGCGCTGCGCCCGCGCAAAACGGGTGACGGAGTCCATGAGGAACAGCACCTTCTTGCCCTGATCGCGGAAGTACTCGGCAATGGCCGTGGCGACATAGGCCGCTTTGGAGCGCTCCATGGAGGATTTGTCGCTGGTGGCGCAGACAATCACGCTTTTTTTGCGACCTTCCGGCCCCAGTTCATGCTCCAGGAATTCGCGCACTTCACGGCCGCGCTCCCCAATCAGTGCCACGACGGTCACGTCCACATCGGCCCCTTTGACGAGCATGGCCATGAGTGTGGATTTACCGCCACCTGCCGCCGCAAAAATACCCATGCGCTGGCCTTCGCCGCAGGTCAGCGGGCCATCCAGCGCGCGCACGCCCAGCTCCAGTGGCTGCGAGATGATGCGGCGCTTGAGGGGGTCGGGTGCTTCGGCAAACACTGGGTAGAACTTGCTCGCTTCCAGCGGTCCGCGCTCTGCTTCATCCAGCGGACGGCCCAGTCCATCGAGTACACGGCCCAACAAGCCATAGCCAACGGGCACCATGTGTGCACGTCCGGTGGGAATCACTTCGGTGGCTGAGGAGATGCCGTACATGTCGCCAATCGGGGTGAGCAACGCGGCATCCTTGGCAAAACCCACTACCTCGGCCTTCATCTCGAAGTCCTCGCCCGGATTGCGCAAGATGCACACTTCACCCACTTTGACGGCAGGAATTACGGCCTTGATGATGGTGCCGATCACCTGCGTCACACGGCCCTTGATTTGCAGCACGGGCGTGTCGTCCAGCGCCAGCTGCATCATCTCCGTGATGTAGCCAAATTGGCGCATGCTGCGTTTGGGGTGGGTGAGTGTGGCGGCACTCATACGCGGCTGCCCAGAACTTTCTGGAAAGCGCTTTCAATGGCTTGAAGCTGCCCTTCGATGCTGGCTTCCACCACGCCGATCTCGCTCTCCAGAATGCAGGCATGCGGTCCGAGCCGGGCATCGCCCACGATATCCAGGTAGCCGACACCGGGGTAGGCGCTCAGAATGTCGTTGATATGGGCACGTACAGGCTCCACTTGTGCAGGAGGCAGGCGCAAGGTCATCTGCTTTTGATTGCGCACCACGGCCAGTGCATTTTTCACCACGACCAGCACCTGCTCGGTATCGTCGTAGCCATCCACGATCTTGCGCATGGCCTGCACCACCAGTTGCACCATGTCGCTTTCTATTTGGGCGAAGTAATCCACCGTACGGCTGACGGTGTCAATCATTTTTTCGGCCTGCTCCATCTGCGCATCGGCCAAGCCATCGGCATAGCCGCGCTCGCATTCCTTTTGGTAGGCGGCCTGGGCCTGGACTTCGATAGCGGCAGCCTGCTGCTGGGCGGCTTCAATCAGTGACTGCGCTGTTGCCCAGGCGCTGATATCACTGGCGCGCAGGCGCCGCACGCCGGGTGCCAGCTTGGCCTGCAGGTGACGTGCGGGAGTCAGTGGGTCTTTGGCAATGAGGAAAGCCATGCGGAATCCAGTGTGTTCATCAATTCAAGGCCAATCGCCAGCGCATCTGCAGCGTTAGGCCAGCGGGCAATGGGCATTTCCAGTGACTGCCAGTGCGAGGGCAGCTGCCAAAGCAGGCGTTCATGGAGTGCAGAGGGTGCGTTGTCGAGTGCGGTCCACAGCAGCTGTGCGCCTATCCATCGCATGCTCTCGGCAAGATCCAGGCCATGCCATTGCAGCTGGGCGAGTTCTGGCAAGCCTGCACGCAGTGGGGGGACTGTCTGAATGACCCAGGCCAAGGCCTGTTCGCCCAGCGCTTGCTGCACACGCATGCGGCTGGCACGGTCGATGCAGCGGCTGAGCTGAGGACTGCTGATGAGCATGCCCGCATGCAGCAGCCATGCATCGAACAAGGCATGCGGCGCCATGCAAAGCGCCAGCGCACCATGGTGGGTGATAGCAGTGAGCTGCGCTGCATCCACGGCTTGCTGTGCCAGCAGCTGGGAAGACCAGTGCTGGTGCAGTGCGCCATGGATTGCACTGTCGCTGGAAGGCAACGGCGTCAGGACGTCTGCAACCAGCTGGGGCAGCCAGCTGGCATGGGCGTGCTGGCTGGGAAGTAGCCACCAATGAAGAAAATGGCTGTTAAGCCATATTCCATCAGCGCTGGTAGCTATGCTTTGTTCTTCTTTTAGCAGCGTGGACATGGTGCATCCATGGGTTACACCGTGCTCAAGGCCGTCGCTTTGCTGCGCCAGGGGGCCCAACGCCACAGTGCATAGCCGCCGGCACCCAAGGCTGTCAGGCACAAGATCAGCATGGTCCACAGCACCGCACTCAAAGTGCCAGCGTGTTGCGTGGCGATGGGGATACCCCAGACCTTACCCATTGCTGTGCTTTCGGCAGCTTCGGTCAGCACGCGCTGTTGTGACGCGACCAAGATGACCGAGACATTCTCAGCACTCAAACTGGGAATGCTGTTGGTCACCAGGCGGCGGATCTGCGGCTGCAGGATTTCGAGGTTGTAGCCATCCTGATAGCGAATGAAAACTGCAGCGGTCGAGGGAACGCCCGCATCCCCGGCCACGCCGCGTTCTGGCAGCACCACATGCACGCGAGCATTGAGCACGCCATCAATTTTGGACAATGTTTGCGACAGTTCCTGGGACAGCGCGTAGATGTAGCGTGCACGCTCTTCCAGCGGTGAGGAGATCAAGCCTTCCTTCTTGAAGACTTGGCCCATCCCGGCGTAGCGTTCACGCGGCAGCCCGCGTTCACGCAGCAGCTCAAGGGATTGGCCCACATTGTTGGAAGGTACGCGAACGCTGACCATGCCTTCTTTGCCTGCTACTTTTTCTGCAGGAATCTGCACTTGCAGCAAAGCAGAGATGACTTCATTGGCTTCGTCTTCGGGGATAGCCCCCATGAGATCCACCTTGCCACCGCAGGCAGCGAGTGTGAGGCACAAAGCCACGAAAGCGCCGCGCACCCATGTCATGGGGTGCAGCGAGGAAAACATCGGAAATACCGTCATTGCACACGCACCAGTTGGTCAAAGTTCTGAGTGGACTTGCTGATGGCTTTGCCCAGCACTTCGTATTGCACGGACGCTTGCGTCAGATGCAGTTGCAGGCGCAGCATGTCCTGCATAGTCAGGTTCTTGCCGCCGTCTTGCAGCGTTTGGCTCACCACACCCCACTGCTTTTGCATATCTTGCGAAATGCTTTGCATGCCGCCCAAGATACGCTCGCCAACGTTGGGGACGGTGCCATCGGCGGCCGGTGTTGTGGGGGGAGTTGCAGCGGCTGCAGAGGTATGGCTGATAGCTGGAGAGGCTATCGCCGATGGGGGCGCGACCTCCATCATCTGTGCAAAGCGCTCGGCATCGCTGGCAGATGCAGCCGCCACGGGTGTAGGTGCTGCCGGCAAGGTGCTGCTTGCCAATGCTTGGACAAGTACTTCCATCAGAGCGGTCCTTGTGATTGAAGAGGGGGGCTGAAGGGCGCTTGCGGCTGGCCCAGCATGCCAAGCGCCATGCGGCGGGCAGGGCTGTCCAGGCATTCGCGTGTGCGTTGCACCAGTTGCTCCAGCAAATGGGTGCTTTGGCGCCGATGGCCTGCCAGTTGCAAAGCCAATGCATGAAAGGCATCCAGCATGTCGGCTTCCTCCCCTGTGGGTAAGTGCACGCGCGAAAGTTGCTGGACCGCCTGACTGGCCTGGCCTGCATTCATCCAGGCGCAAGCCATGCCAATGTGCGCAAAGGCTTGCTGTGGACGCAACAAAGCCAGCGCATCAAAAATGCACTGGCTGCGAGTCGTATCACCACGGGCGGCGGCCATGAAACCGAGCTGCGTCAGTAGCTGGATATCTTTGCTGCTAAGCGGCTGCATGAGCGGGTTGTGCATCCTGCAGTGACTGCAGCAGCAGTTGCGCACGCTGCGCAATCGGGGCATCTTCTGCAGAGCTTGCCAAGCGCAGTACCATTTTGAGAATTTCTGCCGCAATGGTTGGCATGCCCAAGTGGTACAGGCTTTCCGCCCATGCCAAGGCCAAGGTGCAGGACTCAGGCTCGATATAAAGCGCCGTGCCCAGTGCGTTGGCAGCGGTGGTCCAGTCCTCCAATTGGCAGGCACAGGTAGCAAGCCCACGCAGGCAATCGATGTTCGATGGTGCGTAGAAAAGCAGCAACTGAAAGTACTGGCTGGCTTGTTCATAGCGTGCGGTTTGCATTTGCGTGCAAGCCATGGCGTAGAGGCTGGCTTGTGTGGCTTCGTCTAGCCGCTGGGTGTGCGGCAACGCATTTAATTCAGCGAAAGCACGGTCGAAGACATTGACCATGTCGTTCGCAGTATCTTGGGGCAATGGAGTCGTTTGCATGGGAAGCGGTTGCCTTAGATGTTGCGGTTGATAGCGCGGTTTGTTTCAATGCGCGATTGATCAATGGCACTGACTTTGTCTTTGATGTCACGAATGATGTCGAGCATTTGTTGCATCATTTCGTTGGCACCTGAAACAGCAGATTCATGCAGTTTGGCTTGGGCTTCATGGCGTTTGGCAGAGACCTCGGCCTTGCTTGCTGCAAAATTCAAACCCGCACTGATGGTGCTTCCGGTACCAGCGCTGAATTCACCAATGACCTTTCCTTTGGTGTTGATCTTGTCAGCAGCTTGGCTGAATCCCTTGGCAACGCCCGCCCATTCTTTGGATTCCGCCTTGGCATATCCCCGGAATTTCGAGCCCTTGTCAAAGCCCTTGGACATATCTTTGAAGTAGTCCGCTTGATTCTGGGCCTTGGCACCAGATGCCGCCTCACGGCCACTCGCAATAGAGGTGCCCAATTGAACAAAGCCGCCACCAATTTGAAAGGCGCTTTGCACCATGGCTGCTGCAAATTTGAAGTTGGCGGCCTTTTGCGTATCGTCAGCCGCCTTGAGAAGTTCACCGACTTGGGAGTCCAATGAGCTGGCGCGAATTTCACGGTTGGTGTTGCGCATTTCTTGCGCGGTCTTCTGTACCAACGCCATGACCGCATAGATGTCGATGGACATATGGCGCTCGGCACTGGCTATGCCTGTGCCGATTTCTTTCGGTGTTTGAGAGCGTGTTTGATTGACAAGACCTTTGAAGGGCGCATTAAGGGCGTCCTTGATGCTGACTAAAAGAAATTCTTTGAGTTGTGCTTGCTGTGTCTTGTGCGTTCCCACCAGAGCTTGGCGCTGCTGGATGAAGCCAGAACCTGCGTTTGGTAAATTTTCGACTGCCATTGCTAGTGTTCCTTCTCGTTGTCAGGCCATGGAGCGCTGGCCGATGTTTTGGGAAATCTGAACGCGGCTTTCGCTAGCCGCAGCAAACATTTGGGTCGCAACGCTATAACTGTCTTGTAGTTGTTGCACCAGCTTCTTGATGCTCTCTGACTCTTCTTGCATCTGTGCCTGAAGCTTGATCATCATGGCGGAGAGTTTCTGGCGGTCTACCTGGGCCATATCTGCTTTGCGTTGATCTACACCGGCTGCAATATCCAGAGATCCACTCACAATCGTTGATGTAGCCGCAGTCCCTTGGGCAGCCGCCTGCGCGATCTTTGCGCCCACATTCACGGTTTCCATGACGGATTTCGCGGCATCGCCCACACCTTTGCCGACATTGGCAAAGCCGGATGCCACGGCTACACCAATGCCTGCGGCTGCGGTGAAGGCGGCGCCGAGGATGGCGGCAGTGGTTGCACTGGCGCCGCCCAAAGATGCGATGCCAGAGGTGACATTCCCCATCAGCGCAGGGTCAAGTACCAGGCTGCCTGGGACCAGTCCCATGGCCAGAGCTCCGCCCATCAGTTTGGCCGCAGCATCCAGCTTGTCTTTTGGCACTCCAACGGCACCTAAAAAAGCTTTGCAGGCCATCGTCGTCAAGGCGCTGAGCTCCAGAGGGGGGCCTCCACATTCTTGGCTGATTGCGGACGCCAGGCTCATGGTTGAACCTACCAAACCGAGCACTGCCAGTGCGAGCAAGGGGCCAGCCGCCCCTCCCGTCAGGCCGGTGGCACAGGTCAAGGCGACGGTGGCAATAGCGCTGGCGATGACGGAGGCAATCTTGGTGATCCAGCCAAAGATTTTGGAGACCAGACTTTTCTTGGCTGCTTTGGCTGATTTTTCTGCCCACTCCGTGATCTTCTTCATATTGGTTTCATGCTGGGCCTTGATTTTGTTTTTGTTGAGTTTCAGGCCTTCGCTGGCTGTGCGCATTTGCGCATCCTGAGTTTTGCCTTGCATCACAACCAAGATGGCCGTCAGATCTTCTGCCGAGAAGTTGATGTTCATCTCGGGCAGTTTGGGTGCGCCATTGGCGTTGGTCAGCGTTGTCTCTTTGCCTTTGGGGTTCAGTGCTTGGAAGAACTGGGCAAGTTTTTCCAAGACTTGTTTACCGCTCAGTACACGAGGCTGAGCGGCTGCAGCGGCGTTGCTTGTCGGCGTCGCTGCTTGTTCTGTATTTCCCCCTGGGATGCTGGGGCGAGCGGGTAAGGAGCTAATGTCAGCTGTCATGCGCGGACTCCTGGTTCAGTGGCGGGGGTGGTCTCTTCGTTGGGTTGTGAGAGGAGTTGCAGCAGCACTTCACTGCGCTGGCGCACTTCCAGCCAGGCTTCGTCGGGGTACTGTTGCAAGATTTCCTGCAGGGCTTCCTGTGCTTCCTGCACCTTGCCCATACCGATAAAGCATTCCGCCGTGTGAAACAGTGGCAGTGGGTCTTCCACATCCATCAAGGTGGCCATGCAGTGGTATTGCATGGCTTCTTCGTAGCGTTTGAGCATTTGCAAACTGCTGGCCAGTGCGCTCATAAAGCGCTTGTCGGTTTGCACATTGGCAACCAGAAAGGCAAAGCATTTCAGTGCGTCGCTGTACTGTTCTTGGTTGTAGAGGCTGTGCCCCAAGGCATAGATGGCTTCCAGCTCCTGCTCGGAATAATCCATCAAGGTGGCCAGGTTGGTGCCCTGGGTAATGGCCTGTGCCAGGGTTTCGGGGGAGTCGATGTAATCAATGATTTCGGACATGCTCATTCCCATTCAGCGCATATTGGCCAGCACGGACGAGCGGCTGTCGTTCATCTTCTTGATGAAGTTGGTCATCACGTCAAAGGCTTCATTGCGTTTGTTGGAGAGGCTTTGCAAGCGCAGCATGTCCATCTGCTGGCTGTTGCTCTCGGCATCGACTTCGCTCTTGATTTTTTCAATGAATCCCGTGAGGTCGGACTTCTTGTTGTCCTCTGATAGCTTGATCCCATATTTCGCTAGGGTCGCAGCAATTTCTTTATTGGCGTCTGTTCCATTGGTATTGTTGATAGCAGTCGCAGATCCTGCAGATTTGCCTTTGATTGTGTCTTCTGACCCTGGAAGCCTGGCATCAATGGCTCGGAGTTCTGCCAGTGCCTGATTGCATTTGGCAATATTGCTGTTGCGTGCATTTACTGCATCGATTTGGTCTTTAAGCTGGGTTTCCAAAAGACTGGCACGTTGTCCCTGTACGGCCATCAAAGCCGTTTCCAGGTCCAGGCTTTGGATGTCGCCCAGATTCACGCCGCCGTAGCCGGTAATGCTGTTGCTCATGGTGTGTCTCCTGAGGGTTTAAATCATGCGACGTGGGCGTCGGCTGTTGGGGGCACCTGCTTGCTGCAGGCGCAGCAGCTGTTGGTGCGCTTCTTCCTCGACGGCGGCCAGGTCGGCTTGCATTTGTGCATTTGCTGCCTCGCGCTCTTCGTCGCTGAGACTGGCGGCGTTGACTTGGGCCACCTTGGCAGGGTCGAGGCCCATGTCGCGCAGCACATCCTCGCCGTCTTCAATCTGGCGCCGTACTTGCGCAATGAGGCGCTCGGCTTCGGCGATGATGGTTTCTGGATCAAGCGGCGCTGGCATAAAGTTTCCTTGCGAGGCAGGCAGACAAGCTGCGAACACGGTGTAAGTAACAGCCCGCATGCCGCGGTTCCATGGTGTAAATAATTTTTTTGCGGGAACTTCGCGGGTGTTGGCGTTACGTATTGCTCTGGTAAGTGCAGCCTTGGGTTGCACAGCAGCACAAAGGGCACATGCAACGTATCGATTCATTCCAAAATTCCGCCGCGGACTGTGGTATGGCTCAGCACGGCGCTGGGCAGTCTGGGCAAAAGGCAACGGGGCAGCTGGGGGGGCAGCAGGTGCAGGTGGACGATGCACAGTCCATCTTGGCTGACGCAGCCGAAGAAATCAGTCTGCACAACGCGGAGAAAGCCGAGACCAAGCACACGGCAGAGCGAAAAAAAGAGGGAATGCGACCGGCAGGCGTGATGAACATGGAGGAAATCCAGGCCTTCATGGATGCGGCGCAGGCGTTTGAGGACCCCGAACAGTTGGTGCAGCTGGCCAAGCGCATGTTGTCCGGGCAGGGTGATCCTGGTGCTTTGGCCCGCCAGTCCTTGGGTAAACCCTCGGAGCAGTACATGGCGCTGCAATATGCGCTGCAGCAAGGCCAGCAAGAGGGCGCTCCTGCGGATGTGCTGGAGATGCTGCGTGAGTCGCTGCTTGATCTGGAGATGGCGCATGGCCCGGGGATCCGCGCGGATATCAACACGATCGGGGTGGCGGCTGCGCCGGGGGCGAATCGTGAGTCCATCACAGCCTTTCAGTCTTGCTATCAGGACGTGGTGCTGGGAGAGGCCACGCTGGGTCAAACCTTGAAAAAGCTGGTCAGCCAGTTTGCGGGTAAGAACTTTGCGCAGGGTCTGCAGCAGATGACGCAGGCGCTGGGGCGTGATCTGGCGGCAGCGCGGCCGTCGACAGATGCGGTGCGGTTGCAGTCACTGGTGCATGACCTGTATCACTTGGAAGTGACATCGACGGTGCTGGAAGGCGCCGAGGGGCTGTCTCAGGAACTGCAGAAAAAGCATGGCATGCCCGCGTTTGCGCCTGAAACCCTGATGCATGCCATGGTCG
Source organism: Comamonas sp. 14P8.1.4 (assembly GCF_057799285.1). Taxonomy (NCBI): domain Bacteria; kingdom Pseudomonadati; phylum Pseudomonadota; class Betaproteobacteria; order Burkholderiales; family Comamonadaceae; genus Comamonas; species Comamonas sp. 14P8.1.4. Next base: position 164,789 of record NZ_JBYOKN010000001.1, read on the forward strand.
ATGTCAGTGGCGAAAAGTGGCTTTCAGCGACACGGTTCAGTAATTTGGCCGACCAGTGTGGTGCCCGGGCGGTCGAGCCGCAAATTCATTTCTTGACCGGCATGAAAGTGCTGATGCGCGATATGCCCGTGCAGGTGTTTGTGGATGCCGAGCAGCGTCAGTCCGTTTTTGGTGCGCTGCAAGATGCTCTGGATAGGGCGATTGATCGGGAGGATTATTGAAATGTCGGTTTTGACTCAAGTGCTGGCAGATTTTGGTCGCGATATTGGTATCGATCACCTGCAGGAGCGTCCCGAGGGCGGGCTGCAATTGCGGCTGGATAACGGTGATTTACTCGGTGTGCAGGTGTATGGGGAGGACGTGGTCATTCACTATGCGCAGCCTTGTTCTTTTGATGCGCCAGCCCGTTTGCTCAAGGCCATGAAGTTGTCGCAGGCCATGGGCAGTGATGCGGCGATGGTGCAGGTCGGGTTGCGTGAAACGCCGCAGGCGCGCTGGCTGGTGGTGGTGCAGCGCGTGCCCGCCATGAGTGTGGGGGCGCGCCAAATGCATCAAGTATTTGGCTATCTGCGCGACTTTGTGCAGCAAACCATTGTGTAAAAGATGAGCATCTTGCGCCTGGTTTGTATGGATTTCAGGTGATTTTTGCTCTGAAATGAAGCATTCATAGGCGCAAGCAGCTATGAATTTAAAGAGCGTGTGGGCATGGAACCATTGGCGCGCGCGTGTTACTCAGTGCGGTAGTCCTGTTTGAAGGACTGTTCTTGAGGAGACGTCCATGCCAGAAGTGCGTGGTCATTCATTCAGCTTTGATCGAGGCATCGAAAGCATCACGCATGCAACCAAGGCACAAGCCAGTGCGTTAGGGAGCATGCCTGAGCGCGCCGATGCGCCGCCTGCGGATTTGAACAATCGCCCGCAACTCGATCAGCTGCTGCACCAGCCTTCGCTGAATGATCAGCTGGAAGAGCAGCTGCGCCCCCGACTGGAGCACCGTGACTTGCTCACGCCTGCACGCTTTCGTGAGGAGTTGGGGCATGCGCAGAGCCATTTGCGCGACAGTGCCGATGCGCTTTTGCAAAAAGGCTCAGACCACGCCGATGCGGCGCGTGGTTTGAATCGCGCCGCCCGTTTGCTGCAGGATGAGTCGCAACTGCGTGAGCTGCTGCAGACCTACCGCAGTGCGTTATTTCAGGGCTGAGCATGGCACACGATCAAGAAGGTGCGGCGGACTCCGCTGCAGTACCGGCCAGCGATGCGCGCCTGGAGTTTATGGATTTGCTGGGCTACATCTATTTGCAGCATGGCTTGCCAGACAAGGCCGCCGTGCTGCTGACAGCCCGCGATGTACTCGAACCCGGTCATTTCCGCACATTGCTGACTTTGGCCGTGGCGCAGGTGCGCAGTGAAAAACCCAACAAGGCCCTGGAGACGCTGGAGAGGCTGGCGATGCAAGGCGGTATGGATGCGAACTTCCACCTGGTGCGGGCGCAAGCCTTGCAGGCGCTGGGCCGTGTTGACGAAGCACATACCGCCATGCGCACGCACATCCGTTTGCGTGGAGTGGCAGTGAACAGTGAACGCCCCGGTATGCATGCGGGCCCAGGTGATAACTAAGGTATAGCTTTGATGCAGCAGTCCGCATGGTTACCGCGCCTTCAGCGCATAGTGCAGATATCCACCAGTCGTAACGACCTGGTGCTGGCCTTCTTCCTGGTGGCGGTCATCTTCATGATGATTTTGCCGCTGCCGACATGGCTGGTGGATGCGCTGATTGGCATCAATATGACGCTGTCGGCAATCTTGCTGATGGTGGCCATGTATTTGCCATCGCCGCTGGCGTTTTCGTCATTCCCGTCAGTGCTCTTGGTGACGACCTTGTTTCGCCTTGGCATCTCCATCGCCACTACGCGATTGATTTTGTTGCAAGGGGATGCGGGTCACATCATCGATACCTTCGGCAACTTCGTGGTGGGCGGTAATTTGGTGGTGGGCTTGGTGGTCTTTTTGATTTTGACCATTGTGCAGTTCGTGGTGATTACCAAGGGCGCAGAGCGTGTGGCGGAAGTCGCGGCACGCTTTTCGCTAGATGCCATGCCGGGCAAGCAGATGTCCATCGACGGTGACATGCGAGCGGGCACCATCGACATGGAGGAGGCCAAACGCCGGCGCGGTATTGTGGAAAAAGAGAGCCAGCTTTACGGCGCCATGGATGGCGCCATGAAGTTTGTGAAGGGCGATGCGATCGCCGGTCTGATCATCGTGGCGGTGAATCTGTTGGGCGGTATTTTGATCGGCACCATGCAGCGCGGAATGACGGCCGGTGATGCGGTCAAAACCTATTCGATTCTGACCATTGGTGATGGTCTGATCGCGCAGATTCCCGCGTTGTTTATCGCGATCTGTGCGGGCATGATCGTGACACGGGTGCAGACCAACGATGGTGGTCCATCCAACGTGGGTAAGGACATTGGTGCGCAGATTCTGGCTCAGCCCCGGGCGTTGCTGATTGCGGCAGGGGTGGCGCTGGGCATGGGCATGATTCCGGGCATGCCGCTGCCGGTGTTCTTGGTGCTGGCGCTGGCGATTGGCTCTTTGGGTTTTGTGCTGATTCGCAGTACCAAGCGTGTGGTGGATGAAAAGACCGGCCAAATCACCGAAGTGCCTGCCATGCAGCCTGCTGGCGAGAAACCCAAGAAGAAAGTGGAAGACGGCAGCGAAGAATTTGCTCCCACGGTCCCCTTGCTGATGGATGTGGCGCATGGCCTGCAGGACAGCTTTGACCCAGATGTGCTCAATGAAGAGCTGCTGAAAATTCGACGGGCCCTGTACTTTGATCTGGGGGTGCCATTCCCCGGTATTCAATTGCGCTTTAACGAATCGTTGGCCGAAGAAACGTACAACATTCTGCTTTCTGAAGTGCCTGTGTCCCAAGGGCGCTTGCGACCTGGCTATGTGCTGGTGCGAGAAAACTTAAGCAATCTGGCGGCGCTCCAGATTCCGGTGGAAGAAGACCGAAAGTTCTTGCCGCACATTCCCACACTTTGGGCCGACAAGGCATTGCAGCCGACACTGGCTTCGGCAGGCATTCCTTTCATGGATACCAGCCAAGTGCTGTCGTACCACTTGGCGTTCATTCTGAAGAAATACTCGTCAGACTTCATTGGCATCCAGGAAACCAAGTTTTTGCTCAGTGCCATGGAAGGGCGTTTCCCGGACTTGGTGAAAGAGTCGGCACGTGTGCTGCCCATCCAAAAAGTGGCTGAAATTCTGCAGCGTCTGGTGTCTGAGGACATCTCGGTGCGCAATCTGCGCACTATTTTGGAGGCGCTTATCGAGTGGGGGCAAAAGGAAAAAGACTCCGTGCTGTTGACGGAGTACGTGCGTTCCGCGCTCAAGCGCCATATCAGCTACAAATACTCCAGCGGGCAAAACGTGCTGCCAGCTTATTTATTGGCTCCCGCAGTTGAAGATACGGTCCGTGGTGCGGTGCGACAAACTTCGGCTGGTAGTTATTTGGCGCTGGACCCTGCCATTGGCAAGAAGCTGGTGGAGAACATTCGCCGTACGGTGGGCGAAATTGGAGCGAACAGCCAGCGCCCAGTGCTGCTCACCTCGATGGATATTCGGCGCTATATGCGCAAGATGATTGAGCAGGACTTGTATGAGTTGCCAGTGCTTAGCTACCAAGAGCTGACGCAGGAAATCAACATTCAGCCGCTGGCCAGGATTGAGCTATGAGTCACTGCGTAACCGCTGCAGTGACTCTGCAGGCAATGATGGGCTCAGACTTGGGCGCAGGCTTCATCCACCGTCGCGGTCACGATGAACAGCGCCAGGAAGCCACTCATATCAAACACTTCACGCACGATGTCTTGCAGGCCTGCCAAAGCCAGCTTGCCACGTGTCGCTCGCAGTTTCTTGGCCGCCAGCAACACCACGCGCAGGCCCGCCGAGCTGATGTAGTCCAGTGCCGTGAAGTCAAAGACCAAGCGCTGAGCACCGGCCGTCAAATGCTCCGTCAGGACGCGCTCCAATTCGGGAGAGCTGCTGCTATCGAGTCGCCCTACAGGGCGCAGGATCAGAATGTCAGCGCGTTGTTCTTGTTCCAGATTCATGGGTTGCCTTTGGTGCGTGTTAAACGGTGGCCGTACAGTTTTTGCAAACTGCTGAAATTGTATGGCTGCATGACGCTTTCTCAGCATCTGCAGGAGTGCGAATGTTGATGCCTGAAACAGTGCACGAGCCTGTGCACACGGAGCAGCCATGCTTGCAACTGCGCATCTTGGCGGGTGCCCATGAAGGCGCTTGCGTAGCGTTGTCCTTGGAAGATGCGCAAAGCGTGCATTTGTCCAATCACGGTGATGCAGACATCTGGATCACCGATGCGCCCTTGTTTGAGTCTGGCAATGCCTGGCTCTATGCCGATGCAAAGCGCTGGGTTCTTTTGCCTGATCCTGTACCCGCTACCGATGTGCAGTCCTTGGTGGGTGACCATTGGCAGGAAAAAGGTTCCACGCCTTTGGGAGAGGTCGTTTGGCTGGGGGATGTCTGTCTGGTTGTCTGTGATGCGCAAGCGCCTTGGCAAGATCCGTCCATTGGGGGGCGACCGAAGGGCTTGGCGGCAGATGTGGCGGTTTTTCACGAGGATGCAGACACGCTGCCGCTGCCACCCGCAGAACATGCGGCAGATATGCCGCCCCTTCATGATGGCGACAGCCTGATCGTCTTGCCGGATGCGAATGTCTCGCAGGGGCGAGCCGACGAACGCGGCGATGCGCCGGTGTACAAGGTCCAAGCAGAGGCGGTACACCAGAGTGCCGACGGGGCTGCTGGAAACAGCATCAAAAAATGGGTCGGGGTAGCCGCGGGCTTGATCTTGGTGTTGGCAGTAGCGGGTGCCGTGTGGTGGATGCAGTCGAGCCCAGCGCCTGTGACGTCGATTGCGGCTGCTGCCCCTGTTTCCGAAGCGCTGCAAAAGCAGCAGGTGCAGGAGGCGCGCCTGGTGATTGCCATGGTGGATCCAGGCCTGCGGCTGGAGATCAATCCCCTGGCACAAGGCGGGGTGCGTATCTCTGGCTGGCTGGCAGATCAGAGCAAGCTCGATCAAGTGGTTCAGACGCTGGCGACGTTGCGGCCTTTGCCGCAAGTGGCATTGCGAACCATGGCAGAGTTGAACGATGTGGTCCAGGAAGTGGGGCGCAGCCATGGTGTGCATCTGACGCTGCGGCCCCAGTCACAAAGCCGTGTGCAAGTGACTGGCGTGCTGTGGGAGGAGCCCAAGCGCAAGGAGATCATCCATGCGGTTCAGCAGCGCTTGCCAGCTGGCCTGCAACTGGTGGATGGCCTGTATGCCCCGTCAGCGCATGTGCCGGTTGTCACGCAATGGCTGGCTGGGCTTGGCCTGGATGTGCGCGATGTGGCGTGGAAAGACACATCGATGCAGCTGAATGTGCGTTTGCGCAATGGCCAGCGGCGCAGCTTGGAGCAAGCATTGCTACGCAGAGGCCACCCTCTGGAAGGTATTCCATTCAGGCTGCTCACTGCTGAACCGGCACAGGCCGGTGCCAGCGTGGGTGTGGTGCCGGGGCGCTTGTCAGCCAATGCACCGGGGGTGCCGGTCGCTGTACGTACCGTGGTCGGGGGCGTCCACCCCTACCTCATCACCTCGGATGGCCAAAAACTGCAACTGGGTGCGCAGGTGGGCGCATGGCGCTTGGTCAGCATTGCTTCAGACCATGTGCTGTGGGATGGCCCTCGGCGTCTGGAGGTCGCAAGGTGAATTTATTGCTACCGCCATTGGCAGAGGCTGGGAATTTCCCCGCCCTCAGCGATCTGGAAGAGCGCCTGCAAGGCGCCGAGCGCGAGCAGGTTTTGCAACAAACACGCCAGCAGATTCAGGAGATGCGGCAGCAGGTGGTCTGTCACATGCAGCAAGGCGCTTCTCTTGAAGAGTACCGCGTGCTTGAAGCGGTTCGAGATGCTTGTTTGGCAGCCTCTGAGCTCATTGACAGTCTGTAATTATTTCCCTAACTTAGGCCTCATAAGCCTAGCAACACGAGGAGTGCAAGATGATAGGTTCAGGATTGACGTTCGAGAGTATCAACTCCACGATCAGCAACGTGACGCAGACACGCGAAGCGCAATTGAAGCAAACGCTCAGCCAGCTGAAAGAACCCACGACCCAGGATCTGCTGCAGATGCAGCAAGAAGTGCAGCAGTGGAGCATGTTCACGCAAATTCAGAGCACGGTGGTCAAGGAAGTTGCGGACGCCATGAAGGGCGTTATTCAAAAATCCGCTTGATTCAGCGGGTGGCTTGCTGGCAGGCAGCCCTTTTCCAAGGGCCGCAGCAGGCTGCAGACCGCAGACCGCAGACCGCCTCTCGGTGCGCTGCACCTGGGCGGGTCTGCGCAGGTAGCACGGTGTCTTAAAAGCGCGGCAGGTCTGGGTGGCTGATCTGCCCGCCGCGCACCAGCATCTTGCCGTATTCGGCACAGCGGTTGTGGGTGGGAATCACTTTGCCGGGGTTCAGCAGCCCGGCCGGATCGAACGCGGCTTTGAGCGCAAACATCTGCAGGTTTTCTTCGGTGGTGAACTGGGTGCACATGCTGTTGAGCTTTTCTACGCCCACGCCGTGCTCGCCGGTGACGGTGCCGCCCATGGCCACGCTGGTTTCCAGAATGTCGGCGCCAAACAGTTCGCAGCGATGCAGCTCGTCTGGGTTGTTGGCATCAAACAGAATCAGCGGGTGCAGATTGCCGTCGCCAGCGTGGAAGACGTTGGCGCAGCGCAGCTGGTACTTCTTTTCCATCTCCTGAATCGATAGCAAGATATCGGCCAGGCGCTTGCGCGGGATGGTGGAATCCATGCACATATAGTCGGGGCTGATGCGGCCGCTGGCGGGGAAGGCGTTTTTGCGCCCGCTCCAAAAGCGCATGCGCTCTTCCTCGTTGTTGCTCACCGTGATGGCGGTGGCGCCTGCAGCCGTGAGCACCGCGCTCATGCGCCCGATTTCTTCTTCCACCTCTTCGGGCGTGCCGTCGCTCTCGCACAGCAAAATGGCCTCGGCCGTCAGGTCGTAGCCGGCTTTGACAAAGTCTTCGACGGCGGCGGTCATGGGCTTGTCCATCATCTCCAGTCCGGCCGGAATGATGCCGGCGGCAATCACGGCGGCCACGGCGTCGCCGGCTTTGCGCACGTCGTCAAAGCTGGCCATGATGCAGCGCGCCAGCTGCGGCTTGGGGATAAGTTTGACGGTCACTTCGGTGGTGACCGCCAACATGCCTTCGCTGCCGATCAGCGCGGCCAGCAGGTCGTAGCCGGGCGCGTCCAGCGCGTCAGAGCCAAATTCCACCGGCTCGCCCTCGATGGTGAAGCCTTTGACTTTGAGGATGTTGTGCACGGTCAGGCCGTATTTCAGGCAGTGCACACCGCCGGAGTTCTCGGCCACATTGCCGCCGATGGTGCAGGCGATCTGGCTGCTGGGGTCGGGGGCGTAGTACAGATTGAAGGGCGCAGCAGCCTCGCTGATTGCCAGGTTGCGCACACCGCACTGCACCACGGCCGTGCGGCTGTACGCGTCCACCTTCAAGATTTGGTTGAACTTGGCCAGCGACAGCGTCACGCCCATGGCGTGGGGCATGGCGCCACCTGACAGCCCCGTTCCCGCACCGCGCGCCACCACGGGCACTTGGATGGCGTGGCAGGCTTTGAGCACGGCCTGCACCTGCGCATAGGTCTCGGGCAGGCAGACCACCAGCGGGCGCTGGCGGTAGGCGGTCAGGCCATCGCACTCATAGGGCGTGGTGTCTTCGGCATGCCACAGCAGGGCGTGCGCGGGCACGTGCAGGGACAGGGCGTGTACCACCTCGGCTTGGCGGGTGGCGCGTTCGGAAAGGCTGGCGGTCGTCATGGTGGATGACTGTAGGGCAAGCCTTGCGCGGGCGCTGTGATTTTTTTGGCAAGACTGCGTGAAAGCGGCGCGTGCCTAGTGCGATGAAATTAAAAAAGGAGCTGTCAGCGCACGCTAGATAAGCGCTGGAGGCATATTTTGTTCACATTGTCTTGGCCAGCCATTCGGCGAAGGCCTGGCATTCCCAGCGGTCCATGCTGCCGGTGCGCCAGCACAGGAAGTGGGCGTGGGGGCTGGGCACTTCCAGATCGAACAAGCGCACGAGGGAGCCGTTGTCCAGCCACGGGGCGCCCAGCTTCAGGCGCACGGGGGCCACGCCCAGGCTGGCGGCAGCGGCATCGCACAGCAGGCCGACGTCGTTGAACTGGGAGCCTTCGGTTGGTTCGGCCCAGTCCAGACCGGCGGCCTGGAACCAGGGGCGCCAAGCTTCCAGCGGGCTGCGCAGCAGCGGCAGCTCCAGCAGGTCTTCGGGTTTTTCGATGGGGCCTTGCTGGCGCAAAAAAGCGGGGGAGGCGACGGGGGTGTAGACGTCGCGCGCAATTTCCTGGTGCTCCACGTCGGCGTAGTGGCCGACGCCGTAGCGCACCATCAGGTCAGCGTCTTCGGCCACCACGTCCAGCAGCGGGATGGCGACTTGCAGCGTCAGGTCGATCTCGGGGTAGGCCTCGGTGAACTGCGCCAGACGCGGAATCAGCATGCAGCGCGCAAACGTGGGCGTGACGGCTATTTTGAGCCGCGCGCGCCCGGTGGCCACGGGGTGGTTGGGGAAGCACTGCAGTGCGCCCAGGCCTTCGCGCACCTGTTGCAGGTAGTTCTGGCCGTCGGTGGTGAGGGAGAAATCCGTGCGCCCAAACAACTGGGTGCCCAGCACTTGTTCCAGCTGGCGCACGCGGTGGCTGACGGCGCTGGGGGTGACGCTGAGTTCTTCCGCCGTCAGCGTGACGCTGCGCAGCCGCGCCAGGGCTTCAAAGGTCAGCAGGCACTGGATGGGCGGAATGCGCCGGGCCGAGCGGCTGTCAAAAAAACGGGTGGGGCGCTGGCCGTTGTTGCGTGGCGTTGACATGGTCGGGCGGGCAGACGGGGAGGAAGACGCGTAATACTATGCTTTTAAAAGCAGCTAGCGCTTGTTTTTCTTGATTTTTCCAATGAAATGATCGGTAAATCAAGATTCAACAAGCGCTAGCTGCTTTGGTTTTGAGAGCGTTGCCGTTCAGCGGAACACCACAGTCTTGTGGCCGTTCAGAATCACGCGGCGTTCGCTGTGCCACTTTACGGCGCGGGCCAGCACCTGGCTTTCGGTGTCCTGGCCACGGGTGGTCAGGTCTTGCACGGTGTCGGTGTGGTCGGCGCGGGCCACGTCTTGCTCAATGATTGGGCCTTCGTCCAGGTCGGCCGTCACGTAGTGCGCGGTGGCGCCGATCAGCTTCACGCCACGCTCATGCGCCTGGTAATAAGGCTTGGCACCCTTGAAGCTGGGCAGGAAGCTGTGGTGGATGTTGATCGCCTTGCCCGACAATTTTTGACACAAGTCATTAGAAAGTACCTGCATGTAACGGGCCAGAACCACCAGCTCGGCGCCTTCCGCCTCGATAATCTCGAACTGCTTGGCTTCGGCCTGGGCCTTGGTGGCTGCGGTGACCGGGATGTGGTGGAAGGGGATGTTGTGGCTGGCTGCCAGCTGGTAGAAGTCGCGGTGGTTGCTGATGATGGCTTTGATGTCGATCGGCAATTGGCCCGAACTCCAGCGGAACAGCAAGTCGTTGAGGCAGTGGCCCTGGCGGCTGACCATGAGCACGGTCTTCATGCGTTCTGCCTTGGAGTGCAGGCTCCACTTCATGCCGTAGGTTTCGGCCAGCGCGGCAGTGGCTTCCTTCAGGGCAGCCAGGTCCGTGCTGTCGCAGTCAAACTGGACACGCATGAAAAACAGGCCGGTGACGCTGTCGTTGAACTGGGAGGCTTCTTCGATGTTGGCGCCTTGCTCCAGCAGAAAGCCGGAGACGGCATGCACCAGGCCGCGTCGGTCTGGGCAGGAAAGAGTAAGAATATAGGCTTGGGTCATAGCGCAGCAATTGTCGCAGCATGGCCGGGACTGAGAGCGAATTGAGGGAATACATGCAACAAGAGGGCGCAGTCCCGCACCTGGCACCATGGCGTGCGCTGGTTCTGTATCTGGCTGCAGGCTTGCTGTGGTTTGGTGCGGGCGACTTCATCTTGCCACTGCTGGTGGAGGATCACGCGCTCCATATTGCGCTGCAGCGCGCACAGGATTACGTGTTTGTGCTGCTCTCTGGCTGTCTGGCAACCTGGCTGGTGTGGCGCGCCTTGCGTGCCGAGCAGCGCCGGGTTGCGGCGCGCCAGGCCTTGGCCCAGAGCGAAGAGCAGCTGCGCTTGGCCTTGGATGGCAGCGGCAACGGCATGTGGGACTGGGACATGGTGCGCAAGATGCACACGTTCTCGCAAGGTGTGGCCAGCATGATGCGCTATACGGGCGACAGCTTTGCCCGTGACTTCCGCTTTCGCCCGCGTATTCACCCGGAAGACCGGGCCATGGTGGGCCGGGCGGCTCGCTTGGCACTGGCGACCGGAGAGCTGTTCACCGTCACAGCCCGCGTGCAGTGTTTTGATGGCACCTACCGCTGGTTTGAGGCGCGTGGTACCCGCCACCTGGATGCCTGGGGCAAGCCCGTGCGCTTTTCCGGCATCATTGCCGACAAAACCCAGCAGCGCCAGGAAGAGGAACGCCTGCGGCTGGCTGCGGCGGTGGTGGACAACACGGCCGAAGGCATTGTGGTGACCGATGCCCACAGCCACATTCTGTCCATCAATACGGCGTTTTCACGGCTGCTGGGCTACGAGCCAGCTGAGCTGATTGGCCAGCGCCCTTCCGCATTCAAGTCGGGCCGCCACGACAAGGCGTTCTATGACGATATGTGGGCCAGCCTGCACCGTACCGGCCACTGGCGCGGCGAAATCTGGAACAAGCGCAAGAATGGGGAAGTCTTCCCGGAGCGCATGTCGCTGAGTGCCGTCAAAGACCCGCATGGCCAGACCACGCATTACGTGTGCATGTTCACCGACATCTCTCAGGAAAAGCAGCGCGAGGAGCAACTGCAGTTTCTGGCGCACCGCGATGCGCTGACCGGTTTGTCGAACCGTGCGTGGTTTGTGCAGGAGCTGGAGCGTTCGGTGGAGCAGGCCGCAGCGGGGCGCGACAAGCTGGCGGTGATCTTGCTGAATCTGGATCGCTTCAAAGACGTGAATGACAGCTACGGCCATGCCGTGGGCGATGAGGTGCTGCGCCACATAGCCCGTAAGGTGCAGTCGGCGCTGCGCCCGGGGGACCTGATCGCTCGGATGGCGGGCGATGAAATCGTGGTTCTGGCGCGCCAGTTGGTGCGTACCGAAGATGCTTCTGAGATTGCTGAGCGCCTGATCCAGGCGGCGGCCGAGCCTTGGAAGTCTCCGGATGGCTTTGCCGTGGTGGTGAGCGTGAGTGCCGGTATTTGCTGCTACCCCCAGCATGCGCAAAACGCGGCCTTGTTGGTGCAGGGCGCGCATGCAGCGGTGTATGGCGCCAAGGAAGGCAAGGGCGACAGCAATCTGTGGTGCTTCTTCAACGAGGACATGACCCATGCGGCGCGTGAGCGCATTGCCCTGGAGTCGCGGTTGCGCCATGCCTTCGCGCAGGGGCATCTGCAAATGTTCTACCAGCCGCAAATCGATATTGCCTCGGGCCGCATCATTGGATGCGAGGCATTGATGCGCTGGTTCGACCCCGTGGAGGGCATGATTTCTCCGGCGCGCTTCATTCCGGTGGCGGAAACATCGGGCCTGATCGGCCCCATCGGCGAGTGGGCACTGCAAGAAGCCTGCCGCCAGGCACAGGCCTGGTGCGACCAAGGGCTGCCCGCCATTTCCATGGCCGTGAATGTGTCGCTGCACCAGTTCTTGCTGACCGATATTGTGGGTTGCACGCGCAAGGCGCTGGGGTTGTCGGGCTTGCCTGCAGAGCGCCTGGAGCTGGAAATTACCGAAAGTGCACTGGCTGAGCGCCCGGATGAAGCGCTGACCGTGCTGAGCCATCTGAAGCAACTGGGTCTGCGCCTGGCGATTGATGACTTTGGCACGGGCTACTCATCGCTGGCGCATCTCAAGCGCTTTCCGATTGACTTGCTCAAAATTGACCAGAGCTTTATCCGCGATATTCCCCAGAGCGCCGATGACATGGCCATCAGCCATGCCGTGATTGCCATGGGTCAGAGCATGGGCAAGCAGGTGCTGGCGGAGGGCGTGGAAACCGCGGCCCAGCTGGAGTTTTTGCGCCAGCATGGCTGCAACTATTACCAGGGCTATTTCTGCAGCAAACCGTTGCCTGCGGCGGAGTTTGCCTTGTTGCTGCAGGGCGAAGCACAGCGCTTGCCGCATGCGGGGCAGAGCAGCACGGTGGTCATGTAAACCGCCAGTTGCCCAGTAAAAAGAGGCCCATCAGGGCCTCTTTTTGTGTGTGGGGGGTGGTACTTCGTCAGTGCTTCAGTGAATCAACACCGGGTTTTGTGCGAGCTGGGCGTAGCGCTCCAGGGTGTCCTCCACCTCTTCCTCGCTGGGCGATTCGCGCTGCCATTCCTGGATGATTTGCTGAAAGAGTTCGGCCCAGGAGCCATCCAGGTACACCTCTTTGCCCGAACGCTTGTCCACAATCTCAAAACCGTGGCGAGGCAGCGCAGGCGCAGGGGTGGCTCCGTCAGCCAGTGTCACTTCTGTGGGCAAGCCGAGATCCGGCTTGAGATGGAGCACCACAAAAGAATCCGAGTCATAAAGCATTTGCATGGTGATCCTCCTTTCTTGCCGGGTGTGCTGCAGTGGCACTGTGATGCCAGATCAGGGCGCAACCGGCCGTTTCAAGGTGCATGAAGGGATTGCATGCCAGCTCAGTATTCCATGAATGGCCCAACCGTGTGCTGCCACCCCGTCAGCAGAGCTTAGGGCTTGCTGTGGGACTGCAGCTTCAGGTCCAGCTCGTCGCGGCCGCCGTCTTCCACCATGCGAATGCGCACGGGGAGGTACTGCAGGCTGGGTGCCAGCCACAATGCGGATTGCAGGCCATCGGCATCACTGCTTTCGGCATGGTGCTCCAGCTTGAGTGCGGTCATGGTGCCCGCAGGCAGCTGCAGGTTTTCAGTGCCGCGGACGGTGAATGTCCAGGGCGCTACGCGGCTGCTGCTGGCCGCTTGCACGGTGATTTGGGTGCCTGTTGGGTATTGCCTGGGAGCGGCGGCAATCATGCCGGCCACTTGAAAGAACACGCTGATGCGGTCCTGGGTGCCCAGCACCAGCGGCGCAGACTCGTTCCCCCGGCTGAAGCGAATCTGGCCAGCCTGGGTATCAAACGTGGTGCTGTGCTCTTTGCGGCTGCGGTCCAGAAAGATTTCAGGCTGCAGGCCGTGAGAGCCGATAGCGCCCACACTGGCCTGGCGGCGGCTGCCCACCACGGGGATTTGCACCTCCTGGGCAGCTTCATAGCGCTGGCCTTGCGGCAGCCAATCGAGTTGGGCCTTGGTCTGGTAGGGCAGGCTTTTGATTTTGCCTTGTACCGAAAACTGCATGCGCGCAGCCTCTGGTGCTCGCCAGGCTGGCGTGCTTTTGCTCAGCTGGCCTTGGGCGTTGCGCACGGTGATGGGCGCGGTGTCTGCCGGCTGTGCGTGTGCGCTGGCAGCAGCCAGCACCAAGGCCAGCGTCAGGCTGCGGGGCAGGTGGTGCAGGCGAGCGCTGCAGGCCAAGGAGCGTAATGGCATAGGTGAACCTTAGAATTTGTGGCATACACCGTGGGCGGCTTGCAAAGCGGCCCACCCCAGTTCTTCTATTTTGGCAGCAGCTTTTGTCGGCTGCGGCTGTATGGCCTTGCGGTCAACACTTCTTAGCCCATGAAACTTGCTACTTACAAAGACGGATCGCGCGACGGTCAGCTGATCGTGGTCTCCCGCGATCTGCGTTTGGCCCATTACGCCACGGGGATTGCCTCGCGCATGCAGCCGGTGCTGGACGACTGGGCGTTCATTGCCCCGCAATTGCAAGACCTGTATACCCAGCTGAATGCTGGTCGTGCGCCCCATGCTTTTGCATTTGACCCTATGCAGTGCATGGCACCGCTGCCTCGCAGCCACCAATGGCTGGAGGCTGCGGCCTACCCCTCGCACCTGGCATTGACGCAGTCCGCGTGGACACTCAGCCTGACAGAGCCTACGTTGCGCCAGGGCACTGGCGATACGTTGGTGGGTGCATGTGATGAGGTGGTGCTGGCCAGTGCTGCCATGGGTATGGACTTTGGGGCTGGCCTGGCGGCCATCACCGCTGATATTCCCATGGGTAGCACGCCGGAGCAGGCGCTGCACGGTGTGCGCTTGCTGATGCTGAGCAACACCTTGTGCCTGCGGCATTTGATGCCGGATGCACCGGGGCATGCATGGAGCAATGTGCAAAGCTGGCCCGCCGTGGGGATGAGTCCGGTCGCTGTCACCGTGGACGAGCTGGGCGAAGCATGGCGTGCCGGCCGGGTGCAACTGCCGCTGCACAGCAGCGTGAACGGGCGCAAAGTTGGGATGTGTGAGGCTGGGGAAGACATGGCTTTTCACTGGGGGCAGCTGCTGGCCCAGGCAGCGAAAACGCGCAGTTTGTCGGCGGGCACCCTCATGGGCACAGGGGTGGTGAGCAATGTCGGCACCGACAGCGGCAAGGGTAAAAACCAGCGCACGGACTGGCCACGTGGCTACCACAGCATTGCCGAAAAGCGCGCCATGGAAGTACAGCAAAGTGAGGCGGCGAGCACGGGCTATCTGCAGTTTGGGGACACGATACGTATCGAAATGAAAAACAAGGAAGGTCACAGCATTTTTGGTGCGATTGATCAAACCATTGTTTCTCCGCTGGGCGACGGCAGCAGCGAATCTTGAGCATGTAAAAGCTGTCTAGCCCTTTTAGGTCAAGCGCTTTTAGCTCTTCTTTTGTGATTGCTGAAGGTCGTGCATGGCGGTGCGGCATCACTGTGCGACCACACGCTGCTTTGTTAATGTGGCACGCAGCAAGACATCACTCACAGGAGGAAATGCATGGTGCGTGTATCCAGCGATAGCCATATGCCAGCGGTTTTACATATCCCCCCCAATGTGTGGCGCGATACGCCACAGCGCTATGGCCGTATTAGCCGTTGGCTGCATTGGGGCATGGCTGTGTTGATGGGCTGGCAGTTCGCCGGCATGGTGGCTAAAGTCAGTTTGGGGCGTGATGCTGCGTTGACCCAGCTGCTGGCAGGGGCGCATGCCAACCTGGGCTTGCTTCTGCTGTGCCTGCTGCTGGTGCGGCTGGTCTGGGCCTGGGTGAACAGCGGCCGCCGCCCTGACAAGGGGGAAGGCCTCTGGGGCATGGCCGCATGGTTGGGCCATATGGCGCTGTATCTGTTGATGCTGGTTGTGCCGCTGCTGGCGGTGCTGCGCATGTTGGGTAATGACCGCGCCTTCAGCTGGTTTGGATGGATCGTTCTGAACAATGGCACATCGGACAAGGTGGAGTGGATGATTGCCCCTGCCCGCGCCGCCCACGGCTGGCTGGGGTGGCTGTTGCTGGCGTTGATCGCCGGCCACCTGCTGATGGTGCTGGTGCACCGTGTAGGCCTGAAAGACAACGTGCTGCAGCGCATGCTGGGCCGTGTCTGACGCTTATTCCTTGAGCGAAAAATCCATCACATCCCCATTGGGCTCTGCCATGTGAATGCGCACCGGCAGATAGCCCTGCTGGGGACTGACCCACAGCTGGGCCGTTTCATCGTCACCGGCCTGGGGCTGGCGCTGCAAGCGCAGCGCGGTGTGCGGGCCTGCGGGCAGCTCCAGGGACTCTTGCGCTTCGACCACAAAAGTCCACATCTGCAGGCTGCGTGAGCCTAAGGTGGGAATCGTGATGCGGGTGCCGGGTGCGCGCAGCGCAGGCATGGTCTGCAGCATGGCGGCCAGTTGCAGAAAAACGCTCAGCCGATCCTGGGTGCCGGGCCCAATGGCGGCGGCTGGGCGCTCCGGCGAGAATGTGGCCTGCTGGGTGTCCCAGTTCAGCTGCGCCGCACGGCGCTTGGCAAAGCGGCGATCACTAAAGGTGTGTGGCTGCAGCCCCTGTGCAGTCCACAGACCACTGCTGGTTTGCTCCATGGAGCCCAGTAAAAATGCGCTGACGGACTGCCGTGCCTGGTAGGTATTGCCGTCAATCACCCACTCCAGCTCTGCTTTGGCGTGGTATTCCATGCCTTTGACAAAGCCGAGCACCTGAAAACGTAGCTGTGTGCGCTGCTGCAGTGCCTCGCTGACTGCTGGGAGGTCCAGCGCGACGCTGTGGCCTGTGGCATCGTGCACCGTCAGAGCCGGGCCGGTGCGCACGGCAGCTGCTGGCGTCGTGGTGGTTGCTGGTAGTGCGTCTTCTGCAGGAACGTCGTCTGGTACGAGTGGTTCCATGACTGGAGGTGCTGCCGACGCTTCAGTGGGGGCATCCAGCGCCGGTGCAAGGGGCTGTGTGGGTTGTGGCCGTGCAGGTGCTGCTTTCTTGGGGTGTGGCTGCTGCGCTGCGGGTGGAGGCGGCGGCGCGGGTGGTGCGATCACGGCAGGGGTGACCCACACGGTGTCCATGTGCGCGGGGCTGTCCGGGGGGGCAAGGTGCAGCGGGGTGTGCCACGGCCAGGGGCTGAAAATGACGGCCCAGTGCGCAGCAGCAACACCAACCGTGGTGGCAAACACAAGATGGCGCATGCGGATCGCTTAATCCAGGGCTCTTTGGCGGCGCATGGTCATCACCAAAACGGCCAAGCTGATGATGGCTCCCAGACCGCCTAGCACGGGGAATACGGGAATGCCAAACAGGCGCACATTCCACGCCAGCAGCGTCGGCCCAATGCCCAGAATGAATGCCCCAGCCACTACGGCCAGCGACAGCCGGGTGGCTGCCCGCTCCAGTGCGGTCGACACGCGGTGCAGGTGGCGCACTTCCATGTCGACCCCGATACGCCCTTGCTTGAGGCGGTACATCAGCAAACGCAAGGTTTTGGGCACATCGGCCGTCATCTCGTACATCTGCATGACCGCGGCACGCTGCTCGCGCAGCAAGCGGCGGGGAGCGTAGCGGGCACGCATTTGCTCGGCAACCAGCGGCTTGGCGGTGGCAATCACATCAAAGTTCGGGTCAAGCTGCAGCAACACGCGGTCGGCGGTGATCAGTGCCTTGAAGAGCAAGGCCATGTCTGCAGGCAAGGCAATCTGGGCCTCGCGGGCCAGATCCATGAATTCGCTGATGGAATCACCCAGGCGCAGCGGCCCGTTGTCGCGGCGCGCGATATAGCGCTCAACCGCCGATTCCATGCGGGCGATCTCTACCCGGGTGTCCCCTGTCCACTCCAGCAGCATCATGACCAGCCCATCGGCATCGCCCTCCACCATCGCGCGCAACAGCACCAGAAACTGGTCGCGCCGGTGCGGCGAAAGGTGGCCGACGAGGCCGAAATCGAGAAACCCGACGCGATTGCCTTCCAGGGCAAAGACATTGCCGGGGTGCGGATCCGCATGAAACAGCCCATCACGCAGCACCATGTGCAAGAACGCCTGTGCGCCGCGCTGGGCCAGCAGCGGCCCGTGGAAGCGGCCATCGCTGCTGGCCAGGTTGGCGGGTACGCCATCCAACCAGTCCTGCACCAGCAACTGCGGGGTGCTGAGTGGCCACAGAATGCGCGGAATGCAGATCTCGGCTTGCTGCGCAAAAGCATCGGCCACGCGCTCGTTGTTGCGTCCTTCGATGGTGAAGTCCAACTCTTCCTGCAGGGCGTCACCCACTTGGCGGGCTACGTCGACCGGGCGAAAGCGCTCGAGCTGCGGAAAACTGTCTTCCACCATGGCGGCCACGTGGCGCAGCAGGCGGGCATCCGCTTCCAGCCCGGCTCGAATGTCAGGGCGCTGCACTTTGACCACCACTTCGCGCAAGGAGCCATCGCTGCGTTGCACCTGGGCACGGTAGACCTGTGCGATCGAGGCTGCAGCCAGCGGTGTGGGGTCAAAGCGGGTGAAGGCCTGGTCAATCGGCATGCCCAACTGCTGGGCGATGTGGGGCTGCATCACGCTCCACGGCAGCGGTGTGGCCTGGTTGTGCAGCTGTTCCAGGGCCTGGGTCCATTCGGCGGGGAGCAAATCCGAGCGGGTGGCCAGAATCTGCCCCAGTTTCACGAAGGTGGGGCCAAGTGCTTCGATGGCCATGCGCACGCGCTCTGGGCGGCTGGTCTGGGCAATGGGGTGGTCCGCATCGGCATTGGCGGCACGGTGTTCACTGCTGGTACGCCACTGCGCCCAGCGCGATAGGCCCAGGGTTTGGACAACATCGGCCAGCCCAAAGCGCAGCAAGGTGCCCACAATTTCTTGCAAGCGGGCGCGGTCTCGCACGGCAACAACGGCAGTCTGCAGCATAGGCCTCTCAGTCACTGGTGATGCCTGCCAGCATAAACCTTTGCGCAGGGTGGTCGCGTCAGAGACCGGCGCACATGTTCCGCACGGGCAGCCGGTGCGGTTTCAGGGGGCAGGGGGCTCCTGTGCCTGAATGCCGTATACCTGCACCTGGTTGCGGCCGTTGCGTTTGGCGGTGTAGAGCATGGCATCGGCCTGCTTGAACACGGTGGGAATGTCGGCATCGCCATCGGGCCAGCTGGATACACCCAGGGAAATGGTGATGTGCCCCACCGTGGGCAAGGCGGAGGCTTCCACCAGCAGGCGCAGGCGTTCGGCCACCTGGGCCGCCACGTGGCGCGGTGCGCCAGGCAGCAGGATGGCAAACTCTTCCCCACCCAGGCGGCAGGGCATGTCATCGGTGCGGCAAACGTCGCGCATCTGCTGCGCCAGCTGCTGGATCACGGTGTCGCCCACGTCGTGGCCAAAGCTGTCGTTCACCTCTTTGAAGTGGTCAATGTCGATGGCCACGACCGAAAACGGCGTGCTGCCGGCAGCTAGGCTGTCCAGCGTCACGTTCAGGTGGCGGCGGTTGCTCAAACCAGTCAGGGGGTCGGTGTGTACATCCTGGCGCAGTTTGGTGATGTTTTTGTGCAGCAGGCTCAGGCCGACCAGCATGGCTTTCTTCAGCTCATGGGCCTCGTAGTACCAGGAGTGCACCGACTGGATGGTCTGCACGGTATCCGCACGGTCCATGGTGTGGGCCCCATTGGCCAGCTGGCGCAGCGGCTTGGCAATGCGGCGCGCGCCCCACCAGATCAGCAACAGCAGCAGCAGAGTCAGCGGTAGCGTCTTGTAGAGCATGGTGCGCATCAGCGCGTCCAGTGGCTCCAGGGTGGCGCTGGTGGGGCGCTGGGTGACGATGCCCCAGCCGGCAATCGGCACGGGCGCGTAACCCGCCAGCATGGGAATGCCCTGGCTGTTGGTGACAGCGGCGCGGCCGGCCTGACCGGCCACGACCTGGTCGATCACGGTGTTGCCGGTGATGATTTGGCCCACGCGTTCGTGGTTCGGGTGGTAGATGATGCGTTTGGTGTTGTCCACCACGTACAGGTAGGAGCCATCCTGGTAGAAGTGCTTGCCCAGCAGCTTGTCCAGCATGCTTTCCTGCTTCAAGTAGATGCTGCCGCCCACCGCGCCCAGGTACTCGCCCTGCGGCGAAAAAATGGGCTGCGAGATGAAGATGATCAGATTGCCCACCACGGACATATAGGCCTGGCTGATCACTGGCGCCTGGGTGCGCAAGGAGTCCTGCACGGGCATGCTGTTGAGCGTGCGGCCTTTGATTTGCAGCGTTTCTGGTGAGGTGGCGAGCACCGTGCCCTGGGCGTTGAACACGGCCACGGAGTTGAAGCTCTTGGTCTGCAGGCGCAGGCGTGTGGCTTCGTCCAGCAGCGTGCGCTCGTCATCCATGTGCGGGGCCAGCCGCTGGGCGGTGTAGGCCAACTGTTGCAGGGTGAACTGCAGAAAGTCCTCGGTACTCTGCGCCAGTTTGCGCGCGTAGGCGGCATTGCCTTCCTGGGTGGTGTCGATCAGTTGCTGGCGCTGTACCGCATAGCCCGCATAGAAGGTGTTGGCGAACGGCAAGAGGGCGCTGCACAGCGTCAGACCCAGAATGAGGCGGCGTAAATCCATGGCGGAGCGGCAAAGGGAGCGGGCTTTGCCAGGCAAAAAGGTGAAAGGGGCCAGGCGGCGGGTGGGCCATGGCGGTATGCGCCGGAGGTCCCCGGCCTGCTTCGCCCCAGATTGCCCGCAGTCGTGGCGGATTATCGGGCGTGCGCGGGCCTCGCAGTGTCAGCTTGTTGCCACGCCAGGGGGCGGGTGCCGTGCCACCGCGGCATGGCGGCGACCCTGGGTGACGATGGTTCAAGCACAAAAAAGGTGTTTTGGCCTTGCTGCGTATGCGGTATGTGCTTTGATTTTTGAAGAATCAAATGTCCACGCAGATCTTGCCGAAGTGCTGGCCCGTCTGCTGGTGCGCAAATGCCTGGGCCAGTTGTACCAGCGGGTAGTGGCGGTCGACCACGGGCTTCCAGCCAAACTGCTCCAGCGCACGCACCATGTCTTGTTGGTGCTCGCGGCTGCCCACAATCAGCCCCTTCAACGTTTGCTGCTTGGCCATCAGCTCCACCGTGGGCACGCTGCCGGCAAAGCCGGTGAGCACACCAATCAGCGCCATATGACCGCCCACCGCGCAGGCGCGAATGGACTGAGGCAGGGTGCCGGGGCCACCCACTTCGACCACGATATCGGCCCCGCGCCCGCCTGTTGCGGCCAGCACGGCGTCGCCCCACGCAGGGGTGTCTTTGTAGTTGATGACGATGTCTGCGCCCAGGGCTTTGAGCTTCTCTGCCTTGGCTGCGTTGGAGGTGGTGGCGATCACGCGGGCACCCATGGATTTGGCCATCTGCAGCGCAAAGATGGAGACGCCGCCGGTGCCCAGTACCAGCACCGTGTCGCCCGCCTGCAGCTGGCCATCGACCACCAGCGCACGCCAGGCGGTCAGGCCGGCCGTGGTCAGCGTGGCGGCTTCGGCGTGGCTCCAGCCCGCAGGTGCATGGGTGAAGGCGGTCGCAGGCATGGTGACGTGCTCACGCGCAAAGCCATCCACACCATCGCCGGGCACGTGCTTGAAGTCCGACGGCACATGGCGGCCCGCCAGCCACTGGGGAAAGAAGGTCGAGACGACAGCATCGCCCACGGCGAACTCGCTCACGCCAGCGCCCACGGCGGTGACGACACCGGCGCCATCAGCCATGGGAATGCGGCCATCCGCGGTGGCACCGGGGCGGCTGGCCACCAGCAGGTCGTGGTAGTTGAGCGAGCTGGCGTGCACGCGCACCTGTATCTCTCCGGTCTGCGGCGCGGCAGCAGCGGGCAGGTCCACCAGTTGAAGTCGATCGAGGCCACCGGGGGCGGCAAGTTGTATGGCTTTCATCACAGTCTTTGGTCGGCACGGTTCAGATCAACCGGGCCCCAAGAATACGGCGGGATGGCGCTAGGGGGCCGGTTGCCGCTGCAAAGACCGTGCGAAAAATGGCGGTTGCTTGCAAGCATCTTTTGGCCATTTTGACTATATGGTTAAAGGGTGCACTGCTCATATTTTTATTTTTTCTGCAAACCAAGAAATCAAATCTGCCTTGCAGACGTGGGCACTGACTTCGAAGCAGAAGCGGTGCCCAAAGAAGGCAAAAAATGCCGGGTTATGAAAAATAAGCTCACCGATTTAGATGCCCGGTTGGCCGCCTTGCCTGTGAAGGTGAGGGTGCAATTGCCGGACGGTAAGTGCCTGGGACCCGAGTCCGCAGATGTTCGTATCACCATCCGCTCGCCCATCGCCTATCTGGCGCTGATGGAGGGTCGCATGGGCGATCTTGGCAGCGCTGTGGTCGAAGGTTGGGTAGACCTCGAAGGCAATATGCACGACGTGATTGCTGCGGGCCGTGGTCTGCTGGAATCGGACCCCACCGCCAACACGGAAACAGACCCCAACTGGTGGAGCAAGACGGTGCACCGCGCACGTTCGCTGGCGCTGCACACGCTCGAACGTGATGCCCAGCAGATTCAATTCCACTACGACTTGTCGGACGACTTCTTTAAGCTGTGGCTGGACCCCTGGCGTGTCTATTCCTGCGGTTACTACCGCGAAGCCGACATGACACTGGCGCAAGCCCAGGAAGCCAAGCTCGATCACATCTGCCGCAAGCTCGACCTGCAAAAGGGCGAGCGCATGCTGGACATCGGCTGCGGCTGGGGTGGCTTGATCGTCTGGGCGGCCAAGCACTATGGCGTGAAGGCCAAGGGCATCACCCTGTCCAACAACCAGCACCACTATGTGACTGAACTGATCGAGCGCGAGGGCCTGCAAGGCCAGGTGGTCGTTGAGTTGCAGGACTACCGCAAGGTGCCCGATGAGCCTTTCGACAAGATCAGCTCGGTGGGCATGTTCGAGCACGTGGGCCGTGCCAACTTGCCCGAGTACTTCCAGACCGTGCACAAGCTGCTCAAGCCCGGTGGCATGGCGCTGATCCACGGTATCACCGCTGGCAATACCGCGAACTTGCAGGTGGGTGCGGGCATGGGTGACTTCATTGAAAAGTACATCTTCCCCGGTGGCGAGTTGATGCACGTGAGCGCTGTCCTCAAAGACATGGCCGAAGGCGGTCTGGAGATGGTGGATACCGAAAACCTGCGTCCCCACTATGCCCGTACGCTGTGGGCTTGGTCGGATACGCTGGATGCCCGCTTGGACGAAGCCCGTGCTGTGCTGGTCAAGCAGTGGGATGAGGAAAAGGCCGATCGCGTGATCAAGGCTTACCGCCTGTATCTGGCTGGTTGCGCCATGGGCTTTGAAGAAGGCTGGACCGCGCTGCACCAGATGCTGTGCGTGCGCCGTGATGGCAACATTCAAACGGGCGCTATCACCGGTGCCCAGTCGGCTTATCCCTTCCAGCGCAAGTACATGTACGAACAGCGTTAATCGCGCATTGGGTCAATGCATGGAAAAAAACCGCTACAGCGCAGGCTGTAGCGGTTTTTTTGTGCATATGCAGGCTTACTTTTGTGCCGTCATCATCGCGTGGCTGGTCATCAAATTGCGGTAGTCGGGGATGTGGTTGCTGAACAGTGCGCCCAGTCCTTCGACGTCATTGCGCCAGTCGCGGTGCAATTCACCGGCGGCGCCAAACCAGGTCATCAGCTGGGCGCCAGCTTGTTCCATGCGGCTCCATGCGGCTTTTTGCGTCATTTCGTTGAAGGTGCCAGACGCGTCGGTGATGACAAACACGTCATAGCCCTCAGCCAGTGCAGACAGCACGGGGAATGTCACGCACACTTCGGTGACCACGCCGGCCACGATCAGCTGCTTCTTGCCAGTGGCCTTCACGGCTTTGACGAAGTCTTCATTGTCCCAGGCATTGATCTGGC
The DNA here is from genome assembly GCF_057799285.1 of Comamonas sp. 14P8.1.4. NCBI lineage: Bacteria > Pseudomonadati > Pseudomonadota > Betaproteobacteria > Burkholderiales > Comamonadaceae > Comamonas > Comamonas sp. 14P8.1.4. The sequence goes on from NZ_JBYOKN010000001.1 coordinate 188,143, forward strand.
CAGGGCGGGCAATGTAGGGGGCGTTGGGGTGCTTTTCCTTCAACTCGGGTACCAGGGGGCCGTTGGGGCCGGTTTCAAAGCTGGTGGTCAGGATGGTGGGCAGCTTGAAGTATTCGGCCATGTCGGACAGGGCCAGTACATTGTTCTTGAACTTGTCGGGATCAATGTCGCGCACCAGGGACAGCAGGCCGGTCTGGTGATCGACCAGCAGCAGAGCGGCATCGTTCTTGTCCAGGCGGACATAGGGCTTGCGTTGGGACATGGAATGCTCCTTGAACAGTGAGGGAAAGTGGGCAAAAGCGCCCGGATGCACCCCTTGGCAGGGGCACAAATCAGAAAAACATGGCCGTGCCGCCTAGGCGGCCGCAGGCATTTGCCCAAAGCGGCCGGCGTAGAAGTCGTCAAAGGCCTGCGTCAGCTCCTGGCGGGTGTTCATCACGAACGGCCCTTGGCCTGCGACGGGCTCGAGGATGGGGGCACCGCCCAGCACCAGCACCATGGCGTCGGTGCTGGCCGCCAGTTGCAGGCCATCGCCATCGCGTGACAGCTGGGCCAACTGGCCGCTTTGCAGCGGTTGGCCATTCACTTCCACCGTGCCGCGCACCACCATCACCATCAGCGTGTGGTCTGCGGGTAGTTGCAGGTCGGCTTCTGCGCCGTGGTGCAGGCGTACATCCCACACATTGATGGGGGTGTGCGTCAGGGCCGCGCCGGCGTGGCCGTTGTAGTCACCCGCAATCACGCGCACCTGCCCGGCGTTGTCGGGCAGCGCAATCTCGGGAATGTTGGCTTGCGTCAGGGCCTGGTAGCGCGGCGCATCCATCTTGTGTGCAGCGGGTAGGTTGACCCACAGCTGCACCATCTCCAGCACGCCGCCACGGCGGGTGAATGCCTCGGAGTGGTATTCCTCGTGCAGCAGGCCACTGCCTGCTGTCATCCACTGCACTTCGCCGGGGCCGATGGTGCCCCCGGCGCCTGCGGTGTCGCGGTGGCTGACTTCGCCTTCGTAGACGATGGTCACGGTCTCAAAGCCCCGGTGCGGGTGGGCACCGACGCCTTGGCGCACGTTGCTGGCCGCAAATTGGGCGGGGCCCGCGTAGTCCAGCATCAAAAAGGGGCTGATGCGGCTGCCGTGGCGGTGGTAGTCAAACAAAGTCCGCACGGGGAAACCATTGCCCACCCAGTGCTGTGCGGGGGGGCTGTAAATGCTTTGTACGGTTTTGAGCATGGTCGACTCCTGTTGGACAGCGCAGCGAAGGTGCCGCGCCCTGAGGAGTACTTTGCCAGTGCAACGATGAAGGCGGTAGCGTGCAAAAAAAGGCTGCAGCGTTCTATTTGGAGAACGATGGCGGTGCCTGTGCGGCGCTAGGCGGGGTGGTCGGCGAACTCTTGGGCCAGAAAGTCCAGCAAGGCGCGCACCGCGGGCAGCAGGCCGCGGCGTGAGGGAAACACCGCGTGCACGATGGCGGCGGGGGGCTGCCACTCGGGCAACAGTTGCACGAGGTGGCCTTGAACCAGATCGGGCTGTACCAGGGCCGTGGGTAACTGCGCCACACCGGCGCCCTGGCGTGCGGCCCGCCACAGGGCAATGCGGTCGTCGGTCACCATGCGCGGGGTGGTCAGAATGCGGGCCTTGGCACCGTCCGGGCCTTCCACGTCCCAGGTGTAGCCGCGCCCGCCTTGCAAGGAGCCCAGGCTGGGCCATTCACCCACATCCGCAATCGTGGGCAGACCGCCCATACGCTCCACCAGGGCGGGGCTGGCGACCAGGCACTGGCGGCTTTCCCCCAGCACTTTGAGCACCAGCTCGCTGTCTTCCAGCGGCGGAAAGCGCACCCGGATGGCCAGATCCAGTCCTTCCTGGATGACATCCACACGGCGGTTCGTGCTTTCAATGTGCAGCTCTACCTCGGGGCACTGTGCCATGAAGCGGCCCAGCGCATCGCCCAGGTGGTAGTCCAGCAGCGCGGTGGGGCAGGACATGCGCACCACGCCGCGGGGCGAAGTCTGGGTGTTGGCGATCAGGGCTTGCGCGGCTTCGGCCTCAACCAGCATGGCCACGCAGCGCTGGTAGTAGGCCTGGCCCACCTCGGTCACGGCAAAGCGGCGGGTGGAGCGCTGGATCAACCGCACGCCCAGGCGCTCTTCCAGCAGCGCAATGCGGCGGCTGAGCTTGGATTTGGGCTGGTTCAGTGCCCGCCCGGCCGGGGCAAAGCCCCCGTGTTGCACCACCTGTACGAAGAAGTACAGGTCGTTGAAGTCCATCGAGGCAGGGAATTGGAACGACATGGCGGGCCCTAGGCGTGGCGGACGACCTGTACCGCACAGTCGTAAAACGTGGGTGCGCGGCCGATGTCGGTCAGCCCCTGGTGCGTCAGCTCATTCACATTGGTGCCATTGGCCCCGTCCTTGCGCCACCAGATGCCCAGGCCCACCACCACGCCTGCACGGGCACGGCCATTCACGGCGGCGTGGCACAGGTGTTCGCCACGGTCGTTGAACACGCGCACCATGTCCCCGTCGGCAATGCCGCGGGCCGCGGCATCGTCCGGGTGCATTTCCAGCTCCGGGCGGCCCTCGATGTGGCGCAGGGTCTTGACGTTCACAAAGGTGGAGTTCAGGAAGTTGCGCGCGGGCGGAGAAATCATGGCCAGCGGGTACGCTGCGCTCCCACTTTCATAGTTGCTAACGTAGTCTGGTAGTGGGCTGATGCCCATTTTTTCCAAAGCCGGGCTGAAGAACTCACACTGGCCCGAAGGGGTGGCAAAGCCGCCGTGCGCAAACGGCGCATCGGGCAGGTCTTGCTGGGCAAAGCCGTGCTGCAGCAACTGGGCAAAGTCAATGCGGCTGCCTTCCAGGGCTTGGCGGCACAGGGCTTCGTCACTGTCCTGAAAGTGTGGCGCGGCAAAGGCGCTGTCGTAGCGTGCCATCTGGGCGGCCAGTGCGCGGAAGATCTCCGCATTGCTTTGGGCCTGCCCCACGGGTGTGATGGCGGGCTGGTTGAGCAGCACGTCGGTGTGACCGTAGCTGGTGTGGATGTCCCAGTGCTCCAGCTGCGTGGTGGCGGGCAGCACGTAGTCGGCGTGGTCGGCCGTGTCGGTCATGAAGTGCTCAATGACCACGGTGAACAGGTCTTCGCGGGCAAAGCCCTGGACCACCTTGGTCGAATCCGGTGCCACGGCCACGGGGTTGCTGTTGTAGACCACCAGGGCCTCAATCGGCGCCTGGGTGTCGAGCAGTGCATCGCCAATCGTGCTCATATTGATCAGGCGCGGGCGGCGTGCGCCCAGCAACTGCGGCATATGCAAGCGCGCACGGTTGGTGGGTGCGTGTGAGGACGACGACAGCAGCAGCCCACCCGCGCGGTGGCGCCAGGCGCCAATCAGTGCCGGCAGGCAGGCCACGGCGCGCACGGCATTGCCACCACCGCGTGCGCGCTGCATGCCGTAGTTCAGGCGGATGGCGGCAGGCTGGGTGGTGCCGTAGTCGCGCGCCAGCTGGGTAATTTGTTCGACGGGCAGGCCGCAGACTTGCGCAGCGCGCTCGGGCGGCCATTCCAGCGCGCGGGCCTTGAGTTGCTCCCAGCCCAGGGTGTGCTGGGCGATGTAGTCGTGGTCCAGCCAGTCGTGCACGATCAACTCGTGCATCAGTGCCAGCGCTAGGGCTGCGTCGGTGCCGGGCAGCAGTTGCAGGTGTTCGTGGCATTTGTCGGCTGTCTCCGACTTGCGCGGGTCAATGCACACCAGCTTGGCGCCATGACGCTTGGCTTCCTGTGCAATGCGCCAGAAGTGCAGATTGCTGCCGATTGAATTGCTGCCCCAAATCAGGATGAGCTGGCTCTCTGCAAAAAACTGCACCTGCATGCCCAGCTTGCCGCCGTAGGTGTGCATCAGCGCTTCACTGCCCGCACTGGCGCAGATGGTGCGGTCCAGCAAGCTGGCGCCCAACTGGTGGAAAAAGCGCCGGTCCATGCTCTCACCCTGCACCAGACCCATGGTGCCGGCGTAGCTGTAGGGCAGGATGGCTTCCGGATTGCGCTGGGCCACGGTGTGCAGACGCTGGGCAATGTCGCTCAGGGCTTCGTCCCAGCTCACGGGGGTGAACTGGCCGCTGCCCTTGGGGCCGCTGCGCTTGAGAGGGGTGAGCACCCGTTCCGGGTGGTAGGTGCGTTCCGGGTATTTGCTGACCTTGGCGCACAGCACACCGCCCGTCATCGGGTGCTGGGCATTGCCCTGTGTACGGGTGGCCACGCCATCGACCACGGTGGTGACGAGCGCGCAGGTGTCGGGGCAATCGTGCGGGCATGCGCCCAGAACGGTCAGGTCAGACATGAGAAAGCCAATTCAGAGCCAAGCAATAAGGCTTGGGATTTAAGCATGTGCACAGCGGCTGTGGCGGCCCGGGATGCCGGAAGTTGTAACGCATGCAGGGGCGTTGTCGTGCGTGGGCGGGGCCTGTTTGTGTTGTTTTCCGGCGCTGGAGTGCATGGTTGCGCAGACTTGCACCACGCCAGGCATTCCTTTTATGCAGGGCTTTTCCTATGATTTCACATTAGGTGACAGTTGGGCGTGTGGCCCTGCCGCGTAGGGCGCGCAGAACAAAAAACATGAGGGAGTTCATCGGTATGCAAGAGAAAGTCTGGAATCGGCGTGCTTTTGGCAGCGCCGCATTGAGCGCGGCCACCATCGCCGCATTGCCACGCGCCTGGGCGCAAGACGGTGATCGCATCGTGCTGGGCCAGTCCTGCGCCATGTCGGGGCCGAATGCGCAGCTGGGTCTGGACTACCACCAGGGCGCCAAGCTGTTCTTTGAGCGCCTGAATGCACAGGGCGGTGTGGGCGGTCGCAAGATTGAGCTGCGGGCGCTGGACGATGGCTACGAGCCCGCCCGTTGCGCTGACAACACCCAGCGTTTGATTGCCGATGGCGTGTTTGCGCTGTTCGGCTATGTGGGCACGCCAACCAGTGTGGCCGCGCTGCCGCTGGTGCAAAAGGCGCGCATTCCGTTTTTTGCACCGCTGACAGGGGCCGGGGCGGTGCGCCAGCCCAAGCTGGCGGGTCTGGTGTTCAATGTGCGCGCCTCGTATGCGGACGAAACGGCGCTGATCGTGCGCCAGCTTACGCAGCTGGGCCTGAAAAAAGTAGCGGTCTTCTACCAGAACGACGACTACGGTCGCTCGGGCCTGGAGGGCGTGAAGGCCGCGCTGGCGCAAAGCGGGCTGGAGCCGGTGGGCACGGCCACGGTGGAGCGCAATTCGGTGGACGTGGCCAAGGCCGTGGCCACACTGGTGCCGCTGGCACCCAATGCGATTGTGCAAATCACTACCTACAGCGCCAGTGCCGCCTTTGTGCGCGCGGCGCGCAAGGCCGTGTATGGCGGGCAGTTCATGAACGTGTCGTTTGTGGGCACGCAGGCGCTGACCAAAGCGCTGGGCAGTGAGGCTGAGGGCGTGGTGGTCTCGCAAGTGATGCCATCGCCGTTCAAAAGCTCCACCCCCATGTCGCGCAAGTATGTGGAGGCGCTGCGCGCTGCCGGGCAGGAAGAGACGGCCAACTACTCTGGCCTGGAAGGCTTTTTTGCCGCGCATGTGCTGAGCGAAGGCCTGCGCCTGGCGGCTGGCAAGGGGGACCTGACACGCACAGGGCTGGCCACCGCACTCAAGGGCCTGGATGGCGAGCGGCTGGACGGCTTTACGCTGGACTTCCACAGCCAGCAGGCGCGCCAGCGTTTTGTGGAACTGTCGATGCTGACCGGCACCGGCAAGGTGCTGGTGTAAAGGGGGCGGGCAGTTCTGCGAACGATCGTGCTTTTTTGGCGATTTTTGGCTACACTGCCCTCCATACCAACCATAAGGAGACCGGCGCATGTCCGACCTGAACGCAACGTTTGAAGAAGCCGTCAAGAATTCCACCTCGCTGAGCGAGCGCCCTGACAACGCCACGCTGCTGAAAATCTACGCGCTGTACAAGCAAGCGACCGAAGGTGACAACGAGGCCAAGAAGCCCAGCTTCACCGACATGGTGGGCCGCGCCAAGTGGGATGCGTGGGAAAAGCTCAAGGACACCACGCTGGACGAAGCCAAGCAGCAGTACATTGACCTGATCAATTCGCTGCGTTAAACCCAGCGCACGCACCATAAAAAAAGGCAGCCCCATGGCTGCCTTTTTTTGTGACGTACTTTTAAAAACATAGCGACTAGCGCTTGTGTATTCATCATTTGATGCACCAATGCCATTGAATGGCAGTGCATGCAAGCGCTGGCAGCTATGGTTTTTTAGGCGTCTTGCACCATGGCGTCGAACTGCTCGTTCAACTTGGCTTCGATCTTTTCCTGAAACATGGCGGCCAGAAAGCCCAGCTGTGCTTCCAGGCGCAGTTGCTCGGCGCTCACCTGCAGCTGCCCTTCCATGCCATTGCCTTCAAAGTGCAAGATGTCTTGCTGCTCCCCCGCTTCGTAGCGGCATTGCACGCCAAACTTAGTGTGGGCTTTTTCGGCCCACTGCTGGGCATGTTGGCGGGCGCGGGGCAAGCCCAGCGCGTGCGGGCGTTCAATGAGGATGTGGGACACGGGCCAAATCTCTGAAAACAGGTGGAAAGGGCGTGCATCATAAAAGTCTGGCTGACTGGTGCGCGGCCAAGGGCTGAATACACTTAGGGTTTGGTTATCACTCAAGCAAGCGTAGTGCTATGGATTTTTTGACTTGGATCATCGTGGGCGCCATCGCCGTTTATGTGCTGCAGAACATGGAGCACCGCCGTCGCGTGCGCCTGCTGGGCGCGCACCTGGCCCCCACGCAGGTGGAAAAGCTCATGGGCGGCCTGATCGATGGCTATATGCGGGCGCTGGATGAAAAAGACGCCGAGCGCAGCAAGCAGGTCTGGGCGATTTTGGACAACAGCGAGAAAACGCTGGCCGACCAGCTGCAGCGCCTGTCCCACACCTTTGCCGAGGAAAGCGCGGAGGAAACGCGGGTCAGCACCCTGCCGCTGGCCCTGCCGTACTTTGACCGCCTGATGCCTTCTCACACTTTTGATATGCGCGAAGCCTTGAAGATGCATGCCAAGGCGGTGCGCGAGGCCTGTGCTCCCGATGAGGTGGATCTGGAAACCCGCAAGCGCCTGGCGTTCACGATGACGGCAGAGCTGTTGCTGCTGCAGCACACCTGCCACTGGTTCTGCAAGACGCGCACGATTGCGTCCATGCGCTTGATTGCGCGCCAGAAGACGCCGTATGAGCAAGTGCTCCAATCCGTGGCTCCCAGCACCCTGGCCGCATACCAGCGCCTCGTGGGCAAGGTCTGAGCGCGGCTGGGTCTGCGTTTTCGCGCAAATTCACGGCAGTTCATGCATGGATACGGGAAGAATCCTGTCAAATTTGCGTACTTCGGCGTATTGACGTAGCGCTGGGGGTGTCTCAACAATGGCTGCATGAAGAACATGCTTGCTGCCTTAGAGACTCGGCTGGCTGAACTCCCAGTCCGTGTCACCGTCGATCTGCCCAACGGGCAGCGTCTTGGCCCGGAACAAGGTGAGGTGCACGTCACCCTGCGTTCACCCGCCGCGCTGCTGGCCTTGAGCCAGGGGCAAATTGGCTCGCTGGGGGCGGCCGTGGTCGAAGGCTGGGTGGATGTGCAGGGCCGCATGCGCGACGTCATGCGTGTGGCCAGCGGTCTGCTGCAGACCGACCCGGTGCGGGGCAATGCCAGCTGGTGGTCGCAAACCATGGGCCGCGCCCGCTCCATGGCCTTGCACACGCTGGAGCGCGATGCGCAGCAGGTGGAGTTTCACTACGACCTCTCGGATGACTTCTACGCGCTGTGGCTGGATCCGCTGCGCGTGTATTCGTGTGCCTACTACCGCGAGCCCGATATGACGCTGGCCCAGGCGCAAGAGGCCAAGCTGGATCACATCTGCCGCAAGTTGAATTTGCAGCCCCGTGAGCGGTTTCTGGATATTGGCTGCGGCTGGGGCAGCCTGATCCTCTGGGCGGCACAGCGCTACGGGGTGCAGGCCAAGGGCATTACGTTGTCGCGCAACCAGTACAACTATGTGCGCCAACGCATTCAAGATCTGGGGCTTGAGGCACAAGTCCAGGTAGAGCTGTGCGATTACCGGCAAATGTCGGATCGCCCCTATGACAAGCTGGCTTCGGTGGGCATGTTCGAGCACGTTGGCCAAGCCAATTTGCCCGCGTACTTCCAGGCTGTGCGGCAATTGCTGGAGCCGGGCGGACTCGCGCTGATTCACGGCATCACGGCCGGTGGCACCAGCAACCGCCAGCTGGGAGCAGGCATGGGTGAGTTCATTGGGCGCTATATTTTTCCGGGCGGGGAGCTGGTGCATGTCAGCGCGGTGCTGCACGACATGGCCGATGCCGGTCTTGAAATGGTGGACACCGAAAACCTGCGCCCGCATTACGCGCGCACGCTCTGGGCCTGGTCCGATGCGCTGGAGGCACAGCTGCCGCAAGCACAGCAGATCCTGACGGCGCAGACCGACGACGAGCGCTCGCTGCGAGCACTGCGTGCGTACCGCCTCTATCTAGCGGGCTGTGCGATGGGTTTTGAGCAAGGCTGGATGGGGCTGCACCAAATGCTGGTTACGTATCCCAGCAATGATTTGGCCATGGGACCACTGCGCGGCGCGCAATCCAGTTATCCTTTTCAACGTCAATACATGTATTCCAAAGGATAGGCATATGGCATACACCTTCCAATCTCGCGCGACGGCCGATCTGATCATGCTCAAGGCCGCAGCCGAACAGATCTTGAAATTGCTGGACAAGCCGGTGCAGGAACCCGGGATCATCACCGTGGAACAGATTCCGCAGGTGCTGACGCTGCTGGACAAGGCCGTCGAAGACGATGAGGCGCGTCGCCAGGCCGTCAAGGCGGGCATGGAGGGCAGCAGTGAGGGCGATGCCGGCGCGCAAGAGTCGGCGGCCGCGGCCGAGTCGGCCAAGCTGGGGCCGGTCAGTCTGCGCCAACGCGTGGTGCCGCTGGCTGACATGTTGCGCCGCAGTGCTGCAGAAGGTAAACCAGTGACCTGGAAGGTGGCAGGCTGACACGCTTACTGGCTGGGTGCTGGTGTAGCCCCAGAGGCGGGCTCACGTTCGGGTGAGACAACAAAAAACCGCCAGGGCATCGCTCTGGCGGTTTTTTGTTGTGGCGCGGCACTTGATCCAGCGCCGCGCGGCAAGGTGGGGTATCAGTCCGCGAACTGACCTGCAGCCTTGATGACCTTGCCCCACTTTTCGATTTCAGCTTGCACAAACTTCTTGTGCTCAGCGGGCTCGACGCGCTTGTCGGCCACGACCACCGCGCCCAGACCTTCTTGCTTGCGCACGAATTCGGGGTCTTTGACGGCTTCCTTGAGCGCTTGGTTCAGCTTGGTCAGCACGGCAGCAGGTGTGCCCTTGGGTGCGTACAGACCGTGCCAGATGGTCACGTTGAAACCCTTGATGCCCGATTCATCCAAAGTGGGCAGATCTTTCAGGGCTGGCGACTTCAGGCGCTGAGGCGTGGTCACACCATAGGCCTTGACCTTCTTGCCTTCGATTTGCGAGGAGGTGTTGGTGGTCTGGTCGCACAGCACGTCCACGGTATTGCCCATCAGGTCGGTGATGGCAGGGGCCGCGCCCTTGTAGGGAACGGTGGTCATCTGCGTGTTCAGCGCGCTTTGCAGCATCAGGCCGCACAGGTGCGAGGCAGAACCCAGACCCGCGTGGGCCAGGTTGACCTTGTCTTTTTCCTTGCCGATCCAGCCCGACAGTTCCTTGAAGTCCTTCGCTTCCATGGTGGGGCGGGCGATCACGGTCATGGGCACATCGTTGATGATGCCCAGGTATTCGAAATCGTTGGGCACGCTGAACGACAGCTTGCGGTACAGCGAAGGCATGGTGGACATGCCGATGTGGTTCAACAGCAGGGTGTAGCCGTCAGCCTTGGAGCGTGCGACTTTGGCGGTGCCGATGGAGCTGCCAGCGCCGTCGGCGTTTTCGATCACCACGGTGCTGCCCAGGGGCTTGCGCAGGGCTTCCGCTAGGTCGCGCGCCACGCGGTCTGTGGGGCCGCCAGCTGTGAAGGGCACCACGATGGTGATGTTCTTGCCCGCTGCAGGGAAGTCTTGCGCGCTAGCGCCCAGCGAAACAGTGGCTGCTGCCAGGGCAACGGCGGCAATACGGAAGGATGCATGCATAGGTGAATCTCCTGGTGCTTGTAGTCAGTTGTGTGGCTAGCGATGCTAGGAAGTTGTCTTACAGACGCATCCCCGGGCAATCCCTGAGTTTGGTGAGAAAAATTCTAAGAATATTTGTTACTTGTCCTGGGTCAAATCGCAGTTAATCACCTCTGCGAGTGTTTTGGAAGGTAAAAAACTTTAAAAATACCTAAGATTGATTATTTTTCTTGATTTCCCATGGGGCTCGTGCTTGCAGTGCCGCGCAGGCCGTCTCGAGCCTTGGGTGATGGGTAGCGCAATAGGTCGCGCCATTTTTATATGGCGCAACCAAATTTTTACAATGTGAAAGAATTTACGCGTAGCTGCGCGCGTCTTCAATGACTTTCCCATCGTTGGGCAGGCTGCCAGGCGTGACCAGCTGAATGTCTGCACGCAGCTTGGTGATGTCACGCACGGCTTCTCCAATCAACTGGGCGAGGCCTTCGGACGTTTCGGGGCTTTCCACCAGCAGCGTCATCTGGTCGCTGGCCATCTCGCCGCTCACAACCAGGCGCGCCTTACCCGCTTGCGGAAAACGCTTGACCACTTCGGACACCTGACCGGGGTGCACAAACATGCCGCGCACTTTGGTGGTCTGGTCGGCACGCCCCATCCAGCCCTTGATGCGCAGATTGGTACGCCCTGTGGGGCAGGTGCCGGGCAGGATGGCGGAGAGGTCGCCGGTGCCAAAGCGAATCAGCGGGTAGTCGGTGTTCAGGGTGGTGATGACCAGCTCACCCACTTCGCCTTCCGCCACCGGGTCACCAGTGCCCGGGCGCACGATTTCCACGATCACGCCTTCGTCCAGCACCAGGCCTTCGCGGGCACTGGTTTCATAGGCGATCAGGCCCAGGTCGGCCGTGGCATAGCACTGGTAGCCTTCAATGCCCTGTGCACGCAGCCAGTCGCGCAAAGAAGGGGGAAATGCCTCGCCGCTGAGCAAGGCCTTGCGCACGCTGGGCAGGGCTACACCCAGGCTTTGCGCTTTTTCCACAATCAGCTTGAGAAAACTGGGGGTGCCGATGTAGCCCGCAGGGCGCAGCTCGGCCATGGCCTGCACCTGCTGTTCGGTCTGTCCCGTACCGCCAGGGAACACCGTGCAGCCCAAGGCATGGGCCCCGGTTTCCATCATCGAGCCGGCAGGCACGAAGTGGTAGGAAAAGCAGTTGTGAATCAGCTCGCCGGGGCGAAAGCCTGCGGCATAGATGGCGCGGGCCATGCGCCAGTAGTCGGTACGTGTGCCTTCAGGCTCATAGATGGTGCCTGGGCTGGCGAAGACGCGCGGCATCTGCGGGCCAAACGGCTGGGTGTTGAAGCCGCCGAAGGGGGTGTCTGCGCGCTGCGCCTGCTGCTGGGCCAGGAGTTCGTATTTGCGCGTGACCGGCAGCTGCGCCAGCGCTGCGCGCGTGCGGATGTCTGCAGCGTTGACACCGCTCAGAATGCGGGTGAAAGCGCTGGAGTGCTGCTGCGCGTGGGCCACTTGCAGGGGCAGGGCTGCCAGCAGTGCAGCTTCGCGGGCTGCGGGGGCACGGGTTTCCAGATCATCGTAATGCGGGCGCATGCGGGGCTCCGAAACAGAGGGTGAGAATGGGAGTGAAATCTGCCATCAGCGCCCATATGACGGGCGTGTCGTGCTATCAAACATGCGGTTTAGGCGAGCCAGCGTTTACGGCGCTTGTAGCTTTTCACATCGCGAAAGCTCTTGCGCTCATTGCCGCCCACGCCGAGGTAAAACTCCTTGACGTCTTCGTTGCTGGCCAGGTCGCTGGCGTTGCCGTCCATCACGATGCGGCCGCTTTCCATGATGTAGCCGTAGTCGGCGTACTTCAGCGCCATATTGGTGTTCTGCTCGGCCAGCAAGAAGGTGGTGCCTTCCTTGGCGTTCAGGTCTTTGACGATGTTGAACACCTCTTCCACGATCTGCGGCGCCAGGCCCATGGAAGGCTCGTCCAGTAGCACGATGTTCGGGTTGCTCATGATGGCGCGGCCAATCGCGCACATCTGCTGCTCACCGCCCGAGGTGTAGGCCGCCTGGCTGGTGCGGCGGGTTTTCAGGCGCGGGAAGTAGTTGTAGACCTTCTCCAGGTTGGCGGCGATCTCGCCCTTGTCGCTGCGCGTGTAGCTGCCCGTCATCAGGTTTTCTTCGATGGTCAGGTGGGCGAAGCAGTGGCGGCCTTCCATCACCTGGACCACGCCGCGCTTGACCAGGTCTGCGGGCGACAGGTTCTGAATTTGCTCGCCACGCAGCTCGATCGAGCCCTTGGTGACTTCGCCGCGCTCGCCCTTGAGCAGGTTGGAAATCGCGCGCAGCGTGGTCGTCTTGCCTGCACCATTGCCGCCCAGTAGCGCGACGATGCCTTTTTCTGGCAGCTGCAGCGAGACGCCTTTGAGCACGAGGATGACGTGGTTGTAGATGACCTCGATGCCGTTGACGCTGAGGACGATTTTTGGGGTTTCCATGTTTGTGCCTTTCAACCAATCGGCAGGCCTGCATGCCGCCGGAATGCGTGGAGGTGCAGGACTGTCGGCTGGGCACTGCCACGCAGGAGCAGGCAGTGCCAGTGCACAAGTGCGGAAGACCGCGGTGCGCAGCGGCTAGCCACGCACCGGGGGCTGTCTTTACTTGCAGTCGGCCGCTGCGCGGCGGGTGTGTTTCTTGTCGGCCAAGTACTTGTCGCCGTGCTCCTTGATCAGGGGCTCAATGACCTTGTCATCGGACTGGTACCAGTCCGCGCCCATCACCCAGTTTTTGCCGTCCCAGGTGTGGATGCGGGCTGAGGTAGAGCCCATGTGGTCGCTGCAGCTGGTCTTGAGCGGGCGCATCACCTGGTCAAAACCCAGCTCTTTCAGGCGGGCTTCGGTCAGGTTCAAGTTTTCGTAGCCCCAGCGCACTTGCTCGCCGGTCATGGGCTTGCCCTTGCCAAACTTCTCTTGCGCGGTACGGATGGCTTCCACCGTGAGCATGGAAATGATCATGCCGCGGGTGTAGAGCACGGAGCCGACTTCGTCACGCGGGCCTGTGCCAGCCTTTTTGTCGTGCACATGCTTGAGCACGTCTTGCGCTACCTTGGTGTTGGCGCCAAAACCGTTCAAAGCCAGCGCCTGGTAGCCCTTGGCGCCTTCGCCCACGTCGCGCACATCGGGTTCAGCACCGGCCCACCACACGCCATACAGCTTGTCCCGGGGGAAGCCGGTGGCTTGCGCTTCCTTCAGCGCGGTGGAGTTCATCACGCCCCAGCCCCACAGCAGGGCAAAGTCAGGGCGGCTCTGGCGCAGTTGCAGCCAAGTGGCTTTTTGCTCTACGCCGGGCGCGGTCACGGGCAGCAGTTGCAGCTCAAAACCATGCATCTTGGCGCGCTCTTGCAGCACGGGGATGGGCTCCTTGCCGAAGGGGCTGTCGTGGTAGATCAGCGCAATCTTCTTGCCCTTGAGCTTGTCCAGGCCGCCGACTTTTTTGCCGATGTGCTGGATCAGGATGTCGGCACCGGTCCAGTAGCTGCCCATGAAGGGGAAGTTCCACTGAAAAGCATTGCCGTCCTTGGCAATCGACAGGCCGTAGCCCAGCGTGATCAGCGGAATCTTGTCGATCGGGGCCTTTTCGGTCAGCGCAAAGGTGATGCCGGTAGCCTGAGGGTCGAAAGCTGCCACATTGGGCTTGCTCTTGAGGCGCTCATAGCACTCCACGCCGCGGTCGGTGGCGTAGCCGGTTTCGCATTCTTCGTAGGTGAGCTTCACGCCATTGACGCCGCCGTCACGCTCGTTGACCAGCTTCAGGTAGTCCTGCTTGCCGTTGGCCCATGGAATGCCGTTGGGCGCATAGGCCCCGGTGCGGTAGGACAGCAGCGGAATGAACTGCTCGTTGGCTTGCGCCGCTGCGCTGCCGGCAAAGCCAGCGCCTGCTGCAACCAGGGTGGCCGCCAGGGCCAGACGGGTGAACTTCATGGTTTGTCTCCTTGATGGGAATTGATCTAACGTCACCTAAAACGCGCACTGCGCGCACACACACCTTGCAAACGCACTCGAAATCAATGGGGGAAGGGCCAGACACGCATCTTTTGCTTGCCAATCGACCACAGCTTGGCCAGTCCATGCGGCTCCACGATCAGGAACCACACGATCAGTCCGCCGAAGATGATGAATTCCGCGTGAGACACGCCGGCGGTCGACATTTCAAAACCCAGCAGACCTGCCACGGCGGGCAGCAGCAGGCTCAGGAAGATAGGCAGCACCACGATGAAAGCTGCGCCAAAGAAGCTGCCCATGATGGAGCCAAGGCCGCCGATGATCACCATGAACAGCAGCTTGAAGGAGATGTCCACCGAGAATGCTGCGGGCTCCCAGGCACCCAGGTGCACAAAGGCCCACAGTGCACCGGCCACGCCGATGATGAAAGAGCTGACGGCAAAAGCGCTGAGCTTGGCGTACATAGGGCGGATGCCGATCACGCTGGCCGCCACGTCCATGTCGCGGATGGCCATCCACTCACGGCCGATGGCGCCGCGCACCAGGTTTTTGGCCAGCACGCCCATCACCACCAGTACGGCCAGGCAAAAGAGGTATTTGGACGTAGCCGATTCGATGGGCATACCGAAAACCTGCAGGCCGCTGACCGAGACCGAACCCGAGGGGGAGTCGTTGGTGAACCACTTGATGCGCAAAAACATCCAGTCACTGAAGAACTGTGCCGCCAGTGTGGCCACAGCCAGGTACAGGCCTTTGACGCGCAGGCTGGGCAGACCAAACAAAATGCCGAAGAAGGTGGCGCACAGGCCGCCCAGGATGATGGCCGGAATCAACGGCATGCCGGGAATGCGCACCAGGAAGTTGTAGGCGCCGTAAGCACCCACGGCCATGAAGGCCCCTGAACCCAGCGAGATCTGACCGCAGTAGCCCACCAGGATGTTTACGCCCAGCGCGGCCAGCGACATGATCGTCAGCGGGATCAGGATGGCTCGGTAGAAATAGTCGGTGGCGAAAATTGGCACCACCAGAAAGGCGGCAGCGATCAGCAGCAACACCGCCACCTTGTCCTGGCGGATGGTGAAGATCTGCTGGTCGGCGCGGTAGCTGGTTTTGAATTGACCGTTCTCACGATAGAACATGGCTTTTTTCTCCTGATTGCTCTATGGGTTGGACCGGTCAGACGCGGTCGATAATTTTCTCGCCGAAGAGACCCTGTGGCCTGAACAGCAAGAACACCAGGGCCAGCACATAGGCAAACCAGATTTCGATACCGCCGCCCACATAGGGGCCGAGATACACCTCAGACAGCTTCTCGCCCACGCCGATGATCAGGCCGCCGATGATGGCGCCGGGAACCGATGTCAAACCGCCCAAAATGACCACTGGTAGGGCGCGAAGCGCTACGGTTGTGAGAGTGAATTGCACGCCCAGCTTGGAACCCCAGATCATCCCGGCCACCAGGGCCACGATGCCTGCGACGCACCAGACGATGACCCAGATGCGGTTGAGCGGAATGCCGATGGACTGGGCGGCCTGGTGATCGTCGGCCACAGCGCGCAGGGCGCGGCCGGTGCTGGTTTTTTGGAAGAAGACGGACAAGGCGGCCACCAGGCAGGCGGCGATCACAGCGGCGATCACGTCTTCCTGGTTGACCATCACGCCGCCTTCGAACACCGAGTCGAACAGGAACAGCGGGTCCTTGGGCATGCCAATGTCGATCTTGTAGATCTCGCTGCCAAACAGCGTCTGGCCGACGCCTTCCATGAAGTAGGTGATGCCCAGCGTGGCCATCAGCAGCGTGGCGGCGTCCTGGTTCACCAGGTGGCGCAGCACCAGGCGCTCAATGATCCAGGCGCAGATGAACATGATGCCGGCCGCGATGATGAAGGCCGCCACATTGGAGACGATCTTGTTCTCGATGCCCGTCCACTGCGGAATCCATTCCGCAAAACGGGCCATCGCCAGCGCGGCGAACAGCACCATGGCGCCCTGGGCGAAGTTGAAGACGCCCGATGCCTTGAAGATCAGCACAAAGCCCAGCGCCACCAGCGCATAGAGCATGCCGGCCATCAGGCCGCCAAACAGGGTTTCCAAAAAGAATGCCATTTTTGTTTCTCCCTGCTCAGTGGCTGGTGCCCAGATAGGCCCGGATCACGTCTTCGTTGTTGCGCACTTCATCGGGGGCACCGTCGCCAATCTTCTTGCCGTAGTCCAGCACCACCACGCGGTCCGAGATGTCCATCACCACGCCCATGTCGTGCTCGATCAGCACGATGGTGGTGCCGAACTCGTCGTTCACGTCCAGGATGAAGCGGCACATGTCCTGCTTTTCTTCCACATTCATGCCGGCCATGGGCTCGTCCAGCAGCAGCACCTGCGGCTCCATCGCCAGCGCGCGGCCCAGGTCCACGCGCTTTTGCAGGCCGTAGGGCAGCTGACCGACGGGGGTCTTGCGGTAGGCCTGGATTTCCAGGAAATCAATGATGTGCTCCACGAATTCGCGGTGGGCGATTTCTTCACGCTCGGCAGGCCCAAGACGTAGAGCCTGCATGAGGATGTTGCTCTTGATTTTGAGGTTGCGTCCGGTCATGAGGTTGTCGATCACGCTCATGCCTTTGAACAGCGCCAGGTTCTGGAAGGTGCGCGCCACGCCCATTTCGGCGACCTGGCGGCTGTTCATGTGGTCGAACTTCTGGCCCCGGAAGGTGATGGAGCCCTCCGATGGGGTGTAGACCCCGTTGATGCAGTTGAGCATGGAGCTCTTGCCAGCACCGTTGGGGCCGATGATGGAGCGGATCTCATGCTCGCGCACATTGAACGAGATGTCGGTCAGCGCTTTCACGCCACCGAAGCGCAGGCTGATGTTTTGGATGTCCAAAATGACATCGCCAATCTTTTTGTCTGTCATGGCTACGGGTCTTTCGCTCTGGCGCTCAGGCAGCGGCGCGCGCGGCCGTGAAGGTCTTGGCGTTGATGATCTGCAGCGTCGCACTGACACTGCCCGTGCGGCCATCCTCGAACTTGACCTGCGTTTCAATGAACTGCTGGGTCTTGTCGCTGTACAGCGCCTCAATTAGCGCCCCGTATTTCTCCGCGATGAAGTTGCGCCGGACCTTGCGGGTGCGGGTCAGCTCATCGTCGTCCGGGTCCAGTTCCTTGTGCAGCACCAGGAAGCGTGCCACCTGGGTGTCGGCCATGCCGGTTTCGGAGGCCAGATCAGCGTTGACTTGCTGGATGCAGTCCGCAATCAGCTCCAGCACCTTGGGCTTGGAGGCCAGATCCACGTAGCCGCCGTAAGGGATGTTCTGGCGCTCGGCCCAATTGCCCACGGCTTCGTAGTCAATGTTGATGAAGGCGCAGACCTGGTCACGGGCATTGCCAAAGCACACGGCCTCTTTGATCTGAGGGAAGAACTTGAGCTTGTTCTCGATGTAGTTGGGCGCAAACATGGCGCCCTTGTTGGTCTTGCCCACATCTTTGGCGCGATCGATGATGCGCAGATGGCCGTCGGCATCCAGCACGCCGGCGTCACCGGTGTGGAAGTAGCCTTGCTCGTCAATGACTTCTGCGGTGGCATCGGGGCGCTTGTAGTACTCCTTGAGCACCGAGACGCCCTTGACCAGGACTTCCCCGTTGTCGGCAATCTTCAGCTCGATGCCGGGGGCGGCTTGACCCACGGTGTTGAGTTTGACGTGGCCATTTTTCTGGATGCAGACATAGGCGCAGGTTTCGGTCTGGCCATACAGCTGCTTGAGGTTGATGCCGATGGAGCGGAAGAACTTGAACAGATCCGGGCCAATGGCCGCCCCCGCCGTGTAAGCCACGCGAATGCGGGACAAGCCCATCACATTGCGCAGCGGGCCGTAGATCAGCAGGTCACCGAGCTTGTATTTGAGGCGGTCCAGCGCCCCGACGGGCTTGCCGTCCAGCATGTCGGCACCCACGCGTTTGGCCAGCTGCATGCATTTTTCATAGAGCCACTGCTTGGCGGGCGCCGCATCTTCCATGCGGATGGAGACCGACGTCAGCATGCCTTCAAACACCCGAGGGGGCGCAAAGTAATAGCTGGGGCCAATTTCGCGCAGGTCGATGCTGACCGTGCTGGCCGATTCGGGGCAGTTGATGGTGAAACCCGCCACCATCCATTGCGCCAGTGAGAACAGGTGGTCGCCCACCCATGCTGGGGGGAGGTAGGAGATGATGTTGTCCCCGTGGTGCAGGCCATCGACCTCCACCGCCCCCTGGGCGGAGCCAATAAAGCTGGCATGGGTCTGGCACACGCCCTTGGGCTTGCCGGTGGTGCCCGAGGTGTAGAGGATGACCGAGACATCGTCAGCCCGCACGGCCTGTGCCATGGCATCCCAGACGCCTGGGTGATCACGGTCCCAGGACTGGCCCAGTTGCTTGAGTTCGGCGGTACTGATCAGGCCCGGCTCTGCATATTTGCGCAGCCCACGGGGGTCGTCATAGATGATGTGCTGGATGCTGGGCACGGTCTCGCGCACTTCCAGCAGTTTGTCCACCTGCTCCTGGTTTTCGGCAAAGGCAAAGGTGATCTCTGCGTCCTGCATCACAAAGCACATTTCCTGGGCCACGGCATCTTGGTACAGCGGAATCGGTACCGCTCCAATGCTTTGCACGGCCACAAAGCCCATGTACAGGTGCGGACGGTTGTCGCTGATGAAGGCGAGGTTCTGCCCCTTGGCCAGCCCCAGCGCGGCCAAGCCGCAGGCCATGTGGCGCACGTCCTGGGCGACATCGGCCCAGGTCCAGGTTTGCCAGATGCCGTATTCCTTCTCGCGCAAAGCAGCAGCGCCTGGCCTTTCGGCCGCATGCTGCAGCAGCAGGTGCGGGAATGTTGTTGCCATCGCAGATCCTCAAAGTGTCGTGCAGCCAGAGTTCCCATGAACCTGCGGCTTTTCGCATGCCAAGTTCACGAGTTGAGGGCATCGTAGGTGGCACTTTGACGTTTTCTTGTCTTTGCGATGACTTTTTCGGGAAAGACCTAATCGGGTTTTTCCGTGTATTTTGGCGGCATATAGCGCATCGTTGCGAGCATTTGACTTAAATCAGGAAACGCTGTCCAGGACGCTACAGTTTGTCGTGGCAAACCCCATTGCTACGACAAAGCGCTCGCGCACATGCTTGCAACCTATGAGCCCAAGCACTTCCTTGTACCAACGCCGCCGCGCTGCGACGGCAGAAGAAATCGAAGCCATTCCGTGGATGCATTCATTGCTGCCGCGCGAGCGTGAGCGCGCGGTCGCTGCCTTGCAGGTGACGCAGGCCAACGCGGGTGAATATGTGAGCCACGCAGGCAAGAAAGTGACGTACTGGCTGGGGCTGATTGATGGCTTGCTGAAAATGAGCGGCGACAACATCGACGGCCTGACCATGACCTTTACCGGTGTGCCGCCGGGCGGCTGGTTTGGCGAGGGCACGTGCATCAAGCGCGAGTGCTATCGATACAACATTCAGGCGCTGCGCAAAAGCACGCTGGCCGGCATTCCGCTGGAAACATTTGAATGGCTGCTGGACAACTCCCTGGGCTTTAACCGTTTCATCATGAACCAGCTCAATGAACGCCTGGGGCAGTTCATTGCTGCGCGGGAGATCGACCGCATCAGCAACCCCGATGTGCGTGTGGCGCGCAGTCTGGCGGCCCTGTTCAACCCCGTGCTGTACCCGGCTGTGGGGGCGGTGCTGCGCATCACCCAGCAAGAGCTGGCGTACCTAGTGGGCCTGTCGCGCCAGCGCGTGAATGAGGCGCTGGCCACGCTGGAGAGCCATGCCGCCATTCAGGTGGAATATGGCGGTTTGAGGGTCATGGACTTGCAGGCCCTGCGGGAGGGGCGCTTTGCAGCGGCCAAGCGCACGGCGCTGGCAGAGCCCCTGGATGCGAGGGCATAGTCTGAGCGGCCAGCAAGGCTGTGCAAGCGGGGTGACAATAGCGGCCTAACTCCAAGAGCCGAGCATGTCTTTCAAAGACCACCCCCATTCCCGAGGCCCCCAGTCTGACGGCGCCTCCCGTCCTGCAGGCGAGCGTTCCGAGCGCCGTGGCAATGACGACCGCCCCCGCTTCAACGAACGTAACGACCGTGGCCCACGCCCTGAAGGTGGGGATCGTGACCGCCCACGCTTTAACCGTGACGAGCGTGGCCCCCGTCCAGAGCGTAGCTTTGGCGATCGTCCACGCCGCGAAGAAGGTGGCTTTGGCCGCTCGGACCGTCCCCGTTTCAACAGCGACGAGCGCGGCCCACGCCGTGAAGGCGGCTTTGGCGGCGGTGATCGCCCCCGCTTCAACGACCGCAACGACCGTGGCCCACGCCCCGAAGGCGGCGACCGCCCTCGCTTTAACCGCGATGAGCGCGGCCCCCGTCCAGAGCGCAGCTTTGGCGACCGTCCACGCCGCGAAGAAGGTGGTTTTGGCCGCTCGGACCGTCCCCGTTTCAACAGCGACGAGCGCGGCCCACGCCGTGAAGGCGGCTTTGGTGGTGGTGATCGCCCCCGCTTCAACGACCGCAACGAGCGCAATGACCGCGCGCCCCGCCCAGAAGGCGGCGACCGTCCCCGCTTTAACCGCGACGAGCGCGGCCCCCGTCCAGAGCGCAGCTTTGGCGACCGTCCACGCCGCGAAGAAGGTGGTTTTGGCCGTTCGGACCGCCCCCGTTTCAACAGCGACGAACGCGGCCCACGCCGTGAAGGCGGCTTTGGCGGTGGTGATCGCCCCCGCTTCAACGACCGCAATGAGCGCAATGACCGCGCGCCCCGCCCAGAAGGCGGCGACCGTCCCCGCTTTAACCGCGATGAGCGCGGTCCCCGTCCAGAGCGCAGCTTTGGTGACCGTCCACGCCGCGAAGAAGGTAGCGCTGGCCGCTCGGACCGTCCCCGTTTCAACAGCGACGAGCGCGGCCCCCGCCGTGAAGGTGGTGCAGGCGGTGATCGCCCGCGCTTCAACAAAGAACGCAACTTCGGTGGCGCCCGTGGCCGCCCTGGCCAGCCGGTGCGTGAAGAGCGCCCAGACTACGCCAACAACGAAGGCGAGATTCGCCGCTCGTACAGCGGCATCCGCACTTACCGTGCGCCTTCATCGCTCAAGGGCAAGGCTGCACCGGTGCGTGTGATTCGTCCGGAAGAGGGCGATTTCAAGAAAAAGCCATAAACATAGCGCTTCGCGCTGGTGTTTAAAGCATTTCAAGGTGTTTAGGTCTTGAAAACAAGAAAGGGAGCGCGCAAGCAGCTCCCTTTTTTATTGCGGCACCGTGTGCGGTGCGCGTCCTGGCTTATTCGTCGTTGCGGCGGCTCAGCAGGGTTTGGTAGATCACCGCACCGATGATGGCGCCCACAATCGGGGCCAGCCAGAACAGCCACAGCTGGTTCATGGCGATTTCGGGGCCGAACACGGCCACGCCGGTCGAGCGGGCAGGGTTGACCGAGGTGTTGGTCACGGGGATGCTGATCAAGTGAATCAGCGTCAGGCACAGACCAATGGCCAGACCCGCAAAACCGGCGGCTGCGCGCTTGGCGGTTGCGCCCAGAATGACGATCAAGAACAGGGCCGTCATCACCACCTCGGTGACCAGGGCGGCTGTCATGCTGTAGCCGCCGGGGGAGTGC
Source organism: Comamonas sp. 14P8.1.4 (assembly GCF_057799285.1). NCBI lineage: Bacteria > Pseudomonadati > Pseudomonadota > Betaproteobacteria > Burkholderiales > Comamonadaceae > Comamonas > Comamonas sp. 14P8.1.4. The sequence goes on from NZ_JBYOKN010000001.1 coordinate 209,941, forward strand.
TCCCCAAAACCGTTGGTGGCAAAGCCGCCAATGTCGGCACCAGCCTTGCCTGTGGCAATCACATACAGAATGCCGCCGCCGGCAATCGCGCCCAGCACCTGGGCAATGACGTAGCCGGGCAGCTCACGCCAGGCGAAACGCCCGCCCATGGCCAGGCCGACAGAGACCGCGGGGTTGAAGTGACCTCCGGAGATCGGGCCCAGCGCATACGCACCGGTGACCACGGTCAGGCCGAAGGCCAGCGATACGCCTGCCAGGCCGATCCCGACGTCTGGAAATGCGGCGGCCAGGACGGCGCTGCCGCATCCGCCCAAGGTCAGCCACAAGGTGCCGATGAATTCGGCCGACCATTTTTGAACTGTTGTTGGCATAAGCCCTCCTGCACAGCGTGCACAGTGACAGTTGGCGGCAGATCCGCCCACTTGCACGCATGCTATGAAAACTGCAGGCGTTATGGTTCAGGTGTAACTGTCAAGAAACATCGCTGAGAGGCAGCTCAGGGTATCGCGTGGTGTTTTTGACACATTTTGCAACGGCACTCATCCGCCGCTGCGTGGTGCGCTGCCCATGGGCGGCGTGTGCCAGACCACCTCGGGGGTGATGGCCGACACGCTGGCGCAGCCCAGGTGGGCCATGGCCAGCTCCAGTTCGGCACGCAGCAAGTGCAGCATGTGGGCCACGCCCAGCAAGCCTGCCGTGGCCAATGCGTGCATTTGCGGGCGGCCGATCAGCACAGCGCGGGCACCCAGCGCCAGGGCTTTGACCACATCGGTGCCGTAGCGCACACCGCTGTCCAGCAGCAGCGGAATCTCGGGGCCAACGGCTTGCGCAATGTGCGGCAGCACCTCCATGGGGCTGACCACGCCATCCAGCACGCGCCCGCCGTGGTTGGAGACGATGAGCGCATCGGCACCCAGCGCCACCGCCTGGCGCGCTTGGGCGGGCGAGAGCACGCCTTTGATCAACAGCGGTAGCTGCGTGTGGGCGCGCAGCCAGCGCAGGTCATCCCAGGTGGGGGCTTGCTGCATCAGCGGTGTGCCAAACAGGATGGGGCCTTGCAGCGGGCTGGTGTGCTGGCTGGTAGGCATGCCGCGCAGATTGGCGGCATCTACCCCATAGGGCTGCGGAAAGCCGGAGCGTTTGATGGAAGCATCCACCGTCCAGACGATGGCGGTGTAGCCTGCCGCTTCAGCGCGGCGCAGCAACTGCAAGCTGTGGGCGCGATCGGGCTGCAGGTACAGCTGAAACCAGTGTGGGGCGCCTTGGCCCATCTCGGCGGCTGCGGCCTGGCCCGCTTGGGCAATGTCTTCCAGCGTGTGGCTGGAGAGCGTGCTCACCACCATGCCTGTTTGCAGCGCCATGGCCGCGCGCACAGTGGCCAGCTCGCCTTCGGGGTGCACCAGGCGCTGGTACGCCACGGGGGCCAGCAAGATGGGGCTGGCCAGGTCGTGGCCCAGCAAGTGGGTGCGGGTGTGGGCATCGTGCACCAGGGCCACGGGCTGGGGCAGCAGGCGCAGCTGGTCAAACGCCGTGCGGTTGTGCGTGAGAGTCAGGTTCTGGTCGGCACCACCCTGAATGTGCCGCCACGCATGTGCCTCGATATGGTGGACGGCATGGCGCTCGTAATCCGCCGCGCAGGCAATGTCGGGCGGAATCTGGCTGTGCGCGGCGCGCAGCGGCTCGCCCAGCGCGTTGAGGGTGGTGCTGGGCATCAGGCCTCCGACCACATGCGCAGCAGGTTGTGGTAGGTGCCAGAGAGGGCGGAGAGCTTGGGATGCTCTGGGCAATCCATGGTGAGCTGCTGGATGGACTGGTCCAGGTCAAACAGCATGCGGCGCTGTTCATCAGACTTGACCAGGCTCTGCGTCCAGAAAAACGAGGCGTAACGCGTGCCCTGGGTCACAGGGTTCACGCGGTGCAAGCTGGTGCCGGGGTAGACGATGGCATCGCCTGCGGCCAGCTTCACGCTTTGGTGGCCAAACGTGTCCTCCACAATCAGCTCGCCGCCTTCGTATTCATCGGGCTCGCTGAAAAACACCGTGGTGGAAACATCGGTGCGGACCTTGATGGCCGTGCCGGGAATGACGAACAAGGCGTTGTCGATATGGTTGCCATATGTGCCACCGCCCTCATAGCGGTTAAAGCGGGGTGGCAGCACCCGCAGCGGCAGGGCGGCAGACAGATACAGGGGGTTATGGCCCAATTTGTCCAGAATCAGGTTGCCCATCTTGGCGCCCAGCGGGCTGTCAACGGGCAGCTGCAAATTGCTTTTCACCTTCACGGCCAGGTGGCCTGCCGTGAGACGGCCATCTTGCCAATCTGCCGCTTCCATGGCTTGGCGGCATTCGCGAACTTCTTCAGGGGTCAGCAGGGAGGGGATGCGCAGCATCATGGTGAAAGCAACCTTTCAATGTTCAAGCCAGTGCGCTCCAGCGCGCCAGCCAGTATGTATGCAAAAGCCCCGCAACAGCGGGTGCTGGCGGGGCTTCGTGGGGAGCAACTAGCCTAGGTCAAATCTAGGTGTTGCACAAGCTCATCAGTAAGTGAACTTGAGGGTGGCAACAGCTGAGCGGCCGGGAGCCATGGTTGCATAGTGGGGCGAACGCACACCGCTGTAATAAACCTTGTCAGTCAGGTTATAGACGTTGATTTGCAGGGTGAGGTTGGGGTTGAACTGGTAGCTTGCCATGGCGTCATAGCGGCTGTAACCACTCACGCCCTTGGTGACGATGCTTCCATCCACCTTAGATTCAATATAACTAGCGTTAACTGAGCTTTGAGCGTACACACCCAATCCCAAAGTCAGCTTTTGCATAGGTTTGTAGCTAGTCCACAAGCTAAAGCTGTGCTTGGGCGTGTTAGTGGCAGGCATACCGTTACCCGCTTCAACATTGCCACGCGAATTCTGTTTCAAGCCGTTCTGCTCGCTATCCATATAGGTATAGCCACCAAAAACGGACAATGCGGAGGTGAAGTTACCCGTGAAGCCGAGCTCAATGCCGTTGACTACCTTCTCAGCACTCATAGAAGCAACGCTGCCTGCCTCATAAGTACGTGCATTAGTCGTTTTATTGCGGAAAATGGCCGCACTTACGCCTAACTTTTTATCCAGCAAATCCCACTTGGTCCCAACCTCAATAGAGCGAGTTTTTTCAGGACTCAAATCACTATTAGCGTTGTCGCTCAAGCCAAGATCTTCGTTGCCATTCCCGACAGAGCTGCCAACTGGGCGTGAGGAAGTGCCGATACTCGCATAGATACTGCCATTGGTTGCAGGCTTGTATACGGTACCCAGCTGATAGTTAAGCAGCGTATCGTTACGCGACTGATCCAGTGCTTGTTGCGGGTTATTGGCACTAGGCGCCGCCAGAGGATTTCGATACCACGGAGCAGTCGATGAAACACGGTAGTGATCCGCACGCAGGCCTGCATTCAGCAGCCATTGTTCATTGAGCTTCATGGTGTCGAAGCCATACAACGCAATGCTATTTACCTTGTTGGTTGTGACGCGGCCTTTGTCCCAAGCAAAGTTCCATGGCACCGAACTATTAGGGTTGCTCAGCGATGCGCACCACATAGAAGGTGCATTGCATGTGCCACCACTTTGAATAGCACCGGACTGAGACTCGGATTTTTCTCTGGAAAGCTCTAAACCTAAAGCGTAGCTATGGCTAATATTGCCTACTTGCTCTTTACCCGTGAACTCCGTCACGTTTTGCAAAGTATTCACATCTGCAATACGGAAGTTTCCTCGACGCCAAACGTAACCATTGAGGACGTTACCTTTGCTGTCATCGGGCTGGGTCCAGATGTAGTCCTGCTGAGACTTGCTATAACGCAGGCTGTTGCGCAGTTTGTTGGTCTCCGTAAATTTGTGTTCAACTGAAGCCAAAAACAGATCGCTCTTTTCTTTGCTGAAGTCGCGATTTTTCAGGCCATACCAATTTTCGCGGCTATTGCCATACACAGGGCGAACGGCGCTACCGCCGGGCAAGCTTTCTGCATTCTTACCAACACCACCACCTGTATTGCGGTATAGGTAAGGGACACCACCATCTGGCATATCGTCCGTTTGTAAATGCTGCCAAGAAAGTGTTACTTCGGTTGGCGTTCCCATGCCAAAAGTCACCGTGGGTGCAATGCCCCAGCGCTTGTTCTCGGGGCCATTGCGGCCTGCGACATCAGCATCATGGGCCATAGCATTTAGACGGAAGCCGGTGTTCTCATTCAGCTTGCGGTTCAAGTCGAGGGTTGCTCGCTTGTACTTGTCTGTGCCAAGACCTACATCACCAGCAATGAAGTTGTCGTTCTTTGCTTTTTTGGTGGTCAGATTGATCGAGCCACCTGCACCGCCGCGGCCTGCATAGGCAGAGTCAGCACCCTTGATAACCTCAACAGACTCCAGGTTGAAAACCTCGCGGCTACCGGCTGCGATATCGCGCATGCCGTCCACGAAAGTGCTCGATTGTGCGTCGGCGCCGCGAATGAAGGGCTGGTCACCGCTTGGGTTGCCGCCTTCGCCGTTACCGAAGGTGATACCAGGGGTGGCTTTCAGCGCCTCTTGCAAGCTGGTAGCGCCCGTTTGCTTGATGACCTCTTCATTGATCACTGTCACCGTCTTGGGTGTGTCAATCAGCGGTGCTGTGAACTTGGCCGAAGGTGCTGTATCTGTCTTGAGGGAGGGGGTTGCGCTTTCCTGCACAGTCACGGTCGACAGAGTGGCTGTTTCTTGCGCAAAAGCGGACGCGCCAGCGATGCACAGGCCTGTAGCAAGGGCCAGCTGTGTCAGTTCGCAGTGCAGTCCGGCCTTGTTAGATGTTTTTGAGGCGTTGGACATGAGAATTTCAGTGTTAGCGCCCCAGCGACAAGATGGCGTGGGGCGGCCGCGATTCTATTCCTGACTGAGAACAATTCTCTTTTGCTTTTGCATTGCTATCTTCGAAGTGTTGCCTCGTGACAACGTGTGAAATGCCTTGAAGAACAGCAGTCCGCCCTTATATGGCGGACTGTGCCGGTTCGCTGGCTTTGCATAATTGAGACTTACGTAAGACTGCCCAAGATAGAACGATGAGCAAGCAAACCCATTCCTTCCAAGCCGAAGTAGCGCAGCTGCTGCATTTGGTGACCCATTCGCTGTATTCCAACCCCGAGATTTTTGTGCGCGAGCTGGTCTCGAACGCTTCGGATGCCTGCGACAAGCTGCGTTTTGAAGCGCTGAACGACAGCAGCCTGTATGGCGACCAGCCGAATCTGGAGGTGCGCGTGTCGTTTGACACGGCCGCCAAGACGATCACCATTGCCGACACCGGCATTGGCATGAGCCAGCAAGAAGCCATTGACAACCTGGGCACGATTGCCAAGAGCGGCACCAAGGCGTTCATGGACAAGCTCTCGGGCGACCAAAAGAGCGACGCACAGCTGATTGGTCAGTTTGGTGTGGGCTTTTACTCGGGCTACATCGTGGCCGACAAGATCACGGTGGAAACCCGCCGCGCAGGCTTGCCGGCCAGCGAAGGTGTGCGCTGGGTCAGCGGGGGCACGGGCGAGTTCGAGGTGGAACAGATCGACCGCGCGGTACGGGGCACCAGCATCACGCTGCATGTGCGCGAAGACGCGCAAGAGTTTCTGAACGGCTGGAAGCTCAAGCAGCTGATCACCAAGTACTCCGACCACATCAGCCTGCCCATCCTGATGGAAAAGGAAGAGTGGAAGGACGGCGAGAACGATCAGCCCGGCGCCATGGAGAAGACTGGCGAATGGGAAACCGTCAACAAGGCCAGCGCCCTGTGGACCCGTGCCAAGAAGGACGTGACCGAAGCGCAGTACCAAGAGTTTTACAAAGCCATCAGCCATGACTTTGAAGACCCGTTGACCTGGAGCCACAACCGCGTGGAAGGCAACACCGAGTACACGCAGCTGCTGTACATCCCCGGCAAGGCTCCGTTTGACCTGTACCACCGCGAAAAGAAAGCGGGCGTGAAGCTGTATGTGAAGCGTGTGTTCATCATGGACGATGCCGAAGCGCTGCTGCCCGGCTATCTGCGCTTCGTGAAGGGCGTGATTGACTCGGCCGATTTGCCGCTGAACGTCAGCCGTGAGCTGCTGCAGGAAAGCCGCGATGTGAAGCTGATCCGCGATGGCTCCGTCAAGCGCGTGCTCGGCATGCTGGAAGACCTGGCCAAGCACGACAAGCATGACGCCGCAGAAGCTGCCGATGGCGTGACCGATGTGGTGGATGCCGACGACAAGGCCAAGGAAGGTAAGTACAGCCAGTTTTATGCGGAGTTTGGCGCGGTGCTCAAGGAAGGCCTGGGCGAAGACATGGGCAACAAGGAGCGCATTGCCAAGCTGCTGCGCTTCGCCTCGACCCAATCCGATACGGTGGGTGTTTCGCTGGCGGATTACAAGGCGCGTATGAAGGAAGGCCAGGAGGCCATCTACTACATCACGGCAGAGACGTTGACCGCCGCCAAGAACAGCCCGCAGCTGGAAGTGTTCAAGAAGAAGGGCATCGAGGTGCTCTTGATGACCGACCGTGTGGACGAATGGGCGCTGAACTACCTGACGCACTTTGACAACACTCCGCTGCAGTCCGTGGCCAAGGGGGCCGTGGACTTGGGCAAGTTGCAGGACGAAGAAGAGAAGAAGGCCGCAGAAGAAGCGGCGGAAGCTTTCAAGCCACTGCTGGCCAAGCTCAAAGAAGCGCTCAAGGACAAAGCCGAAGACGTGCGCGTGACCACCCGCTTGGTGGATTCACCTGCTTGCCTGGTGGTGACCGATGACGGCATGAGCGCCCAGCTGGCACGCATGCTCAAGCAAGCCGGTCAGGAGATGCCCGCCTCCAAACCCGTGCTGGAGGTGAATCCTGAGCATGCACTGGTCAAGAAGCTTGATGGCAGCGTGCACTTCCACGATCTGGCGCACATCTTGTTTGACCAGGCATTGCTGGCCGAAGGCGGCATTCCCGAAGATCCAGCGGCTTACGTCAAGCGCGTGAACGCTTTGTTGGTGTAACCAACCTGGCGTTCCAGACGCCGTCTCATGCTCCAACCCCGGTCGTGCAAGCGGCCGGGGTTTTTTGATGTTTTTGGCTTCAAACCCTTGTTGGTAAATCACTGAAAGCTATTTATTTTGATGATTGAATGCTGCTGCAGTGCGGTGCCAAACCGACCAGGGTGAGCGGGTTGCCTCAGATCTGCGCACAATGGATTGCATGAAAAAACTTTTGCTGTTGACCGGGATGGTGCTTGCGCTGGCAGGTTGCTCAACCTCTGCAGGGGTGGGCATTGGTGTGCCAGTGGGTCCTTTCAACATTGGCGTTGGCCTGGGGACCGGTGGTGTGTCTGCGGGCATTGGCACCGGTGTCGGCCCGGTGGGCGTGGGCGTTGGGGTGAATCAGCGCGGCCAAGTGACGGGCAATGCCGGCGTGGGGGCCTCTGTGCCGGTGGGCGGTGCCAGTGTGGGGGCCGGTGTGGGTACCTCTACCGTGCTGCATGACCCGCAGGCAGCGCCCAAGGCCAGGTCTGCTGCCGAGAGCGATGTGCAGACGCCGCCCGCCGCTCCGGCGCCAGCAGCGCCCGGCGCCGTGCAGTGGCGCGATGCACAAGGCCAGGTGGTGCCGGAGTGCCGCACCCGTGGTAACTGCTAAGAACAGCTAAACGTCAGCTGCATCGCTGCTGACGATGCGGTTGCGCCCCCCGCGCTTGGCGCGATAAAGCCGCTCATCGGCCATGGCCAGCAGATACTGGCTGTGGGGCAGCGCATGGGGCAGGGCGGACACCACGCCCATGCTGACGGTGACGAACTCTGCAGCCTGGGCCTGGACATGTGGCAGCTGCAAGGCCGCGATGGCGCTCTGGATGTCATGCGCCAGCTTGAGCGCACCTTCGTGGGTGGTCTCTGGCAGCAGGCAGACAAACTCTTCGCCGCCGTAGCGGGCCACCATGTCTCCAGGGCGGTGCAGGCATTGGGCAATGGTCTGGGTCACTTGCTGCAGGCATTCATCGCCGTGCACATGGCCGTAGTGGTCATTGAATGCCTTGAAATCGTCCACATCCAGCATGACCAGCGCCAGCGGCAGTCCCTGGCGCTGCATGCGGCTGAACTCGCGCGTGAGCATGGTGTTGAAGTAGCGGCGGTTGGCAATGCCTGTCAGCCCGTCGCAATGCGACAAGCGCTCGAGCAAATTGCGCTGCTGGGCCAGTTGCAGGTGGTTGCGCACCCGGGCCAGTAAAACGGCTGTGCGAAAGGGCTTGGCGATAAAGTCTGCCGCCCCCATGTTCAGCCCCACTTCTTCGGCACTGATATCGGACATGCCGGTAAGGAATATCACCGGAATGTGCGCGGTGCGGGGTTCGTTCTTGAGCCTGCGAAACACCTCAAAACCATCCATCTCTGGCATCAGTACATCCAGCAAGATCAAGTCCGGGTGGTACTGCAGTGCCATGTCCAGCCCTTGCTGGCTGGAGGTGGCTGTGTGCACCTCGCACAAAGTGCCCACCACGCTGGCAATTAGCGCGGCGTTCATTTCCACGTCGTCAATGACCAGCACTTTCTGCGCTTGCGAAGCGGACATCAGCTCCGGGTGGAAAGGCAGCGAACTTGCGTAGGGCATGGCGCTCAGGGGTGGGGATGGGTGGCGGGGCAATACGCTTGCAGACGCTGAACGCCAGCTTGGGAGGACTGATCCACCAGAATGGCCAGCTCTAGCGCACGTTCGGCATCTGCCACTTTCAGTGCAGCGGACAACTCTGCCGAGAGGTGACCCAGGCGCATCAAGCCAAAGGTGGCAGCAGTGCCTGTGAGCTTATGGGCTTCCGCACGCATGGCTTGCCAGTCGTGCTGCTTTGCCATTGCAGGCATTTGGCGAGCGCGTTGTAGGCTGTCTTGCGTGAACTGGCTCACCAGTTGCTGCAGCTTGGCACGATCGAACAGTTGCGCCAGGGCATCGATGGCCGCGGGGTCAAAATCCGGCGGCAAGAGAGCTTGTGGGCCCTTGTCGGCCGGTGCAGTGCCTGCCTCGGATGGGTTCCCAATCCAGGCTTGCAGCACGTGATGCAGGGTAGATTCCAGCAGCGGTTTGCTCAGGTGCGCGTTCATGCCCGCTGCGAGTGCCCGCTCAATGTCTTGTACCGCGGTGTGGGCTGTCATGGCGATGATCGGCAAAGTGGCAAACCCGGGCAGCTGACGCAGTGCCTGGGTGGCGCTGAGTCCATCCATGTGCGGCATTTGAATATCCATCAGCACGCAGGCGAAGTAGTCGGGGCCCAACGTCTGCAATTTCAGCAGCGCCTGTGCACCGTCTTCGGCCACTTCGGTTTGCAGCCCCAGCGCATGCAGCATGCCTTCGGCCACGGCGCGGTTGAGCAGGTTGTCGTCCACCACCAGAATGCGCAGGCCCTGCCAGGCGTCTGGACTGCTGTGTGCCTGCTGCGACAGCGCATGCGTGGGCGCACGGGGCACAGGCAGGCGGGCTGGCTCCAGCACGGCGGTGAACCAGAAGGTGCTGCCTTGACCCAGGGTGCTGTGCACGCCTGCAGCACCGCCCATCAGCTGGGCCAGGGCGCGCGAAATGGTCAGGCCCAGTCCGGTGCCGCCAAAGCGCCGGGTAATGGAGTTATCGGCCTGCTGGAAGGCCTCGAACAGCATGGGAAGACGGTCGGCGGGGATGCCTGGCCCGGTGTCTTTGACGCTGACATGCAGCACGATGCGGTGCAGGGTGCTGCTGGGGTCGAGCCGCAGGCCGATATGGATATGCCCGGAAGTGGTGAACTTGATGGCGTTGTTGACGTAGTTGAGCAAAATTTGCGCAATACGGTGGGGGTCGCCCCGCAGGCTGTCCGGCACTTCGCGCGCCATTTTGTAGTTCAGGGACAGTCCTTTTTTACTGGCTTCTTCCTGGCACATGCTGAGCACATCCAGCACCACGTTTTCCAGGCTGAAATCGGTGCTCTCCAGCTTGAGCTGGCCTGCGTCGATTTTCGAGAAATCCAGGACCTCGTTGATGATGCCGCGCAAGTGTTGGCCCGCCCGAAGGATGTTGTGCAATTGTTCGCGTTGGGCTTGCGGCAAGTCGGCCTTGAGCAACAGCTGTGTCAACCCCAGGATGGCGTTGAGCGGGGTGCGGATTTCGTGGCTGATGCTGGCTTGCAGCGTGGATTTTTCGCTCGCGCTTTGTTCGGCCTGGCGTTTGGCCTTCTCCAGGGCCCGCGACTGCATGATTTCCTTGGTGACATCCAGCCAGACGCCATTGAAGGTGATGCTGCCATTGCTTTCCAGGTGCGGGTTGGCGCGTGTTTTGATGCTGCGGGTGACGCCATCGAGCATGACCATGGAGACATCAAAATCCACCGGCTCCAGCGTTTTGGCGCTGGCTGCAAAGTGCTTTTCGGCAATCAGCGTGGCCTTCGGGTCGTGGTGGCGAATGATGTCCGAGGCGTGCTCGATGCTCAGATCGGTGCTGCTGTTGACGGTCACCCCCATCAGCTGTGCCCACTGGGGGCTGGCAAAACGCAGGCGCAGTGGCACGCCGGGGGACAGCCGCATCTGGAACACAGCACCGGGGATGGCGCTGGTGAGTTGTTGCAAGTGCTCGATCAGCAGGTGGTTTTTTTGGTGACGTGCCAGTTCACGCTCCAGCACATCGGCTTCCTGCAGGGCAGTGCCAAAGCCTTGCAGAGTGCGTGCCATGGTGCCAATTTCATCGGTGCGCGTTTGGTCGGCAATCGGCGTGTCGTAGTGGTGCAGGCTCATGCGCTGCATGCTGGCGGTCAAGCGGCCGATTGGTCGAGAGACATGGCGCCAGGCGATCCAGGCCGCCCCGGCCGAAATCAGCAGCACGCTCAGCCAGCCTGCCAGCATGGTGGTGATGATCGTGCGCCGGGTGCCGGCGGCGAGTTCGCGGGAGGCAAGCTCAAACACGTTTTGCGTTTCAGCGCGCAGGCTGACGACTTGCATCCCGAGGTTTTTGAGGGAGGGGGTGAAGCTCTGGCTGAGCATCAGCAAACCCCGGTCGCCGTTCCAGTGCAGGCTGGCAGCCATGACGCGCTGGCCGGCCGCAAACATGTGGCGCGACTGTGTCAGCAACTGATTGAGTGCCAACTCGTGCTCAGGCAAGAGTGGGTAAATCTCCATCAAATTGGCTTCAAACGCTTTCTGTGTATGTGCTAGCTGCTCTTGATGCAGGAGTATTTGATCTTCAGCACTGGTGGTCAGTACCGTGTGCACCAGGGAAGACGCTTCCGCCAGGTGCTGGCGCACCACACCAATCTTGCTGGTGGCGGCGGCCTGCTGCTCCAGCAGTTGGTGGTACTGCGCTTCAATGCGCTGCATATGCCAGGTGGCATAAACCGTGACCATGGCGGAGGCAATCCCCATGGATGCCACCAAGAGCACAATTTTGGCGGTCAGGCTCAGAGAGGGCAGCTTCATGGCAGGCAAGCGATCATGGCAACGTGGCGGAGGATGGCAAGCATACGGCCTGGCGCACCCGCCAGCGCAGGCATGGGCCCCGGCTGGTGGTCAAGCTTTCAGGGGCCAGCTACCGCTCAGGGGCTGCAGCGACAAGGACGTGCGAGCCGCGCAGGTGGGGCGCTGCACTGCACGTGGTGGATGCGAGAGCGAGCGGTGCCGCGCTTACGCGGGCAGCCCAAGGGCCTCGACGTTTTCCGGGGCCGGCAGGATTTCCATGCGGTAGCCCAGGCCATAAATGGCGCTGAGCTGGTAAATCTGGCCATCGCCATGAAACTGCCCCAGTTGCAGCTTGGTGCGCAAGCGGGAGGCATGCGTATCCAGTGTGCGCGATGGGGTGGGGGTGATGTTGCCCCACACGGCTTCTGTCAGGTGGTTGCGTGACAGCAGGCGGCCACAGTTCTGGAATAAAAATTCCGCCAACTCATATTCGCGGTGCTTGAGCTCGATGGGCTGATCGTGCAGGTACACCGTGCGGGCCACGGGATCGAGCCGGTAGGGCGTGAAATCCAGTCGCATGGTCGTCACGTCCGGGTAGGCACGGCGCATGAGCGCGGTGACGCGCGCCATGAGCTCTTGCACCCGCAGCGGTTTGATCATGAAGTCATCGGCCCCCGCGTTGAAGGCGGCCACGATGTCTTGCTCTTCATGGCGCTGGCTGGCGAACAGAATGGGCAGTTTGCTGCCGCCTGCTTCGCGCAGCGCGCGCACCACTTCGATGCCGCTGAGCCCGGGCAGCAGCCAGTCAACGATCAGCAGATCAAAGCTTTCACGCCGCATGGCGCGCAGCAAGTCTTCCCCCGTCTCAAACAAGATGGTGGCGTGGCCCATTTGGTGAATGGTGGCTTCCACCAGTTTCAGGAAAATCGGATCGTCGTCGAGAACAGCAATGCGCATGACGCTGTTGTAACAAAAAATTTCATATGGTGGTGCACTTCAATGCAAATGAATGCAAATCTCGGGGGTATGCATGGATTGGCTGAAAAGTGCGGCTCAGGATGGTGCGGCCGCGTCGCAATGAATAACCTGCGTGTAAATGCTAATGGATAAGTGAGCGCGCGCTATGTCTATCTGGTTCAGTGTGCGATGTTTGCAACTGACTGAGTGCCTCAAATGGTAATTGTTGCTTGACCAAGATCACGGTGCAGGGCGCATCACGCGCCACACGCATGGGAACCGTGGCAATCAGGCGCTGCATCTGCAACCCGTGGGTGGCAGCGCCCAGAATCAGCAAGCCCACGTTGTTGCCTTGCGCATAGCGCACCAGGGCCTGGGCGATGTCGGAGGCTTCCAGCACGTGGTAGCTCACGCCATGACCGCCCACCTCCAGCCCCTGGGCCCAGTGCTTGAGGCGGGCCAGGTGGGTGCGGTGCAGCTGGGTTTCGCTGCGGCTGCTGTCGGTGGTGCTGCTGGCTGACGGCGAGATGACGGTGACCACCGCCAGCCGCGCGCCCGGGCGGGTCGAGAGCGAGCGGGCCACGGCCTGGCGCAGGCTGTAGAGCGTGGCATCGCTGACGTCCTTGTGGGGCACGGCCACCATGAGGATGGGAACTTCGGTGATTTGCTGCACAGGCAAGGGGCTGGGCTGGTATTCCATCCCTGCAGCGGAGATCCAGCGGCGCAGCTTGCCCAGCAAGGGAATGCCACGCAGGCGCATGCCGCGGCGGGTGATGGGGACTTGCTCTGGATTGACCAGGTCAAACGCCAGCTCTGCCGCTGTGGCGTAGCGTTGGGCGGCCATAGGCTCCAGGCAACGCAGAATGATTTCCTGCAGCCAGTCCGGCACATCGGCGCGCAGGGCGCGTGGGGGCGTGGGGGCCATCCACATGCGCTGGCGCATGCCGCCTTCGGTGGCGGGCGTGCCGAAAGGCAGCTCGCGGGTGGTCAGCTCGTACAGCATGACGCCGATGGCAAAGATGTCGCTGCGCACATCGCCGCGCACACCGACGATCTGCTCCGGGGCTATCCAGGCGGGGGAGCCGACGGCCTTGCGCAGCTCTTCGGCCAGCAAGTCCGGGTAGTGGGCGTGGCAGGAGAGACCAAAATCCAGCAGCACGGCATTGCCATCGCCTTGGATGAGGATGTTGCCCGGCTTGAGATCCAGGTGGCAGCAGTTTTGCTGGTGCAGGTGGTGGGCAGCCTGGGCCATGGCCGCACCGAGCTGGATGATGGTCTCGATGGGCAAGGGCGTGGGCTGGTCCAGCCAATGCTGCAGGGTGTGGCCGCGCATGTGTTCCATCACCAGGTAGGGCAGGCGCACCAGGTCACCTGCGGCTACAAAGCGCGGGACGTGCGGGCCATGCAAGGCCGGCAGGATCTGCAGTTCCATCTCGAAGCTGACAATGTTCTCGGCACCATCACCGGCGGTCATGCGCGGAATTTTCATGACCATGGGAAAGCCCGGTGCTGTGGCCGGATGGATGGCCTGGGCATAGCGCACGCTGTAGATGTGGGCCATGCCACCGGCGTGGATGCAGTCTTCAACGACAAAACCGTCGATCTCGGCGCCAGGCAGGAGTTTTTTCATCGGCCTTGCTCCAGCCGCTCGGCAAATTCGGGTGGCATGCCGCTGCGCTGCACGGCGTGCACGGCAGCCAGATGGTCGTACGGCACGCGGTGAAAGGTCATGGTGGCGGCGGTGCTGTCATACAGAGCGTACATGGCCCGCACATCGCCATCACGGGGCTGGCCGCAGGAACCCACAATGGCCAGCCACTGCCGGTGCGTGGGCACGGGGATGGGAACACCGGGCTGCGGCACAAAGCGCATGAGCTTGGCTGTGGGCGTGAGGTAGTACAGCGAATGGTGGTGCACATGGCCGCTGAAGACGTAGCGTATGCGGGCATCGATATCGCTGGCGGCAGCCATGCTGCGCTCGGCCAGCACGCTGTTGTCTATGTAAGGCCAGCGCTCTGGCTGGTGGGCGCTGGCGTGCACCAGCAGCACGTTGTCGTGCTGGCTGAGCAGCGGCAGCTGCTGCAGGAATTTGGTGTGGATGGGGGCCAGCTGGGCATGCGTCCACAGCGCGCCTTGTTCGCCCACGTGCTGGGCTTGGCTGGGTGGGTGCAGGGTCAAGTCATCGTGGTTGCCGCGCACGGCCCACGCACCTTCACGCACGGCTTGCATGACGGTGTCGAGCACGGCTGCAGGGCTGCCGCCGTAGCCCACCATATCGCCCAGAAACGCCAGTTGCGTGGTGCCTTGTGAGCGCGCATGGGCCATGCAGGCTTGCAGGGCTTGCAGGTTGGCGTGGATGTCGGAAAACAAAGCCAGTTTCATGCACCTATGGTGGCGCGCCAAGCTGGCGGCAGGCTTGCAGTGCGCATTGGGGTTTGCCCCTGATATTCAATAAAAGAAGAGCGGTTCACGTGCTTTAGCAGGCGGTTTTGGGTGATTTTTATGCGGAATTCAAGGCGTTGAAAGCGTTGGCAGCTATTGTTTTTGCTTGAGGCGGCACCGCTGGGATGCACTTGCTGGCACACTGGGTCACATATGCCGATGCCGCCCCCTCCATTGACCGAAGCCTGTGAAGACCGCGATTTTGTGGAATGGCACCGTGGCTGCCCCTGGTGTGCCGTATGGGTGCTGCGTGTGGAGCAGCCCGCTGTGATGGCGCAACTGACGCGGTCACGGGCTAGCTTGGCGCCCTGGCTGCTGCCACGTTATGCGCGCCAGCTCCATGTGACGTTGGCCTATCGCGGGCTGATGGCGGTAGAGGGGGGGCACACCCACGCTACGTTTGGCAAGGCGCAGTTGCGCGCTGATGTCCAGGCATTGCAGGCTGCACCGTGTGCCCCATTTGCGCTGCAGGTGCAGGGTGTGGGAAGTTTTTCGACGGTGCCTTATCTGGCGGTGGAGGCCAGTGCACCGTTGCAGGCCGTGCACGAGGTGCTGATGGCGCAGACGCCTTACCCGGGTTGGCACTATGTGCCGCATATCACGCTGGGCCACTACGGTTGCCAAGTGCCCATGGCGACCGTCTTGACGGCGCTGCAAGCGAGTGTGCCCAGTGGGTTGCTGTGGGAGGGGTGCGTACCGGACCTGTGGCTGGCCCGTTATCGCAGCAATGATATTGCGGGCCCCCTGTACTTTGAGGGCCGCTTTGACTTGCGCACCCAGCGCTATGAAGTGCAGCCGGGTGCGTTGCTTTCGCTGTAGGGCTTAGAGAATGCTCAGCGTGACGGGGATGTTGCCGCGCGTGGCGTTGGAATAAGGGCAAACCTGGTGGGCGGTATCCACCAGTTGCTGGGCTTGTGCTTGGTCCATGCCGGGCAGATTGATCTGCATGCGCACGGCAATGCCGAAAGCTTGGCCGACCGGGCCCAGATCGACTTCGGCATCCACCGACAAATCCTGGGGCAGCGTCACCTTCTGGCGTGCAGCCACCGCTTTGAGCGCACCGATGAAACAGGCCGAGTAACCTGCCGCAAACAGCTGTTCAGGGTTGGTGCCCGTGCCGCTGCCACCGGGCGGTGACAGCTGGATGTCCAGCTTGCCATCATCGGTGCGCGAGGCGCCTTCGCGCCCCCCCGTGGTGTGGGCGTGGGCGGTGTAGAGCACTTTGTCCAGTGATTGGGTCATGCGCGGTCTCCTGCAGTGAGAGGGGGGATGGGGCAGCGCCGGGCTGCGGCGTGAAAGGGTTCACTGTACGGGGCACCTGCCCCAGAGGGCGTAGGCCGGAACGCCAAAACAAAAAACGCCCAGCGGCATGCGCCGCTGGGCGTTGTGGGGTGGCGCAGGAGGGCTTAGTAGGTGTACACACCCTGGCCGGTCTTGCGGCCCATGCGGCCCGCAGCCACCATTTCGCGCAGCAAATAGCAAGGGCGGTACTTGCTGTCGCCAAACTCTTCCAGGTAGACCTCCATCACGGCCAGGCACACGTCCAGACCAATCATGTCGGCCAGAGCCAGTGGGCCGATGGGCTGGTTGCAGCCCAGTTTCATGCCAGCATCAATGTCTTCGGCCGTGGCCGTGCCTTCGGATAGCACATAGAAGGCTTCGTTGATCATGGGCACCAAGATGCGGTTGACCACAAAGCCCGGGGCATTCTTGACGGTGATGGGGCTTTTGCCCAGCTTTTCCGACAGGGCCTTGACGGCGTCGTGCGTGGCATCGCTGGTTTGCAGGCCACGAATGATCTCCACCAGCGCCATCATGGGCACGGGGTTGAAGAAGTGCATGCCGATGAATTTGTCGGCGCGCTGGGTGACTGCGCCCAGTTTGGTGATGGAGATGGATGAAGTGTTGGTGGCAATCAACACTTCGGGGGCGAGCGTGTTGTCCAGCTGCTGCAGGATCTTGACCTTGAGGTCGTAGTTTTCGGTGGCGGCTTCAATGACCAGCTGTGCCGATTTCAGGTCCTCGTACTGGGTGGAGGTCTTGATCAGCGCCAGTGCCTTGTCTTTGTCTGCAACCGTGATTTTTTCTTTTTTGATCAAGCGATCCAGGCTGCCTGCAATGGTGGCCAGGCCCTTTTGCACGGCCGCTTCCGAAATATCCACCATCACCACGCCAATGCCGGACATCGCACATGCCTGTGCAATGCCGTTGCCCATGGTGCCTGCGCCAACGATACCTACGGTTTGAATGCTCATGATCTATCTCCCTCATTAGTGATTGGTATGCGGGGAAGATGGTATCCAAATTATTTGACAGAAGGCGTAACGTTGGTGCCTTCTGAAAGGGATGGTCTCGGCATGAGCGAATCATTTGACTATGTGGTGATTGGGGCGGGTTCTGCAGGCTGTGTGCTGGCGGGGCGTTTGACGGAGAACACCCAGCACCAGGTGTGCCTGCTGGAGGCAGGTGGCTCGGACGATGCCGTCCTGGTGCAATGCCCGGCAGGCATTGCAGGCATGGCCAAAAGCAAGCAGTTCAACTGGGCCATGCAGACAGTGCCCCAGGCGGGCTTGAATGGCCGCAGCGGTTTTCAGCCCCGCGGCAAGGGGTTGGGGGGGAGCAGCTCAGTCAACGCCATGATTTACTTGCGCGGTCAGCCCCTGGACTATGACTGGTGGGCGGCGCAAGGCAATCCAGGCTGGGGCTGGGATGATGTCAAACCCTGGTTTCTGAAAGCGCAGCACAACGAACGCGGGGCAGATGCGGTTCATGCCCAGGGTGGGCCTTTGAATGTGGCTGATTTGCAGCGCCCGAACGCTTTGAGTACGGATTTTGTGGAAGCGGGCGTGCAGGCCGGTTTTGCGGCCAACCCCGATTTCAACGGGCACAGCCAGGAAGGTGTGGGCCTGTACCAGGTGACGCAGAAAAATGGGGAGCGCCATAGCGCCGCCAAGGGCTACCTCACGCCCCATTTGCAGCGCAGCAATCTGCATGTGCGTACCGGAGCGCAGGTGGTGCGCATTGTGCTCAGTCCCACGGAAGACGGGCTGCGTGCCACAGGGGTGGAGTATGTGCGCGCTGGCGTGCGCTACACCGTGCATGCCCGGCGGGAAGTGCTGCTCAGCGCCGGGGCGCTGCATTCACCGCAGATTTTGATGCTCTCGGGAATTGGTCCGGCGGACCACTTGCAGCAAGTGGGCGTGACGCCGATGCATGATTTGCCCGGGGTGGGCGAAAACCTGCATGACCACCTGGATGCGATCGTCGTAGCCAATGCGCCGCGGTTGACGCAGTCGTTTGGCTTGTCGGTCGCAGGCCTGGCGCATGTGGCGCAAGGCGCCTGGGAGTGGCACAGCAAACGCACGGGTATCTTGACGACCAACTTTGCCGAAGCAGGGGCTTTTCTGCGCAGCAGCCCGGAAGAGGCGCAGCCCGATTTGCAGCTGCACTTTGTGGTGGGCAAGCTGCTGGACCATGGCCGTAAAACGGCCTGGGGCCACGGTTTTTCATGCCATGTCTGTGTGCTGCGGCCGCAAAGCCGAGGGACGGTGCAGCTGCACAACGCAGATCCGCTGATGCCGCCTGCGATCGACCCCAACTTCTTGGCTGCCGAAGACGATTTGCAGCGCACCGTGCGTGGGGTGCAAATCATGCGCCACATTCTGTCGCAGCCCGCATTGGCCAGACATGGTGCGCAGGAGCTACCTGCTTCAGCTGCCGCGCAAACACCTGCCCAGATAGCGCAATGGGTACGCCAGACGGCAGACACCATCTACCACCCGGTGGGCACTTGTCGCATGGGGACCGGAGATCGTGATGTGGTGGACAGCCAGCTGCGTGTGCACGGGGTGCAGGGCCTGCGGGTAGTGGATGCTTCGATTTTTCCACGCATCATCAGCGGCAACACCAATGCACCCACCATCATGGTGGCAGAGAAGGCCGCACACATGGTGCTGGAGGCGGCACAGACCGAGGGTGTTGCCGTGTGAGATGCCGGAGCGCAAGACCGCTGAGCGGACGGAGCGCTAGCTTTGCATGCTCTGTGCTTGGGGGTTGATAGAGGTCAAAACAGGCAGTTTTGCGCAGGCAGGCGCAGAGGCTTTTCCTGACAATGCAGGCTGATACAAACTGTAACTGCATGTTGAGGATGAAGTGACGGCTGAACATCTCCAAACCGATTGGCAAGCGAATGCTGCGCAGGCCTTGGATGACCGCATGCGTGCGGCGCTGAGTGCTGCGACCATGGGGCTCTCTCCGGTGGCGCTGGGCTTGGCAACGGCAGATTGGTGGATGCACCTGGCATCTGCGCCCGGCAAGCAGATGACTTTGGCGCAGCGTGCGTTGGAATTGGCGAAGCACGCGGCCAAAGCCAGTGTGGGCTCTTCGAGTGAAGCGGATGCCCGCTTTAAAGATGCTGCATGGCAACAGTGGCCGTACAGGGCGATGAAAGAAGGCTTCAAGGCCAGCGATAGCTGGTGGCGTGAGGCCTCACAGGTGGAAGGCATGACGCACCACCATCGCCAGCTTATGGATTTCTTTACACGGCAGTGGATGGATGCGTTGGCACCATCGAACTGGGCGGTAACCAACCCCGAAGTGCTGGCCAAGGCCCAGGCAACGGGTGGGGAAAGTCTGCGCAAGGGCTTGGCGCTGTACCTGGAAGATCAGCAGGCTGCGCGCAAGGCCAAGGCCGATACACCCGCACAAGCACTGGAGCCTCTGGAATATGCTGTGGGTGAGGATGTGGCATGCACCCCTGGCAAGGTGGTATTTCGCAATCATCTGATCGAGCTGATTCAGTACAGCCACAGTACGGACAAGGTGCTGCCGGAGCCCGTGCTGATCGTGCCTTCCTGCATCATGAAGTACTACATCCTGGATCTGTCGCCGCAGAACTCGATGGTGAAGTACCTGGTTGGCCAGGGGCATACGGTGTTCATCATCTCCTGGCGCAATCCGGTTGCTTCAGACCGGGAGCTGAAGATGCAGGACTATCTGAGTCGCGGTGTCCTGGAGGCCATGGCGGCCGTGAAAACCGTCACGGGTGCCACCAGCATTCACAGCATGGGCTATTGCTTGGGGGGAACATTCTTGGCGATTGCTGCCGCAGCTTTGGGGCGGATACAGCGCAAGAAAACACGCTCAGCCAAAGAGCAGGCCTTGATTCCAGCGGACATGCCCAGCCTGCGCTCCGTCATCTTGCTGGCGGCGCAGACGGATTTTTCTGAGCCCGGAGAGCTGGGTGTCTTTATCGATGAAGCCCAGCTGGCCAATCTGCGCCAGAGCATGAACGAAAAAGGCTATCTGTCGGGCAAGCAAATGGGCGGTTCATTCCAGTTTCTTGCCTCCAAGGATTTGGTCTGGTCGCGTAATACACGGCGTTATCTGATGGGAGAGGATGATGCCAGTTTTGATCTGATGAGCTGGAATGCCGATACCACGCGCTTGCCCGCGCGCATGCACAGCGAATACCTGAGTTCGCTGTTTCTGAACAACGCGCTGGCCTCGGGGCAATACCGGTTTGCGGGTGCGACGGTGGCGCTGATGGATATTGATGCACCCATGATGGTGGTGGGCACGACGCGTGACCACGTCTCTCCATGGAAGTCGGTCTACAAAATTCACTTGCAAACGGACACGCATGTGACCTTTGTTCTGGCCGCTGGTGGGCACAACGCAGGGATTGTCTCGGAGCCTGGTCGCCCGCGTCGCAGCTACCAGATCGCCAGCGTGGAGGATGGGTCTGGCTGGATCGATCCGGATGACTGGGTGGCCCAAACGCCCGTGGTGCAAGGCTCGTGGTGGGAGGCCATGGACCAGTGGATCCAGCAGCGCTCGGGTGCACCCGTCAAAACCAAGCCGATCAAGTCTGCACACGTGCTGTGTGACGCTCCAGGCACCTACGTCACGGTGCGCTACGCCGATTAAACGGCGAATATTTCCCGCAAAAAATTTCGATATGGGCATGCGGCACGGGCTGCGGCATTGCCTTTCACCACCAATGAGGAAACAAAGACGATGCATCGTGCTGCAGCATGGAGCCTGGCAGGCAAAAAAGGTTTGGTACTGGGATTGGCCAACGATCGATCCATCGCTTGGGGCTGTACGGCGCTGGCGCGTGCCCAGGGCGCAGACGTTGTGGCGTCTTGTCTGAACGAGAAAGCGCGCAAGTGGGTCGAGCCTTTGACTGCACCCATCGGGGTGGATCTGATGCACTGCAATGTGGAAGAGGAGGGGCAGTTGCAAGCGCTGGTGCAGCATGCCGTCGACAAATGGGGCAAGTTGGACTTTGTGATTCACTCCATCGCCTGGGCTCCCCTGGACGATCTGCATGGGGATGTGGTGGATAGCTCTCGGGAGGGCTTTGCGCGCGCGGTGAGTGTGTCCTGCCATTCGTTCGCGGAGCTGGCCAAACTGTGCGCCCCTCATATGCAGGATGGCGGCAGCATGCTTTCGATGAGCTATCTGGGGTCCGGCGAAGCGGTGCCGCACTACGGCCTGATGGGGCCGGTGAAGGCTGCGCTGGAGTCCATGGTGCGCTATATGGCGATGGAACTGGGTCCGCGAAACATTCGGGTGCATGCGGTCTCGCCCGGCCCCATCCTGACGCGTGCAGCTTCGGGGATTGCCCACTTCGACGGGTTGATGGCCACGGCGCAGGCCAAAGCGCCGTTGCAGCGCTTGGTGACGTTGGAGGAGATTGCGCAGCTCAGCACTTTCTTGTGCTCAGACGCCGCATCGGGCATGACTGGGCAGACCATTTATGTGGATGCAGGCGTGCATGCCGTTGACTGAGCTGCACCGCAGCCCCTGTGTCGCTCTTTCACCATTTCAACCCTTGCGGCATGGTTCAACCCTTGCAGCGAAAAAACGTTTCCTATGAATACCCTGGCACCTGATGTTGCATCGATGGAGAACGTGACGTATGACGAGCTGGAAATCGGGCATAGCGCCCGTTTGCTGCGTACGGTCACCCTGGCTGATATTCAGGCCTTCGCCGCTGTTTCTGGTGATATCAATCCCGCGCACCTGAATGCCGAGTATGCCGATGCGACCATGTTCCATGGCGTGATTGCGCATGGCATGTTGGGGGCTGCGTTGATCTCGGCGTTGTTTGGTACGCAGTTTCCTGGCCCGGGCACGATCTACTTGGGGCAAGAGCTGAAGTTCACCAAGCCCGTGCGCGTGGGAGATACCTTGGCCGTGGTGGCCACGGTGGTGGAAAAGGATGACGAGAAAAAACGCGTCAAGATGGATTGCTTGGTGACGAACCAAAAGGGTGAAGTTGTGCTCAAGGGGGAGGCCAAACTGATGCCGCCCACGCACAAAGTCAAAGTGCCCAGGGTGGACGCTCCGCAAATCCAGTTGTTTGACCCTGAAGCGCGACAGAAAGACCTGCTGGCGCGCACCGCCTCTTTGGCGGCAGTGCGCTGCGCGGTCGTACACCCTTGCGATGCGGGATCGCTCAGCGGGGCCATGGATGCGGCGCGCCACGGGTTGATTCTTCCCGTGCTGATTGGCCCGGAGGGCCGTATTCGGCGTGTAGCCCACGAGGCTGGTATTCAGCTGGATGGTGCAGAAATTATTTCTGTGGAACACAGCCACGCCGCTGCATCACTGGCTGCAGAGATGGCAGCGCGCCAAGAGGTGGATGTTGTGATGAAAGGCAGCTTGCACACCGACGAGCTGCTCAAGGCGGTGCTGGCGCAACCGGCATTGCGCACGGGACGCCGCCTGTCGCATATTTTTCGCTTTGATGTGCCGCTGTACGCCAAGCCGCTGTTGATCACCGATGCCGCCATCAACATTCGCCCCAGCTTGCTGGAAAAAGCCGACATCGTGCAAAACGCCATTGACTTTGCTCGGGTGCTGGGGGTGGAGGTGCCGAAGGTCGCGTTGCTGTCTGCGGTGGAAACGGTAACCCCCAGCATTCCTTCCACACTGGATGCCGCTGCCCTGTGCAAGATGGCCGATCGCGGACAAATTCACGGGGGCGCACTCGATGGGCCGCTGGCATTTGACAACGCCATTTCCATGGAAGCGGTGCGCATCAAAGGGATTGCATCGTGCGTAGCAGGGCATGCGGACATTCTGGCGGTGCCTGACCTGGAAAGCGGCAACATGCTGGCCAAGCAGCTCGAATACCTGGCGGGGGCATCGGGTGCAGGGCTGGTACTGGGTGCACGGGTTCCGATTGCCTTGACCAGTCGCGCTGATGGCCCGCGGGCGCGGGTGGCTTCCTGTGTGCTGGCGGTGCTGTGTGCGCATGAACAGCGCAAGCAGCAAGCGGCCAACGCCTGGAAGCAAGGCTAAGCGCAGCAAGGAGGACGGCGATGGCTATTTTGGCGGTGAACGCGGGGTCTTCCTCGCTGAAGTTTTCCCTGCACCCTCTGCACGAGGATCAAGTGCAGCCCTGTGTGTTGTCTGGCTGCATCCAGGGTCTGGAGCCCGGCGGTATTCCTGTGATGGATTGGGTATATCTAGGGAAAAGGCACTCAGAGCCTTTGCTGATAAGCGCTGAGTGCTCTGCTTTTTCGTCGGCTTTGCATCGTGTCAGTACCTTGGTCGAACGCCTGGATGCCGCACCGGAGATTGCCGCGATTGCCCATCGCGTGGTGCACGGCGGCGGTGTTTTCACAGGGCCAGTTCGGGTGACAGAGGAGGTGTTGCGCCAGCTGGCGTGTTTCAACTCGCTGGCCCCGCTGCACCAGCCGCACAACCTGGAAGGGATCCGTCAGTTCCAAGCGGTCTTTGTGCAGGTGCCGCAGATTGCCTGCTTCGATACGGCCTTTCACGCCAGCATGCCGGAGGTCGACTACGCATTCGCGCTGCCCCAGTCTTTGCAGGCGCAGGGCGTGCGCCGCTATGGGTTTCATGGCCTGTCCTACCAGTACATCATGTCGGTGCTGCAGCAGCAAACCCTGCGCGGGCGTGGTCGCGTGGTGATGGCGCATCTGGGCAATGGCGCCAGTTTGTGCGCGGCCTTGGCGGGTAACAGCGTTACCACCACCATGGGTTTTTCAGCCTTGGATGGTTTGATGATGGGTACGCGCAGTGGCTCGCTGGATGCTGGGGTACTGCTCTATTTGCTGGAGCAAGGCTGGACGCATGCGCAAATGCAGACGTTGCTCTACAAGCAAAGTGGGTTGCTGGGGGTGTCCGGTATTTCGGCCGATATGCGCACGCTGCGTGCGAATGGCAGTGTGCATGCGCAGCGTGCCATCGATCAGTTCACGCACCGCATCATTCGTGAGACAGGGGCTTGGTGGCATGCTTGGGGGGGCTGGATGTGCTGGCGTTTAGCGGTGGTATTGGCGAGCATGACGCCGTGTTGCGCGGCCAGGTGTGTGAGCGCCTGGGATGGCTGGGGATTCGCATGGATGCGCAGCGTAACCAGGCTGCCTTAGGGCATGCAGCGTGTGCCATTCATGCGCCAGACAGTTCGGTAGAAATCTGGGTAATTCCCACCGATGAGGGGCGTGTGGCAGCGCGTGAGGCCGCCGTACTGCTGGAACAGCAGCCACCGGCAACAGCGGTTTTGGTCAGCGATAGTGCACTGGCCCAGGCTTAGGGGTAGCGGATGGCCTGCACAGGGGCCAGGGGTGGTGGTGTTGCCGTGTCTTCAAATGCCAGTCGGTTGCGGCCATTGCTTTTGGCCTGATACAGCGCGGTGTCTGCCTGTTGCAGCAGTTGTTCCAGAGAGCGTGGCTGCATTTTGTTTTGCAGCGCGCAGCCCGCGCTGATGTGCAGTGCAAAGCCCAGTTCCTGGCGCGAACGTTCACGCAGTGCGGTGCTCAAACGCGTGAAAAAATGCTCGACAGCGCGCGGGTGGGCGTACATCAGCAAGCAAAATTCTTCACCGCCCCAGCGGAATGCCATCTCGTCCGAGCGCATGTGGGCACGCAGTATCTGCGCCAAAAGCTGCAGCGCCTTGTCGCCCATGGCGTGTCCATGTTCGTCGTTGACAGTCTTGAAGTGGTCCAGATCCAGCAAGATAACGGCCAGTGGCAGATTCTGTCGCTGCGCCAGCGCTTGCATCTGTGGTGCAGACTGCAGCAGCGCGTGGCGATTGGCCAGGCCTGTGAGTTGGTCGGTCATCGCCATCTCGCGCAGCTTCTGGTTGGTTTCGTCACGCCAGGCCACCAGCATGCTCACCAGCGTCAGGCTGCCGCATATCTGCGCAATCATGGCAAACAGGTGGTTGGGCAGGCTGTTGTGCGCAAAATCTTGCAGCCAAGTTGTATCGGTCACCAGATATGCACGGGTGAGCAGGCTGATGCCCATCACTGTGGCGCAGCCCGCCATCAGGTAGCGCCAGGACCGGGCAGCATCACGTTGCGGGTGCAGGCACATCCAGCCCAGGCAGCCAATGCTGATGGCATGGCAGGTGCTGTACCAGGCCATGCGCAGGGGAATATGGTCCAGGAAAAGCGCAAATCCCAGGGGGCCGAGGGCGCACAGGCCCACGACCACTGCACGCAGAGGGCGTGGACCCAGCCAGCTTTGCAGGGCTTGTGCCATCTGCCACTGGGCGGCAAAGGCGGTGCACGCTGCCGTCAGGCTCAAGACGGGGTCCCAGCTGGTGCCGCGGGTGCGTGCTGCAGCCACAATCAGCCCCCAGCTCAATGCCTGCAGCACAAAGTATTTCTGGGCATGCTGCGCCGCGGTGCTCACTGGGTTGCCCATGACCAGAGGGAGTGCCATGCCAATCACCATCATGTTGATGGTGATGAGAATGGCCATTGAAGCAAAATCCAAGTGCATGGGCAAAGCGGGGAGGGTGCAAAGGCTACTGAAAAGCCACTTCGGCAAAGCTGCGCAGCTTGCGGCTGTGCAGACGCTGGGCACCCCCGTCGCGCAGGAGTTCGACCGCGCGCATGCCAATGCGCAAGTGCTGGTCGACACGCTCGCGGTAGAAGTGGTTGGCCATGCCGGGCAGCTTGATTTCGCCGTGTAACGGTTTGTCACTTACACACAGCAGTGTGCCGTATGGCACGCGAAAACGAAAGCCATTGGCCGCGATGGTGGCGCTTTCCATGTCCAGGGCCACCGCTCGGCTTTGGCTAAAGCGCCGCTGGGGCAGGTTGTCTGGCAACAACTCCCAGTTGCGGTTGTCGGTACTGGCCACGGTGCCCGTGCGCATGATGCGTTTGAGGTCGTCGTCCGAGACCTGGGCCACGTCGGCCACTGCTTGCTGCAAGGCCTGCTGAATCTCGGCCAGCGCTGGGATGGGGACCCACAGGGGCAGCTCTTCATCCAGGACATGGTCTTCGCGCACATAGGCGTGGGCCAACACGTAGTCACCTAGGCGCTGACTGTTGCGCAGCCCCGCGCAGTGGCCCAGCATCATCCAGGCATGCGGGCGCAGCACGGCAATGTGGTCGGTGATGGTCTTGGCGTTGGCCGGGCCCACACCGATGTTCACCATGGTGATGCCGCTGTGGTCTGCGCGCACCAGGTGGTAGGCGGGCATTTGCGGCAGGCGTGCCGGGGTGGTGCCCAGGGCATCAATGTCATGGGCAGCCAGCCCAACGCGGCGTGTCACCACGTTGCCGGGTTCGATGAAGGCGATGTATTCGCTGTCTGGCTTGGCCATTTCGGCGTGGCCCAGACGAATGAATTCGTCGATATAGAACTGGTAGTTGGTGAACAGCACGTAGTTCTGGAACCACTCGGGGGCCGTGCCGGTGTAATGGCGCAGCCGGTGCAGCGAATAGTCGATGCGTGGCGCGGTGAACAGAGACAGGGGCAGAGCGCCGCCGGGTTGGGGCTGCCAGGTGCCATTGGCAATGCCATCGTCCATGGCGGCCAAGTCCGGCAGATCGAAAACCTCGCGCATCATCTGGCGGCGCTGGGTGCTCAGGCTGCCTTCAATGTGGTCATTGTCGGCAAAGGAAAAGTGAATCGGGATGGGCTGCTGACTCAGTCCCACCTCAAACTGCACGCCGTGGTTGCGCTCCAGCAGGCTCAGCTGGGTGTGCAGATAGGTCGCGAACAGATCAGGCCGGGTGATGGTGGTTTCGTACAGCCCGGGGTGATCTAAAAAGCCATAGGCCAGGCCGGTTTCAGGTCTGCGCACACTGTGTGCATGAATGCGCAGCAGCGGGTAGCAAGCGCGTACCGGCTGCGGGAAGTCCTGGCCTTCCACGTACGACTGCATGGCGCTGCGCAGGCGCGCTATCTGCTGCAGGTACAGCGTCTGCAGATGCTTGACGGCATCCGCAGCGTGGGTAAATACGGCCATTGCGGCCGAAGGCGAAGCGGCAAGTGGTGTGTCGTGCATGCCTCATTGTGGCGTACCCATTTGGCATTGGTGTTTTTGCCAGCCAAGCGCATCTTCGGCGGACATGGGGCGCGAGAGGTAGTAGCCCTGAATCAGGTCGCAGCCCAGGCCTTTGAGCAGATCCCACTGCGCCTTGGTCTCCACGCCTTCCGCCACCGTGCGCAGGTTCAGGCTGTGGGCCATTTGCAAAATGGCGGTGACGAGGCTCACATCGTCCTGGTCCTGCGGGGTGTCTTTGATGAAGGCGCGGTCGATCTTGAGCTTGTCCAGCGGATAGCGTTTCAGATAGGCCAGGGATGAATAGCCGGTGCCAAAGTCGTCGATCGCCAGGCGCACGCCCAGCGCCTGCAACGCCTCCAGCGTGCTGAGCACGTGCTCCGACTGTTTCATCAGCGTGGTCTCGGTCAGCTCGATTTCCAGCCATTGCGGATCGATCGCGGTGTCGGTCAGGATTTGCTGTACTTCTGTCTGCAAATTGCTTTGGTTGAATTCAATGGCTGACATGTTGACCGACACCACAACGGGCGGCAGCCCCGCATCGCGCCATGCGCGCAGCTGTTTGCAGGCTGCACGCATGACCCAACGGTCCACCAGCGAGATCAAGCCGCGTGATTCGGCAAAGCTGATGAATTCTGCCGGGGGCAGCAGGCCGCGCTCTGGGTGCTGCCAGCGCACCAGCGCTTCAAAACCTTCCAGGCGGTTGGTGCGCAGATCCCACTGCGGCTGGTAGTGCAGCACCAGGCCCTGGTCTTGTTCGACGGCTTCGCGCAGCAGGCGGTCTTGTGCCAGCAGGCGGCTGGGGCGCATGTGCATGAGCGCGCTGTAGTACTGGTGGCTGCCGTGGCCCAGGTTTTTTGCGGTTTCCATGGCGGCGCTGGCATTGAGCATCAGGGCCTCGGCGCTGTCGCCGTCCTCGGGATAGAGGCAGATGCCGATGGATGCCGGCAGATTCACCAGCCCGCTGGGCAAGGCATAGGGCTTGTCCATGACAAAGCGGATTTCACGCAGGATGCATTCGGGCTGGCAGGCCGTGAGCGGCGATGCCAACACCACCACAAACTCATCGGCGGCCAGGCGCGCCACGATATCGTCCGGATGCACCTTGCTGCGCAGGCGGCGCGCGGTCTCCACCAGCAGCTTGTCGCCTGCGTCGTGCCCCAGTGAATCGTTGACGTCTTTGAAGCGGTCCAGATCCACGTACAGCACGGCGGCGGGGTGCTGGCACTGCGCGGCATGCTGCAGCACCTGGCGCAGCTGGCGCATCAGGCCCTGGCGGTTGGGCAGTCGCGTGAGCGGATCGTGAAACGCCAGAAAGTGCATTTCCGCTTCGGCACGTTTGCGCTCTGTGATGTCGCGCAGCACCATCAGGCCCAGATCGTCCCCATCTTCGGGCAGCAGGCTGATGGTGATTTCCACGTCCAGTTCCTGGCCGCTGTGGTGCAGCAGCCGGGTTTCCTGGGCGCTGGTGGTGCCCTGCTCCACCATGGCCTGGGCTGTGGCGCGCAGCACGTGGGGCAGCAAGTGCAGCACGGGGCGGTCCAGCAGTTGGCTCAGCGGGTAGCCGGTCAGCGCGATGGCGGCGGGGTTGGCATCAAAGATGCGGCCATGGCGAAAGAAAATGATGGATTCACTGGTGGCCGTGGCGTAGCGGCGCAAGCGCGTGTCGCTGTCTTGCACCATCTGCATGGCATCGACGAACGACAGGCTTTGCAGCGGCGCCACCACAATGGCGCAGACGTTGGGGCCGTTGGCGTGGGCGATCAACTGCGTGGGAATGTGCTGGTTGCGTGCAAACGTCAGCGGGGTTTGCAGGCTGGCCCCGTGTTCGTGCGCGTCGGCTAGGCGCTCCAGTTCGCACTTCCACTCGTTCCAGTCGCATGGCGACAGGTAGCTCTGCGGCTCTTTGTCCTGCAGGTCCTGCGTGGGCATGTCAAAGAGCTTGGCATA
The DNA here is from genome assembly GCF_057799285.1 of Comamonas sp. 14P8.1.4. Lineage (NCBI taxonomy): Bacteria > Pseudomonadati > Pseudomonadota > Betaproteobacteria > Burkholderiales > Comamonadaceae > Comamonas > Comamonas sp. 14P8.1.4. The sequence continues at coordinate 238,979 of NZ_JBYOKN010000001.1, forward strand.
GCTGGCCGTGGCCCACAGGCAGCGGGCGGAGGGCCAGCTCAGATACGCCATCGGCACACCGGTGGTCAGGGCCACGGCGTGCAGCACATCCAGTGGTGGCTCGCTGGGGGAACGGGTGGGTACGGGGGTCATGGCTGCACCTGGGGCGGGTGGCGGCTGCACAGGGTGGCGCAGCCGGTGGCAGGCGCAGTCAGGCGTGCGCAGATGCCTGGCGGGTAGACGCAGCCAGGCCAGGCGGGGTGGTGAGAAAGAGCAGTCGCAGACATAGGACTGCAGGTATACCGGAGTCCATGTGGGCAAGTTTTGCGTTACGGCAAGTTACAGTTTGGCGGTGGCTGCGCGCATACAGTCTGAGCGGCGTGCACGATCTTCACAAAAATAAGAGCGGCTAGCGCAGGTGTTTCATACCTTGTAGGCTTGTTTGTGCGTGAGTTGCAGGTTTAATCAGCGCTACCAGCTATGTATTTGTGAGAAACCCATGATCACCGTATTGCAACGCGTGCGCCAGGCACGTGTCGAGATTGATGAGCGCATTGCCGGGCAGATTGCGCACGGCCTGCTGGTGTTGGTGTGTGCCGAGCAGGGTGACACCCCACAAGAGGCCGACAAGCTGCTGGCCAAGGTGCTGAAGCTGCGCATCTTCACCGACGACGCGGGCAAGATGAACCGCAGCGTGCAGGACGTGGGCGGTGGGCTGCTCATCGTCAGCCAGTTCACGCTGGCGGCCGATACGCGCAGCGGCAACCGGCCCAGCTTTACGCAGGCGGCCAAACCGGATGATGGCCGCCGGCTGTACGACTACATCGTGGCGCAGGCGCGAGTGCTGTACACCGCAGGGCCTGTGCAGACGGGCGAGTTTGGTGGCGACATGCAGGTGCACTTGGTCAACGACGGGCCGGTCACCATCCCGCTGCGCATTGCCCCTGCGGCGGTGCCAGCTGTTGGCTGATGGCGGCAAACCCTGAAGGGCTCGATTACAATCGGCGCTTCTTTTCCTCCTGAGGAGCGTTGCAGCGACCACCCGAATCCGCGGTGGCGTGAGGCTCGGGAGGGCAGCAGGTGGCTGAAAACAGCCTCCTCGCTCCCAGGCAACGACGCTCACCCACGCTTTCTGTGCGGTGAGGCCTGTTAGCCCCAAATCCCCCAGAACGTGGTTTTTCAAAGTTGTTTTCCGCACGGAGAAACCATGAGCAATACACAAGACCGCGCCATCACCGATATTTCGTTGGCTGATTGGGGTCGCAAAGAAATCCGCATCGCTGAAACCGAGATGCCTGGCCTGATGGCCATTCGCGAAGAATTCGCTGCTGCACAGCCCCTGAAGGGCGCGCGCATCACCGGTTCGCTGCACATGACCATTCAAACGGCTGTGCTGATCGAGACCCTGAAGGACCTGGGCGCTGACGTGCGCTGGGCTTCTTGCAATATCTTCTCGACCCAAGACCACGCTGCTGCAGCCATCGCTGCGACTGGCACCCCCGTGTTCGCCATCAAGGGCGAATCGCTGAAGGACTACTGGGATTACACCCACGCGATCTTTGAATTCGGCGCTGCTGGCACCGAAAACGAAGGCCCCAACATGATCTTGGATGACGGCGGCGATGCCACCATGCTGATGCACCTGGGCCAAAAGGCCGAGAAGGACATCTCCGTGCTGGCCAACCCCGGTTCCGAAGAAGAAAAGATCGTTTTCGCAGCGATCAAGGCCAAGCTGGCGGTTGACCCTACTTGGTACACCCGCAAGTCCGCCCAAATCATGGGCGTGACCGAAGAAACCACCACCGGTGTGCACCGCCTGAACGAAATGTCTGCCAACGGCAGCCTGCTGTTCCGCGCCATCAATGTGAACGACTCGGTCACCAAGTCCAAGTTTGACAACCTGTACGGCTGCCGCGAATCGCTGGTGGACGGTATCAAGCGCGCCACCGACGTGATGATCGCCGGTAAGGTGGCTTGCGTGGCCGGTTACGGTGACGTGGGCAAGGGCTGTGCCCAAGCCCTGCGCGCCCTGTCGGCCCAAGTGTGGGTGACAGAAGTGGACCCTATCAACGCCCTGCAAGCTGCGATGGAAGGCTACAAGGTTGTGACCATGGAATATGCCGCTGACAAGTGCGACATCTTCGTGACCACCACCGGTAACAAGGACATCATCCGCCACGAGCACATGGTCGCCATGAAGGACCAAGCCATCGTCTGCAACATCGGTCACTTCGACAACGAAATCGACGTCGCGTCGATCGAGAAGTACAAGTGGGAAGAAGTCAAGCCCCAGGTCGACCAGATCGAGTTCCCTGACGGCAAGAAGATCACTTTGCTGGCCAAGGGTCGCTTGGTGAACCTGGGTTGCGCCACTGGCCACCCCTCGTTCGTGATGAGCGCTTCGTTTGCCAACCAGACCATCGCCCAGATCGAGCTGTTCACACGCCCTGAAGCCTACGAAGTGGGCAAGGTCTATGTGTTGCCCAAGATCCTGGACGAAAAGGTGGCGCGCCTGCACCTGAAGAAGGTCGGCGCCATGCTGACTGAACTGACCGATGCACAAGCTGCTTACATCGGTGTGAAGAAGGAAGGCCCTTACAAGCCTGAAACCTACCGCTACTAATCTGGCGGGGCAAAGCCGCAGCAAGGGCTGTGGCTTTGCGACCTCTGGCGCTGGGTGCTATCTATGAAAATAGATAGCTATCGACGCTTGTATACCCAGCGTTGGAGGCCTATTTGAGTAATAAAAGGAACTACGCCATGCGCGCAGATGTATTTTTGGTGGACAACGGACATGCCACCACCCGTTCGCAGGCCCAGCGCCTGATCGCTTCGGGCGTGGAATGGCGTTTGACGCCGTTGGCTCCGTGGAAAAAAGTCGCCAAGAACGGTGACGAAATCCCCGCAGGTGCCGAGCTGAAGCTGCTCGACGATGCCGAAGTCAAATTCATCTCACGTGGTGGTTTGAAACTGGAAGGCGCCTTGAAGGCTACAGGCCTGAAGGTCGATGGTTTGCGTTGTTTGGACGTGGGCCAGAGCACGGGCGGTTTTACCGACTGCTTGCTCAAACACAACGCGGGTCAGGTCATTGGTGTGGACGTGGGCCAAGGCCAGTTGCAAGAAAGCCTGCGCAGCGATGTGCGTGTGATTTGCGTGGAAGGGCTCAATGCCCGTTTCATGACCGCAGAAGCGTTGGAAGACGCCTGCGAAGAAGTGATTTCTGAGCGCTGGGAAGAGGAAGAAGACAACGAAACCCTGCCCCAAGCGCCTTATGCGTGGATGCGCAATGGCGGCCAGGTCGACGAAGAGTACGACGACAGCCGCGACGTTAAAGACAAAGACATCGAAGCCTTCAAGGCCGAGCGCGCCGCCAAGGCCAAGGCCCGTGCCGAAGGCACCATCCCCACTGAGCGCCGCCGCAAGGCTGAGTACGCGGATGTGAACATCACCCCGGAATTTGACTTTGTCACCGGTGATGTGTCCTTCATCTCGCTCACGCTGGTGTTGCCTGCCGTGGTGCGCATGCTCAAGCCCCACGGCCAGCTGCTGATGCTGGTCAAGCCACAGTTTGAGTTGCAGCCCGGCCAAGTCGGCAAGGGCGGCATCGTGCGCGATCCGGCTTTGTTTAAGGAAGTGGAAACCCGCGTGCGCACCTGCCTGGCCGACCTGGGCCTGGAAGTGAAGGGCTGGATGGATTCGGCCATTGAAGGCGGCGACGGCAACCACGAGTTCTTTGTGCACGCCGTGCAAGGCACCGTCATCAAGAACGCGGGCGAGCCCTTGCCAGATATGCCAGCCACGCCTGCGGCCAAGCGTGTCTCGCGCACCGTGCTGCGTGAGCTCAAGCGCATCGACGTGATTGACGACGAAGAAGACGGCTACAACGTGCCGGGCCCTGCGCGCCCCAAGCGCAAGACCAAGTAACCCGCAGGCGCTGTGGTGCACGGTGGTGTGCGGCAGTGCTCTGGGTGCCGGGATGATTGATTGCGGGGCACATGCCCGCCCCGCAGTGACAACAGACAGCCTGCCGGGAGGGCAGGCGAGGAGTGACGAACGTGGCCAACGCAGCAAACAGCAGCTTCCCCATCAGCTTTGAGTTTTTCCCCACCAAAACGCCTGAAGGTGCGGCCAAGCACGTGCAAGTGCGTAAGGATTTGTATGCGCGCCAGCCCGAGTTTTGCTCGGTCACCTATGGTGCGGGCGGTTCTACCCAGGCGGGCACTTTCAGCATGGTGCGCGACATCCAGGCCGAAGGTATGCAGGCTGCCTGCCACTTTTCCTGCATTGGGGCTACCAGCGCCAAGGTGCGCGCAGAGCTGCAAGAACTCAAAGACATGGGCGTCAAGCGCCTGGTGGCACTGCGTGGCGATCTGCCAAGTGGCTATGGCTTGGGTGGTGAATTCCAGTACGCCAGCGACCTGGTGGCCTTCATCCGCAAGGAGTTTGGTGACTGGTTCCACATCGAGGTTGCGGCCTATCCGGAGACCCATCCCCAGGCCAAATCACCCGATGCTGACCTGAAAGCTTTTGCTACAAAAATACAAGCTGGAGCCCATGGTGGCATCACGCAATATTTCTACAATGCGGACGCGTATTGCCGTTTTGTTGAAGGGATTCAAGCACTTGGCGTGCAGGCTCCGGTGGTTCCAGGTATCATGCCAATCCTTAATTCCTCTCAACTCATGCGCTTTTCCGATGCGACAGGCGCTGAGATTCCCCGGTGGATCCGCCTGCGCCTGCAGGCCTACGGGGACGATGTGACCTCGATTCGCGCCTTCGGCATGGATGTGGTCACACGCTTGTGCGAGCAGTTGCGTGACCAAGGCGCACCCGGCTTGCACTTTTATACGATGAACCAGAGCGCTGCCACGCTGGAGCTGTGCGACCGACTGGGCCTGTAAGGGTCTGAGCGGAACTCGCTGGCCTTCAAGTGGTGCTTCCCATGCGCTCACCGTTAGAAGGGTCAGACCATGCAAGCACGTGGGTGCCAGCCTGTTTCCGTCAGTGCGTCTTTATTTTCTTCGGCACGCCGTCGTGCCTTGCCCGCAGCTTCGGTGCTGCTGGCTGCTGTATTAACGGCCTGCGCGCCTTTGCCGCCAACGGCAGAGAGCGCCACCGCCACCACGGGGGATGCGCCCCCCAGCGCCAAGCTGGGTGCGCGGGCAGGTTCTGAGCTGCTGGCCAAAATGGCGCCACCGCCCCTGCGTGCCGATCGCCACAAAGACCCGGCCAAGGCGCTGCAAGAGCATTTGTACGATCTGGAGTTGCCCGAAGTTGACCAGCAAGGCATTGCCTCCTGGTACGGCCCTGGCTTTCATGGCCGCAAGACCGCCAATGGCGAGCGTTTCAACCAGTATGAGCTGACAGCAGCGCACCGGACCTACGAGTTTGGTACGCAACTGTGCGTGCGCAGCAAGGTGACAGGGCAGTCGGTGGTGGTGCGCGTGAACGATCGTGGCCCCTTCGTGAAAAACCGCGTGATTGACCTGAGCAAGGCAGCCGCCGAAGAAATTGGCATGCTGGGCCGTGGTGTGAAATCGGTCGAGATCTACAAGCTCGACAAAGGCGAGGACGAGTGCCCCGAAGTTTTGCTGCAAGCGCAAAACTAAAGCTCAAGCGGAGCGGCGTATTAAATAAAAGAGGAGCTGTCAGCGCTCATCGAATAAGGGTTTCAGATGCTTTTTGCACTGAAACCCTTTGTTTTTTGTGCTTGCTGCTTCTTTGTGAAAGATGCATTGGAACGATGGAAGGTCATTTGTGACTAAAGAAAAAATTCTGCATTGGGGTGCAGATGTTAGTCATGGCATTAATGAAAGATCCGAGGGGTATCTGTGATGGTGGGAAATATTCAATCCAGCTCGATAAATCTGTCTTCCGACTTTGGCTCTAAAGCCTTATCCAATGAGAAATTGAAGGCTGCTCCTGCGGGTGCTGGACGCGTGAATGGGCAGGTGCATCAAACGGCAATTCCGTTGTCAAAAAACGTGGGGTTGGGGTCACGCATTGCTAATGCACTAGTGCCCAATGGTTGGCGTACAGAAAAAAAAGCCTACGCTGCGCTAGAAAAAACGCATGAAAACACAGCGCAGTTGTTGGCGGCGCTCCAGCAAGGTGTCTGTACTGATGTTCCTGGCCTGGGGGCGCTGCTGCTGCAAACGACGTCAGATTTGGCGCCGCTACAAGATGCTGGGCATCAGCCTGATGACGTATGTAAAGCACAATTGGATGTGCACTTGCGGAAGTTGGACTTGGATACTTTGCAATCAATCGCGAAAAGTGTGAAACAAGGCATTGCCGATGTGCCCGGGGATGAGGGAAAAAGCGTGCTCCGCATCGTGCAAAACAGCGTTCACCAGTCAATATTGAGGATGAGCCCATCCAATGTTCAGCAAGAAATGCTGAGGGTGAGCATTTCCGATGTGCTGCAAGAAATTCGAGATGGTGACTTTTCACGACCTCAAAAGGCTGCGGAAAAAATGGAGCTGTTTTTGCAGAGCGTCGCCATTTTGAAGGGCGCAGATGTCGAAAATATCTCGGTGGATGCGCTTAAAAACCGAGTGACGGAGATGGACAGCAGAACGCTGTTGAGCTTTGGCGCAACCTTGGATCAGTTTTTGCCAGAACTTGCAGGGCATTTGTCTGATGACGGTATTGCTGAATTAGTTGGGCTTTCTCACCATGCGCATCATGAACAAATGGGCCGTTTAGAGAAATTTGTCGCTGAAAAAAATGAAGTATTGCAAGCGGCTTATGCGCCAGTGGCTGCTGCGATTCAAGAGGGAGCGGATGTTCCTAAAGCGTTGGATGCATGTCTCTCTAATATCACTGCCGCACTGAAAGAAAAGAACCTAGAGGGGAGTAGTCGCGCGGTTAAAGCAGCGATTGTGATGGAGGTTCTTAAGAAAGTTGTGGATATGGGGTTGAGCGATAGCGGATCACCAGCGATCACGGAAAATGACGTCGCCGCGCTGTGGAAAGCGATGCCTAGACAAAAGCAAGAGCAATGGAGTGCTGGCAGCGTGTATTCACTGGTCGATGTGAAAAGTAAGGCATCGCAGGAAATTCAGAAGCTTGCAGCCAGCACGGAGAAAGAAATTAATAAAGCACAAGAGCCATATAAAGAGGCGCTTGGGAAACTTCTTAACGGTATGTCGCCGCCTTCCTCAAAGAACGGTGAGGTTATTAATTCGCCTCGCATCAGTGCTGATGAAATTACTTCGCTTGCGTATGAGTGTGCGCTGAAGTTTTTGCAGATGAAAGACGCGTTCAGCGCCTTGGGTATTCAGGCCGATGATGCGGACACAACGACAAAACTTAATCGTCAGGCGATAGAGCAAACGTTGACCCAATTTACGCATAAAGAACAGTTAGCGCTCAGGGCAGTCCTTGCAGGGGAGGCGAATCAAGCCCTGATGGCTGAATTAGAGGAGAAGCGAACAGCCTTGATTGATGAGAATGCGGCGGGCGATCGACCAGAATCAGGTGCGAAGGGCATGCGTTATTTGCAAAGCTACCAAGTGCTGGAAGGTTTGTGCAAAGTGCTGCGGGTGGATATCACGCCACCCTAGGTGTCGTCGGCACAGCTAGCAAGTGCCAAGTGATATGCGCGCAGGGGGCTGGCCTACCTCAGGGTATCGAGTGGAATGACTTGTTGAAAGACGAAAGTCGAGATTATTTGAATGCATTGATTCAATACCTCGACTTGCAGTCGATGACTTCAGATAGCGTGAATTTTTTGAAGGTTTTGGTTGAATACAAAAAAGTGAAATCATTGGATGATGCCAAAACATTTATTCACACAACGGTTGATTTGAGCGAAGCACGAAGTCATCAGGCAATCCGTGCCAATAGCAGCCCAGAGGCTCAAGAACTTAATAAATTTCTTCTGAGAGGATCCAGCGAGTGATGGAGAGGCGTTCTCGGGGGGGGAAGTTATTTGAACGTACAAGGGGTGCATCTACTCAGCTTTATGCACTGCTGCATGGAAAGGAAACATCTTTTGACGTGGTGAATTTTGAGGACGGGGTGCCGGAAATCGCTGTGGGAAAACTCAACGGCCTGTTTCAAGACCCCAGTAGTAATTGGTTGAAAATTTTTTAAAAAGTTAAAACTTTCTTGAAGGTGTGATCGTCTTCGCACCAATCCGCACATGCGGACATTATTCATGGATGTAAATATATGCAGGTACAGCAGTTAATCGAACAATTCGCACGAGAACAAAATATTGCGGGGTTTGCGTTGAATGAGTATGGCTGTGCAGCTTTGCAAGTGAAGCAAGGGTACACGCTGAATTTTGAGTGGAATGAATCGCGTGCGCTCTTGCATCTTTATGCCACCTTAGGGTTTGTGCCTGCTAGTGATAAAGAACGGGTTTATCGTCAGTTGCTGGAGGCTAATTTGTACGGTATTGGTTCGGGCGGTGCTGTATTGGCTCTTGATGGTAGTCAAGAGAGCATGGTGCTGTGCCAATGGCTAGATATCGAAGGCCGCAATGCACGTACTTTGGCGGATGTGATTGAGCAGTTTCTTGACGCTGTCGACCACTGGCTAGAACGAATTCAAATGGGTAGCCTGGGTGCATACGCCACGCAAGAAGGTAGTCGGAGTTGGGGGGGGATGTTGCCAAATCTCAGTTCGAACACTCTATGGCAGGCATGATGTTGCGAGCCTGAAGCGAAGAAATACGAGCGCTAGCAGCTCCTTTTTTTAGGGGCGAATGGCTTACTCGCCAAACTCCAGCGTGTGCGTGGCGTTTTTGTCCTGCGCCAGCAGCTTTTCAATCTGCGGCAGGGCTTCCTTGAGGGCCGCACGCAGGGTGAAGGGCGGGTTGATCAGGAACATGCCGCTGGCCGGCAGGCCGGGGCGCTTGCCTTCGGTGGTATTGCCCCAGTCATTGACTTCGCTGCGGATCTTGCTGCCCTTGACGGTCAGCGACGCGTGCAGCCAGCCCCGGCCAGCCTTGGTGGCCAAGGTTTTCAGGCGTTTGGGCAGGTCGTGTGCATCCTGGCGCGGAATGATGGGGTACCACACGGCGTAGGTGCCGGTGGGGAAGCGCACCAGGGCGTCTTCGATCATCGTCAGCACACGGCCGTAATCGGTTTTCATTTCGTAGCTGGGGTCGCACAGCAAAAAGCCCCGGCGTGAAGGTGGGGGCAAGAAGCGTTTGACGCCATTGAAGCCGTCTTCCATCAATGTTTCCACCTGCTTGCCAGCTTCCAGCTGGGCCATATTGCCGTCCAGCGAGCGCCAATCGTTGGGGTGCAACTCGAACAAGCGCAGCTTGTCTTGCGGGCGCAGCAGGCTTTGTGTGATGAAGGGAGAGCCGGGGTAGGTCTTGACGCCCTTGCCCTGGTTGACGCTGCGCACGGCCTGCAAATAGGCGCGCAAGGCGGGTGCCAGTTGTTCTTCGGGGGTGTCGAGCAGGCGCTCAATGCCGTCCTTGGACTCGCCGCTGGTGTTGGCGAAGTCGCCATCCAGGCGGTACAGGCCCGCACCAGCGTGGGTGTCGATCACGCTGATGGCCGTGTCTTTTTGCGCCATGTGTTGCAGGGCTGCGATCAAAACGGTGTGCTTGAGCACATCGGCGTGGTTACCGGCGTGAAAACCGTGGCGGTAGCTGAACATAGGTGTGAATTCTTCTCGGTTCGTGCGGCAGTCTGCGCTGCAGCGGGGCGGCGGCCCAGGGCCGCAAGATGGTGCCAGTGTGCGGGGATTGCCGTTTGTGCGGGTAAATCCACACCCACATCAGGTGCTGATGGCGCTATTGGACGCTATTTCGTATAATGGCGGGCTTCGCAGCGATTTTATGGCCCCGCGGCGAAGTACTGAAGCCCGGGTATTTTGCTTGTGCTTTGGTAATTCCCGCCTAAGAGGCTTCCTAGTTCAGCAATGAATTTAAGAAGAAGCACCGACCGCGGAAAAGGGCCTTCCAAACCTTCTTGAAAGAGAAATCTCATGTCTACATTCAGCGCAAAGCCCGCTGAGGTGCAACACGAGTGGTTTGTGATTGACGCCACCGATAAGGTGCTCGGACGTGTCGCCAGCGAAGTGGCACTCCGTCTGCGCGGCAAGCACAAGGCAATCTACACACCTCACGTTGACACCGGCGACTACATCGTCATCATCAACGCCTCCAAGCTCAAGGTCACTGGCACCAAGAACCTGGACAAGGTGTACTACCGTCACTCCGGTTTCCCCGGCGGCATCACTGCCACCAACTTCCGCGACCTGCAGGCTAAGTTCCCTGGCCGTGCGCTCGAGAAGGCCGTTAAGGGCATGCTGCCCAAGGGTCCTCTGGGCTACGCCATGATCAAGAAGCTGAAGGTGTACGGCGGTGCTGAGCACCCCCATACCGCACAGCAGCCTAAGGCTCTGGAAATCTAAGGAGACCTCAATGATTGGTGATTGGAACAACGGTACAGGCCGTCGCAAGTCTAGCGTCGCTCGTGTATTCCTGAAGAAGGGCTCCGGCAAGATCACTGTGAATGGCAAAGACATTCAACAGTATTTCGGCCGCGAAACCTCCATCATGATCGCTAAGCAGCCTCTGGTGCTGACTGGCAATGTCGAAGCTTTCGACGTGCTGGTTAACGTCCATGGCGGCGGCGAATCCGGCCAAGCTGGTGCGGTTCGTCACGGCGTGACACGTGCGCTGATTGACTATGACGCAGCCCTGAAGCCTGCACTGAGCCAAGCTGGCTTCGTGACTCGCGACGCTCGTGAAGTCGAGCGTAAGAAGGTTGGTCTGCGTGGTGCTCGTCGCGCCAAGCAGTTCTCGAAGCGTTAATTCGTTTCAGACCTTGCTGGAAGGTGGTTGCTCTGGCAACTGCCTTCCCACAAAAAAGCCGCTGCTGCCTTTGGGCGTGGCGGCTTTTTTGTGGGCGCTTCGGAGCACCAGCAGACCCTGTGGCTGCCAGGGTAATGCCCCCACTGGGACTGTCGTCAAAGCCAGGGCTTGCTTAATTCCTGAGCAAACTGCAGTACCATTGCCGCCGATTTTCAGAAGAATTCTCGGAGTAATCCCCATGAGCGCCGTTGCAGAAAATACCACCACCGAAATGCCAGAACCCATCCTCTTTACGGACAGTGCCGCTGCCAAGGTGGCGGATCTGATTGCAGAGGAAGGCAACCCAGACCTGAAGCTGCGCGTGTTTGTGCAAGGCGGCGGCTGCTCGGGCTTTCAGTACGGCTTTACCTTCGACGAAATCACCAACGATGACGACACCACCATGACCAAGAATGGTGTCTCGCTGCTGATCGATGCCATGAGCTACCAATACCTGCTGGGCGCCGAGATCGACTACAAGGAAGATCTGCAGGGTGCACAGTTTGTGATCAAGAACCCCAACGCCACCACCACCTGTGGCTGTGGCTCCAGCTTCTCGGTGTGAGAGCGCTGTTGGTCCTTGCATTGCCCTTCACAAAAAAGCCGCTGTTCATCAGCGGCTTTTTTGTGTCTAAATTGGCCTCAAGCGCTTATCTGGCAAGCGCTGCTAGCTATCAAATATCGCTATGAGTGCATCTTCCCCATCGAGCTCTATGGCGCAGGAGCGTTTGCTGTGGCTGGTCGCCATTGGTTTTTTCATGCAAAGCTTGGATGCCACCATCCTCAACACCGCTTTGCCCAGCATGGCTGCTTCGCTGGGAGAGAGTCCGCTGCACATGCAGTCGGTGGTGGTGTCGTATGCCTTGACGACTGCCATGCTGATTCCGGCCACAGGCTGGGTGGCTGACCGCTTTGGCACGCGCCGCATTTATACGGCAGCCATGGCCTTGTTTGTGTTGGGCTCAGTGCTGTGCGCGCTGGCCCCTAGCCTGCAGTTTCTGGTGATGGCGCGTGTGGTGCAGGGCGTGGGTGGGGCGATGATGCTGCCCGTGGGGCGTCTGGCGGTGTTGCGTGCGTACCCGCGTGATGCCTTTATTCGCGCGATGAGCTTTATTGCCATTCCGGGGCAGATTGGGCCGCTGATGGGGCCTGCGCTGGGTGGTTGGCTGGTGGAGTATGCCTCGTGGCACTGGATCTTTTGGATTAACGTGCCGATCGGGATTGTGGGGGTCTGGGCGGCATGGCGCTGGATGCCGCGCAACGACCAGCAGCCCAAGCGCGCATTTGACGGCGTGGGCTTTGCATTGCTGGCGTTCGGCATGGTGGGGGTCTCGCTGGCGCTGGATGGCTTGTCGGCTGTGGGCATGGGGCATGCCTTGGTGACCGTGCTGCTGGTGTTTGGCATGGCCAGCCTGGCGGCGTACTGGATGCATGCGCTGCGTAGCCCCGCACCGCTGTTTGCGCCGGCTTTGTTTGGTGTGCGTTCGCTGCGCGTGGGCTTGTTGGGCAATCTGTTTGCGCGGCTGGGTAGCGGTGCAGCACCATTTCTGGTGCCTTTGGTGTTGCAGGTGGGCTTGGGTCTGTCGCCTTTTCACGCGGGCAGCATGATGCTGGCCACTGTGGCTGGGAGCATGCTGGTCAAGCGCATGGCGGTGCGGACGGTGCTGTGCTTTGGCTACAAGCGGGTGCTGCAGGTGAATTCGGTCTTGCTGGGCATCATGATTGCGAGCCTGGGTCTGTTGAGCCGTGAGCAGTCACAGTGGCTGATCATGGCGCAGCTGTTTGTGTTTGGCTGCATCAACTCGATGCAGTTCTCGGCCATGAACTCGGTCACGCTCAAAGATATGGAAGGTGAATTCGCCAGCAGTGGCAACAGCTTGCTGTCCATGGTGCAGATGCTGGCCATGAGCATGGGAGTGGCGGTGGCTGGTGCTGTGCTGACAGGGTTTGCCGATATGTGGCACGAGCGAGAGGGCTACCGATTGCTGGCGCTGCAGGCCACATTTGTCACGGTGGGGGTCATGACGCTGGCTGCCACCTTGGTGTTCAGCCAGCTCGATGGTGATGAACGGGTGCAGCCTGCACCCGATACGCACGACTGAGAACTGCTGCGGGCGCAGCAGTCGGCCTTAGGCCGGATAAATGGCACCCAGCACGCGTGGGCCTGCGGCACCGGTTACGGCCGGCCGGTTGCCTGGCAGGCCATGCATGCACTGGCGGGCCAGCCAGGCAAAGGCGGCGGCTTCCACTTGCAGGGGGGGGAGGCCACGTGCTGCGGTGCTGAGTACCTGAGTGTTGGGCAGCAAGGCCTGTAATTGGCGCATCAACTCGGTGTTCAGTGCGCCGCCACCGCAGACCAGCAGGTTGTCACTGTGGGGCGCGTGCTTGCGCACGGCATCTGCACAGCTGTGCGCAGTGAAGGCGGTGAGCGTGGCCTGCACATCTTGCGCACAAGGGGCTTGGCTGAGGCTTTGTAGCTGCTGCTGCAACCATGCCGGATTGAACAGGTCGCGCCCTGTGCTTTTGGGTGGGGGCTGCTGCAAGAAAGGTTCTGCCAGCAACTGCTGCAGCAAAGGCGGGTGCACGGTGCCGCCTGCCGCCCATTGACCTTCGTTGTCATAGGCGGCGCCCGTGTGCTGCAGGCACCACCAGTCCATCAAGGCATTGCCAGGCCCGCAATCGAAGCCAATGACCCCCGTGTGGGGATCTGCCAGGGCCGGCAAGACGCTGATGTTGGCAATGCCGCCGATATTGAGCACAGCGGTGGCGCGATCGCTGCGCCCAAACGCGCCGAGGTGAAAGGCGGGCACCAGTGGAGCTCCCTGGCCCCCTGCCGCAACATCACGGCTGCGCAGGTCGGCCACCACGCTGATACCTGAGCGTTCGGCCAGCAGGGCGGGGTTTTGCAGTTGCAGGGTGTAGCCGGTGCCATCGTGCAGCTGTGGTTGGTGGCGCACCGTTTGGCCGTGGGCGCCGATGGCGCGCACTTGCTGTGGCTGGGTGCCGCTGCGTTGAAGCAGCTGCTGTACCACTTCTGCGTAAGCGCGGCTAACGGCATTGCCCGCCAGTGCAGCGCGGTGCAGTTCATTCACCCCTTGGGGGCTGTTCAAGGCCAGCAGCTCTTGGCGCAGCTCGGTCGGAAAGGGGTGTGTGGCATAAGCCCGGACCTGCATCTGCTGGGCCGTATCCCAGTGCACAAGCACCCCATCCACGCCATCGAGCGAGGTGCCGGACATCAGGCCGATGTACAGCTCGGCAGCATCACAGGAAGGGGTAAGGGTGGTGGGCATAGGCGCAAGTCAAGCAGGCGAAGAAAAAGGGCCTCGATTGCTCGAGGCCCTTCGAAGGGTAGCACGGCTTATTGTGCGCTGGCCTGACGAATCAGGTCGGCAGAAGCCAGTTGCATGTGCATGAATTCGGCATGCTTGGCGAACTGCTGGCGCACCTTCTCGGAGATTTCATTGGCCTGGTTCTTGGCAATGACAGTCTGCGGATCTTGGTGCGAGCCATTCACGCGGAATTCAAAGTGCAGGTGGGGGCCGGTAGACCAGCCGGTCGTACCGACGGCACCAATGAACTGACCCTGCTCCAGGGACTGGCCCTTTTTGACGTCGATGCGGCTCAGGTGGGCGTAAACGGTGACGTGACTGGTGTTGGAGTGCTTCACAAAGATCACGTTGCCAAAACCGTTTTGCCAGCCTGCAAACTCGACCACGCCATCACCCACGGTACGCACCTTGGTGCCTGTGGGGGCCGCAAAATCGGTGCCCAGGTGCTTGCGCCATGTGTTGTGGATGGGGTGCTTGCGCATGGCAAAACCGCTGCTGATGCGCGAGAACTCAACGGGCGAGTTCAGGTAGGCGCGGCGCAGGCTGGAGCCATCCATGGCGTAGTAAGAACCGCGCTTGCCAGATTCCTGGAACCACATGGCCTGGTGCAACTTGTCGCGGTTCTGGAATTCAGCGGCTAGCACGCGGCCGGCACGCAGGAATTCGCCATCGGCTTCCAGCGTCTCGTAGATCAGCGAGAAGCGATCGCCTTTTTGCAGGCGGTGGAAATTCACATCCTCAAAGATGTCCGCAATCTGTGTAGCCACCGAGTCCGGCAGGCCAGCTGCATCGGTGGCAGCAAACAAGGTGCTGTGGATGGTGCCGCCCGCCAGGCGGGTGTTGACCGACAGTGGGGCGCTGGAAGTGGCTGCGACAAACTGACCATCTGCCTTGCGCTCCAGCACCAGGCGCTGGAAATCCTGGCTGTTTTCATCCTGCACCCAGCGCACGGTCAGCTTGCGCAGCTGGTGGTCGTTACTGGCTTCTGCAGAAATCAGGCGGCCGCTGCGGCTGAAGATGTGCTGGCGCGCCAGATCATTGCTGCGCAAGAATGCAGAGGCGCTGGGGTCAGCAATGCCCAGGCGCTGCAGCAGCGATTCAGGGGTGTCACTGGCGCGGCTGTAGTCCGTGCGGAACAGCGAAAAGTTATTTTGGTCCGTCAGGTCGGCCAAGGTACTGCCATCCACCAGCGAGGGAATGGTTTGGGTGAGCGTGCGGACGGGCAGGTCGGCAGGATCAGGTCCCAAAGAGGCCACGGCGAATGCACCGCCGCCAGCGGTGAGCATCAGGGCTGCAATGGCGGCAGTCAGGCGCTTCGGGTGACGCTGGATGGACTGTGCCAGCTGTGCGAGCAAAGCACTGCCGGCAGAAACTAGTTTGTGAGTCAAAACATGGGTTCCCGGGAAGTGTGCGTACCCTGAAGACAGAAAGGCATGTGAGGCATGGGGCACGCGATCTGTCAGCATAGTGGCCATTGCGCGGTATGTAAATGGCTTGCCGACTAGAATTCATCACTGCAATCGAGCCCCAAGTATACCGGGGAGGCCAACCCCAGCGCTGGAAAAAACCCTTATGAATCAAAATGCTGTTACAACATACCCAGTCACTGAGGCTGTAAGACAAGCGCTTGAAATCACGTTGCGTGGCGTCGATGAATTGTTGCCACAAGCGGATTGGACGCAGAAACTGGCCAAATCGGCGGCCACAGGCGTTCCGTTGCGCATTAAGCTGGGTCTGGACCCTACGGCACCCGATATCCACCTGGGTCACACCGTAGTGCTGAACAAAATGCGCCAGCTGCAGGACCTGGGCCATACCGTGATCTTCCTGATTGGTGACTTCACGACGCTGATTGGTGACCCATCAGGTCGCAACAGCACCCGCCCACCATTGACGGCTGAGCAGATCAAGCTCAACGCTGAAACGTATTACACCCAGGCCGCCAAGGTGCTGGACCCGGCCAAGACCGAGGTGCGTTACAACAGCGAATGGTGCGACCAGCTGGGCGCGCGCGGCATGATCCAGCTGTCGGCCAAGTACACCGTGGCCCGCATGATGGAGCGTAACGACTTCCACACGCGCTTTACCGAAGGCAGCTCGATCAGCTTGCACGAGTTTCTGTACCCGCTGCTGCAGGGTTACGACTCGGTGGCGCTCAAGGCCGACCTGGAACTGGGCGGTACCGACCAGAAGTTCAACCTGATGATGGGTCGCCATCTGCAGGCTGAATACGGTCAAGAGCAGCAGTGTGTACTCACAATGCCCTTGCTAGTGGGGCTGGACGGTGTGCACAAGATGTCCAAGTCCAAGAACAACTACATCGGTATTACCGAAGACCCCAACACCATGTTTGCCAAGGTGCTGTCGATTTCGGACGACCTGATGTGGGACTGGTACACCTTGCTGTCGTTCAAGAGCATGGCGGAGATCAACGCGCTCAAGGCCGAGATCGAGGCCGGCGGCAACCCCAAGCACGCCAAGGTGGCACTGGCCAAGGAAATCACCGCGCGCTTTCACAGTGCAGAAGCGGCCGAGGCCGCAGAGCAGGATTTCAACAACCGCGCCAAGGGTGGCATTCCTGATGACATTCCCGAAGTGAGCCTGACTGGCGCACCACTGGGCATTGGTGCGCTGCTCAAGCAAGCCAACCTGGCACCCTCGGGCAGCGAAGCCAACCGCCTGATCGACGGCGGCGGCGTGCGCATCGACGGCACGGTGATCAGCGACAAGGGCTTGAAGGTTGAAGCCGGTACCTTTGTGTTGCAAGTGGGCAAGCGCAAGTTTGCCCGTGTGACGCTGGGCTAAGCAGCAGCGCCCTCGGCACCCCAGGCTGCAGTCCTTTGCAAGGGCTGCAGCTTTTTTATGGGTCTCTAAAAAGTGAGCTGCATGCGCTGATGGTTGAATGATTTTGGTGTGTTTTGTGTCAGATCTGTTTGTTTGACCTGCGCAAGGTGCTCTCTTTTTTATGCAGTGTGCGGCAAAGCGGCTGCGCTGCCGCTTGCTGCAGGGCTTGCCATGGCGGCTTGCAGGAACGGGACATAGGCGCGGTCTTCTTCCAGGATGTGGTGCAGCAGCCAGTCTTTGAGAAAGTCCATCGCTTCGAGATCCACGTCTTCTCCGTCTTCAAAGCGCATCAGCCAGTCCATGGCTTTGGTGGTGAACTGGGCATGCTCGGCCGTATGTTCCGCGGTCTGCGGGTAGCCATAGCGCTGGAACATCACCTCTTCCTCAATGAAATGGTTGTGGGTGTAGTCCACCAGGCCCTCCAGCACCTGGGCGATGACGGCGCGCTCCGGGATGGGGTCGTTGACCACTTCATGCAGGGTGTTGATCAGGTGCACCAGGGTCTGGTGCTGCGCGTCAATGTGGGGAATGTCCAGCATGAGCGCGCTGGACCACGGCATAAAGGTCATGAACGTTCCTTTCTGGTGGGTGAGTGAATGGCGTTACAGCATGCAGAAAGGGCCGCCGGTCTCCAATGGGGACGCGCAGCGGTTGCTGGTGATGTCTGATCAAAATCAAACCCGGCAAAGGGAGGTGTCGTGTGCTGCCCACGGCAGCGGATGCGCGGTCTTGCTTGGCAGACCCGCAGAGCGCGGGATAATCACCCGCTGTAGCGCCAGCGTTGGCTGGCCCCAACACTGGTTTTTTTATGTCTCAGAACGCACTTCCTCTTGATATCGTCGTCATGGCTGCCGGCAAGGGCACCCGCATGAAAAGCCGCACCCCCAAGGTGCTGCAGAAACTGGCGGGGCGTGCACTGCTGCAGCATGTGCTGGATACGGCGGCGCAGTTGCAGGCCCGCTCGGCCGTGGTGATTACCGGCCACGGTGCGCAAGAGGTGGAGACGGCCATTGCCCAGGGCCGCAGCGCCCAGGCGCTGGAGCTGAAATTTGTGCGCCAGGAGCCCCAGCTGGGCACTGGCCACGCCGTGCAGCAGGCGGTGCCTGCGCTGGCCGATGACGGCATGGTCATCGTGCTTTCGGGCGATGTGCCACTGACGCAGGCGCAAACGCTGCAGGATCTGGTGTCGGCGGCAGACAACCGCCGCATGGCGCTGCTGACCGTGACTTTGGACAACCCCACGGGCTACGGCCGCATCGTGCGCAATGCGCAGGGAACGGTGCAACGCATCGTGGAGCAAAAAGATGCGAATGATGCCGAGCGCGCCATCACCGAGATTTACAGCGGCATCATGGCCGTGCCTGCCAAGCAGCTGTCGCAATGGCTGTCCCAACTGAACAACAACAACGCCCAGGGCGAGTACTACCTGACCGACATCGTCGCCATGGCGGTGGCCGATGGTGTGGATGTGGTGGCCCACCGCATCACCGATGCGGTGCAGGTGGCGGGCGTGAACAGCCCGCTGCAGCTGGCGGAGCTGGAGCGGGCCCACCAGCAGCGCCAGGCGCTGGTGCTGATGGAACAGGGCATTCGCCTGGCCGATCCGGCCCGTTTTGATGTGCGCGACGATGTGCGTGGCAACGCCGCGCAACTGCTGTGCGCACAGGATGTGGAAATTGATGTCGGTTGCATCTTCACCGGCAAGGTTGAGTTGGGTGAGGGCGTGCACATTGGCGCGTACTGCCACATCAGCAACGCCGTGATTGCCGCAGGCGCAGTCATTCACTCGTTCACGCACATCGATGGTGAAAAACTGGGTGCCAGCGTGGGCGAAGGCGCACTGATTGGCCCGTTTGCCCGCTTGCGTCCTGGCGCGCAGCTGGGCAAGGAAGTTCACATCGGCAACTTTGTCGAGGTGAAGAATTCCACCCTGGCCGATGGTGCCAAGGCCAACCATCTGGCGTACCTGGGCGATGCCACGGTGGGTGAGCGCGTGAATTACGGCGCGGGTTCGATCACTGCCAACTACGACGGTGCCAACAAGCACCGCACCGTGATTGAGGCCGATGTGCATGTGGGCAGCAACTGCGTGCTGGTGGCCCCTGTCACGCTGGGTGCCGGTGGCACGGTGGGCGGTGGCTCCACCATCACCAAGAGCACCGAGCCCGGCGCTTTGAGCGTGGCGCGCGGCAAGCAGGTGTCGATTGCCAATTGGCAGCGCCCTGCCAAGCAAGCTAAGGCCTGAAGCGCCAGTGACGCAGCCCATGTCCATGTCCACCCCGGTGCCTGCAACGCTCGAAGCCGCCCAGGCGCTGATCGCGCAGCAGCAGATAGAAATTGCCCGCTTGCACAGTGCGCACGAAGCATGGATGCGCGCCGTTGCGCATGACTTGCGTGCACCGCTGCGGCATGTGGTGTCTTTTGCGCCCTTGCTCCAAGAGTCGGTGCAGGCGCTGGTCGCGGCAGCGCCGCAGGCGACAGAGGCGGCCGAAGACGCCCATGAGTTTGTGACCACCATGGAGCAATCGGCTCGCAAGATGAGCGCGATGCTGGATGGTCTGGCCCATATTTCACGCGCCGCACGTGCTCCTTTGCACCTGGAGGTGCTGGACTGGGTGGCGCTGCTGCAACCCCTGGTGCAGACCTTGCAGGCGCAGCACCCGCAGGTGGTGTGGGAGTTGCCAGCGCAGCCCGTATGGGTGCTGGCTGATGCCGAGGGGCTGCGTAGCGCCATGCAGGCGGTGCTGGGTAATGCGGTAAAGTTCTCTGCCCGCCAAGCGCAGCCGACGGTGCGGGTGTTTGCCCAGCCGCTGGCGGAAGGTGGCTGGCGTCTGGCCGTGCAAGACAACGGGGTGGGTTTTGACGACAGTCGTACCCATCAGCTGGGGGCGCTGTTTCAACGCATGCACCGCGAGAGCGAGTTTGACGGCGTGGGCTGCGGCCTGCCGCTGGTGCAGACCATTGCAGAGCGTCATGGGGCACGCTGGCATGTGCAGGCCCAACCGCAGGCTGGGTGCACGTTGTGCCTGGATTGGCCAGCGGCAGCCTGATTTGCAGTTTTAGATCAATAGTGCCTGAAACGCTTATCTGGCAAGCGCTGGTAGCTATATTTTCTTCTTACGATGCACTCAAGGCACCAGCCAGGCGTGGCAGGTGGGGACTGAATTTGGCGCGCTTGGTGGCAAAAAATGTTTTCACATTGCGCACATTGCGCTGCGCGGTGAACAACTGCTGCGACAGCGCTAGATAGGCAGGCATATCGCGGCAGGCCACGACCAGCATGAAGTCGGGCCCGGGCGAGACGCGCCAGCATTGCTGCACGGCATCTTCTGCTACAGCCTGTGCTTCGAAGTCATCCAGCGCTTCGGCGTGCTGGCGCTCCAGCGTTACTTCCACCACCGCTTGCAGCCCGTGTCCTACCAGTGGGGCCAGGGCCTCGGGCCGCACAATGGCGACCTGGCGCTCCACCAAGCCCAGGCTGTGCAGGCGGCGTATGCGCCGCAGGCAGGTGGGGGGGGAGATGTGCAACTGCTCCGCCAGCGCCACATTGCTTTGTCCCGCATCGCGCTGCAGCAGGTCCAGCAGTTGCAAGTCGGTGTTGTCCAGGCTGGATTCGGCGGTGTTAATTTCAGATTTCATTTGTATTTGAAATTTAATTTCACAATTAATTTTGTGTGAAATTAAATTTCTTGAAATATGGAAAATAGATCATAAATTTTATTTTCTAGCTTTTAGCATCGCTGCAGTTTCAATCTTTTTGGAGTTCCGCCTATGTGTGGCATCGTTGGCGCAGTTTCCACGCGCAATATCGTTCCTTTGCTGGTGCAGGGCCTGCAGCGCCTGGAATACCGTGGCTATGACTCCTGTGGCGTGGCCGTGCACCGCATGGTGGCGGGCACCCCCATTAGCCAAGGCTTGCAGCGTGCGCGCAGCACCGCCCGCGTGGCCGAGTTGCTGGAGCAAGTCACCACCGATGATCTGCAAGGCCTGACCGGTATCGCCCACACCCGCTGGGCCACGCACGGCGAGCCAGCGGTGCGCAACGCCCACCCACACTTCAGCTACGGCCCCGGCGAGACGGTGGACAGCGGCAAGCCCGCCCGTGTGGCGCTGGTGCACAACGGCATCATTGAAAACTACGAAGCCCTGCGCGCAGACTTGCAAGCCAAGGGCTACATCTTTGCCAGCCAGACGGATACGGAAGTGATCTGCCATCTGGTAGACAGCCTGTACAACGGTGATTTGTTTGATGCCGTCAAGGCCGCGCGTGCACAGCTGCACGGCGCTTACGCCATTGCGGTGATGCACAAGGACGAGCCGCACCGTGTGGTGGGTGGTCGTGCGGGCTCACCCTTGGTGTTGGGCGTGGGCCAAGACAACAGCGAATTCTTCCTGGCCTCGGACGCCATGGCCATTGCCGGTGTGACTGACCAGATCGTGTACCTGGAAGAGGGTGATCTGGTGGACTTGCAGCCCGGTCGCTACTGGATTGCCGGTAAAGACGGCCACGCCGTGCTGCCCGAGCAGCGCCCCGTCAAAACCGTGCACGCCCACAGCGGTGCAGTGGAGTTAGGCCCTTACCGCCACTACATGCAAAAGGAAATCTTTGAGCAACCCCGTGCGATTGGCGACACGCTGGAAGGCATCGTCAACATTGCACCCGAATTGTTTGATGGTGCAGATGGCACTGCCGCCTGGCGTGTGTTCAAGGAAATCGACAACGTCTTGATCTTGGCCTGCGGCACCAGCTACTACAGCGGCTGCACGGCCAAGTACTGGCTGGAGAGCATTGCGGGCATCCCTTGCAATGTGGAAGTGGCCAGCGAATACCGCTACCGCACCAGCGTGCCCAATCCCAAGACACTGGTGGTCACCATCAGCCAGTCGGGTGAGACGGCGGACACGCTGGCTGCGCTGCGCCATGCGCAGAGCCTGGGCATGGCCAACACGCTGACGATCTGTAATGTGGCCACCAGTGCCATGGTGCGCGAGTGCAAGCTGGCCTACATCACCCGCGCAGGTGTTGAAATTGGTGTGGCATCCACCAAGGCATTCACAACGCAGCTGGCTGGTCTGTTCTTATTGACCTTGGCACTGGCCCAATCCAAGGGCAAGCTGACGGAAGCGCAAGAGCAGGAATACCTGAGTGCCATGCGCCACTTGCCTGTGGCCTTGCAATCGGTGTTGGCGCTGGAGCCGCAAGTGGTCAGTTGGGCAGAGAACTTTGCCAAGCACCAAAACGCCTTGTTTTTGGGGCGCGGCATGCACTATCCGATTGCGATGGAAGGTGCGCTCAAGCTCAAAGAGATTACCTATATCCACGCCGAGGCTTACCCCGCAGGTGAACTCAAGCACGGCCCCTTGGCGTTGGTGGACAACACCATGCCTGTGGTCACCGTGGCACCCAATGACGAGCTGCTGGAAAAGCTCAAAAGCAATATGCAAGAGGTGCGTGCGCGCGGTGGTGTGCTGTATGTGCTGGCCGATGCCAAGACCAACATTGAAAATGCCGAGGGTATGCACGTGATTCGCATGCCTGAAAACTATGGTGCGCTCAGCCCCATCTTGCACGTGGTGCCGCTGCAGTTGTTGAGCTATCACACCGCCGTGGCGCGTGGTACCGATGTGGATAAGCCCCGTAACCTGGCCAAATCGGTGACCGTGGAGTAAGTAAAGCGTTATCGTTGCTTGCAATATCTCAACGTGAAGCTTTACAGCATGGCTTTGCATGCAATGAAAAAAGCGCTCCATTGGAGCGCTTTTTGTTTGGGTGGCTAGTTAGCTTGTGAGTGTTTGAATTCGGCAGCAGCCGAGAGCGATGAGCGCTATGCCTCACTCCTGCGCTAGGCGCTGCTTCGCCAGCTGTGTACCCGCTGCCAGTGCCTTAAGTTTGCGCCAGGCTACGTTGCGGTCCATGGGGGCCAGGCCGCAGTTGGTGCACGGGAACAGGCGGTCTTGGGGCACAAACTCCAGTGCACGGCCAATGGTGTCTGCAACTTGCTCTGGGGTCTCGACCACATCGCTGGCCACATCGATCACGCCGACCAGTACGTCCTTGTCTGTCAGCAGTTTCATCAAGTCGGGTGGCACGTGCGAGTGGATGCATTCCAGGCTGACTTGGTGGATGCTGCTCTTGGCCAGTGCGGGGAACACTGTCTCGTACTGGCGCCATTCATCGCCCAGCGTGCTCTTCCAGTCGGTATTGGCCTTGATGCCGTAGCCATAGCAAATGTGCACGGCCGTTGTGCAGTTCAAGCCTTGCACCGCACGCTCGAGCGCCTGCACGCCCCAGTCGACGGCGTCTTTCATGTAGACGTTGAATGCAGGTTCATCGAACTGGATGATGTCCACGCCATCGGCCTGCAGCGCCAGCGCCTCCTGGTTGAGTAGTTCGGCAAAGGCAAAGGCCATCTTGACCTTGTCACCGTAAAAGCGGTCGGCCACGGTGTCGATGATGGTCATGGGGCCGGGCAGGGTGAACTTCAGCGTTTTCTTGGTGTGCGCACGCGCCAGCTGGGCTTCAAAGCCATGCACACGGCCTTTGAGGCGCAGGGCCGAGACCACCTGCGGCACCATGGCGTCGTAGCGGTTGTTGCGGATGCCCATGGTCACTTTGTTCTCGAAGTCAATGCCTTCGACCTGCTCCAGAAAGCCGTGCACAAAGTGCTGGCGTGACTGCTCGCCGTCACAGACGATGTCTAGGCCCGCGTCTTCCTGCGCCTTGATCCACAGCAGGGTGGCGTCGGCCTTGGCCTGCAGCAGGGCATCACCCTCGGCCTTCCATTGGGGCCAGAGTTTGTTGGTTTCTGCCAGCCATTCGGGTTTGGGCAGGCTGCCTGCAATAGATGTTTCAAACATCGGTGTTCCTTTAAAAAAATCGGGGCACTCAGCGCCAGGCGGCATGCCTGTACGGTGAGTGCGATTGGAGCGCTTAGGCGGCCACTGCTTCGAGGTCAGCGCAAGCCGACTCGCGGCATGTCAGCTCGATCATTGGCAAGGCCTTTTCAACGGCTAGCCGGGATCGCTCAAGCAAGGCTTCATTGCGAAGGCAGCCGTCTGCAAAATCACTGTCCGTCGCATAAACGCCCAAAGGCAGAGTGCGCGTTTGAAAAAAGCTGAATAAAGGGCGCAACTGGTGATCAATCATCAAAGCGTGACGATGACTACCGCCCGTGGCTGCCAGCAAGATGGGCTTGTCGATCAGTGCATCCTGATCAATCAAGTCAAAAAAATGCTTGAACATGCCTGTGTACGAGCCCCGAAAGACAGGGGTCACCACAATCAGAATGTCCGCCTGCTCCACAGCAGCAAGCTCCTGCTCCACCACGTCAGGCAATTGCGTGCGGAATGTCGCGCCTGCCAACTGCGGGACACGTTGACCGATGGTGACCAGGCGTACATCGCACGGCACCAACTTGGCAACCAGGCTGAGCAGATGGTTTGCCAGAACCGTGGACTTGGAGCTTTGCTGCAGCCCGCCAGAGACGGCAACTAAATGCAGTGGCCGCATGATTTTGCTTTCATGAAATTTCATCCAACAATCTCATTCATGAGATGTGCAGCCATCAAATATGGACATTCGCCGACCATTGCGCGAGCACTTTTTGGTAGGGCTTAATAAACCATTCTTCTGTCAGCTTGCCCTGGCTCACTGCCAATTGGTTACGTTCTTCGCGATCGTAGAAAATCTGTGTCAATGAATGGTCGGTATTCTTCAAGTTCGGTTGAAAACGAATGGCCGCTGGTGCATTGGCGTTATAAATCTCTGGACGATAAATTTTCTGGAATGTTTCCATGACGCTAATGGCGGCAATTATTTCCAGATTTGCATAATCTGCCAATAGGTCACCAATGAAATAAAACGCCAGTGGTGCAACACTGTTTTTAGGCATGAAGTAGCGAACTTTCAAACCCATTTTGTCGAAGTAATTATCGGTAATGGATGGCTGATCTTGCGCATACTCAATACCCAGCACAGGGTGGGTGACACCGGTTTGGTAATAGGTTTTTCCTGCAGCAATGCTCAAACAGATCAGCGGGCTATTTTTGAAATTTTCTTTGTAAACGTTCGAGTCGAGGAAGTGCTTGAACAGCTTGCCATGCAATTCGCCAAATCCCTCTGGCTCGCTAAATTGCGTTTTATTTTCGTTATGTTTTTTCAGTACAACGCTGAAATCATAGTCGCGAACGTAGGAAGAAAAGCTGTTGCCGCCGCTTCCTTCAATGTGCTTGCCTGTTTGATTGTCAAAAATATTTGTTTTCAACGTTTCAATCAATGGGAGCTGATTCTTTAGCGTTTCCCCATTGATTTTCATGTCGGCAGAGATGATCTCCAATTCAATTGCATAGCGATCTCCATTGGGATTATCCCAATGGGCCAGGCTATTGAACCGATTGTTCATCATCTTGATGGTGCGTCGCAAATTTTCTTTGCGATTTTCGCCGCGCGCCAAGTTGGCGAAATTGGTGGTCAGACGCGTCTTCTCAGAGGGTTGATAGTCCTCATTGAAGATGAATCGATCAATGCTGAACGTAAATTCGGGGCACACGGAGCTATTGCTCGCAGCATCAATACCGGCAGGGGAGAGAGGGCGACTCAGAGACATACAAACCTTCAAAAGCAAAGCACCACGACCTGAGCTGGGCGGTGCCTAGGAATGCATGAATGCTATGAAAATTGAATCTTGAAGTAAAACGAGAATTTTTCAGAGTAACTTGAGGTAAGCTAATGTTGTTGCGTTTTCACACCCCAGAACTGCTGTGATCCTGTCCCCGTTTTTAGAGCTGCGTCACCTACGGACACTCTCTGCCCTGCATGAAACCGGCAACTTGGCCCGTGCTGCGCAGTTGCTGAATGTCACCCAATCGGCTCTTTCCCATCAGATCAAATTTCTGGAAGAGCGCTATGGCAGCCCCTTGTTCGAGCGCAAGTCCACCCCCCTGAAATTCAGCGCCATTGGCGAACGCATCCTAGAGCTGGGAACCAAAATCCTGCCCGAGGTGGAGCAAGCCGAGCGTGATTTGCTGCGCTTATCGCAAGGAGGGGGTGGCACGCTACGCATTGTGGTGGAGTGTCATACCTGCTTTGACTGGCTGATGCCTGCCATGGATGTGTTCCGCCAGCGTTGGCCTGATGTGGAGCTGGACATCGTCTCTGGCTTTCACCCCGACCCGGTGGCTCTCATTTTGCAAAACCGAGCAGAAGTCGCCATCGTGGGGGAGCCCGATGACAACGACCCCGTGGTCTACCACCCACTGTTTCGCTATGAAATGCTGGCGCTGGTAGCCAAGCACCACCAACTGGCGGAGCGCAGCTACCTGGAGGCGCAGGACTTTGCGGATGAAGTGCTGATCAGCTACCCGATTCCAGATGACATGCTGGACATCATGCGGCAAGTGCTGGTGCCTGCCGGAGTCACCCCCGCAGGCCGTCGCACCAGTGAGCTGACCGTGGCGATGCTGCAATTGGTCGCCAGTGGCCGCGGTATTGCCACCTTACCGATGTGGACGGTGCAAAGCTATCTGGACAAAGGCTATGTCATCGCCAAGCCAGTGAACAAACAAGGACTGCACGCCCACTTGTACATGGCCAGCACACCAGAAGTGGGGCAACGCCCATGGATGGCTGATTTTGTGCGTATTACCCGCGAAAGCACATTCAAAACACTACCGGGGATCGAACTGCTGTAGACCTGCTGCGACCATGCGGTGGTCGCTTCAGGCCTCAGAACCTATGGCTGGAAATCAGGAATAGCGCTTTTCCAGCGCATCCCAGAAATCCTTGTTCACCAGACGCTGGCGTTCCAAGAACGGAGCCACGATGGCGGGGTCTTCATCCACCTTGTGCTCGTCACGCAGCAGGGTCAGGCACTTTTGCATGCCGGCCACGGCGCCTTGCAGGGCGGCGTTGGCGTACAGCACAAGGCCAAAACCGAGCTGGCCCAGTTCATCGGCATTGAAGATGGGGGTCTTGCCGCCGATGACCATATTCATCAGCTGCGGGGCTTGCAGCCGCTGGGGCAGGGCGCGCACTTCTTCGGCCTGGGTGACGGCTTCGACAAACAGAATATCGGCTCCGGCTTCCTGAAACAGTTGAGCGCGCTCAATGGCGGCTTCAAAACCGTGGACAGCAGCGGCATCGGTGCGGGCCATGATGAGGGTGCCGCTGTCGCGACGGGCATCGACGGCGGCGCGGATTTTGCCCAGCATCTCGCTGGTTTCAATGACTTGCTTGCCGTTGAAGTGGCCGCAGCGCTTGGGACTGACCTGGTCTTCGAGCTGAATACAGTCGGCTCCGGCGCGCTCCAGCGTGCGCACGGCGTGGTAGGTGTTGACGGCGTTGCCAAAGCCGGTGTCGGCATCGACCAGCAGTGGCACTTCCACGGCGTCGCGAATGCGGGCGGTGTGGTCGGCGATATCGGTCAGGCCCATAAAGCCTTGGTCGGGCATGCCAAACCACATATTGGTCACGCCTGCGCCAGTGATGTAAATGGCTTCAAAACCAAGGTCTTCCACCAGTTTGGCGGACATGGCATTGAATGCACCGGGCACGATGACGCCACGGCGTGCGTCGGCCAGGGCTTTGAGTTTTTGCTTGGGGTTCATGATGTGTATCTATTAATTTAACAGCGGCTAGCGCTTATGTATCAAGCGATAAAGCCTGTTTTGATTGTTATTTGGCGTCCAGCACCAAGGCAGGCACGCGTACTGCGCCTTCCATCAGAATGCGCGCGCTGCGGCTCATTAGGGCCTTGGTGACTTGCCATTGGCCGTCCACGAGTTGCGCCTCGGCACCCACACGCAGCGTGCCGCTGGGGTGGCCAAAGCGCACGGCATGTCGCTCGCCGCCACCTGCTGCTAGATTGACCAGCGTGCCGTGGATGGCGGCAGCCGTGCCGATGGCCACGGCAGCGGTGCCCATCATGGCGTGGTGCAGCTTGCCCATGGACAGGGCGCGCACCACCAAGTCGATCTCAGCGGCGGCTACGGCCTTGCCGCTGGATGCCGTATAGCTTTGGGCCGGTGCCATAAAGGCGATCTTGGGCGTGTGCTGGCGTGTGGCGGCTTCGCTCAGGTTTTGGATCAAGCCCATGCGCAGCGCACCATGCGCGCGAATCGTCTCGAATCGGGCCAGGGCTGCGTCATCGTTGTTGATGGCGTCTTGCAACTCGCAGCCGGTGTAGCCCAGATCTTGCGCCTTGAGGAAGATGGTGGGAATGCCTGCGTTGATCATGGTCACTGCAAAGCGGCCGATACCGGGTACTTCGAGTTGATCGACCAGATTGCCGGTGGGGAACATGGCGCCGCCGTCCTCACCATCGTCGGCTGGGTCCAGAAATTCCAGTGCCACTTCGGCGGCGGCGAACGTCACGCCGTCCAGTTCAAAGTCACCGGTTTCCTGCACTTGGCCGTCGGTGATCGGCACATGGGCCACGATGGTCTTGCCAATATTGGCTTGCCAGATGCGGATGGTCGCAGTGCCGTTGTGTGGAATCTTGGCGGCATCGATCAAGCCCATGTGAATGGCACAGGGGCCGACGGCAGCGCTCAGGTTGCCGCAGTTGCCGCTCCAGTCCACAAAGGCCTTGTCGATGGCGACCTGGCCAAACAGATAGTCCACATCGTGGTCGGCACGCGAGCTCTTGCTGAGGATCACGCCTTTGCTGGTGGACGATGAGGCATTACCCATGCCGTCGATTTGCTTGCCATAGGGGTCGGGGCTGCCCAGGGTGCGCAGAAAAATCGCATCGCGCACAGGGCCAGGCTGCTGGGCGGCTGCAGGCAAATCCTGCAGTTGGAAGAACACACCTTTGCTGGTGCCGCCACGCAGATAGGTGGCCGGAATCTTGATTTGCGGTGCAAACCGCTGGTTGTCGCTCATGGTTGTCTCAGGCGTTAGGGTCGTTATCCAAGAGTGGGTAGCTATCATCTTTTGATAGCTACCCATGCTGATTACAACTGGGCTTCAAGCTCTTTTTGTTCAGAGTTTTCCGCTAGGAAGTCCTGGGCGAAGCGTTGCAGCACGCCGCCGGCTTCGTAAATGCTGACTTCTTCTGCGGTATCCAGGCGGCAAGTCACGGGCACTTCAGTGCGCGCACCGGTGGTGCGGTAGATGTGCAGCGTCAGCTCGGCACGGGGTTTGCGCTTGCCAATCACGTCAAAGGCCTCGGTGCCATCCAGCCCCAGTGTGTGGCGCGTGGTGCCGGGCAGGAATTCCAGCGGCAGCACGCCCATGCCGATCAGATTGGTGCGGTGAATGCGCTCAAAGCCTTCGGCCGCAATCGCTTCCACACCGGCCAGACGCACACCCTTGGCTGCCCAGTCGCGGCTGGAGCCCTGGCCGTAGTCCGCGCCGGCAATGATGATCAAGGGCTGCTTGCGCTGCATATAGGTCTCGATGGCCTCCCACATGCGCATGACCTTGCCCTCAGGCTCCACACGAGCCAGCGAGCCTTGCTGCACGCTGCCATCAGCCTTGACCACCATTTCATTGAAGAGCTTGGGGTTGGCAAAGGTGGCGCGTTGGGCTGTGAGGTGGTCACCCCGGTGGGTGGCGTAGGAGTTGAAGTCCTCCTCGGGCAGGCCCATTTTGTGCAGATACTCGCCGGCGGCCGAGTCCATCATGATGGCGTTCGATGGCGAGAGGTGATCGGTGGTGATGTTGTCCGGCAAGATGGCCAGCGGGCGCATGCCGCGCAGCGTGCGCTCTCCGGCCAATGCGCCTTCCCAGTAGGGCGGGCGGCGGATATAGGTCGATTGCGCGCGCCAGTCATACAGCGCTTTTTCCTTGGCGCCGTTGTCCGCCTGGATGTCGAACATGGGTTCATAGACCGCGCGGAACTGCTCGGGCTTGACGGCCGCTTTGGCCACGGTGTCGATCTCCTCATCGCTGGGCCAGATATCCTTCAGTCGGATTTCGCGACCTTGGTGCACGCCGAGTACATCGTTTTCAATGTCAAAACGAATGGTGCCTGCAATGGCGTAAGCCACGACCAGAGGCGGTGATGCCAGGAAGGCCTGCTTGGCATAGGGATGGATGCGGCCGTCAAAGTTGCGGTTGCCCGAAAGCACGGCCGTGGTGTAGAGGTCGCGGTCAATGATCTCTTGCTGGATCACGGGGGCCAGCGCGCCGCTCATGCCGTTGCAGGTGGTGCAGGCAAAAGCCACCACACCAAAGCCCAGCGCTTCGAGGTCATGCAGCAGGCCGGCTTGCTGCAGGTACAGCGGCACGGTCTTTGAGCCGGGGGCCAGCGAGGACTTGACCCAGGGCTTGCGCGTCAGGCCCAGATTGCGGGCGTTGCGCGCCAGCAGACCGGCAGCGATCACATTGCGCGGGTTGCTGGTGTTGGTGCAGCTGGTGATGGCCGCGATGATGACCGCGCCATCGGGCATCTGACCTTCTTGCTCCGTCCATTCCCCGGCGATGCCCTTGGCAGCCAGATCGCTGGTGGCCAGGCGGGCGTGCGGGTTGGAAGGGCCTGCCATATTGCGCACCACGCTGCTGAGGTCAAACTGCAGCGTTCGGTCATATTGGGCGTTTTGCAGGGTATCGACCCACAGACCCGCTTGCTTGGCATAGGTTTCCACCAACTGAACTTGCGCAGGCTCACGGCCTGTGAGGCGCAGGTAATCGATGGTTTGCTCATCAATGGCAAACATGGCGGCTGTCGCACCATATTCGGGGGCCATATTGGAGATGGTGGCGCGGTCGCCAATCATCAGGCTGCTTGCGCCTTCGCCAAAGAACTCCAGATACGCGCCCACCACTTTTTGCTGGCGCAGGAACTGCGTAAGCGCCAGCACGATGTCGGTGGCGGTAATGCCGCTTTGGCGCTTGCCCGTCAGTTGCACGCCAATGATCTCGGGCAGACGCATCCATGAAGCGCGGCCCAGCATCACGTTTTCCGCTTCCAGACCGCCCACGCCCACGGCGATCACGCCCAGCGCATCGACGTGCGGGGTGTGGCTGTCGGTGCCGACCAAGGTGTCGGGATATGCTTCTCCATTGATAGCATGGATCACTGGGCTCATGCGCTCCAGATTGATCTGGTGCATGATGCCGTTGCCCGGTGGAATCACTTCCACATTCTTGAACGAACGCTTGCACCAGTCGATAAAGTGAAAGCGGTCTTCGTTGCGGCGGTCTTCAATGGCGCGGTTCTTGTCAAAAGCCTCGGGGTCATAGCCGCCACATTCCACGGCCAGCGAATGGTCCACGATCAGCTGCACCGGCACGACCGGGTTCACGGCTGCGGGGTCACCGCCCTGGTCGGCAATCGCATCACGCAGGCCGGCCAGATCGACCAGCGCTGTCTGGCCCAGGATGTCGTGGCAGACCACGCGGGCCGGAAACCATGGGAAGTCCCGCTCGCGCTTGCGCTCGACGATCTGGGTCAGGCATTCGGTGAGGATGGCGGGGTCGCAGCGGCGCACCAGGTTTTCGGCATGCACGCGGCTGGTATAGGGCAGGGTGGCCCAGGCACCGGGCTGAATCGCTTCGACAGCGGCTTGTGCGTCAAAGAAATGCAAGGCCGTGCCGGGCAGGGCTTTGCGGTAGACGTTGTGGGTGTTGTGTGTACGCATTTTTCTAGCTTGTGACAGGCTTAGTCAGCCAAGGCAGCGCTGTGCTGCTCAGACATAGCAGGGGTGTAGGAGGGGCGTGAGCCCAGTGCCAGTTGCAAGCGTGCTTGTGCAATGGCATAGACGCGCTGTGTCAGTTCGGTGCAGGATGTACCGCTCTTGTCTCTGATCTCATTCAGGTGCCGGGCCAGAACTTGGCATAGCTGCAGGGCCTCGGCCTCCTGTGCGGCACTGAGGCACGTCACCGTCATTCCACGGCGAGGTTGTGCTGTGAGCAGACCTTCGTGGCACAGCAGCTTCATGGCCTCGCGCACAGGCGTGCGACTCACGCCAAATTCCAGCGCCAGCGCACCATCGTTGATATCACTGCCTGGCAGCATCTGATGGCTCAGAATGCGCTCGCGCAATTTGTCAGCGATGGCGATACACAGTGAGTGGGCTTGCAGGGGTTGGACAGTCATGGCGTCGTGCAGGTTGAGGCTTTACTGGCGTTCTTCAATCGGCACAAAGCGCAGATCGTCAGGGCCGGTGTAGTTGGCACTGGGGCGGATGATCTTGTTGTCTTGGCGCTGCTCGATGATGTGGGCGGCCCAGCCGCTGGTGCGGGCAATCACGAACAAGGGCGTGAACATGGCAGTGGGCACGCCCATCATGTGGTAGCTGACGGCGCTGAACCAGTCGAGGTTGGGGAACATCTTTTTGACTTCCCACATCACCGATTCCAGACGGGCCGCGATGTCGTACATCTTGGTGCTGCCGGCTTCATCCGACAGTTGCTTGGCCACGCCCTTGATGACCACATTGCGTGGGTCGCTCACGGTGTAGACGGGGTGCCCAAAGCCGATCACGACTTCCTTGGCTTCCACGCGGCGACGGATGTCGGCCTCGGCTTCGGCGGGGTTGTCATAGCGTTTCTGGATTTCAAATGCCACCTCGTTGGCGCCCCCATGCTTGGGGCCGCGCAATGCGCCAATCGCGCCAGTGATGGCGGAGTACATATCGCTGCCCGTGCCTGCGACTACGCGGGCCGTGAAGGTGGAGGCGTTGAATTCGTGCTCTGCGTACAAATTCAGCGAAGTGTGCATAGCGCGCACCCAACTGTCCGAAGGCTTGGCGCCGTGCAGCAGGTGCAGGAAGTGGCCACCGACGGAGTCGTCCTCAGTCTCCACCTCAATGCGGCGCCCCGAGTTGCTGAAGTGGTACCAGTACAGCAGCATGGAGCCGAGCGATGCCATCAAGCGGTCGGCAATGTCGCGGGCGCCGGGTAGGTTGTGGTCGTCCTTCTCGGGCAGGGCGCAACCCAGGGCCGAGACGCCGGTGCGCATCACATCCATGGGGTGGCTGGCGGCGGGCAGTTGCTCCAGTGCCGTCTTTACGCTGGTGGGAAGACCGCGCAGCGCCTTGAGCTTGCTCTTGTAGGCCTTCAGTTCAGCGCGTGTGGGCAGCTTGCCATGCACCAGCAGATGGGCGATTTCTTCAAATTCGCAAACCTCGGCGATGTCCAGAATGTCGTAGCCGCGGTAATGCAGGTCATTACCGGTTTTGCCCACGGTACACAGCGCTGTATTGCCAGCCGTCACTCCTGACAGGGCCACGGATTTTTTGGGCTTGAACGTGCCTGTGGCAGTTGGATGGCTGGCTTGGACGGTGGGTTCGGCCACGATGCTCATATGGGTCTCCTTGGGTAGATATGGGTGGCAATCAAAAGTGTTTACAGACTTTTGATCTGCCATACTTCGCAATCTACGCAGTTGCTTTACACAGCGATAGCACTGAATTAGCGAAACATTGCGAAGAGAAATTCGCCAATTTGCAAATTTTGCGAATTTCTCTAGCCATAAAACAGGGAGACGCTGAGATGGCCAAAACTTTCATGGGGGTGCGACTGCGTAGCCTGCGTGCCGAGCGCGGCATGACGCAAGCCGCGCTGGCGCAAGCACTGGAGCTATCGCCCAGCTACCTCAATCAGATTGAGCAGGACCAACGCCCGCTGACCGTGGCTGTGCTGCTCAAGATCCACAAAGTGCTGGGCGTCGATATTCAGCAGTTTTCTGAAGATGAAGAAGCACGCCTGCTGGCGCAATTGCGCGATGCCATGGCCACGCTCCCACAGCCTGAAGGTGCTGTACCGCTGCCCGAGTTGCGCTCAGTGGCAGCCAAAATGCCGCAGCTAGCGAAGGCACTTCTGGCCATGCACCAGCGTCACTTGGCAAACGAACAGAGGCTGGAGGCATTGACGGTACGCTTGGGCGACAACCGCGCGGAGATGGATGACGGCAAACCGCTACTGGCAGAGCCTTTGCAACAAATGCCGTTTGAGGCGGTGCGCGATTTCTTCTTTGGCCACCGCAATTATTTTGATGCGTTGGATCGTGCAGCCGAAGACCTGGCAGCCCAGGCCCATGAGCACGCAACCACCCAAGGCGGCAACCAGATTGATTGGTTGAAATTTCGCCTGCACGCAGCGCACCAGGTTGTGGTCTTGCGGGAGACTCACAGCAGTGCACAAGCCGAGCCTCACCACCGACGGTTCGATGCTGCGGCGCGCACCTTGTATGTGGCGCCACAGCTGCGCCCTGCGCAGCAAGCCTTTCAATTGGCAACGCAGTTGGCGCTGTTGGAATTTGATGTCCTGATAGACGACATCTTGAAGGCCATGCATTGGCAGGATGAGGCCACGCGGCGCTTGGCACGTATGGGTCTGGCCAACTATGCAGCCGGCGCTTTTGTACTGCCCTACGGTGATTTTTTACAGGCTGCGGAGAGCCTGCAGTACGACATTGACCTGTTAGAACGTCAATTTGGTGTGGGGTTTGAAACCGTATGCCACCGACTCTCGACCTTACAGCGCGCAGAGGCTCCAGGTGTCCCATTTTTCTTTGTGCGTGTGGACCGCGCCGGAAACATCAGCAAGCGCCAATCGGCCACCCATTTTCACTTTTCTAAGACAGGCGGCACCTGCCCGCTTTGGGGTGTTTATGAGGCATTTTCACAGCCTGGACATATCGTCCCACAACTGGCATCCATGCCCGATGGACGTGTTTATCTGTGGATTGCTCGAACCATCAGTCGAGCGGGTCATGGTTGGGGCGCACCTGGAAAAACTTTCTCTATCGGCCTCGGATGTGATTTGCAACACGCGGCACGGCTCGTTTATTCCAAAGGCTTAGATTTGCGCAATGTGGATGCTGCAATGCCCATCGGTATGGGTTGCAAGGTGTGCGAGCGCATCGCCTGCCCGCAGCGTGCTTTCCCCTTTGTGGGTAAGCGATTGAGCGTCAATGAAAATGAGAGTGGGTTTGTGCCTTATGGATAAGTGTTCATGCATCGGCACAGGCCATCTGTGAATTTTGAGATGCAGCTTTGAATTGACCTGAATCGACCAGCTTTTCCTAGATAGCTGCTAGTCCCACGGAATGCATCTCTCAAATGCTGCTGTCGCAAGATGTCATTCCGTGAGGCTGCAAGCCCCCAAGGGGCAACCAGGGAGGGTCAAAGTGACATGGCTGTAGTCACTGCCTCCCTTGGTATTCAACGCCCTATTGCGGCATCCACTTCACACCCAGCCATAAGGTTCGACCGGCTGTCGCGTAGCCCTTGGCATACTCATAGTCATGGTTGAAGGCGTTATCCAAACGTGCAGTCATGAGGAAGTCTTTTCCGAGTTGGCGAGACGCAGACAGATTCCACAACGCGTACCCGGTTAGATTCTTCTCAACACCCTCTTTATCAAATCGGCTGCTGGCTGCTTGTACTTCTGCACCCCAGGTCCAATCTTTCCACGCTGTATCAGCGCCCAGCGTGGCATATCGCTGTGATCGACGTTGCAGGAAATTTCCGGTTTTGGTGTTTCTTGGGTTTTGGAAGTCTGCAGAGGCATACCACCGGACTGGGCCTGTTCGCCACTGCGCTGCCAAGGTGATGCCTTCTAGCAAAGCTTCATCGACATTCAGGTAGCAACCAGTGGCAGCGCATGAGCCTTGACCAGACTGGAAAGCCACAAGATTCTTGACTTGGTTGCGGTAGGCGGTTGCACTGAATGAGCGATCGTTCTCACTCCAGCGCAAGCTCACTTCTGTGTTGCGGCTCTTCTCTGGCTCAAGGCTTGCATCGCCGTTGGCGCCAAAACGCTGAATCAGCGTTGGCACACGGAAACCTGTGCCGACCGAGGCGGTGGTCTTCCAGTTCTCGGCAAAAGCCCATCCGTAGGCGATGGTAGCGGTTTGTTTTCCGCCAAAATCGCTGTCTTGGTCATAGCGAACGTTCATTTGTACCGAGTGGGCGTTCCAGCTGCCCGCATAGCCCAGTCCTATCGCATTTTGCTGGCGAGAACGCTCCAGACCTTTCAGTCCGTTGTTGTGCAAAGTATCTTCACGACGCTCCAGCATGGCGGAAAACAAGCCCAGGGAGGTGGAAAGCTCATTGCTCACCAAATAATTGCGCAAATTTGTTTTGGCAAAAAATGGGCTTTTAGCGATTGTTTCGTAAACAGCTCTAGATTCGCTGACCGCCACGTGGGTTTTAAATTTTTCTGTCCATTGGCTGTCCCATTGCAAGCCATAGGCATCTAAATTGCGGATGGCCCAGTCTTCCTGATCCGAACGATTGTCATAACCAGCTTTGGAGTCACTGGTCAGCGCTGTCACGTTCAAGCGCTGTGCGTCACTCAGCTGCAGTCCAATGCGTGCATTGGCTGAGTTGAGCAAATAGCCATCTTTGTCATGGTTTTTTCCAGTGGGTTGACTATCAAACCCATCACTTTCTGCATAGGACATGCCGACGGCATAGTCCCAGTTACCGGTGCCTCCGCTGAAGCCCGCAGTGCTTTTGAGCGTCTGGTATGTCCCTCGGCCGATGGATACATAAGGTTTGAACCCATCTTCGCCACGCTGTGTGAAGATTTGTATGGCTCCTGCCATTGCATCTGAGCCGTAAACAGCGCCTGAAGCACCGCGCAGAATTTCAATGCGCTCAATGGCGTCAAGCGGGATGGACTCCCACTGTGCACCACCTGATCCGTTCTGCGCATCAATGCGAATGCCATCGATATACACAGCCGTGTGTTGCTTGTTGGCTCCGCGCAGGAACATCTCTGTGGTGCTGCCAGCTCCACCTGTTCTTGTGATTTGAATGCCAGGTACTTTGGCCAACAGATCTTCGATGGAAGATGCGCCACTGCGCTCGATGGTGGCGCGATTCACGACGGTGATATCTGACAGTGCCTCGGATAGATTTTGCTCGTAGCGCGTGGCAGAAACCACGACTTCAGGCATCTCTGCCGCCAGCGAAAAAGCTGCAGGCATCAGGGTTAAAGCAACAGCTGCGCTGACAGGGCGCACAGCCAACGACAAAACAGCGCGAAGGCGCTGTTGTTCAATTCTCTTCATGGGAAATTTTGAAAAATTCGCCCGACTGACCTCCCCGTCAGCGATGGGCAAACAATATTTGAAGGACTCTTCAAACGAAACTTCGTTGGCCGGTATACGGGCTGGTCTGGCACTCCCTAGCCTTCCCATTCGCAAGTCAGACTTGCGCACAGTGGCGGATCAGAGAGCGGCTCTTTCAAAGAGAGAACATGGACTCACCGTTGCGGGGACAGCGCAGGCTAGATCACGCCTCGTCAAGGCGTTTGCACTCTGCTTCCCGTTTAACTGCACTGTCAGAATGACAATGCGGGCACCAACGAAACTAGATTTTCTGTCTGAGTGAGGCCATACAGCTGTTTTATGAGCTGCGGCATTGGCAATGCATTGCCACGCGATGGCTCCTCAGACCGACAAGGGGAAAGCCTGCAAAAGGCTCTCCCCTTGAACTCCTTGCAACAGCGTTAGCTTTTTGCGCACACCTCTGCATCTTTGATTGGGTTGCTCACATAAAAAGCGAAGAAATCTGCCTGCGTAATGGAAAAAGCCCGTTCGAGCTTCTCCATCAATGGTTTCTTCATCGGTTTTTTGTCAGTTTCTATATCTTTCAGATACTGACGATCTACTCCAATTGCCTGAGCCAGCTGAATCTGGCTCATTCCCCTGCTTTTACGGAAGGTCGTTAGCACAGGGCCAATAAAAACCGCTTGCATACTTGATCAGAAGTTCCAGTCCTCGTCTTCAGTAGCAACAGCTTTACCGATCACGTAAGAAGAGCCAGAACCTGAGAAGAAGTCGTGGTTCTCATTGGCGCTGGGGCTCAGTGCAGCCATGATGGCAGGGTTCACTTGGCACATGTCATTGGGGAACATGGCCTCGAAGCCCAGGTTGCTCAGCGCCTTGTTCGCGTTGTAATTCATGAAGCGTTTGACGTCTTCGGTCAGTCCAACGGGGTCATACAGCTCTGCGGCGTAGTGACACTCCATTTCGTACAAGTCGTACAGCATGGCATAGGCTTCCGACTTGATAGCTTCCTGCTCTTCGGCAGGGAGCTTGGCAAATGCCAGCTGGAACTTGTAGCCAATGTAGTAGCCGTGCACGGCTTCATCGCGAATGATGAGGCGAATCAAATCGGCAGTGTTGGTGAGCTTGCCGCGGCTGCTCCAGTACAGCGGCAAGTAAAAGCCGCTGTAGAACAGGAAGCTCTCCAGGCATACCGATGCAATTTTCTTTTTAAACGCATTTTCTGTTGCGTTGTACTCTTGCAGGATGAGCCTTGCTTTCTTTTGAAGCCAGGGGTTTTCTTCAGACCAGCGAAAGGCTTCATCAATTTCAGCAGTGGAGCACAGTGTCGAGAAGATGGACGAATAGCTTCGTGCGTGTACGGCTTCCATGAACGTGAAGTTCGATAGCACGGACTCTTCATGCGGTGTGACAGCATCTTGCATCAGCGAAGGCGCGCCCACTTGGTTTTGAACGGTGTCCAAAAGCGTCAAGCCGGTGAACACTCGAATGGTGAGTTCTTGTTCACTGGGGCGCAGCGTAGCCCAGGAGGGGATATCGTTCGAGAGTGGAACTTTCTCAGGCAGCCAGAAGTTGGCGGTCACGCGATTCCAGATCTCCAAATCTTTCTCATCGTCCAAACGATTCCAGTTGATGGCTTGAGTAATGAAGGTCATCTTTGTACTTTCTTGACGGTAGAGGGCTCAGAGGGTGCAGGACACGCAGGCCGACGTCACTTCCGTGCCTTCGAGTGCCAGCTGGCGCAGGCGGATGTAGTAGATGGTCTTGATGCCCTTCTTCCAGGCATAGATTTGGGCTTTATTGATGTCGCGTGTCGTAGCGGTGTCCGGGAAGAACAACGTGAGTGACAAGCCTTGGTCCACGTGCTCTGTGGCAGCTGCATACACGTCGATGATGGCGTTGGGGCCCACTTCATACGCGTCGCGGTAATACGCCATGTTTTCGTTGGAGAGAAACGGAGCGGGGTAGTACACGCGACCAATCTTGCCTTCCTTGCGGATCTCGATACGCGAGGCAATCGGATGGATGGAAGAGGTGGAGTTGTTGATGTAGCTGATCGACCCTGTGGGTGGAATGGCCTGCAAATTGCGGTTGTACAGGCCGTGAGCCATTACGTTCGCCTTCAGCTTTTCCCAATCGGCGCGCGTAGGTAGCTGCACGCTGTTCTTGGAAAACAGGGCTTGTACGGTCTCTGTCGTAGGCAGCCAGTCGCGGCAGGTGTACTTGTCAAAGTATTCACCGGTGGCGTACTTGCTGTCTTCAAACCCTGCAAAGCGCTGTTTTTTCTCCTGTGCCAACAAGCATGAAGCGCGCAAGCAGTGGTAGGCCACCGCTGCGAAATAGACACTGGTGAATTCCACTGCAGCCGGGCTGTCGTAGTGAATTTGCTCACGTGCCAGGTAGCCGTGCAGGTTCATTTGCCCCAGGCCAATGGCGTGGCTATCGTCATTTCCCTTGCGCACCGAAGGCACGGAGTTGATGGCACTCATCTCTGACACTGCAGTGAGCGCCCGAATCGCTGTTTCCACAGCAGCCCCTAAATCGCCACCATCCATTGTGGTGGCGATGTTGAGCGAGCCGAGGTTGCACGAGATGTCGTTGCCAATGTGTTCGTAATTCAGGTCTTCGCTCAGTGTGGAAGGCGTGTTGACCTGCAGGATTTCTGAACACAGGTTAGACATGTTGATGCGACCAGCAATCGGGTTCGCACGGTTCGCCGTATCTTCAAACAAGATGTAGGGGTAACCGGACTCGAACTGGATTTCGGCAATGGTTTGGAAGAACTCGCGTGCCTTGATCTTGGTCTTCTTGATGCGTGGGTCGTCCACCATCTCCTTGTAGTGCTCGGTCACCGAGATATCGGCAAATGGCTTGCCGTAGACACGTTCCACGTCGTACGGCGAGAACAGGTACATGTCCTCGTTCTTCTTGGCCAGCTCAAAGGTGATGTCGGGGATCACCACGCCCAGCGACAGCGTCTTGATGCGGATCTTCTCGTCCGCGTTTTCGCGCTTGGTGTCGAGAAAACGCATGATGTCCGGGTGGTGGGCGTTCAGATACACAGCACCTGCACCTTGGCGCGCACCCAGCTGGTTGGCGTACGAGAAGCCGTCTTCCAGCAGCTTCATCACGGGAATCACTCCGGAGGACTGATTTTCGATACCTTTGATTGGAGCACTTAACTCACGCAGATTACTGAGCAACAGAGCCACGCCGCCCCCGCGTTTGGAAAGCTGTAGTGCCGAGTTAATGCTTCGGCCGATACTTTCCATGTTGTCTTCCAGGCGTAGCAAGAAGCACGAAACTAGCTCACCACGCTGTTTTTTTCCGGCGTTCAAAAACGTGGGTGTGGCGGGTTGAAAACGCCCTGCAATGATCTCTTCCATTAAACGCATGGCAAGTTTTTCATCACCGCGTGCCAAGGCCAGCGATACCATCACCACCCGGTCTTCAAAGCGCTCCAGATAGCGTTTTCCATCACGGGTTTTAAGGGTGTAAGCGGTGTAGTACTTGTAGGCGCCAAGGAAGGTGGGAAAGCGGAATTTTTTGCCAAAAGCCGCTTTAAAAATCCGCTCAATAAACTTGGGAGAGTACGCGTCCAGTACCTCTGCTTCGTAGTAATTTTGCGAGCGCAAGTAGTTCAGTTTTTCTTCCAGCGAGTGAAAGAACACGGTGTTCTGATTCACATGCTGTAGAAAGTATTGGCGTGCGGCCTTGCGGTCGGCATCGAACTGCAGTTTGCCTTGGGCATCAGGCAAGTTCAGCATGGCGTTCAGGGCGTGAAAGTCCAATTCAGTAGGGGTGCTCAGGTTCATCGCAAAGCTTCTCGGACAGTAGGTAAATTGGAAGACAGAAAATGCTGGTCGATATGGCGCAGACGTTGCCAGTCCGTGGGCGTTCCGGCCATTTCCACACGTAGCAGCAGGGGAACATCGCATTTGCGGGCAATCACGTCGCCAGCTTGAGCGAAGGCAGCGCCAAAATTGCGATCCCCGCAGGCCACCACTGCGCGTAGCCATTGACGACGCTCTGGCGCATTCAAAAAACGGATCACGGCTTTGGGTACTGCGCCGTTGCCTTGGGCATCCCCAAACGACGGGGTGAGCAAGACAAAGGGCGCTGTAATCTCAGGCTGTGCTTCTTCGGGGGTGCGTGGAATTCGAAGTCCTGACAGTCCCGCTTGTTGAAGGAGCCGCGCTGTATTTCCAGTTTTGGAAGAATAAAAAACCCAGCGAGCCATGATCGGCCTTAAGCCGTGGCTGCCAATGCGGCTAAGCGGTCTGGGCGAAAACCACTCCAGTGTTCATCGCCCGCTTTGACCACGGGGACTTGGCGGTAGCCCCATGTTTGCACTTGAGCTGCGGCTTCCGCGTTCTGGGAAACATCAACGACTTCGTAGGCCAAGCCTTGGCGATCCAAGGTGCGCGCTGTCATCGTGCATTGGGGGCAATGGGGTTTGGAAAAAAGAGTGATCATGAAGCCTTCAAGCCCTGCTAGACAGTGGCACGACAGGTTTCTGATAGCTAAAGACGCAGGTCGCGGCACACGGCGCAAAGCAGGTGTACCTAGCTGGTTGGTCCAAGAAAGCATATGCAGCCACCCAGGCGTCCCCGCCTGTACGGTTGATGAAAAGCCAAGAACGTGTTCTTGGCTGCTTGTTGGCCGGTATCCAGACTGGTAGGCACAGGTAACACGCCTTCCCAAAGCCGAGGCTTCAGTGGCTGCTTGTGTTACCGCGCACTGCAAAAAAACTGCAATGCACCTCACTTACTGTTGCGGGGGCAGTTCAGGTTAGCCTCGTCGGAACAAGGCCTCCTGATTCTCGTTTAACCCTAGCTTGAGAACTCACGCTAGTGCACCAACAAGATGAATTCTATGCGCCAAAACTTTTTTGAAAACCAGTTTGGGCAGCCATTGATCGCTGACTTGATCTGTCAAAAAGTGCTAGGAGCTTGCTTCAAGCATTTCACTTTTTCTTGCTCTTCAAGCTTGCTTCCCTTGGAATTACAGTGCCTTAGATCGAGGAGGCCGCTTCTCTTTGGGCTTCGCTTTGTCATTGTTTTGTTTTGTAAATTCAAAAAAAGATTGACATAAACACTCCGCAGCCAAGGTTATGCGGGATTGTGTGGATAGGGTCGTGCACGTTTCTCGTGGATGTGTTTGGCGCCCAATTGAAATTGGCACCATGTAAAAAATGGGCTGTGGTTGAACTACTACGGCTACCAGCTTGGAGGCAGCATGAAGTTGCCTCCAGCCTTAGAATTAACCCGCTTTCTGGTGCTCGCGCGGTCTT
Organism: Comamonas sp. 14P8.1.4; assembly: GCF_057799285.1. Classification (NCBI taxonomy): domain Bacteria; kingdom Pseudomonadati; phylum Pseudomonadota; class Betaproteobacteria; order Burkholderiales; family Comamonadaceae; genus Comamonas; species Comamonas sp. 14P8.1.4. The sequence goes on from NZ_JBYOKN010000001.1 coordinate 281,216, forward strand.
CCCTGGCCGCGCAGTTAAACGGGAAACATGAGAGGGTGCGCGCTCTTCAGTGCGCCACCTTGCATGTACTGCCCCCGCAACAGTGTGTGCACGGGTCGTAAGACCAGCCTACCTTGCTACAACCACTGAAGCTTTTGGCTTTGGGAAGGTTTAGGTAGTCGGTGCACCAGTCTGTAGACCGGCCGGAAATGGTTCGAAGAAGCTGCTCCGCACTCTTCGGTTTTTTGTGACGCACTTGCGGGGACGCTGTGCGTACAACTCAAGAAATATGACTATCCACACCTCCATCTTGCATGGCGCAGCTGTGCGCCAGCCTGCACGTTTTGCATGGGCAGCCATTGCCATTGCTGCTGCGTCGACAGCGCATGCGCAGAATGATTCAGAAAAACGGTTGAATACCACGGTTGTGACCGCCACACGATCGGAAACCAAGTTGGATGAAACCTTGGCTGATGTTCGGGTGATCACTGCTGAGCAAATCTCTAACCTGGGTGGACGCTCCTTGGCAGAAGTGCTGCAAAGATTGGCAGGCGCCCGGATGACCAGCAACGGCGGCCGTGGGCAAACGCAGGGCATCAGCTTGCGTGGTAGTTCTCAAGTGATTTTGTTGGTAGACGGCGCGCGCTTTGGCTCTGCCACAGCAGGAGATCCTTCATTACAAAGTCTGCCCTTGGAGCAAATCGAAAGAATCGAGGTTGTGCATGGGCCGGCATCCGCTCTTTATGGCAGCGATGCTATTGGTGGCGTTATTCAGATATTCACGAAAAATGGCAAGGGGCATGGAAAAGCATTGACCCCAAGTGCATCGACCACTTTGGGCAGTCGTGGCTATAAAGATGCTAAAGCAGGACTGATTGGTGAGCAGAAGGGGTGGAATTACAGTCTGAACGTCGCACGTGTCGTTGATCCCGGTTTTTCAGCCAGCAATAGCAAAATCGGGTCATATATATTCAATCCCGATGTTGATAAATTCAACCAGTCATCCGTAACGGCCAGCCTTGGATACGCATTCAACGACACATGGCGTCTGGACGGGAATTTCATGCAAGCAGATGGCTTCGCAGAATCTGACAACGGGGCAGCAGCACAGTCTTGGCTAGATTCAGATGCTGGCACACGTGCTTTGAAGCTTTCCGGCGCATTCACCCAGGAATGGAAAACTTCACTGAGCTATTCGCGTGCCTTGGACAAACAATGGAATCGTGATTTGGATATTGCTTCGGCAACTTTGAGTAGCACAACATATAACACTCGCCAAGATGAGTTCAAGTGGGGCAATGAAATCAAGACCGGTCTGGGTGTTGTTGTTGCAGGATTTGAGCGCTTAGAGCAAAAAATATCAACGACGACGGCCTTTGATCAGTCCGAACGCTCCACCAATGCAGCTTACGCTGGATTGAATGGTGCGTTGAATGCGCATTCATGGCAGGTGAATATCCGAAGAGATGATAGTTCCCAATATGGGGTTTACAACACATGGGGCGTGGCGTATGGCTATGAACTCTTGCCCAACCTGCGTGTGCATGCAAGCCGTGCCAGTAGTTTGAAGGCTCCAACATTCAACGATCTTTACTACCCAGGCTTAGGGAATCCTCTGCTGCAACCAGAAGTTGCACACGGCAATGAGTTGGGGGTTGACTGGAGCATCGCCTCTCATCACTTCAAGCTTGTTGGGTTTGACAACAAAGTGGAGAACTTGATTGCATGGGCGCCTATTGCACCTGGTAGCTGGACTTGGAAGCCAGCCAATGTGAATCAAGCGCGCTTGAAAGGCTGGTCTCTGCAGTACCACCTTAATCAAGATAGCTGGAATCTGAACGCCAACTATGAACGTCTTAGCGCTCGAGATGGTGATGGTGCCGTACTGATGAACCGGGCCAAGCACCAAGTTTCTATTGCGCTGGACAAGTCATGGGGGGCTTGGAAGTTGGGTGCATCCGCCTTGTATGCGAGCGAGCGCCAGCGCTCAGTTTCTGAGACGCTAGCGGGCTACACCACCATGGATGCCTATGCCGAGTACCAGCTCAATAAAGATTGGGCGTTCCAAGCGCGTATTTCCAACTTGACGGACAAGGTGTACGAGACGGCTTATGGCTACAACCAACGCGGTCGCGCTGGATACCTGACCCTCAAATGGACGCCTAAGTAATGTCTTTGCTGCGCGTCATCAGCGCAGCTTCCCTCTTGGCCCTGTCTGTTCTTACGGAGCAGGCATGGGCCAAGACAGGGCGCATCATTTCTTTATTGCCTTCCGCCACGGAGGCTGTTTGTGCTTTAGGGGCTTGCGATCGTTTGGTCGGCGTTGATGATTTCTCTCTGGATCCCGCCAGCGTACGGGGGCTACCCCGGTTGGGTAAAACTTGGCAGCCCAATATGGAGTCGATTCTGCAGTTGCAGCCTGACTTGGTATTGATTGGAAATGTTCCCCCTGTACTCCAAAAGTTGCAAGCCTTGGGGTTGAACGTGCAGAGGGTGGATGCAGTCACGGTTGAGGAAGTGCATGCGGTCTTGCATAAGCTGGATGGCTGGCTAGAGACGCAACATGCATCTGACACCATTCGCACAATGCAAAGCAGGTTGCTGGCGCTTGCGCATGAAGCTGCGCAACTACCGGCACAACGTGTTTACCTTGAGGTGGATGCCGTCATGTATGCAGCCTCACCGGCTTCTTTCATGGGGCAATTGTTAGCGGCTTTGGGGGCGAAAAATATTGCTGCGGGTAGCGCAACCCTCTTTCCCAAGCTCTCACCCGAGTATGTGGTGCAACAAGCACCGGATCTCATTATTCAAACCTACGCACAAAGCACAATGACCGTGCACCAGCGACCTGGGTGGAAAAAGATTCAGGCGGTGAAGCACAAACGCATTTGTCGGCTGACAGCAGAAGAGCGCCGGATCACCACACATCCTGGCCCTCGCATGGCAGAAGCTGCAGAGATTTTTTTGCGCTGCATGCAAATGCCATTTGCAAAGGAACACTATGAAACTCAGTAAAAACTGGGATGAAGTTTGCTACCCCTTCATCCATCAAACCTCTTACCTCTGCGACTTTGAAGTCACCACCGATGAGTTATGCGCCCTGATTGGCAGTGCTGTTGCCGCGAGCACGAACGATATGGCAGACATTCGTCAGGATTTGGAAGATTTGCAGCCATTGGCCTTTCATATCAACGGCTCAATTCGTGGTCGCTTGGCGGTGGAGGAGTCCGACCAGCAATGGCTGCTTGCCAAATTGCATCACTATCGTGCCGAAGTGGGTGACCGTGAGCATGTTTTTGTCTTGCCGCGTGGCGCAGCACCCGTTCCACAGCTGCATCAAGCGCGCTCCTCAGCCAAGAAAGCGATTCGTTGCATGGTGCGTGTGGAGGAGGAAGGTGGCAAAGAGGTTCCTGATATTCTGCCCCGCATGTGCAATACCCTGTGCAACTTATTCTTCGTGATGACGCTGGCTATTAATCAACGAAGAGGTGTTCAGGAAGTTCCGTTTGAGAGCAAGAGTTATGGCAGTCCGGCCAGAAGGTCCGACACTGCTTCTTCGTGAAGCTAGAAAACGCTGCTTGATTCACTCAGCTCGGGTACGCCGTCAACCGACGCCAAGTGACTGACTGATTGGTTGCGGGCGGTCAGTACGGGGTGTCGGCTCATAGCGCACCATTGGGTTGTGGCATTGCACGTGGTCGTATTGGCTTTCATGCGCTCTGTGGCAGCTTTGCAGTGAACTCGTTAGAGTGGCGCACGAATCTCCTCCCGAGCTGTTGTCATGCCCCGATCCCCAGTTTCTTTCCACACAACACCAGATAGCTTTGACGCCTTCTTGCAGCCGCAGGATGTGGAGCAGATCTACATTGTCTTGTCGCTGGCCAAACAAGCCTATGCCAATGACTTGGCGCAGGGCGTGAAGGCGCTGCAGGCTTCTCCCGCTGAATTTGCACGCCGCGCGGTGGCACACCAAGATCGCATTGCGCGGCGGCATTATGGGATTGCAACGCTGTTTGGTGTGATCGTGCTGGCCATGGTCTACGTGATCTATCAGGCCTTCTCCACCCCGGGTGTGGGTGTGCTTGGCATTGTTCTGCCTGCCGCCATGGCGGGCTTCGCCTTATGGCGCATGGAGCGCTCGGTTTACCGAGGGCGCCAGGGCAATCTGATGTTGCTGCGCTTGCTGGATATGCTGGATGGCCTGCCTTACAGCTATCAAGCTGAAGCATTTGTGCAGTGGGGTGTGCAACATCCTGCGCTGGCGCAGGTGGCGCAAGACTGGGCGGCCCCTGAGGGGATGGCGCTCAAGCATCTGGTGGCCCTCAAGTGGCATGAAATGGAGCTGCGTACGCCGATGGCATTGCAGTAGCCAGCGAGACTGCGCAAACGCTTGATCAAGGCTGCCATATGGCAGCCTTTTGCTTTGCAGGGCGGCATCCAAGGGATGAAAGACGTACATTGGAGCCATGATTGCACCGCTCTCTTCGGATTCTTCTGCTGTAGTGTTGCCCATTGAGGGTATGACTTGCGCTTCCTGCGTGGCGCGCGTTGAACGGGCTTTGAAGAAAATTCCCGGGGTACACGATGCCAGTGTGAACCTGGCTACAGAAAACGCCAGCATTCAATTCAGCGCAGCACCCGATGTTCCTGCCGCTATGGCCGCGATTGAGGCCGCAGGTTACACGGTGCCCCAGCAAACGCTGGAGCTGCAGGTGCAGGAGATGACGTGTGCCTCATGTGTCGGGCGTGTAGAGCGGGTGCTGCGCAAGCAACCAGGTGTATTGCAGGCGCAGGTGAATCTGGCCATGGAGCGCGCCAGCGTGCTAGTGGCAGGGCATGTGGATGTGCAGGCACTGACGGCTGCAGTGGCCAAGGCGGGCTATCCCGCCCAAATGGTGGCCAATACAGCCGCAGCAGCAACAGGCCGTGGCGCTGTCGCCGAACGGCATGCACAGGAAGGCCGGCAGCTACAACGCTCTTTGTGGGTGGCAGCAGTGCTGGCCATACCCGTTTTTGTGCTCGAGATGGGCGGGCACATTTGGCCCGCATTTCACCACTGGGTGCACACCCATATCGGTATGCAAAACAGCTGGCTGTTGCAGTGTGTGCTGACCACGCTGGTTCTGATCGGTCCCGGGCGCCGTTTTTATGCCAAAGGCATTCCAGCTTTGCTGCGTGGTGCGCCGGATATGAATTCTCTGGTCGCTGTGGGAACCGCGGCGGCATACGGCTATTCGCTGGTCGCCACGTTGGCACCCCAGTGGCTGCCAGCGGGCAGCACGCATGTGTATTACGAGTCTGCCGCAGTCATCGTGGTATTGATTTTGCTGGGGCGTTGGATGGAAGCTCGCGCCAAGGGAAATACCTCGCAGGCTATCCAGCAACTGGTGCAGTTGCAGGCCCCTACCGCCTACGTGGTGCGTGATGGGGCCGTACAGGAGGTAGATATCGCACAGGTGCGTGCAGGTGACGTGCTGGAAGTGCGTCCTGGTGCACGCATTCCTGTCGATGGGGTGGTGCTGGAAGGTCGCAGCTTTGTGGATGAATCCATGATCAGCGGGGAGCCTGTTCCCGTAGAGAAAGTGCCGGATGCGGTGCTGATTGGTGGCACGGTCAACCAGCAAGGTGCGTTGCGCATGCAGGCCGACAAAGTGGGGACTGATACGTTACTGGCCCACATCATTCGCATGGTGGAGCAGGCGCAAGGCAGCAAGCTGCCCATCCAGGCGGTTGTGGACCAAGTCACCATGTGGTTTGTGCCTGCGGTGATGGCGGTGGCATTGCTCACATTTGCCGGTTGGATGGTGTGGGGGCCAGAGCCAGCGCTGTCGCTGGCCCTGGTCAATGCGGTGGCCGTGCTCATCATCGCCTGCCCTTGTGCCATGGGCTTGGCCACACCCACGTCCATCATGGTTGGAACGGGCCGGGCCGCGCAGATGGGGGTGCTGCTGCGCAAAGGGGAGGCGCTGCAGCAGCTGCGGGATACCAAGGTGGTGGCGGTCGACAAGACCGGCACACTCACCAAAGGCAAACCTGAGCTGACGGATGTATTGCTGGCGCCAGGATTTGTGCGCGCGCAGGTGCTGGCCCAGGTGGCTGCAGTCGAAGGTCAATCTGAGCACCCGATTGCTCAGTCGATTGTGCAAGGCGCCAAGGCCGAAGGCCTGGTGCTGCCCCGGGTGCAGGCCTTTGAATCGCTCACCGGCCTGGGTGTGCGTGCTGAGGTGGACGGCGTGCGTCTGGAGATCGGTGCTGACCGCTGGATGCAAACTTTGGGCTGCGACGTCACGGTGTTTGCGGCGGATGCGGAGCGCTTGGGGCGCGAAGGTAAAACCCCGCTGTACGCAGCCATTGACGGACAGCTGGCTGCCATGCTGGTGGTGGCTGATCCGATCAAAGACAGCACCCCTGCAGCGATTGCCGCATTGCATCAATTGGGGCTGAAAGTCGCCATGATCACGGGGGATAACCGCCACACCGCACAGGCCATTGCCCACCAGTTGGGAATTGATGAGGTGGTGGCCGAGGTGCTGCCAGGTGGCAAGGTGCAGGCGGTGCAGCGTTTGCAGGCCGCATATGGTGTGCTGGCGTATGTGGGCGACGGCATTAACGACGCCCCTGCGCTGGCGCAAGCTGACGTGGGGGTGGCTATTGGCACCGGCACAGACATTGCCATCGAGTCGGCCGACGTGGTGCTGATGTCGGGAGATCTGCAGGGCGTACCCAAGGCGATTGCCTTGAGTCAGGCCACCATGGCCAATATCCGGCAGAACCTGTTCTGGGCGTTTGCTTACAACGTGGCGCTGATCCCCGTAGCGGCGGGTGTGCTCTATCCAGTCAACGGTATGCTGCTCTCACCCATGTTCGCGGCGGGTGCCATGGCCATGTCCAGTGTGTTTGTGCTGAGCAATGCACTGCGCTTGCGCCGCTTTCAGTCACACTAGGCTGGCGTTACACACTGGCGGTTGAGCGAGTTTGGGCTTTTAACACTTCAAAAAAGATGGGGAGAGGGATGCAAGGCTGGTGGACACATGCTCTGCGCAACACCGCGCCCGCACCGCAGTGGCGCTGGATGCATGTGTGCGCTTGGTTGTGTTGCTGTCTGTGGTTGCACCCGGTCTGGGCGCAAACGCCGGCGGCGCATGCTTCTGGGCAGTGCACGATCACCGCGCCAAGCAGCGCGATGGCGCCCGAAACGGTTCCGGGCCAGCGCCCTGCAGCAGGCTGGCGTTCGATATCGCTGCCGCGCTCCATCGGCCACGATGCGTCCATGCCCCGGGGGGCTGTCTGGTTTCGTGTGCAATGGCAGCTCTCTTGTGCCGAGCAGGTGACGGATGCACTCGCGGTATTTGTGGCTGGCATTCACCAAGCGGGTGAGGTGTATTGGAACGATCAACTGCTGTGGCGCAGTCGCTCACAGGTCGATCCGCTGTCGCGTGGGGGGAATACGCCGCGGTGGTGGCCGGTTTGGGTGGCCGATGCACAGCAGCCGCAAACCTTGTGGGTACGTGTGGTCAGCGACGTGCCAGAGCACTTGGGGTTGGGGCAGGTAGAGCTTGGTGATGCGCAAGAGGTTGAGGCCCTGCAGCAGCACCGTTTCACACGGCAGCGGACGGGCTATGTGGTTTCCGGCGCTCTGGGTTTTGCCATTGCATGCGTTGCACTGGTGGTTTGGGTGTTCCACCGGCGCGAGAAAAGCTATTTCTGGCTGGGGTGCATGCAGGTGTTCTGGGTGCTGTATCTGAGCATTCTTTTGTCGCAAGAAACATGGCCGATTTCGAGTGCGAATGCGCTCACTGGGGTGTCGCTGTCTTTTTTGCTGGTGTATGCGCAATGTTTCTTGATGTTCACGCTGCGCTTTGGTGGCATGCACCATCCCTATATTGAAAAAAGCACATGGGGCGCTCTGACCCTGTGGCTGTGCTTGGTGCTCTGGGTAGGTGTGCCTTCCACGTACCGCAATCTCATCTCTCTGGCCTGGTGTGGGCTGCTGTTTGCGGCGACGAGCCTGTACTTCCAATGGCATGCATGGCGCACACGCAATCCGCTGCACTTGATGCTGGCGATGTGCTGGCTGGGGGTGCTGGTGGTGGGGGTGCATGACACGTGGTTTGCCATGCAGCAGTGGTACAACTTTGAGACGTGGACGGTATTTTTTGGTCCGGTGCTGGCGGTCATGCTGGGTGTGTTGTTGGGCTGGAAGCTGGCTGCAGACATGCGCCACATAGATGGATTCAACGCAGAGTTGACACAGAAAGTCGCCGAGGCACACAACCAGCTAGCGCAGTCGTTGGCACGCGAACATGCCCAGGCGCTGCAACACGCCAAAGTTCAGGAGCGTATGCAGCTGGCACACGATCTGCACGATGGCTTGGGCGGCACCTTGGTGCGATCCATGAGCATGATCGAAGCGGGTGACCAGCCGGTGGTGAAGGAGCACGTGCTCTCCATGCTCAAGAGCATGCGCGATGACTTGCGGCAAATCATTGATGCAGGCTCCGGCAGCGGCGCGCAAGTGCCCCAGAGCCCACCGGAATGGCTGGCACCTTTGCGTCACCGGGTGATGCGGGTGCTGGAAAGCCTGGATGTGCAAGCCCGCTGGGAGGTCGATGCGCACTGGCAGCAAGTGCCCAGTGCCACGCAGTGCCTGAGCTTGCTGCGCATTCTGGAAGAAAGCTTTGCCAACATCATCAAGCACAGCCAGGCGCAGCATGTGCATATGCGTTGCACGCAATCAGCTGGGGGACTGCTGCACATCACGCTGCAAGATGATGGCGTGGGGTTTGATATGCAAGCGGTACAGGCGGCCAATCTGAGTGTGGGCATGCGCAGCATGCAGGCACGTGCCCAGCGGATGGGCGCACATTGGCACGTACTCTCTGCACCCACGGGGACGGTGGTTGAAGTGCAGCTGCAGGTGTCCCCGGCGCATGCGGTGCAGGCTGCGGCAACGGCCGGGCACGATTGACCGGCAGCATGGCTGGTGCGGGCCAGAAAGGAGCGCGCTGCGTTGTGCTGCTGCCCGCAGCATTCATCGGTAGGGCGTTGCTGTCATCACGCTAGCAAGCGCCACATGCAGGCCCCACACCAAGCTTTAAGGCTTTTTGCTGGATGCAGATGCCGAAGGCGCCCACGCAGTCGCTGACCATTGCACCAGGGCATCGCCGCAGCGGCCCCAAAGCACCCGACCATCCGGGCTCCACTGCAGCTGGCGCAAGTCCCAGCACGTGTTCTTGTTGGCTTGCAGTGGCTGCGAAGTCCCGGTATCAAGTCTCCAGACTGCCGCCACCACGCCCTGGCGATTGCCGCCTAGAGCCAGGCGTTGGCCATCGGGCGATGCAGCGGCGGCCGGCAAGGCATCCAGACCCGGCAGCGCCAGCGAATAACGAACCTTGCCACTAGCAGCATCCACCACGTGCATGCCAGGGTTGCGCTGTGTGCCGTCCATCAGCACAAAGCCCACAGCCATCCAGCCGCCCCGGGCCGATCCTATGGGGGCAGGTACCCACTGCGCCATGCCCGTGTCATCGTGGGGGTCGACCGGCCCAAAGCGGCGCGGTAATGCAATGGTGCGCAGCAAGCGGCCGGTTTGCGTATCCAGCGCGCTCAGGCCGGCGGCATCTTCCACCCAGGTCTGGGGCACAGGGCCATCCCAGCGCACGGGTTTGATCTGGGTGTTGCCGGGGAATCCATGGTCCACCACGTCTTGGCGCGGTGCGCTCAGGCGGTGCGTGTATGACCAGGCATCCCCCGGTGCCGGTCGTGGCAGGCTGGGCGCCCATTCGCTGAAAGTGGCGCGCGGTTTGCCATATTGGTGCCGATAGGCCAGTGGCAGGCCGTTGCCATCCGGGGTGAAGCGCAGGTAGCTGTCCTGGGCCAGGGCGGGTGGATCGAATTGCAGCGGGTGCACGCTGAGCGTGGCACGGGCGACGTCGAAGTGCAGCAGCTTCTCACCTGCAATCAAGTAGGCGTTGTGCCCGCTGGCATTGGTCGACAGCAGTCTGCGGTGCACGTGCTCGGTGGGTGACTGCCACAGCGTACGCGGGGCATTGCCATCGGTTGGGGCCCATTGCAGCAGCGCAAACGGGTAGCCCTGCACCAGCAGCACACTGCCGTCGGCCAGCACTTGCATATCGGCCACGTCCCACTGGTTGCGGTCAATGGCCAGCACCTGCGTGGCGGGTAGGGCGGGCGCCTTGGCCGGGGCTTGCCATACTGGTTCAACGATGGCGGTGGTGGGGGCCGTGGCAGCGGCAGGCAGCCAGGCGCTGGTGCTGGCACCCAGCTGCACATTGCTGCCGGGCAGGGCTTGCAGGGCGTTGAACACCGGGGTGAACAGTGCGTCGGGCACGCTGCGCTGGCTCAGGCGTGCGGAGGGTCCGCTGCTCATGATGTTGAACTCTGCCAGACGGCGCGCCTGGCTGATCAAGCCGGCATCGGGGTTGGGCCATTCATCGGTTTGCTGCAGGCGGATGGCGGTGCTGGGGCGGCCCAGCACCGCGTCGAGCTGCATCACACGCACGTGCAGCGTGCTTTGCACGCGGCCCAGCAAGCCATGGCGCTGTTCGGTCTGGGCACTCCAGTGGCTGAATTCGGCGCTCAAAGCGGGCACCAGGTGCTTGTCGCGCTGGGACTGCAGAGTCCATTGGTGTTCTAGCCGGGCCAGTCGTGCGGGAACTTCGGTGGCCAGCAGTGCGCCATCGGCCACGGCTTGTTCCAGCGCAGGCAGGTGGGTTTGGCGCACCATTTGCTGCTTGAGGTCGGGCTGGCGTGCCATCAAGACCTGGGCCCACTCGGTGCCGACGGAGCCGTGGGACAGGCGCGCAGTGCTGGCCTGGCCTGGGAAGTTGCCCAGCGGTGCCAGCGCCTGCTGCACCACGGGCAGTACCTGGTTGAAGGGCAGGTCGACCACCATTTCCACGTGCTGCAGCAACTTCTGTTGGAACGTCAGTGCTGGCGCGCGCAGGGCCGAAGGCAGATCATCATTGCGTGCCTGTTGTTCTGGGGGCTGCATCTGCCAGCCCGCAGGTAAATCAGTGGCTTGCACGCTGGAGGAGAGCGCGGCCGTTGCCAGCCAGTACAAAGGTTTCCATCGCAAGAGGTGGTGCATGCATTGTCCTGTTGGCTGCGGCAGGCGTGGCACTGGAATGCAGCCTGTCTGCTAATTTCATAGCTGCAAGCGCTTGTAAATAAACGGTTTCAGATGGTTTTGTATCTGAAGTGCTTTGTTGGCAAGCGCAAGCTGCTCTTATTGATTGATTTTTGGCACGTCCACAAAGTCTTCCAGACGTAGGCCTTTTTCTTGCAGCAGCGCTTCCAGCACGGGCTGCAGGCGGCCCAGGCTGGCTTGCACGGTCTCGCGCACGGTGTCCACCACCACTTGTGTGCTGCGCTCGATCTCGATGTTCACCAGATCGCCCTCGCGCTTGTTGCCAAACACGGTCATGCGCAGGGTCTCGGGAATCAGCCAGACCTCAAACCAGCCTTCCTGGCGGTTCACCTCCGCCACCGTCAGGCTGGCGCCGTTGATAGCGATATAGCCTTTGGCAAATACATAGGGGCGAAATGCTTCGGGAATGCCAAAACGGATCTTGTGGTTGGTGTCGGTGCTCAGCACCTCCAGCACCGGTGCGGTGAAATCCACATGGCCCGACAGCGGGTGGCCGCCAATCTCGGCGCCATCCTTGGCGGCACGCTCCACGTTCAGCACATCGCCCACTTGGTACTGGCCCAGCGTGGTGATGTTCAGGCTCTGCAGCATCACATCGAACGTGGCGCGGGTGGGCGAGAGGTTCTCGGTCACCGTCAGGCACACGCCGTCGTGCGAGACGCTGGCGCCAATCGCCAGGTCCTGGCAAAAGCCTGCGGGAAACTCCATGGTGAAGGTACGCAGACCGTCCTGGTCGTGCAGCGCGGCAATCGTTGCCACGGCTTGGATGATGCCGGTGAACACGGGTGAAGCCCTCAATCAAACAGTCAAAACAAAAGTCTCTGGCGCAGTGTAAGGCGCACGGTGGCGCCGCCTGCCATTTATGGGCAATCAGGCCCCAAAGCGCTGGTACAGCGCTGCCGCCCAGACGCCACCGCACAGCAGCAGGCACAGCAGCACGGCGGCGCTGCCCATGTCCTTGGCTTTTTTGGACAGCGCATGCCACTCGCTGCCCATGCGGTCAATCGCCGCTTCAATGCCGCTGTTGAGCAACTCGGCCACCAGCACCAGCACCACGACGGCAGCCAGCACAGCGGTTTCTACCCAGGTTTGGCCCAGCCAGAAACTGGCCGGCAGCAGGAGCACGGCCAGCAGCACTTCCTGGCGGAAGGCCGCAGAATCGCTGAAACCCGCCACCAAGCCTTCCACGGAATAGCGCCCGGCATGCCAGATGCGCGAGAAGCCACGGCGTTGTTTTTGAATGTTCACGGGTTCGGTGGTGGGGTTGGGCATACAGCAGTCCAAAACAAAAAATCGGCACCAGCGGCTGGCGCTGTGCCGATTGTAGAAACTCTGCACCCTTGTGGGTGCACCCAGCGCTAGCTTTGTTGCGCCTGCAAGGCGGCGCGGCCCAGGCGCTGCACGGCCTCGGCCATGTCCTGCGCTTCGGTGGCTGCAAACGACATGCGCAGCGCATGCCGCTGTGCCGCATCGGGGTAGAAGGCTTTGCCTGGCACATAGATCACGCCATGTTCCACAGCTGCATCAAACAAGCGCTGCGGCGCAATGTGGGGGGCAATCTCGGCCCAGACAAACATGCCGCCGGCTGGCATGGTGCAGCGGATGGGCTGATCGGGCAGGGCATTCAAGCCTTGCACCAAGGCATGCATGCGCCGCTGGTATTCGGTGCGTGCGTGTTGCACGGTGGCGGTGTAGCGGCCACTGTGCAAATAGCTGACGGCCACCATCTGCGCCATGGGCGAAGTGCATAAATCCACGGTCTGCTTGGCCACCGCGCAGCGGCGCAGCAAGGCAGGGTCTGCCAGCATCCAGCCTATGCGCAGCGCAGGGGCCACGGTTTTGGACAGGCTGGACAGATAAATCACCGGGTTGCACCCGGCAGGGGCGATAGATTCAGCCATGCTGCGCAAGGTGGGCGGTGTGCTGCCGCCGGCGGCTTGCGCATCGGTAAAGTGCAGCTCGCCATACGGGTCGTCTTCCACAATCCAGAAACCATATTGCACCGCCAGCTGCACCAAGGCCTGGCGGCGCTGTGCGCTGAGCAGGCTGCCGCGCGGATTGGAGAAGTTCGGTACGGTATAGAGCAGCTTGGGCCGCTGTGCCGCAGGCAGCTGTGCCAGCAGCTCGGCCAGTGCATCGGTTTGCAGACCGTCCGCATCCATGGGTACGCCCATGATGTGGGCCTGCGCCAGGCGCAGGGCCTGCAGTGTGGCCGGGTAGGCGGGTACTTCCACCAAGACGGTGTCACCCGGCTGCAGCAGCACGCGCATCAGCAGGTCGAATGCCTGTTGGGAGCCGGTGGTGACCAGCACATCCTGCGCACTCGCCTGCATGCCGCGCGCCTGCGCTTGCTGCACCAAGGCTTCCCGCATGGCGGGCAAGCCTTCGGTCGCACCGTATTGCAGCGCGCTGATGCCCTGACTCAGTGCATGGTTGGCAGCCTGTGCCAGCCCTTGCGCATCCAGCAAGCTGGCGGACGGGTAGCCGCCAGCCAGCGACAGCATGCCGGGGCGACTCAGGTACGGAAACAGTTCCCGAATCGGCGAGCCCGCAGGCTCTGCAAACAGCGGTGCAAACGCCGCAAGTGGTGGGGTGGTGGTCGCGTTCATGCAAGCCTGCAGTCGGGTCAAGGTGGGCGGTGCTGGGGGGATCAGGCGGTCAAATGCTGCCAAGCGGCATGCACTTGCTCTATCGAACGCTGCTGTGCCTGGGCGTACAGCGCAATCTCGTCATGCACCTGGGCGCCCAGCGCCGCTTCAAACACTTGCTGTGCGGCATTGGCTTGGTAGTGCTTTTGCTCGTCGCCACCCAGGTTGGACTGGAAGATGCCTGCAGCGCTGACGGGCAAGAAGTCTTCGTAGGTGATGGGCTCGGCGTGCACCATTCCTTGCGCAATCAAGGCTTCCCAGTCCGCCGTGGTGTGTGGCGCCTGCGCGGGCGCGGCGGCATTGGCGGGCACGCTGTAGCGGTAAAAAGCCAGGCCTTGGCTGCGCAGCGCTGCGTGAGTGTCTGGGAATTGCGCAAACGCCTGCTCCAGGCGTGTGCCGTAATCTGCGGCGGCACTGCCTGCGCTGCCCATGCTGCGCACTTCGGCCAGCAGTGCGTCATACAGGGCACGGCCCTGGTGGGTCAGGGCTACGCCGCGCTGCTCAATCTCGCCGAAGCGGGCCGTATGCGCGCCGTTGCTGTCGCCTTGGGCATCGGTAAAGCGGATGGCTTCCTTGAGGGCTTTGAAGCTGGTTTGGCGCAGCAAGATCGGGCATTGGCGGCGTGGCGGGCCTTCCACCACATCCTTGGCATCCATGCCGTGGGTGGGCATGCCGGCCTGCGCCGCGTCAATATCCAGTGTGCGGGGCGTCAGGTGGTTGATGTGCGGGCCTTTGAAGCACACCACATCCGCCACCAGGCGGTGGGCTTTTTGCAGCGCATCGTAGGTGGCCGCATCCACGGTGGCATCGCTGTGCCAGCGGAAAGTCTCCAGCGCTTCCTGCACAAAAGCGCTGGCGTCCGCATCGTTCAGGCCGCCTTGTGCTTCGGACTGTGCAATCAGTGCCAGTGCACGCGGGGTGAAGATATTGCGGCGCGCCAGGATGTCGCTGGCTTGCTGGCGCAGGGCGGGGTCGGCAATCAGCTCCAGGCGGAGCAGCGAGGTGAAGACGCGAAACGGGTTGGCCCGCAGTGCTGCATCGCTGACCGGGCGAAAGGCGGTGGAGTGCACGGGCACCCCTGCGACCGACAGGTCGTAGTAGCCCACCGGTTCCATGCCCATCACGGCAAACAAACGGCGCAGCGTGCTCAGCTCCAGCTCGGTGCCCACGCGGATGGCGCCGTGGCGCTCAATGTCCAGGCGCTCCAGCTCGCCGGTGCGTGCCATCTGGGCGTGCAAGCTGGCATCTGCTTGCAGTGTTTGCTGGTTCACCTCGGCTACCAGGGTCACCAGGCTGCCGTATTGCGGCACTTCGGTGCGGTACATCTCCGACATGGCGCGTGAAAACCGGGTGCGAATTTCATCGCTGGAGACAAAGGCGGATGTGGGGTGATGCGTTGCGCTCATGAGTGACCAGGCCGTAAAACAGAGAAAAACAGGGCGATCAATGTGCAGTGATCGTATTAGTACGCATGGATGCAGCCCCAATTCCGAGGCATGGTGGTGCAGGCGTTGACTTTGGTCAAACGATAATCTGGTGCCGATGTCATGCAAACTAGGAATGACCTCGGATTCCTTCATGTTTGCAAGCACTTGGGTGCTTGGGTTTTTATGCAGCTCTCCCGACGTTTCCTGCCTCCCATGTCCTTGCTGTGCGCTTTTGAGGCCTCGGCACGGCTTCAGAGCTTTACGGCCGCAGCCGCTGAGCTGCACCTCACGCAAAGCGCGGTGAGCCGCCAGATTCGTGCGTTGGAAGACCGCTTGGGGATTGATTTGTTTGTGCGGGAGCGCCAGACCGTGCGCCTGAGCCCCGCAGGCCAGGCTTATGCCCAAGAAATTCGGGGGGCGTTGATGCGCATCTCGAATGCCACCTTGGGCCTGCGTACCAACCCGCAAGGCGGCAGCCTGAATCTGGCGATCTTGCCCACGCTGGGTACGCGCTGGTTGGCACCACGACTGCCCGAGTTCTTCAGCGAGCATCCGGGCATCACCATCAACCTCACCACGCGCTTGTCGCAGTTTGACTTTCAGCTGGAGGCGGTCGATGCAGGCATCCACTTTGGACTGCCCCATTGGCCCGGCGCGGAGCTGGCATTTTTGATGAGCGAAACCGTGGTGCCTGCCTGCAGCCCCGCCATGTGGGCGCAGCACCAGTTTGCCCAGCCGCAGGATTTGTTGCGCGCGCCGCTGCTGCATCTGGCATCGCGCCCCGATGCCTGGCAGCGCTGGTTTGAACACCAGGGCCACCACACGGCAGAGGTGCCCGGCATGCTGTTTGACCAGTTTGCGACGGCGGCGCAGGCCGCAACGTCCGGTGTAGGCGTTGCTCTGCTGCCGTCATTCCTGATAGAGCGGGAGCTGGCCAGCGGCGAGCTGGTGCGTGCGCTGCCGCAGCTGCCCGAGATGGAAAGCGCCGAGCGCTATTACCTGGCGTGGCCTACCAGCCGCAGCACCTACCCGCCCTTGCAGGCATTTCGCGCATGGCTGCAGGCGTCGGCCAGCAGTTTCATGGCGCGGCATGTGCAAGGCCATGCCGCAGTGGCTGCTGACCACGTGGAGTGATCCGCGTTACAAGCGAATGTCCGCCTTTTGAATGATGGCGGCATTGCTGGCGCTTTCGGTACGCAACACTTGCGCAAACGTGGCCTGGTCTTGCTGCAGCGCAATATTGTCCGTGGCTTTGAAAATGGCCTGAATGTCGGGGGTCTGCACCAGCGTTTGTACCAGTGCATTGATTTTGTCGACAACGCTGGCGGGGGTGCCTGCTGGGGCCATAAAGCCGAACAGCGAGGTGAGGTTGGCTTGGGGAACTCCCAGTTCGGCCAAGGTGGGGATGTCAGGATGGCTGGGCGCACGCTGCGGGCCGGTGGTGGCCAGCACGCGCAGCTTGCCTTGATCCACCAGGCTGTTGATGGTGGCAAAGGGGTTGCCCAGCATCAGTTCAAAATGTCCACCGACCGCATCGCTCACGATCTGCCCCACCCCACGGTAAGGCACATGGGTAAACAACAGGCCGGTTTGGGCCTGCAACTGTTCCACCATGATGTGGCCGACAGAACCCATGCCCGATGTCGCAATGCGCACACTGCCGGGCTTGGCTTTGGCTTGCTGCAGCAGGTCGTTCCAGTTTTTGCCGGTGAAGCTGCTGGTGGCCAGCACATACACGGGCGAATACATCATGGGGGCAACCGCCACCACATCCTGGAAGGGCTGGTAGGGCAGCTTCATCAAGTGGGGCGACAAGGTGAGTGGGCTGATCGCGCTCAGCGCCAGCGTGTAGCCATCAGGTGCGGCCTTGGCCACATCAGCCATGCCCAGGGTGCCGCCAGCGCCGCCTTTGTTTTCCACAAAAAAACTCTGGCCCAGCGATTGCCCCATCTTTTCCACCAGCTTGCGGCCCACGCTGTCGGTCACGCCGCCCGCTGCATAGGGGATCACCACGCGAACAGGTTTTTGGGGCCAAGCGTTCTGGGCCCAGGCCCGGGGGAGGCCCAGTGCCAGGGCACTGGTGCACAGGAAGTGTCGGCGATGCATCATGGTGATCTCAAACAGGTGGTGCTGCGCCCTGGCACAGAGGCATCCTGCACGGCGTATCCGTTGCAGGGCTGTGTATCAGGCGTTGCAGGGTGGGGAATAAAAAAGCAGGAAAGCGCAGCCACCGCATTGGAGGGTGGCTGCTGGTGGGGGCATGCCGCCACGGAGGGCGGATGGGCGCTGCGCCCGCGGGGAAGGCGTTACAGGCTGTAGGCTTCCAGCGGCTTGTCGTTGGGGGCTTGCAGCAGCTGCTTGAGCGTGTCGCCCATGGGCAGGCTCAAAGACATGTTCTTGGGCGGGATGGGTTGCACAAACCACTTGTCATAAATCTGGGCCACTTCGCCAGACTTCATCATGCTCACCAGCGCATCGTCCACCGCTTTTTTGAAGTTGGGGTCATCCTTGCGGAACAGCAGCGCAATCGGCTCAGAGCCCAGCACTTCGCCCACGATTTTGTAGCCCTTGGGATCTTTGGAGTTGGCAATCACGCCGGCGAGCAAGTTGTCATCCAGCACAAAGGCTTCGGCGCGGCCGGCCTCCAGCATCATGAAGCTTTCGAAGTGGTCTTTGCCCAGCTGGGTGGGCAGATTCACACTGTTGTCTTTGGCAAATTTGCGCAGCAACTGCACGGCCGTGGTGCCTGCCGATGCGGCAACGGTTTTGCCATCGAGCTGTTTGAAGGAAGTAATGGGCGAGTCTGCACGCACGGCCATGCGCACTTCACTCACATACGTGGTCACGGCAAACGACACCTGTTTCTGGCGGGTGAGGTTGTTGGTCGTGGGGCCGCAGCCCACATCGACCGTCCCGTTCTGCACCAGCGGCAAGGTGTTTTGTGCCGTCATCGCCATGTATTCAATCTTGGCCTGGGGCGCGATTTGCGCCAGAACCTTCTCGCACAGCTCAACGTGGTAGCCCACAAACTGGTGGTTGGAGCCCAGGGCGTAGGCCATGGGCGCCGAGCTTTCGCGCACACCGATGGTGACCTTGCCTTGTTGCTGAATCTTTTCGAGCGTGCTGCCGGTTTGGGCGTGTGCGCTGAATGCAGAGACCAATGCCGCGCAGGCGATGCCCCAGTGGGCGGAAAACTTCGTCATACCAAACTCCTTCGTGGTGTTTCAAGCAATCTGCATGCCAGGCATGGCAGATGCCGCTGTCGTCAAGGACTTGCATCAACTATCTGGTAATTGGCGACGCAGGCATAACGATGAAACGGAAGGAGGTCATGCGGGTGGTGTATGACCTGGGGCTGACCCTAGGCGAAGAGCCCTCCTCTTTGGCGCCCGGTCAGGTGAGGTGGAACCGCGCTGCGGCAGGCTCTTCCCACCAGCCACTGGCCAGCCCTTGCGGCTTGCGCAGCGCGCGCACCCAGGCGCAGTCGGGCCAGGCTTCTTTTTGCACATTCATGCCGGCAAACACGCCATAGCCGTCCCCGGCCACGATGTCGCCTTCGGCTTGCATGCTCTCGCCCGCGCGGATGCTGCAGGTGGCGCGAATGTCGCCCAGCGCCTTGATGCCCCAGCCCGCCTGAATGTGGTTGCCGCCATGCAGGCTGTCCTGGGTGGCAATGCCCTGGCCCACATCCAGCAGACCTTGCACGTAGATGGTGCCGCCTGCACGCACGCCCTTGGCGCATTGCAAGCGACCTTGCACGTCGATCGACTGGCCCACCACGGCTTCACCTTGGAGGGTGACATTGCCCGCGCAGCGCAGCTCCCAGCCTGCACGCACATGCGCGGCGCGGATATCGCCGGGCACATCCACGCTCCACGCGGCCTTGATGTCGCCGCCCGCTTGCAGGGACTGCGCAAAAATCGCGCCGCCGCTGTGAATGTCCTGCCCCACTTCCAGCGTGCCGGCACGAATGCCTGCACCGGCCTGCAGGCTGCGCCCCACCAGCAATTGCCCCGGCACGCGCACCTCCCCGTGCACGATCAGCGTGCCGGCAAACACAAAGTGGTCGGCCTCCAGGTGATCCAGCTCCAGCACGGCGTGGGTGCTGCCAAAGTTTTCCAGCAGCCAGCGTGCGTCTTCCACGCGGCCGGCGGCCACCTGGGTGTCCATAGCAGCCTGGTAGTCACCGCCGCCCAGGTTGTTGCGCACAAACCAGCGATAGCCCATGGCACAAGGGTTTTTGCCGCGTAAAAAAGTCTGGGTCAGTTCCATGTCCATGGGTCAAGCTCATCGGTTCCGGGGTGTGAAACGGACACGTGGCTGGGGCCTGACTGCCAATGCAGACGTGGTTGGGCCAGGGTGCGCACATGCCCTTGCTGGGTGCAAGAGGTGAAGGCCGTGCGGAGGGGTGAAGCTGTGTGGTCTTACGCCTTCCGCACGGCGGCGGAAAGCATGGCCGTAACGCCACTGAGGCTGACAAAGGCCGAAGGCACGCCATGGCTTTGCGCCTGCTGGCTACGCAACACGCGGGCACAGGCCTGCGGCGCCGCTGCCAAAGCAGTGCAGCGCAGACAAGCAGCAGTCGGTGCGAGCGTGGGGTGCATGGAGAGTGCAGAAATGCGGGGGGGGGGGCGAAAGCCCTGGCAGGCAGGGTTGTCAGCCCGCAATTATCGCGGGCAGCGCAATCTGGCACGGCGCAGTGCGACATTCCAGCGGCGCCAGCGCCGTTGCTAACCCGCCTTGGGCGGGATTCCTTGCCGCAGTGCAAGGCATAGGGCTTTGGGTAACATCGCTCCTCCTGCGGGCGCGCGCCTGCTAATTACTGGGGTGTGATGTGCTTGCACCGCCCCGCGCGCGCCACGCGCCTTTTTTGTCGCTTGCGCCCCTTGCCCGTTGTTGCCGGGCTGGCGCTGGCAGGTCTTTTGAGACAGTCGCATGACCCCCAATACCCCGCCCTCCTTCCTGAGCCGCATCGCCATTGCCATCGGCAGCTTCTTTGCAATTTTGGGCAATGGCCGCTTGGCCGCAGACGTTGTCCGCGTGCGCAATGGTGAAGCCCTGGCCGCTGACGTGGCCCCCCAAGAAATCCGCGTCGAAGTACCCGTCGAGAAGATCGTCGAAGTGCGCGTGGAAGTGCCGGTAGAGAAGATCGTCGAGAAAACGGTCGAAAAGCGCATCGAAGTGCCGGTGGAAAAACTGGTCGAAAAGACCATTGAAGTCCCCACCCAGACGGCAGCCCTGCAATTGCTGGGCTTGCTGCAGCGGGAAGCGCGCTTTGTGGACTTCATCCAGGAAGACGTCGCCCCCTATACCGATGCCGAAATTGGCGCCGCCTGCCGCGTGGTGCACGAAGGCTGCCGCAAGGTGCTGCGCGAGCACCTGGCCATTGCCCCCGTGTTCAACGACGTGGAAGGCGCACGCGTGACCGTGCCTGAGGGCTTTGATGCCGCAGCCGTGCGCCTGACGGGCAACGTGGTCGGACAGGCCCCGTTCACCGGCACGCTCTCCCACCGTGGCTGGCAAGTCACCGAGGTGAAGCTGCCCCAGCTGACCGATGTGCAAGCTGCCAAGGTCATCGCCCAGGCGGAAGTGGAGCTGTAAACCATGAGTGTGTTTGCCTCCATCGCCCAGTCGGGCAGCGCTGCTGCATCGGCGGCACCGATCACCAATTCTGTAGCTGCCAGCGTATATTCCACACGGGCTACAGGCCAAAATGGTGTGCAATTTAGCATCGGCATTGACCTGGGCACCACCCACTGCGCGCTGTCGTATGTGGACAAGACCGCCAGCGACGGCGAAACCGTCGCGCAGGGCGTGCTGGCCATTCCCCAGCTGACGGCCCCCGCCAGCGTCGAGGCCAAGCCCCTGTTGCCCTCGTTCCTGTACTTGCCGCATGACAGCGAGCTGACCGCTGCTGAGCGCAGCTTGCCTGGCCAGGCCCCCCAAGACTTTGTCACCGGCGAATTCGCCCGCAGCCGTGGCGCGGCCACGCCCATCCGCTTGGTCTCCAGCGCCAAAAGCTGGCTGTGCCACCCCGGTGTGGATCGCCGCAGCCCCTTGCTGCCTGCCGATGCCCCGGCCGAAGTGGCGCGCATCTCGCCGTTGACCGCCTCCATCCGCTACCTGGAGCACCTGCGTGGCGCGTGGGAGCAAGCCCACCCCGAGGCACCGTTTGCCCAGCAAGACATCACCGTCACCATCCCCGCATCGTTCGACCCCGCTGCGCGCGAGCTGACGGCCGAAGCCTGCCGCGCGGCAGGTTTCCAGAACCTCACGCTGCTGGAAGAACCCCAGGCTGCGCTGTACAGCTGGATTCAGGCCAGCGGCGGCGCCTGGCGCAAACAGGTCAAGCACGGTGACATCATCTTGGTGGTGGACGTGGGCGGCGGCACGACCGACCTCTCGCTGATCGCCGTGCTGGAGCGCGATGGCAATCTGGAGCTGCAGCGCATTGCCGTGGGCGAGCACATCCTGCTCGGCGGCGACAACATGGACCTGGCCCTAGCCTACGGCGTCGCCCGCAAGCTGGCCGCCGAAGGCAAGCAGCTGGACGCCTGGCAAACCCGCGCCTTGTCGCACGGCTGCCGTGCGGCGAAGGAGCAGTTGCTGGCCGACGCCGCACTGCAATCCGTGCCCGTGGTCGTGCCCAGCCGGGGCAGCCAGCTCATCGGTGGGTCGATTCGCACCGAAGTCACGCGCGATGAAGTACTGACCATGCTGGTCGAAGGTTTCTTCCCCAAGGTTGCCGTCAGCGCCAAACCCCAAACCCGCGCCCGTGGTGCACTCACGCAGCTGGGCCTGCCCTACGCGCAAGACGCAGCGGTTACGCGCCATCTGGCCGCCTTCCTGAGTCGCCAGGTCAACGCGCTCGACAGCATTGACGGCCTGCAAGGCCAGCAAGAAGCCGGCTCCACCTTCCTGCACCCCACGGCCATCCTGTTCAACGGCGGCGTGCTCAAGGCCCCGCAAATCGAGCAGCGCATTGTGGAAGTCATCAACGGCTGGTTGGACGAAGAAGCCTGCGAACCCGCCCGCCTGCTCGACGGCGCCAACCTCGACCTGGCCGTGGCCCGTGGCGCGGCCTACTTTGGTCACATCACCGCGTCGGGCCGTGGCATGCGCATCCGCGGTGGCACGGCGCAGTCCTACTACATCGGCGTGGAAAGCAATATGCCCGCCATTCCCGGCATGGAGCCGCCCATCTCTGCCCTGTGTCTGGCCCCGTTCGGTATGGAAGAAGGCACCGAAGTGGCGCTGCCCGACATGGAGCTGGGCCTGGTCGTCGGCGAGCCCGTGCGCCTGCGCTTTTTTGGCTCATCCGTGCGCCGCGCGGATGGGGTCGGCACCATGTTGGACTTCTGGTCGCCCGAAGAGCTGGTGGAGTTGCAGGAGATTGAACTGAACCTGCCCGCTGCGGGCCGGGGTGCTGGTGAGGTCGTGCCTGTCACCTTGCAAGCCCGCGTGACCGACATTGGGACGCTGGAGTTGAATGCTGTTCCGGTTGGAGGAACTGACCGCTGGAAGGTGGAATTCGATGTGCGTGCGGAGACTGTGGACGAGGCTTAAGCGGCCTCATCGCTCCAGCTTTTGAAAAGTTCTTTGCAAAGCCCGCATCGCGTTGTTGATGTGGGCTTTTTTGTTTATGGGTGTTTTTGGCTTTTAGCGCTTATGTAGCTTGCGCTGGTAGCTATGGTTTGTGGTTCTTTTTTGCGTCTGCGGTGTGTTTGTGGGCAGAGGCCGGTTCGTCGCACCGGCGGGCGAGTAACTTTCTTGTCCGCGACAAGAAAGTTACCAAAGAAGCGCGTCTGCCGACGGCTATCCGGCGGAACTCACTGCGCTCCTGCGTCGCTACGTTCAAACAGCCGCCGGAAATATGAAGGACATCCCGAAGTAGGGCGCGACGTTTGCGCGCGCGTGGACTTTGGCAAGCGGTTAGTAGTTTTTAAGGCTGCTTACGACCCTAAACAGTCTCTTTAGATTTATGCAAACGATTCTTATTTGCACATAAAATCATTGAATGACTTTATCTTCATCTTCGGATCAACGCTTTATCAAATCTTGGATTGGTCTTGGCCTCGGACTGCTTTTTGCAGCCCTAAACATTGCGTCGTTTATCGATTCGCGTGAGTTGCACAGTGTCTTTGGTGCACTCGCATTTTTGAGCTTTACCACCCCTTGGAGCCAGCTGACGTCATTTAAAGAACCTTCACCTATGACACCTGTCGCAACGGTGATGACATACGCTGCTTTAGCGCTTCTCACAATTTCTATGTTTCTGCGATTTTTCTAATGAAGCATATGAACTCAAAACCAAAAACAAATAGCTTGGTTAAGTCTTGGATTGGCCTTCTCTTTGCACTCGCTATCTCGGCTATAAGCGCGTATTTGTGGCTTGCAGATCAAAATCAACGTTACATGTTGGTTAGTATTGGTTTTCTGCTCTGGGCCTATCCTTGGAGCCAAACTTCCCCACCTATCAGCAAGTTTTTCGCCAAAGAGTCTGCCTCCCGTAAACCTTTGGCGAAAGCGCTAACAACCATGGGCTGGGGACTTCACATCACTTCTGTGATTGCCCCTTTCAGCCCAAAATTTTGATAGGCCACTTCTGGCAGAAAGCAGAAGTAGTAGCAAGTGGTGAGCTGTGCCACTTAATTTGGAGCCTGCAAAAGGACCTTCCTGTACAACGCTGCGCAAAAGTAGGCAAGGTGTTCCTGGTCTCAGCCCCTTCTACCCGTGCCGAGGCGCACAGCCGCAGACGGAAACAGCCAGACGCGCTGTTTGAGCCTGCGAAGCAGGCGAGTTTGCGGCTGGCCCGGCTGGGGCGAGCACCGCAGGTTGCCCGGAGCAGAGCGGAGGGACACGGGTAGAGGTGTGCACTTCTTTTGCTTACTTTTCTTGTGCAAGCAAGAAAAGTAAGTCGCCGCCGCGCGACCAGCGGCCAGCAAAACGTCAAACAAATAATCAAAGCGAAATAAGGTTCTAACGCTTATGCAGTAAGCGCAAGCAGCTCATATTTCCTGAAAAGAAATTCCCAGCCAAGCACGGCGGTCCTGCATCAACCCCTTCTAACCGTGCCGAGGCACACAGCCCCAGACGGAAACAGCCAGGCGCGCTGTTTAAGCCTGCAAAGCGGGCGATTTTGCGGCTGGCCCGGCTGGCCTGATAGGTCGGGCACCGCAGGTTGCTCGGAGTGCAGCGGAGGGACGCGGGTAGCAGGGTCGCCTTTTCTTTGCTTACTTTCCTTTGGTGAAGCAAAAGAAGTAAGTAGCCGCCGCGCGATAAGCGGCCTCAGAAAGTAAAAAACACAGCGGCTTCTGAATTTCAAAAAGAATAAAAACAAAATGAGCTGCTAGCGCTTATGTAGCAAGCGCTAGCAGCTCATTTATTTGAAGAACTTTGCCTACGGCACAAAACTAAAAAACAAATACACCACAAACAACACCACATGCACGATGCCGGGCTGCAGCGTGGTGTTGCCCGTGCGCAGCGTCAGTGCCACAGTGAACAGCGACAGCACCAGCAGGGCGGTGGAGCTGGCGTCCAGCCCCAGTTGCAGCGGCCAGCCCATATAGATGCCCAGCAGGGCCACGACCGGAATGGTCAGGCCAATGCTGGCAATGGCCGAGCCAATGGCCAGGTTCAGGCTGGACTGCAGGCGGTTGGCGGAGGCGTTGCGCATGGCGGCGCCAAATTCGGGCAGCAGCACGATGGCGGCGATGATGATGCCCAGTGTGGTGGCGGGCGCGCCCCAGCGGCCCAGCAGGGCTTCGAGCGTGGGGGAGATGGATTTGGCGCTGAGCACCACAGCCACCAGCGAGAGCAGCAGCAGCGCCACGCTGAACAGGGCGGTGCGGGTGCTGGGCGCGGCGGTGGCTGCGTCGGCAGGGGTTTCGCCTGCGACGGGGATGGGCATGAAGTAGTCGCGGTGGCCCATGGTCTGGAACAGGGTGAAGGCCACAAACAGCACCAGCGTGGCGACGGCCACAAACAAGAGCTGGGGGTTGGTGTAGCTGCCGTCGGTGGTGCTGCTGGTGTAGTTGGGCAGCAGCAGCGCCAGTACGATGATGACGGTCATGGTGCACAGCGCATCGGTCATGCCTTCCACGTGGAATTGCTGCACGCGGTGTTTGCGCCCGCCGACGATCAGGCTCAGGCCGATGATGCCGTTCAGGATGATCATGATGGCCGCAAAAATGGTGTCGCGCGGCAGGCTCAGGGCCTCCAGGGGGTCGCCTGAGAGCATCATCGAGACGATCAGCGCCACTTCAATGGTGGTGACAGACAGGGCCAGCACCAGCGTGCCAAAGGGCTCGCCGACCTTCAGCGCAATGACTTCGGCGTGGTGCACGGCGCTGACCACACCGCCCAGCAGGCCGGCGCACAGCAGCAGCACCAGCCCGGGCATGCCAGGCATTAGCAGGCTGAGCCCCAGAATGAGCCAGCTGGCCAAGGGCACGGCCCAGGTCCATAGAGGGTTGTAGGGGCCGGTGGGGGTGGTGGTCATACGAGTCCTTGGAGTAACTCGTACATCGTGTTTCAGTTGTCGGTGCCGCGCTGTCTGACATTCGCCTGCCCCCCCCTGTAGGCGGTGGTGCGGCGCAGGGGCTGCGGTATCACCATAAAAATAGCGCGCAAGGCTTATGTATCAACCGCTGCGTGCTATTTTTATGAAGTGCTCAGATCAGCCCTGTGCGGCTGCCGCGCTGACGGCCTGTGGCACGTTGCGAAAGCTGATGGCCATGCGGTTGTAGGCATTCATCAGGCCAATGGCAATCGTCAGGTCAGCGGCTTGCTTTTCATCGAATGCGCTGCGCAAGGTGGCGTAGACATCATCGGGCACACCGGTGGTGGCAACCAGGGTGACGGATTCGGCCCAGGCCAGTGCAGCACGTTCCTGGGCGGTGAACAGGGCACCACCCTCGCGCCAGGCCTGCACGAGGGCGAGCTTCTCGATCGCCACACCGTGCTGCAACAGGCTGCGGGTGTGCATGTCCAGGCAGAAGGCGCAGTTGTTGATTTGTGAGACGCGCAGGTACACCAGCTCGACCAGCTGGGCGGGCAGGCCGCTTTGTACAACGTAGCTGTAGACACCGCCCAGGGCTTTGGCGCCAGCGGGGGCAATGTGGTTGTAGTCAAGGCGTGCGGTCATGGGGAATGCTTTCTTTGTCTAAGGCGCGCGCGGCGTAGGCCGGGCAGCAAAGCACCGATTACAGCCGCCGCGCGCATGGGCTGCAAGGTCAGGGGGCATCCACCACGCCGCCAGTGTGCGCTTGGTGCATGGGGCTGGCGGCTGGCGGCTGGCGCGTGTGGCGATTGGTTGCAAATACGGCGGAACTTGCGGGGCCATGCCATTCCCCAATGTAGACAGGGCAAATGGTGGCTTGGCCTACACCCTGGCTTTGCCGTGCTTGGCTAGGATTTGGCCAACGCCAACCCGCCTGTGCTTGGTTTCACTCTGAAGGATGTTGATATGAATCGATGGACATTGGCCGCTACGTGCGCTGCCACTCTGGCCTTGGCTGCTTGCAGCAGCCCCAACCCCGACACCACAACGTCCAAAGCCACGCCGCCGGCGGCTTCGACCGCGCCAACGGACAACCCCTCCACCGCACCGCGCACCATGGCATCCATGATCAACGAGACACTGCAGGCTTACTACTGGACGCTGGACAAGGCCGAAGACAGCGCGGGCCGTGCCCAGCCCAGCTTCAAGGCGCTGGAGCCCAAAGTGCCCGTGCGCCTGGATTTTTTGGCTGGCAGCAAGCCGGGCGAGCAGTGGGTGACCAGCCGTGTTTGCAACACGATGACCGGCGGCTATGCGCTGCAGGGCAACACCATTGAGGTGTCGCGTTTGATGAGCACCCAGATGGGCTGTATGGACCAGAATCTGGTGCGCCTGGAGCAGGCTGTCGGCGCTCAGATGGGGCGCATGCAGTCCGTGCAGATCATGCAAGATGGCACAGCACCCCGCATGACGCTGCAATTCAACGACGGCAGCCGCTGGCACATGAAGGGTCATCCCACCGATGTCACCCGCTACGGCAGTGCCGGGGAGACCATGTTCCTGGAAGTTGCGCCACAAACACGCTCCTGCGTCTCTGGTGTGATGCGCACCCAGTGCCTGCAAGTGCGCGAGGTGCGCTATGACAGTGCGGGCCTCAAATCGGGCACGGGCGAATGGCACGCGTTCCACGGCGAAATCCAGGGCTTCAAGCACGAAGCAGGTTTGCGCCATGTGCTGCGTATCAAGCGCTACCCCGTGAAGAACCCAGCGGCAGATGCTTCGGCGTTTGCCTATGTGATGGATGCGCGCATTGAAGTCGAACGCGTCAGCAAAAGCCAGCCCCGCCGCAAGGCCCAGTGATGGCCGCCGCCCAAGGGGCGGTAGGGCCTGAAAACCCGTCAAGGGCATGCACTGCGCACCAAGTTGTTGGTGCGCAGTTTTTTTATGCCTGTGTCTGCGCACTGCGCACGCTGAGCGCTCAGGGAAAAAGAACCCGGTGGTGAGGGCGTGTGTGCAGCCCGTGGTGCAAGCGCATGCAGCGGGGTGGTGTCAGGGGTGGAACTGCGGGCCTTGTTCGGTTACTTATCCGGCAAGCAAAGTATTCACGCATGGAGTGACACCGAATGGCAACGCACTTTCAAACACTGATGGCACAGCTGGGTCGCACGCTGGGGCTTCCTGATCTGGCGCTGGACGACACGGGCTACTGCTGCTTGCAGCTCGATAGCATCAGCGTGCACCTGGAGGCACTGGAAGACACGCATGCGCTGCTGCTGGTCTACAGCACGCTGGGGCAGTTGGCAGATCCACCACCGCGTGCTGTGTGCCAGCAGTTGCTGCAGGGGAACCACTTGATGTCAGGCACGGCAGGCGCCACGCTCGGGTTGGGCGAGGACGGGCGTACGGTCAGCCTGAGCAAGGTGGTGGAGACTGGTGCGCTGGATGTGATGGGGCTGGAATATCTGCTGCACAGCTTTACCACGGCCGCTGAGCACTGGAGTGCGGTGGTGCAAGCCACTGATGCAGATGCCAGCGAGCACGTGGCACCGAGCATCTCTGTTGGAGCACTCCCACTCGAGTTGCACCCGTTACTGCGCGTGTAAATCACAGAGTAAGGGGGGACTTGTGCCCTCCCGTTGCTGCGCTCCTGTTGTGGCACCCGGACGAACGCGGTGCACATCCTTTGGTCTGAGAGAAAAATCCATGGCTACAGTGTCCAATTCCACACCGCTCCCAACTGCAGTTCAAACGGGTGCTGGGCAGCCACATCCCAATCCCGGTGCAGCACTGCAACCGCTGACGCGAGGGTCGATGCTGGGGCGTGCTGTGCAATGGGTGCGCAATACGATTCCCGGTGGTGCGCAGGCACAGGCCACTGCGCGCATGAACCAGCAAACGCGGCAGAACCTGCACAACAGTTTGGCCCAGCAATATGGCCCTGCGGTGGCCAACACCGTATTTGGTGGTGCGCAGGTGCAAAGCACGGCGCCATTGTTGACGCGCACCGTCCAGCAGGTACAGCAGCAGGCCCAGCAGGTCCAAATTGCGAACAACCGCCAGGTCGGGACTCAGGTGTTGCAGCGTACGCAGCAGATGATTGGCGCCATCACACAGCGGCTGACCAGCAGCGGGCTGAGTACGGCCGGGATACGCAGTGCACAGACGAATCTGACAAGATTTGCAGCATTAACGCCCAACCAGCAGCGCTGGATGCATGCTCTGGCTGGTGCTCAAGCACGGCGTTCACAGGCCTTGGTGGCAGCGCAGACGGGCGCTTCGAACCTGGCGCACTTATTGCCGCTTGCACGCCGCGCGGGTGCAGCCGCAGCGGGAGGGGCAGCGCCCGTTGCGATCGCTGCGTCAGGCGTCCAGGTACGTGCTGCACCTGCACCTGCACCTGCACCTGCACCTGCACCTGCACCTGCAAGCCCTCCTGTCACACACGGTCCTTCTGCGCAAGCCGCAGCGATCGCAACGGGCGCAGCCGCTGCGGCTACGTCGGGCGAAGAAGTCACCATGACTTTGGCGGAATTCCTTGACGAAGATCCAGCCTCCGCATCGGATACACCGAACACAGGACCAGGACCAGGACCAGGACCAGGACCAGGACCAGGACCAGGACCCGGACCCGGACCCGGACCCGGACCCGGACCCGGACCCGGACCCGGAGGTGGTGCCGCTGGAGCAGCGGTTCCTGCTGCTGCGACGAATGCCCACTCTGCGGCTGTCAGTGAAGCCGCTAAAACTGCGGCGCCACAGGCTTCTGTCCCTGGCGCGGCCTCGGATGAGGTGCTGGAATTCGAGGTGGACGCTTTATTGGCTGACGAGGGAGGTCTTTCGGAAACACCGCTCACCGAGGAGGACTTCCCCGACTTCGAGACCTGGGCTGCACAGCTGGATCCTGCAGAGCTGGAAATCTCAGCCGCAGAGCAGCAGGCGATTGAAGAGGATTTGCGCGCCAGCGGCGCCCCTACCGAGGTGTCTGACGCATGGGTTGATGCGCTTGTGAGCCTGTCGCAACAGCATATCGAGCAGTTGACGCAGGCCTCTGGCACGGGCGCTGCCGTTGCATCGTCACCGAGTCATGCAACGGCATCATCGACAGGTGCCCGCGATGCCGAAGACGGTGGGCTTTCCGAGACACAAGGCAATGATCCAGAGGTGGATGATTTCGAGACCTGGGCGGCGCAGCTGGATCCATCTGAGCTGGAAATTACAGAGGCAGAGCAGCAGGCGATTGAGGCCGACTTAAACGGCGGCGATGCGCCTGCCGCAGTGTCTGATGAGCGGATGGAATCGCTTCGGACCCTGACGCGGCAGCAGCTGGAGCAGTTGTCGCAGACCCCGGGTGAGAGGGGCGCGTCAGCCCCTGCATCGAGGCAGACAGCGGCAGCTGCTGAATCGGTCACGGTACAGGCTGTCGCTGCAGAGGATGATCTGATGGCGTTGGCGCAAGCCCAGCAGGCCCAGAGTACGGCCCCGTTGGCCCAGGCGGTGCATGCCCCAGATGTTGCACGCACCGGAGTTTCTGCCTCTGCTGGGACTGCGGCGCAGGTGCCGCCAGCTTTGGCACAGCATGCACCGGTGGGGGCTGCTCCCACAGCGCGTGCGAACCAGCGCATGCAGGCGCAGCTGACTGCGAATGGGGCACAGCAGGCATCGACCGGACGTCTGCAGCGGCTGAGCGCAGCGATGTCACAGGCGTTGCAACAATTGCGCATCGGGGTGGGGGGCTGGAGCGGCATGGTTCGGTTGACCGGAATTCAGCTGCAAATGCTGCGCACAGCGATTGCACAGATCACCGATCGCGAAGGGCGAGTCACAGCGGCCGATCAGCGCACCATGTTTGGAACCCGGTTGACGCAGGCGCAGGTCCGTGCAGGTCTGCAGCAGGCCGAGGCACGCATGGCTGGAGCCAGAGGCGCAGCACCGCGTGCGGCACCAAGGGGTGCGGCAAGCACCGCGCCAGCAGACGCAGTGCCTGTGCCGACACAGCAGGACTGGAGTGATGCACAAGGCGGTCACTTGCACCAGGTGCTGCGCAGTCTGACAAACGGTGGCTTTGACCTGGGTGACACCCGTGATTTGTTGATGCAATGGCCTGCATTGCAGGGGGGCGATGCCAGCATGGAGCCCCAAGATATGGCTGCGGCGCTCACCAACCTGGCGCAGGGCGCATTGGCGGGCATGTCGTTTGTCAATGTACGTATGGCGGACTTGCGTCAACTCAGGGTGGACCTGCAAGCCCAGCCGGGCGTGCATCCATCCAGCCTGCAGTTGCTGGGAGAGATCAGCGATTTCATTGTTCGTACGGCGACGCAGCAACTGCCGCCGGCTGGCAGCGCGATGGATACATTGCTGCGAGCTCAGCTCGCACAAGAACAAGCCCTGGAAAACTTGGACTTCATCCGTGATGTCGATGCCTTCATGCAGGGCACTCCAACGGAAGCTGCCATGCTCGACATCATGGATCGCTTTGTGCTGCAAACGCGCCCTGCAGCTAACTCGTTCAGCAGTGCCTACAACACGGTGGAGGTCTTCCTGAGCCCGGATGTGCGAACCAGCATGGGGGAGGAGCTGCAGTATGTTCTGGATTATCCGCACGCAGCTGATGCTTCCCAACGCATGCGAGATTTGTTTGTGCAAGCGCGCGCGGAGGCTGAAAATTCTTTGCTTCGCGACAGCATGGAGCGGCTGAGAAGCACGCTGAGAGCACAGCTTTAGTAAGCAATGTCTGGGCCGTTTCTGGAAAATCCAGCATGGCCGATGCCTGGTGCATGCCAGGGTGCTGTCTTGGGTTGGGGTTAGCGCATGGGCGGTCGGTGGGGGGAGGCATTGCGATGCCATCGCCAAGGAGCGTAGCCCTGTTTGCGGGGTCTCTGGCGCGAGGATGCCGGTGGACGGGGGCGACTTGCTACGATCGGCGCCACGTTTTTTGTGACTGCGCCACTTCCTCATGTACCCCCACGCTTCCTCTTTCATTGTCGGCATTGATCTGGGCACCAGCCACACGGTGGTGGCAGCCGTGCCGCAAGAGGGCGGTGCGCAGGACATCACGCTGCTGCGGGTGCCGCAGCGCCACTCTGCGGCGGACATCGTGCAGGACACGCTGTTGCCATCAGCCCGCTACCAGGCAGCCGTCGGAGAGCTGAGCGACGCCTGGCAGCAGCCGTGGGTGGCGCAAGGCGCTAGCGCAGCGGCCCCTGCCGTGGTGGGCCGCTGGGCGCGTGACTTGGGCGCTGCGGTACCCGAGCGGCTGGTTGCCAGCGCCAAAAGCTGGCTGTCCCACCCCGGGGTGGACCGCAGCGCGCCCATCCTGCCCTGGGGGGCAAGCGATGACGTGGCCAAGATTTCGCCGTTGGCGGCCTCGGCCTCGTACCTGGCGTACATCCACCAGGCGTGGAACCAGCAACACCCAGATACCCCGTTGCACGCGCAGACGGTGGTGTTGACGGTGCCTGCCTCGTTCGATGAGGGTGCGCGTGCGTTGACGCTGGAGGCCGCGCGGCTGGCGGGCCTGCCGCAGGTACACCTGCTGGAAGAGCCCAAGGCCGCCTTCCATGACTGGCTGGTGCTGCAGGGAGAGCAGCTGGCGCAGCAATTGGCGGGCAGCCGCCAGGTGCTGGTGGTGGATGTGGGTGGCGGCACGACCGATCTGACACTGATCCGTGTGGATGCTGCGCAAGACGGTGGCCTGCCCACGCTGACCCGCACCGCCGTGGGCGAGCACCTGATGCTGGGCGGCGACAACATGGATCTGGTGCTGGCCCACCAGCTGGAACCCCAGCTGGCTGGCGCTGGCCAGCGCTTGAGTGCAGCCCGTTTCGCTCAACTGGTGCAGCGCTGCCGCAGCGCCAAAGAACAATTGCTGGCGCAGGATGCGCCGCAGCAACTGAACATCACCTTGCTGGGTGGCGGCAGCCGCTTGCTGGCTGCCGCGCAAAGCGCCACGCTCACGCGTGCGCAGGTGCAGCAGTGGGTGGTGGAAGGCTTCATGCCACCAGCGGCCATCACCGATGTGCCCAGCAAACGCCAGGGTGCGCTGCGTGGCCTGGGCCTGCCTTACCCGGCCGATGCCGCCATGACGCGGCACCTGGCGCAGTTTCTGCGCCAGCATGCGGGCAGCGATGCCCAGGCCTTGCCCGATACCGTGCTGCTCAACGGTGGCGTGTTCCATGCGCATGCGCTGGTGCAGCGCCTGACCGAGCAACTGAGGGCCTGGCGCGGTAGCCCCGTGCGCGTGCTGTACAACCCGCACCCCGACTGGGCGGTCGCGCGCGGCGCAGCTGCCTACGGGCTGGCGCGTGCTCAGGCACAGGCAACGAAGGATGCAGCGTCTTATTCGCCGCTAGCCCAGGCACAGCCTGTGCCAGCAGCTACAAAAAACATGCTGCCCCGCATTGGCGGCGGCTCGGCCCGCAGCTACTGGCTGCTGCTGCCTGCGGTGGGCGGTGCGGCACCACAGCTGGTGTGCCTGCTGCCCAAGGGCACGGAAGAGGGCGTGCGCATGGCGCTGACCGGGCGGCGCTTTGCGCTCAAGCTGGGGCAGGCCGTGCGCTTTGTGCTGCTGGCACACAGCCACGGTAGCCAGAGTGCGCAGGCCGGGCAGCTGATGCCGCTGCAAGGCGAGGGCTGGGTGGAGCTGCCGCCCCTGTCCACCGTGCTGTCCGCACCCGAAGGCCACCAGTCCGCACAGGTGGAAGTGCAGCTGCAGGCCTGCATGACCGAGGTGGGCACGCTGGAAGTGCGCTGTCTGCGTGTGGAAGCGGGTGTGGCCGATGCGGTGCAGTCGTGGCTGCTGCCGTTTGCGGTGCGCGGCGCAGTGGAGGGCGAATCTTTGGAAAAGATAGCGGATAGCGCAGGTGTATTAAGGGCTGAAGGCCAAAAAGGCTTGAAAGATAGCTCCTCTGCCTTGCCTGCCGCTGTGGCGCTGATCGATCGCATTTTTGGCACGCAGGCACAGGATGTGGTGGCCAAGGATGTGCGCCAGCTGCGCCACTCGCTGGAAAAACTGCTGGGCCCGCGTGCAGGTTGGCATGTGGCCCAGCTGCGCGCCCTGTGCGATGCACTGCTGGCACGTGCCAAGCGTCGCCGCCGCACGCCGGAGCATGAGCGGGTGTGGTTCAACCTGACGGGCTGGTGCTTGCGCCCGGGCGTGGGGGCGCAGCTGGATGACTGGCGCATCAGCCAGGTATGGGCGCTGTACGCCCAAGGGCTGGGCCATGTCAAAGAAGCCGCCAATTGGACCGAGTGGTGGGTGTTCTGGCGCCGTGTGGCCGCAGGCTTGAACGAGGCGCAGCAAATGCAGGTGCTGGAGGCCGTGGCTGCCGCCATGCAAAAAACCGTGCAGCAAGTCACGCAACGCAGCGGTGGCAAAAGCAGCCACGGCAGCTACGACGACATGCTGCGCCTGTTTGCCGCGATGGAAGCCGTGCCCTGGCAGTACCGCCAGGAGATGGGCCAATGGATGCTGCAGCGCTTGAAGCGTGCGGACGAGTCCGCGCAGACCTGGTGGGCGATTGGCCGCCTCGCCGCGCGCCAGCCGCTGGCTGCGAATGCGCATCTGGTGATGCCGCCTGCAGCCGCTCAGGAATTTCTGGATGCCACTTTGCAGCAAGACTGGCGCAAGAACGAAACCGCCATGTTTGCCGCGTTGCAAATGGCGCGCATGACCGGCGATATGGCGCGCGATATGCCCGATGCAGCACGCACGCAAGTTCTGGCCAAAATGCAGGCAGCCGGCGCCCCCTTGCGGTGGCTGGAGCTGGTGCAGCAGGTGGTGCAGATGGAGGCCGAAGACCAGCAGCGCAGCCTGGGGGATAGCCTGCCGCCGGGCTTGGTGCTGCTGTGACAGCGCAGCAGCCAGCTGACTGACGGTGGGCTTGCAGGGTCGGGCCATTTGGCCGCAGGAGCGGCGCCTGCTCCTATGATGACCGCATCGCTTCCCAAGAGCCGCTGGCCGTGACCATCCTTGCGACCGCACCTCTTGCACTGCCGACGGACCTATACGTCCGCGCAGTCTCTTGCACGCCACAAGCAGCAAGTTCGCCTTTTTGATCCATTGACGTACTTGGAGTTGTGATGCCTGTGCACACCCTGTTCTCGCGCCGCCATGCTTTGGCTGCTGCTGCCGCTGTGTTGTTGAATTGCTCAGGCGCCAGTGCCTGGGCCCAAAGCAGTTGGCCAACCAAACCGATTACTTTTGTGGTGCCGCAAAACCCCGGTGGCGCCAACGACGTGATTGCACGTGCTGTGGCGCAGGGTCTGGAAAACACATTGGGTCAACCCGTGATTGTGGAAAATCGGCCTGGTGCCAACGGCAATGTTGGCACCAGTCAGGTGGCGCGCAGTGCACCGGATGGGTATACCTTTTTGGTGACGGCGCAAAGTGCGCACACCATCAATCCGGCGCTGTATTCGCGCACTGGCTTTGATGCGATCAAGGACTTTGCCCCCGTGATGCAGCTGGCTGTGGCGCCGTATCTGCTGGTGGTGAACCCGAGCTTTCCAGCCAAGAATCTGGATGAGCTGGTGGCCTACGCCAAGGCCCATCCGGGCGCAGTGGCCTATGCTTCTGCAGGCAATGGAACGCTGAACCATTTGCTGGGTGAAATGCTGAAAAAGCAAAAGGGCATTGAGCTGCTGCACGTGCCGTACAAGGGCGCAGCAGCGGCTGCCACCGATGTGGTGGCGGGCCAGCTGCCAGTGACGTTTGGCAGCTTTCCGGGCGTGATGCCGTTTGTCAGCAGTGGCAAGCTGCGCGTGCTGGGGGTGGCATCGGACAAGCCGACACCGCTGGCGCCAGAGATTCCAGTGCTCAAAGACCTGGCCGTGACCTCCTGGTACGGCCTGTTTGCCCCGGCAGGAACGCCCCAGCCTATCATTGCCAAAGTGCACACCGCTATCGCGCAGGTGCTGACCACCCCGGCCATGCAAGAGCGCCTGAAAACCCTGGGGGCCGAGCCCGTGGTCTCCAGCCCGGCCAGCTTTGCGGCAGGTTTGCCTGCCGAGTTGGCGCACTGGAAGCAGGTGGTGGATGCCTCTGGGGCGCGCATCGACTGAGTGGCCTTTGCGCATCCGTAGTCAAAAAAGCCCGCAGATGCGGGCTTTTTGCTGGGTATGACGCCTTCAAGGACGCGGGCCGGGGTAGGGGTGGTGGGCGTGCCAGTGCTTGGCAATGTCCAGCCGGCGCGTGATCCAAACATCGGAGAACTGGGTCACGTAGTCGAGAAACTTCTTGAGGCCCATGGCGCGTGAGGGATGGCCCACCAGGCGCATGTGCAGGCCCACGGACATCATCTTGGGCTGGGTGGCACCTTCGTCGTACAGCATGTCAAAAGCGTCTTTGAGGAAGCGGAACCATTCATCGGAGGTGCCCGTCCAACCCGCATATTTGCCGTCGTTGTTGGTCAGCGAATACGGAATGACGAGATGGGGTTTGCCTTCGACGGTCTGCCAGTGGGGAAGTTCGTCGCCGTAGTAGTCGGAGTCGTAGAGAAAACCACCTTCTTCGGCCACCAGGCGGCGGGTGTTGGTGCTGGGGCCATAGCGGCAGTACCAGCCCAGCGGGCGCTCGCCCATGGTGGTCTGCAGCGAGGCAATGGCACGCTGGATGTGCTCGCGCTCTTCGGTTTCACTGAGTTCGTAGTGCTTGATCCAGCGCCAGCCGTGGCAGCAGATGTCGTAGCCGTTGTCGCGGATTTTGGCGACCGCTTCGGGGTTGCGCTCCAGTGCCAGGGCGCAACCAAACACGGTCAGCGGTAGCTGGCGCTCCTCAAACAGGCGCACCAGTCGCCAGAAACCAACGCGGCTGCCGTACTCGAACATGCTCTCTGCGGCCAGATCACGGCCATGGCCCATCTGGTTGAGGCCATGGGCCTCAGTCAGGCCGGTCTCGCTGAAGTTCTCTCCGTCATCGAAGGAGGGCTCAGAGCCTTCCTCGTAGTTCATGACAAAGTTCAGCGCCAGGCGTGCGCCGCCGGGCCATCGGGGGTTGGGAGGTGTGGCGCCGTAGCCCACAAAATCGCGTTGGGGTTGCCAGGTCATAGTCAGCGTGCAGTAGAGAAAAACAAGAAAAGGCAGCGAGGCCTACAGGGCCACTTGTACCGGGGCGATGTCGACAAACTCTTCATCGCCGCCGTCATGGGCCTTCCACATCCAGACCCC
This sequence comes from Comamonas sp. 14P8.1.4, assembly GCF_057799285.1. Lineage (NCBI taxonomy): Bacteria > Pseudomonadati > Pseudomonadota > Betaproteobacteria > Burkholderiales > Comamonadaceae > Comamonas > Comamonas sp. 14P8.1.4. Next base: position 318,110 of record NZ_JBYOKN010000001.1, read on the forward strand.
GAAGGTGGCGGGGCCGTTCAGCAGGGTCAGGCTGTAATGCCAGGTGTTAGGGTGGTAGGTGATGCTTTGCTGGCCGCTGACAACGAAGGCCTGGGCCTGCGCCATATCTGGCTGGCTGGGGGCTCCGTGTGGGGCCACGACCACCAGGTAGCTGCAGTCCTGCAAGGGCATGAAGGTCTGTGAGGAGAACTCGTGGCGCTCCATGAACGTCAGCGTCAACGGCAGCGTGGCCACCTGGGCGATGTGCGAGACCGTGAGATCCGGTTGTGCATAGTCACGCAGATTGCCCAGGCTGGGCGGCAAAGTGCCTTTGCCCGGCAAGGTAGGGTAGTCCAGCACGGCCCCAAAAGGGGCGAATGCTTCGACGGTCAGGGGTTGGGCTTGGAGGGAGGTCATCAGTGTCAGCCTTGCAGGCGTTTGGTTAGGCCCACGGCACGTTCCATGAGCAGCATCAGCACGAGTACCGCGACGATGAGCACGCCCGAGACGGCGGCAACGCGCACATCCAGCGTGGATTCCATCATTCCCCACATGCGGATGGGCAGCATGTCGGTGTCGGCATCGGCCAGGAACAGCGAAACGGGCACGTTGTCCATGGAAGCCATCAGTGCCATGAAAGCGCCGGCAGCAATGCCCGGCGCGATCAGCGGCAGTGTCACGCGGCGAAAGCCGTACCAGGGCGAGGCGCCGAGGATGGCCGAGGACTCCAGCAAGGCATGGTCCATCTGCATCAGGCTGGAGGTGGTGGTGCGCAGCACGAACGGCACCACCATGACCAGGTGGCCAATCACCATCAACGGCATCGACGGCATGACCCCCAGCAGGGTGAAGAACATCAGCGCGGCCAGGCCAAAGGAGATGCCGGGCAGCACCAAGGGCGAGAGAAAGAACCCCAGCAAGCTTTTGCCGGCCCAGCTGTGGCCTTGTCTTTGCAGTCCCATGGCGGCGCTGGCGCCCAGCAGCACGGCCAGCAGGGCCGCAATGATGGCCACGATGACGCTGTTGAGCGCCGAGGCGTGAATAGGTGCCGAGCGCTGGGCATCAAACAGGGCCTCATACCAGCGCAGCGACCAGCCTTGCGGTGGAAAGTGCATGGTCTGGCTGTCGGTGAGCGACGCTAGCAGAACAATGAGTACCGGCGTCACCAGCACCACCAGGGCCAACAGGGCGATGCCACCGATGGTGAGGAGGTAGGAAATATCTGCCCACGAATCACGTCTAGACATGCAGGTACCTCATGCTTTTCTTGCCCAGCAGGTTCAGCAGTGCCAGGCACGCCAGGACGGCACCCAGCAGGACCATGGATATCACGGCGGCCATGGGCCAGTTAAAGACCACGGAAGACTGTTGCCAGATCAGCAGTGGCAGATACACCAGGCGGCTGCCACCGATCACGGACTGTGAGATGAAGGCCGTGGTGGCGCTGGCAAACACCAGGGTGCAGCCCGCGATCAGGCCCGGAATGCTCAGCGGCAAGATCACCTTGAACAGCGTGCGCCACCTGGATGCCCCCAGGATGCTGGATGCATCAAAGAGGTTCTTGTCCAGCTTGGACAGCGAGGCAATCAAGGGCAGCAGCAGCATGGGTAGCTCAATTTGTGTGAGCGACATGACCAGCCCCAGTTCGGTCTGCAGCAGGCGCAGCGGTGTGGTGGTGAGGCCCAGGGCCAGCAAGGTCTGGTTGATGACCCCGTCGTTCGACAAAATCACAATCCAGGCAAAGGTGCGCACCACCACCGACAGCAGCAGCGGCATGACCAGCATGAACAGCAGCACGCGCTGCCATTTTTCGCTCAGCCCCATGTAGGCCAGGGCCAGGGGGTAGCCCAGCAGCAGGGTGGCCAGCACCGTCATCAGCCCTAGCTTGAGGGTGTTGAACGTGGCTTGCCAGTAAAAAGGGTCGGTGACGAATTTGCGCCAGGTTTGCCAGCCCCAGTGCTGCAGGTCTACATCGTTGTGCAAACTCACTGCAATCAGCAGCAGTAGGGGGGCCGCAAAAAATGCGAGGTAAGTCCCAAAAAGGGGCATGACCAGAGCCCCTGTTTGCAGACGCTGCAGCAACCAGCGCATCAGCGTGCCACTTCGCGGTTGAAGCGCTCAATCCAATCGGGGCGCAGCGGGTTGATCTTGCTCCAGTCGTGCTGCACCATCTTGCGCATCTCCGCCAGCGACTGCAGGGGCAGGCCCGCACCTTGCAGCGATACATCGCTGTTGACGGGGGCAAAGTTGTAGGGCTCTGCCATCAGCGCTTTTTGTACGCCCGCGTCCAGTGCTGCATCAATGAATTGGTAGGCCGCGTCCACATTCTTGCTGCCCTTGGCGATGTGCAAGGTGGTGAAAAAGGCGATCAGGCCGGTGTCGGGCGTGACCATTTCAATGTCCACTCCCTTGGCCTTGAGCGTGCTCACTGTCTGGGTGTTGGTGTACATGATGTCGCACTGGCCTTGCTGGAACATGCTGGGCATGGAGGCAGAGTTGCCGATCACAGCCACCTTGGGCAACACCTTCTTGAGTTCGCGAAAGAATGGCTCCACATCAGATTCCGAGCCACCGAAGGCCTTGGCCATCTCGATGATGGCCACAGTGCCAAAGGTGGTCTGAAAACCGGTCAGGCCCAGGCGCGAGACGTAGGGCTCGGCAAATAGTTCTTTCCAGCTGGTTGGGGGCTTGGGGAATTTCTTGGGGTTGTAGGCAATGCCGACAAACTGTGCCGCCACGGTGACGCCGATGTCATCGATCATGCCGGGCTGCAGCTTGGCCGCGTTTTTGAGCTTGCTGCCGTCAAATTTCTCGAACAGGCCCGCTTCCTTACCGGTAACGCGCGGGCCGGGGTCGAGCACCATGGTGTCAAACGGAGGGCGCCCACGTGCAGCACGTGCCTTGGCAATCTGGTCCACCGCCCACAGTGACTGCATGCGCAGTTCCACACCCGACTGGGTTTTCAGTGCCGGCGCCACCACGCTGCGGTAGGCATCTTCCCAAGTGCCTGGGTAGATGGCTGCCGTGACTGTGCTGGGGTTGGCCCAGGCGGGCAGGGCCATGCCGGATACGGTGGCCAGGCCGCTCAGTTGCAGAAAATTGCGACGCTTCATGGTGCTACTCCTTGGAATGACTGCGGAAAAATGCGCGGGTTGGCAGATGCGCTCAGACCGACCCAGACGTGCTCGGGAAAAGCCGGGCTGTCAGGCAGCCGAGGTTGGATGGATTTGATGAGCGTGTTTCTGCCCAGATCGACCTGGTAGACCATGTGGCCGCCCAGGGGCGTTTGCATGCAGATGCGTCCGGGTAGAAAACCCGGGACCGGCGTGGCGGAGATCTGTAATTGCTCAGGGCGTACGGTCAGAGTGACGGCCTTGCCTGTGGGCAAGTCGCCGTAGCCTGTGGCGTAGATTTGCAAGGGCAGATGGTCTCCAACACGCAGCTGTACGGAGTGGGCGTGGGCCATTTCAACGTGGGCGGCAATCTGGTTGCAGCTGCCCACGAAGTGGTTCACAAACAGTGTCTGTGGGCAGTCATAAATGCCAACGGGCGTGTCCAGTTGCTCCAGCTGCCCTTGGTTCATCACGGCAATCTTGTCGGCCACCGTCATGGCTTCTTCCTGGTCGTGTGTCACCAGAATCGCGGTGATGCCCAGCTGCTTTTGCAGGCGCTTGATTTCCAGCTGCATGTCCAGCCGCAGGTTCTTGTCGAGAGCGCTGAAAGGCTCGTCCAGCAACAGCAGCTGTGGCTCGCTGGCAATGGCGCGGGCCAAGGCCACACGCTGCTGCTGCCCACCTGACATCTGGCGCGGATAACGGTCACGCACGTGGGGCAGCTGGACAATTTCCAGGCACTCCTGCACGCGCTTTTTGATCATGTGTCCAGGGGTTTTGCGGGCCTGCAGGCCGTAGGCCACGTTGTCCGCCACCGTCATATGGGGGAACAACGCGTAGTTCTGAAACACCAGGCCCATGTTGCGGGCGTTGGGCTGCAGGTCATCAATGCTGCGTCCATCCACGCGGATGCTGCCTGACGTCTGCTTGTGAAAGCCCGCGATGATGCGCAGCAGCGAGGTTTTGCCACAGCCTGAGGGGCCGAGCAGGGCCAGGATTTCACCAGGCTCCATGGAGATGTTTACATCACTTAGCGCTGTGAAATCACCGTATCGCTGCGTGATGGACTCAATATCTAAGGCACAGGGGTTCATCTTGCATCTCAAGCTGGGAGTTGCAGCTTTCTCGCAAAAAGTGCGCCAAAAAAGAATTTTTGTTGAGTTAAAAAATGGTTTTAAACATTTTTTGTGTCAACGAAGTCAGCGGTCACCTAGGTTGGAATGCACGGTTTACGGTGGTTTTTCAGAGCAGGGTCTGCGTTGGCGGTGTTACGTAACCAACTGCAAATACGGCATGTGGCGGCGCCGCATGCGGGTTGTTCGCACCAATGCGGGTCGGATGGTCCCGGGAGTGGCTGCAGACGCTGTGTGCTGGCGGTTGAGCGCTGCCGCACAGGCGACAGCGGTACGGCATGGCAGCCGCGTACCCTCCTTGGACCGAGTGCCGGCACAGCGTGATTCGGTACTAAACTGCGCGGCACACCTGTGCCCAACACCTCACTGTGGGGCGCATTTGCGCACCAGATGTGTGCCTTTTTGATTGGATTTGCCCCATGCGCTACGCCTACCCCGACACGCAATTGCTCATCAACGGCCACTGGCAGCCTGCTGCCAGTGGAAAAACCATGCCTGTGCACAACCCGGCAACGGGGGAGGTGATTGGTCAGCTGGCGCATGCGGGCAAAGAAGATCTGGATCGTGCCCTGGCTGCGGCTGAAAAAGGCTTTGCGATCTGGAAGAACACCAGCGCGCACGAGCGTCAGGCCACCATGCGCAAAGCCGCTGGTTTGCTGCGTGAGCGTGCCGACGATATCGCCGCGCTGCTGACGCAAGAGCAGGGCAAGCCACTGGCTGAAGCCAAGGTGGAAGTGCTGGCCGGTGTGGGCATCATCGAGTGGTTTGCCGATGAAGCCCTGCGCCTGTATGGTCGCATCGTGCCCGCGCGCCGGGCGGATGTGCAGCAACTGGTCATTAAAGAACCTGTAGGCCCGGTGGCGGCGTTCACACCGTGGAACTTCCCGGTCAACCAGATCGTGCGCAAGATCAGTGCAGCGCTGGCCACGGGCTGCTCTTTCCTGTGCAAGGCCCCGGAAGAAACGCCGGCATCGCCTGCCGCGCTGTTTCAGTGCTTTGTCGATGCGGGTGTGCCAGCTGGCGTGATCGGCCTGGTCTATGGTGACCCGCATGAAATCTCCAGCTACCTGATTCCCCATCCTGTGATCCGTAAGGTCACGTTCACGGGCTCTACCCCCGTGGGCAAGCAGCTGGCGGCCATGGCAGGCGCGCACATGAAGCGCAGCACCATGGAACTGGGCGGCCATGCACCGGTGATCATTGCGGATGACGCCGATGTGGCCCTGGCCGTCAAATATGCGGGCGCTGCCAAGCTGCGCAATGCGGGGCAGGTGTGCATTTCGCCCACCCGTTTCTTGGTACACAAGAGCTTGGAAAAGCAGTTCACCGAACAGGTGCTGGCGTACTTTGATTCCATCAAGGTTGGTAATGGCTTGGAGGCCGGCACCACCATGGGGCCGCTGGCCAACCCCCGTCGTATTACGGCCATGAAGGCTTTGGTGGCCAATGCGCAAGACAAGGGCGCCAAGTTGCTGATGGGCGGAAAAACGCTCAGCGATGCCGGTAATTTTTACGCGCCGACGGTGCTGGCTGATGTGCCGTTGGATGCCGATGTGTTCAACCAGGAGCCCTTTGGCCCCATGATTGCCATGCGCACGTTTGACAAGCTGGACGAAGCCATTGCGGAGGCCAACCGCCTGCCCTATGGCTTGGCAGCCTACGCGTTCACCGCATCGCTGAAAAATGCGCACCAGCTGAGCCAGCAGCTGGAAACCGGCATGCTGTGGATCAACCAGCCTGCCGTGGCATCGGCAGAAATGCCGTTTGGCGGGGTCAAGGACTCGGGCTATGGCTCTGAAGGTGGCCCGGAGGCGCTGGAGGCATATCTGGTGGCCAAGGCAGTCTCGATAGCCATGGTGTAAATCACCCGCGTGGGTGGCAGTCAAAAGGCCGCATCTGCGGCCTTTTGTTTGGCGCTTTCCATGGCTACTTGGTGGGGACGTCATCACCCAGAGGCTTGCCATCGGGGCCGCGTGCATCGGTGTCCACCATGCCTTTTTTCAGGTCGCGGTGGGCCTGTTGCATTTCGGGGGAGGGGGCTTGGTCGGTCATGTTGACCGACTGGTCACGCTCGTGCGGCAGCTTGGCCGTGGCGCTGGCATCGCCCGGTTTTTGCGGCGTGGTGGTGTCGATGCTGGATTCTGGGCTGGATGGGGGTGCTGGGGTGTGGGGCATGGCGGACTCCTTGATGCTGTCAGTCTTACCGCCCGGTGTCGCCAAGGGTGTAGGCCATGTGCCGCGCTTGTTGGCAGCGCATGAAAAGAACTTTTCAAGTTGTAAGCTGCACAGCAGGGCAGCACATGGACGTGCAGGCCAGTCCTACACCACGCAGCGGGGATGTGAAGGAAGATGGCTCCACAGCGCCACCGCCTGCATGCAGGGTGCGTGGAAAAGCTTTTTCATTCACTGTGCGGAGGACGATATGAGTTTGACACCAGGCGTATCCCAGCCCAGCTTTACCGATCTGTTTGACCAACTGGGTTTGGAAAGCGACCCAGAAAGCATCAAACGCTTTCTCAAGCAGCACGCACCGCTGCAAGAGGGGCTGCATATTTACGAAGCCAAGTTCTGGACGCCACAGCAGGCGCAGCTGCTCAAAGAAAAGCTCAAGTGTGATGACGATTGGGCGATTGTGGTGGACCAGTTGAACGCCGCTTTGCAAGAGCGCCCCGATTTGGATAAGTTGTAGACCGCTGCGTGGGTATGCACAAAAAAGGCAACCTTGGGGTTGCCTTTTTTGTGTCCGAACGCTTTTTCGATCAACCCAGCCAATGCGTGAGCAGCGCGCCGGCGCCCAGCAACCACGCAAACAGCAGGGCGGCCAGCAGCAGCGGCTTGATGCCTGCAGCGCGCACCGATTGCCAGTGTGTCGTCAGTCCCAAAGCAGCCATGGCGATGGCCAGCAACAGGTTGTCCAACTCCACGCCCAAGCGGCTGAGGCCGGCGGGCAAGATGCCCAACGAGTTGACCCCGGCCATGGCCACAAAGCCCAATGCAAACCACGGAATGGTGATGCAGCCGTCGCTTGGATCGGTCGCGCCAGTGTGGCGCAAGCGGCGTGCCACAAAAGCGCTAAGCATCAGCAAGAAGGGGGCGAGCATCATCACGCGCACCATCTTGGCAATCACGGCGGTGCTGGTGGCTTCGGGGCTGACCGCTGCACCCGCAGCCACCACCTGTGCCACTTCGTGCACGGTGGCGCCCACGTACAGGCCGTAGCTGTGTGCATCCAGCGGCAGCCATTGCGCAGCCGCATTCCACTGGAACAAGGCCGGGTAGAGGAAGGTGGCCACGGTGCCAAACACCACCACCGTGGCAATGGCCACCGCCACATCCTGCGCGCGGCCCTTGGCAACGGGGGCAGTGGCCAGCACGGCGGCGGCCCCGCAGATCGAACTGCTCGCACCAATCAACAGGGTGGTGCGCGTATCCAGCTTCAAGAGCTTGGTACCCAGCACACAGGCCCAGCCAAAGGTGCTGGCCAGCACCAGTGCATCCAACGCCACGCCGCCCCAGCCCACTTGGGCGATGTCCTGGAAGGTCAGCCGCAGGCCATACAGCACGATGCCGGCGCGCAGCAGCTGTTGCTTGCCGATGTTTACGCCGGGCGTGCACTGCGCCGCCATGCGGGGATACACGGTATTGCCGATGAGCAGCCCCAGCACAATGGCCAGTGTGAGTGCGCCCATGCCGTGTGTGGCCATCCACGGCCACTGCGCCAAACCGATAGCCGCCAGCGCCAGTGCGGTGCTGAGCAGCAGGCCGGGTAGATGGCGGCGCAGCCAAAGTGCGAGCGGTGATTGAAAAAATGAAGTCGTCAAAGTGTGCATAACAAGGCCTGCACAGCGTTGTCCTGGGCAGGTGCATGCAACTTTAGATAACTTTGTTATATTTGTATAACGAATACTTTTTCTAAAAACTACCTGCTGAGCAGGTAGATGATGCGGAGCCTTGCATGCTGCACCTGACCTTGCGCCAGCTGGAAATTTTTAGCGCTGTGGCCCACAGCGGCTCGACCGTGGCGGCGGCCGATGCGATTGGTCTGTCCCAATCGGCCACCAGCGCGGCCTTGCAGCAGCTGGAAGTGGCGCTGGGCACGCTGCTGTTTGAGCGGGTGGGGCGCAATCTGGTGTTCAACGATGCAGGGCGCGCAGCGCTGCCGCAGGCGCTGTCGCTGCTGGAGCAAGCGCGCAGCTTGGAGCAGGCTTTCGGCGCGGGGGGCAGTCACCTGCCGGTGCGTTTGCGCGTGGCAGCCAGCACCACCGTCGGCAGTTACGTGCTGCCGCCCGTGCTGGCGGCGCTGGCGCGCAGCCATCCGCACATCAGCGTGGATGTGCGCATTGGCAACACGCGCAAGGTGGCGCAAGCGGTGGAGGCCATGGCGGTGGATGTGGGCCTGATTGAAGGCAGCAGCCATGGCGTGGGTCTGCAGGTGCAGCCGTGGCTACGCGACGAGTTGCTGATTGTGGCGGCGCCGCACGACCCTTTGGTGCAGGTGGCACGCAGCAAACCCATTGGCGTAACGCTGCTGCGGCAAGCGCGCTGGTTGCTGCGCGAAGAGGGATCTGGCACGCGCGAGATGGTGGAGCACGCCTTGCTGCCGCGCCTGCAGCAGTTGCCAGCCGCTACCACGCTGGGCAGCTCGGAAGCCATTGCGCGCTGCGTGGCACAGGGCTTGGGTATCAGCTGTCTGCCGCGCGTGCTGGTGCAAGCCATGCTGGACGATGGCAGCTTGGTGGTGTTGCCCACGTCGCTGCCCAAAATGGAGCGCCATTTCTCGATCTTGCAGCGCACGGGTAAGCACCTGTCGCCCGCGCTGCAAGCGTTTGCCGATGCCTGTGCGGCGCAGGCACAGGCATGAGTAATTGATAAAAAGTGAGCGGTCAGCGCTGGTAAATACTCAGCTTTGCATCAATTTCATGTGCAAATACAAGCAGTACGAGCGCTAGCAGCTCTCTTTTTGATGGCGCTTACTTGAGCGGAATCGGCGTGCTGCGCGGTACGGGCACCGCTGCCACGCTGTTTTGCGGTGAGCCTTCGATCACGCGGTCGGAATACGTCATATAGACCAGCGTGTTGCGGCTTACATCCACCATGCGCACCACGCGCAGGCGTTTGAACAGCAGCGAGGTGCGTTCGGTGAACACTTCTTCTTGCTGCTTGATGGGCGCTGCAAAGCTGATGGCACCGGTGGCCTGGCAGCTGATGGAGGCTTCCGAGCGGTCTTCGGCCAGCCCCAGCCCGCCCTTGATGCCGCCGGTCTTGGCGCGTGAGACATAGCAGGTCACGCCGGCCACCTTGGGGTCGTCATAGGCGTCCACCACGATTTTGTGGTCCGGGCCGATGAACTTGAACACCGTGTCCACGGAGCCAATGGTTTCGGAGTTGGCTGCAGCGTAGCCGCAGCCCAGGAGCAAGGTGGCGCTGGCCAGCCAGAGTCGATGTGCTTTCATAGCTTGCAAGCATACGGCGTGCCTCGGTGCTTTGCAGGCGGGCAATGTACTGCTGGTGCTTGCAGGTTTGTGCGGCGCATGACGCAGCCTGCGCACGGTGGCGGGAAAATCGGTGGCTGAATCGATCCGCGCAGATCAAGCGACTGGCTGCACCAGCCCGCTTCATGGCGCCACGGCCGCTTGCTGGTGGCCGTTTCTGACTGTTTTGACGCTCCCCATGTCTCGTATCTCTCCCACGGCGCAGCCTCCCGTATTGGCTGCGCCTGCTTTGCTTTTGATGGCCGTGGCCTGTGGTCTTTGTGCCGGTGGCAATTATTTCAACCAGGCGCTGCTGCATTCCATCGCCCTGCACTTTGGTGTGGACGAGGCCGTGGCCGGTATGTCGGTGACGGTGGCTCAGGTGGCCTATGCCGTAGGCCTGTTGTTCATCACCCCGCTGGGCGACAAGCTGGAGCGCCGCCGCATGGCCGTGGTGCTGATGCTGCTGGCCGCGGCCGGCCACGCCATGGTGGGCTGGAGCAGCAGCTTTGCCCTGTTCATGCTGGGCACGTTGGTGGCAGGCCTGTTTTCGGTGGCGGCCCAGGTGCTGGTGCCGATGGCAGCCGCACTGGCTGCACCGGGCCATGCAGGGCGCAATGTGGGCTTGGTGCTCAGCGGACTGCTGGTGGGCATCTTGCTCTCGCGCAGCGTGGCAGGCGGTCTGTCGGCCTTGGGTGGCTGGAGCCTGGTTTACCAGGTGACGGCCGTGGCCATGGCGCTGATGGCGCTGTGGATGCGCAGCGTGCTGCCCACCTCCCGTGCGCCGCAACCCCTGCCTTATGGGCAGGTGCTGCGTTCCATGGGGCAGCTGCTGCGCAGCCAGCCAGCGCTGCGCTTGCGCACCATGGCCAGTGCGCTGGCCTTTGCCTCGGTGAGTGTGATGTTTGCCACCATGGCGCTGGTGCTGTCCAGCGCGCCTTTGCAGCTGAGCGATGCACAGATCGGTCTGGTGGGGCTGGCCGGGGTGACCGGGGCTTTGATCGCCAATGTGGCGGGGCGCTGGGCCGATCAGGGTAAAGACCGCACCTTGCTGCGCGTGGGGGCGGTGGCACTGCTGCTGTCGTGGCTGCCGCTGTGGTGGGGGCAGGCCAGCGTGTGGTGGTTTGTGGCGGGCGTGCTGGTCATGGATCTGGGCTTGCAGGCGATCAATGTCACCAACCAGTCCAGCGTGGCCAGCTTGCTGCCCGAGGCACGCAGCCGCATGAATGCGGTCTATATGACGGGCTACTTTGCCGGCGCCTCTATTGGTTCTGCATTGGGCGTGTGGGCCTGGAATATGGCGGGCTGGCAGGGCGCGTGCAGCGTGGGCGCGGGGCTGGCGGCGCTGGCCGCACTCAGCGTGTGGCGTGGTGTGCGCTGGGCCCGGCGCCAGCAGCGTGCGGTGCAGGGCCTGCAATCGTTGCACACGGTAACTTCGGGATCGGCTGACAGACGGTAAGCTGCTGCAGGGCCAAGCTGGCAGTTTTCACCGCCAGCAAGGAGGCCTGCGATGCCGTTTGTCACACTGACCCATCCCACTGCCCAAGGGGGCGCGCTGTACTACGAAGACCAGGGCCAAGGCCAGCCGGTGGTGCTGATCCACGGTTGGCCGCTGAGTGGCAAATCCTGGGAGGCCCAGGTGGGGCCGCTGGTGGATGCCGGTTTTCGCGCCATCACGTATGACCGCCGTGGCTTTGGCGCCTCATGCCGCCCCTGGGAGGGGTACAACTACGACGTGATGGCCCAGGACCTCCATGACCTGATGCAGGCGCTGGATCTGCGCAATGCGGCACTGGTGGGCTTTTCCATGGGCGGCGGCGAGGTGGCCCGCTATGTGGGCACCTATGGCAGCGAACGCGTCGCCAAAGCCGTGTTTGCGGCAGCGGTGCCGCCGTATTTGTTCAAAGCCGCCGACAACCCCGAAGGTGCCGTGACACAACACGATGTGGACACCAAGCAAGGGGGCGTGAGGCAAGACCGGCAAGCTTTTCTGGACGCATTCACGCAGAAGTTCTTCACGCCCAAGGGCGGCAAGCTAGCGGTCAGTGAAGACCAGCGGCTGTTTGCCAAAGCGATTGCCTCCACCGCATCACCCAAAGGCACGCACGACTGTGTGGAGGCTTTCTCGTGTACTGACTTTCGGGGTGATCTGGCCCAATTCAACATTCCTACCTTGGTACTGCATGGCGACAGCGACCAGACGGTACCTCTGGAGGTGAGCGGCCAGCGCACGCATGCCATGGTCAAGGGCGCGAGCCTGCATGTGATCCAGGGTGGCCCACACGGCTGCAATGTCTCGCACGCCCAAGAGTTCAACCAAGCACTGATCGACTTTTTGAAAAATTAAGCCAGTAGCTGCCGTAGTTGGGGCGTGAAAAAAAGGCGCTGGTGCTTGCTGCACCAGCGCCTTTTGCTATGGATGTTGATCCTTGCTGACCGTCTTTGCGGCTTAAGCCTTGGCGGCTTCTTCCACGTGCTTGCGCAGGTGCTCCAGCGACTCTTCCACCTGGTCCACCAGCACCAGGCACAGATCGCCGGGCTGCAGGCGGCTCAGTGCGTGGTCAATGGCGATGAATTCACCGTGAATGTCGGTGCTGTAGCTGGTGCGCGGTGCGCCTTCCAGGCCCTTCTTCAGCAGGGCAATCACTTCACCGTCTTCACGGCCACGCTGGCAGGCGTCCTGGTACAGGATCACGTCATCGAACGCAGCGCCCAGAATGCGGGTCTGCTCGATGATGTCCTGGTCACGGCGGTCACCGGCACCGCTGATGACCACGCTGCGGCGGTTGGCCGGAATGGCGGACACCGCTTGCGTCAGCGCACGGATGGCGTCGGGGTTGTGTCCGTAGTCGGCGACGATGGTGGCTCCCTTGTAGTCCATCACATTGAAGCGACCAGGGGCATTGGCAGCGTCGTTGTTGAACGAGGCCAGGCCACGGCGGATGGTGTCCCAGGGCAGGTCTGCCGCCCAAGCCGCACCGATGGAGGCCATGGCGTTGTCCACCTGGAAGCCGATGGTGCCGTTGCGTGTGAGCGGAATGTCGGCCAGCGCAATGCTTTCCTTGAATGCGCCTTCGGCACAGACGATGTGGCCGTCGTCCACGTACACCACCCGGTTGCCCTGGGCGCGGTGTGTGGCCATGACGTGGTGGTGGCGGTCAGCGCCAAAGTAAATGATCTTGCCCAGGCAGACGTTGGCCATGGGGGCCACGTGCGGGTCAATCGCGTTCAGCACGGCGTAGCCCGTGGGGGCCACGTTCTGCACAATCACACGCTTCAAAACCATCACGTCTTCGACGGTGGTGATGAAGTTCAGGCCCAGGTGGTCGCCTTCACCCACATTGGTGACCACGGCCACCTGGCAGCGGTCAAAGCCCAGGCCTTCACGCAAAATGCCGCCGCGTGCGCATTCCAAAATGGCAGCGTCCACCTCGGGGTGGGCCAGCACATTGCGTGCGCTCTTGGGGCCAGAGCAGTCACCGCTGTCGATCTGGCGGCCATTGACGTAGACGCCGTCGGTGTTGGTCATGCCCACGCGCAGCCCTTGCGTGGCGAAGATATGGCTGATCAGGCGCGTGGTGGTGGTCTTGCCGTTGGTGCCGGTCACAGCCACCACGGGGATACGGCCATCTTCACCCGGGCCAAACAGCAGGTCGACCATGGGGGTGCCCACGTTGCGGGGCTTGCCAAACGAGGGTGCCAGGTGCATGCGCAGACCGGGGGCTGCATTCACTTCCACAATGCCGCCGTTTTGCTCTTCGAGTGGTTTGAGCATGGTCTCGCACACCACGTCCACGCCGCAGATGTCCAGACCCACGCAGGCCGCCGCTTCAATGGCGCGGGCGGCAATATCGGGGTGCACATCGTCCATCACGTCGGTGGCGCTGCCGCCGGTCGACAGGTTGGCGTTGTTGCGCAGCACCACGCGCTGGCCCTGGGCAGGCACGGAATCGGGCGTCAGACCTTCACCGGCAATGCGGCCGATGGCGATGTCGTCCAGACGCACCTTGGTCAGTGCCGTGCCGTGGCCGGAGCCGCGGCGGGGGTCCTGGTTGACGATGTCCACCAGTTCACGGATGGTGTGCTGGCCATCGCCCAGCACCTGGGGTGGGTCGCGGCGGGCGGCGGCCACCAGGTGGTCACCCACCACCAGCAGGCGGAAGTCGTGGCCGGGCAAGAAGCGCTCCACCATCACCACGGTGCCAAACTCCATGGAGGTGGCGTAGGCCTTCTCCAGCTGTTCGCGGGTGGTGATGTTGACGGTCACGCCCTTGCCCTGGTTGCCGTCTTGCGGCTTGACCACCACGGGCAGGCCCACTTCCTGGGCCAGGGTCCATGCGTCTTCCACGTCTTTCACGGGACGGCCCATGGGCACGGGCACACCCGCTGCGTGCAGCAGGCGCTTGGTCAGGTCTTTGTCTTGGGCGATGGTTTCGGCGACCGAGCTGGTCTGGTCGACTTCGGCGGCCTGGAACTTGCGGGCCTTGGAGCCCCAGCCCAGCTGGACCAGGCTGCCGGCGGTCAGGCGGCGGAAAGGGATACCACGGGCAATGGCCGCGTTCAGCAGCGAGCCGGTGGAGGGCCCCACGCGCTCGTCTTCGTCCAGCTCGCGCAGCTCGGCGATGGCGGCCTTGGCGTCAAAAGCGGTGTCGTTCAGGGCAGCGGTGATCAATGCTTCAGCCAGCGCCATGGCGCGCTTGCCCACGGCTTCTTCCGTGTATTCCACCACCACCTGGAAGGTGCAGGATTCGACCGTAGCGTGGGTACGGCTGAAGGTCACCAGGCAACCGGCTTGTGCCTGCAGTGCCAGTGCAGCGGCTTCGAGCACGTGGGCCATGGACAGGGTGTTGTCCATGCCCTGGCCTTGCAGGCCACCAATGGCGGGAAAGCGCGCGCGCAGCTTGTCTTCAAAGCCAGCGATCTGGGTGAAGTTCTGCTCTTCCGTTGTGCAGTGCACGATGGATTCGATAGCGGTGTTGCGGCTCCAGAGGTTGGGGCCGCGCAGGGCGCGGGTGCGAGAAATTTCCATGGTCTGTCTTTCCGCCAAAATTTAAATCAAATTGGCTTCTAACGTAGATTTGACAAGCGCTTGTAGCTATCTTTTTAATCAGGCAGGCTGGTAATCAAAAGTTTTGATGCCAGCGGCAATCAGCTCGGGCGTGATGTCCAGTGCCCAGGCGGTGGCAATCGCGGCCAGCAGGGCGGAGGAGTCAGGCTCGAAACCGTTGACGGGGCGCAGCGCATCCAGCTTGCCAAGGGCGCGCTCGTTGCGGCCGTGTACCAGCAGCACCTCGGTGCCGTTCAAGACCACGGCGCGGCCGCCCGCATCGCGGTGGGCCTGCAGCACGGTGCTCTTGGGGTCGTGGGTGTAGAACAGCACCTGGCCATCGCACAGGCGGGCCAGATCGGCCGAGCGCTCGTCGTCGGCATTGAGCACGCCGGCGCCTTGGCTGAGCACCACATCCATCTGGGTGCGCATCACGCGGGTCATTTGCTCGGCTTCCAGCACATCGTGGTCGGCCAAGCTCTCAAAGCCGTCCATGTCGGTGACCACGCCCACTTGGCAGCGGTCATAGGCCAGGCCTTCTTCCAGGATGGAGCGGGCGGTGGTCTGAATGACTGCGGCTTCAGCCAGGCGGTTGACCAGCAGGCGGTGGGCCGCATGCCAGTTGGTGTTGTCACCCTTTTGCGTCAGGCGGCCTTCCAGGAAGGTGCCCTCGCTGCTGGCCACGCCAGTGCGCTTGCCGCTGAGCTGCAGCAGCCAGCCCACCAGACGGGCGATGAAGGCGTTGTGGCGTGTGCCCGCAATGCCCACCACGGGGATGCGCGAGGCCTGGCCGTCGCTGTCGCCTTCGGTGGTGGGGAACAGGTGTTCCACAATGGCCTGGCCTACGGGGCGTGCCACGCCGACGCTGGGCTTGAGGTGCATCAGCAGGCCGGGGCCGCCGTTGACTTCCAAAATGGCACCGCCCTGGGCTTCCAGAGGCTGGCTGATGTCGTGGCAGACCAGATCGACGCCAGCAATGTCCAGGCCCACGGCCTTGGCAGACAGTGCGGCCATATACGTCACGTCAGGATGCACCGCATCGGTGCAGTCCACGGTCACGACCTTGGCGCGGGGGTTTTGGCCTTCGGGGTATTCACCGCGCGAAGCGGCCACCACCTTGCCACCCACCACCAGCAGGCGGTGGACATGGCCGGGCACGTGGCGCTCCACCATCACGTAGCGGGTCAGCTTGCGGGCTTCTTCGTAGGCCGCGCGCACTTCGGCTTCGGTGGTGAGGTTGAGGCTGACGCCCTGGCCCTTGTTGGAGTTGTAGGGTTTGACGGTCACGGGCAGGCCCATGTAGTCCGCTTCTTCCCATGCCTGATCGGCGCTGTAGACCAGCTCCCACGCGGGAACGGGCACGCCGCAGGCCTTGATGAGTTGCTTGGTCAGGTCTTTGTCTTCGGCAATGCCAAAGCCAATGGCGCTGGTCTTGTCGGTTTCGGTGGTCCAGATGCGGCGCTGCGAAGCACCGTAGCCCAGCTGGACCAGGTTGCCATCATTCAAGCGGATGCAGGGAATGCGGCGCTCGGCGGCAGCATTGACGATGCTGGCCGTGCTGGGGCCCAGGTACCGGTTTTCGATTTCGGCCTTGATGGCTTCCACCGCAGCGGGTACATCAAAGGGCAGATTGTTGATGGCTGCCATGAGCAGTGCGTGGCCCTGCTTGAGTGCCACATGCGCCACCGATTCTTCAGGGCAGCGGAAGACCATGCGGTAGACACCATGCTGCGAAACGCTGCGGGTCTGGCCAAATTCGGCTGGCATGCCTGCCATGTTCAGCAACTCAATGATGGTGTGCTCCATCACGTGCCCCATCCAGGTGCCGTCCTTGAGGCGCTCGATAAAGCCGCCACGGTGGCCCACACCACAATGGTGCTCCACGAGGCCGGGCAGCCAAGCGGTCAGGCGCGGGGTGAAACCTTCCAGTTTGTCGGAGGGGTAGTCTTCCAACTCGCCCAGGTCCAGCCACACTTCAAGGACTGGACGGTAAGTCCAGACGCTGGGGCCACGCAGGTAGGTGGTACGAAGCAGTTGGATGTCTTTGAATGTCGCCATGAATATCAGCGTTGGAGTGAAGGCTGGGGTCAAAGGCCACAGTCTGAAAAAAGAAGGGCTATTGTGTGCAGCAGGCAAAGCCGTGGCAGTTTGTCAGCCAAACTCACCCCTGATGCGTTCAAGGGTGTAGCTCCTACTTGGGTGTGAAGTGTTCTTGCAAAGAATGCGCCATGCCCCCACCCTTTGGCAGTGTGGCCAACGCTGGGTTCTAACGATTCAACATGCAACATCACCATCCTGTAGATACCTCTGGTGTCTTCAATGGCCCTTTGGGGGCTGAACTGCGAGCACAACTCGCACCCCATGAAAACGTACAAGCCGCCCTGTCGGTTGACTTGACGGTTTCGCTGCGCTTTGCGCCAGGGGTGTTGGCACTGACAGAACTGCGTATTGTGGGCAAAGATGCGGACAGTGATTGGCAAAGTTGGCCATTTTCTGCCGATTTGCAGCTGCGCCTGATTGACTACGCCGGTGTGGGCACTCTGGAATTGCATGACAGCCAGCGTCGTTTGGCATTGTGGCGCTTCACTTTGAACCAGCAAGCGCAGGTGCTTCGCTTCTTGCAGCGCTTTAATCAGCTGCGCGATGCCACTGCCGCAGGCACGCTGGAGCAAGCCCTGCAGCCGGTGGATGAAAGCCGTTGCAGTGTGTGCAGCGAAATCCTGCCTCCCGACAGCGACGAGTGCCCAGCCTGTGCCCGCATGGCTGCGCCCAAGACCTCGACCTGGGTGTTGTTGCGTGTGGGGCGTTTTGCCAAGCCATACAAGGGGTTACTGATTCTGGGCTTTGTGTTGACGCTGCTGGCGACGGCCGCCACCCTGGTGCCGCCTTACCTGACCATCCCGATCATGGATGACATCCTGATCCCGTACCAAAAGAGCGGTCAGGCCGTGGAGCCGTGGCTGGTGGGCCTGTACCTGGGCGGTTTGCTGTTGTCCGCCCTGCTGGCTTGGGGGTTGAGCTGGGCGCGCACCTGGGTGATGGCCAAGGTGTCCGAGCGCATTGGCGCGGACATGCGCACCTCCACCTATGCCCACATGATGAAACAGTCGCTGGAGTATTTTGGCGGCAAGCGCACGGGCGACCTGATGAGCCGCATCAGCGCGGACACCGATCGCATCAACATGTTCCTGTCGCTGTACGCGCTGGATTTTGTGACCGATGTGATCATGATCATCATGACGGCGGTGATTCTGGCCTCCATCAACCCCTGGCTGGCGCTGGTGACCTTGGTGCCGTTGCCTTTCATTGCCTGGCTGATTCAGAAGGTGCGCGGGCGTCTGAGCGTGGGCTTTGACCGCGTCAGCCGTGTCTGGGCCGATGTGACGAATGTGCTGTCCGACACCATTCCCGGTGTGCGCGTGGTCAAGGCGTTTGCACAGGAAGCACACGAGACAGAGCGTTTCCGCCAGGCGAATGTGCGCAACCTGGAGGCCAATGACAAGGTTAACAAGGTCTGGTCGCTGTTCTCGCCCACAGTGGGGCTGATGACCGAAATCGGCCTGTTGGTGGTCTGGGGTTTCGGTATCTGGCTGGTGGCGCACGACCAGATTACGGTGGGCGTGCTCTCGGCCTTCATTGCCTACATCGGTCGTTTCTACACCCGCCTGGACTCCATGAGCCGCATCGTGAACATCACGCAAAAGGCCGCAGCTGGCGCCAAGCGCATCTTTGATGTGCTGGACCAGGTCAGCAGCGTGCCTGAGCCGGTGAATCCCGTGCAGCTGCCGCAACCCGTGAAGGGTCGCATCTCCTTGCACGATGTGGGCTTCCGCTATGGCAGCCGCCAGGTCATTCGTGGCCTGAATCTGGACATTCAGCCCGGTGAAATGATCGGCCTGGTGGGCCACAGCGGCTCGGGCAAGAGCACCTTGGTGAACCTGATCAACCGTTTCTACGATGTGACGGAAGGTAGCATCCAGCTTGATGGCGTGGATGTGCGCCGCCTGGCCGTGGCGGATTACCGCCGCAATATTGGCCTGGTGCTGCAGGAGCCTTTCCTGTTCTTTGGCACCGTCGCCGAGAACATCGCCTACGGCAAGCCCCATGCAAGCCGCGCCGAAATTGTGGCCGCAGCCCGCGCTGCGCACGCCCACGAGTTCATCTTGCGCCTGCCGCATGGCTATGACTCGGTGGTGGGGGAGCGTGGCCAGGGGCTGTCAGGGGGCGAACGCCAGCGCATCAGCATTGCGCGTGCCTTGCTGATTGACCCCCGTCTGCTGATTCTGGATGAGGCTACTTCGGCGGTTGATACGGAAACCGAAAAGGAAATCCAGAAAGCGCTGGACAACCTGGTCAAGGGACGCACCACGATTGCGATCGCCCACCGTTTGTCGACATTGCGCAAAGCCGACCGTCTGGTGGTGATGGACCGTGGTCAGATCATTGAGGTTGGTCCACACGATGCACTGATGGCGGTGCAGGGCGCTTACTGGCGCCTGTACGAGGCGCAAGCCCGCCGCGCTGAAGAAGATGCACAAGCTGCAGGCTTGACACTGGCCCGCGAAGGAGAGAAAGCATGAGCGCCACAGATATCTTGCTCAGCCGCAATGCCCATGGGCGCCTGTGCCTGACGCTGCCCGATGGCACGGAGCATGAGGCACTCACCCCCGTGCGGGCGTTTCCGATCGCTGCACCTGAAGAAGCGATTTCCCTGGTGGGGCGCGACGGCAAGGAGGTGTACTGGATCGATCACCTGAGCGAAGTCCCCGAGGCCATGCGCCTGCTGCTGGAAGAAGACTTTGCTGTGCGCGAGTTTGTGCCGCAAGTCCTGCGTATCGAAGCCATCGATGCGATCTCGGTGCCCAGCGTATGGACGGTCGTGACCGACAAAGGAACCGCACAACTGGGCTTGAAGGCGGAAGAAGATATTCGTAAGCTCGATGGGCAGCACCAGCTGCTGATTACCAGCCGTGATGGCGTGCAGTACCGTATCCAGGATGCCCGCCAGCTGGACAAGCAGTCACAGAAGTTTCTGGAGCTTTTCCTGTAATGGCTTGAAAACGTTGGTGTATTTTGGTTTTTTGGACGTTGCGTAAAAAAGTTGAAAAAAGTTCTTCAGTTTTTCTGCAACGTGCCGATAAAGCAGTCGGAACCAATTTTTGTCGACGTTATTGACTGCCAACTGAGGGCCTCACCATGCAAATACCACCCGTAGAACGTAATCCCATCCAGTGGACGAACACCCAGGGTGCCAATTTGTATTCAACAGGCGCCTCCGGGGCTGCGGCGATTCGCCCCGTGCATGCGGTGAATGCGGTGGAATCCACTGACCAGCTCGGTGAAGGCGTGACCGTCACGATCAAGAGCCCAGAAAAGCCCACCGACAAGAGCTTGCGCGACCATGACTGGACCGAGGTGCAGGCCAAACAGGTCAAGGAAGAAGAGCAGGAGCCGCCCAAGGAGCCTATCTACAAGCAGCTGATTGAGCACCTGCAGTCCATGTGGCGCGCCAGCGCCATGGCGGTGGAAGTGGCCCAGGAATCGCAGAAAACCGACCAGCAAGAGCGCAACTTGCTGCAAGTGCGCACCGAACCGCTGACGTACGACGAACCTTCGGTCAAGCGCACTGGCGGTCTGTAAGACCACTGAGCCCTAATCAGCCACCTGCGGGTGGCTTTTTTCATGGGGTGAAAAAAATGTGTCAGCCAGCGTGGTTGGCAATGCCGCTGCGCACATGGCCGGCGGGAACATGGGCGCTGGCGGATTGCACATGGCCGGTTTGGTCGTCAAAAAAGAAGTCCGGCGCAAACTCACGCAGGAACGCCCCTTTGGCTAAGCCGCCCAGAAACATGGCCTCATCTACCTCAATGCGCCAGTCCATCAGGGTGCGAATGGCACGTTCGTGGGCCGGGGCGCTGCGGGCGGTAACCAGGGCCGTGCGCAGGTGCATGCCGCCGGTCACGCCTTGCTGGGCAGCTTGCTGCAGGCGGTGCAGGGCGGCCAGCAAGGGTTTGAAGGGGCCATCCGGCAAGGGCTGGGCCACGTGTTCTACCTCATGGCGCAAAAAAGCATCCAACCCTTCGGCCTGGTAGACGCGCTCGGCTTCGTCCGAGAACAGCACGGCGTCGCCGTCAAAGGCAATGCGCACTTCTTGCGGGTGGGCGCTGCTGGCGCCGGCCGACTCGGTCAGCACGCGTGCCGCCGGGTAGCCCAGGCCCAGGGCTTCGGTCACATCGGCGTCATTGGCCGACAAGAAAAGGTGAGCACCCAGCGGCCGCAGATAGCCGAAAGGGTCGCGTCCTTGCGTGAAAACACCGCGCTGGATGCTGTCCAGCCCATGGGCTTTGGCGCTGCGAAACACGCGCATGCCGCTGACCGGGTCGTTGCGCGAGAGCACCACCACCTCCACGCGCTGCACGGCTGGCGTGTTGAATGCCAGCAGCTTGCGCACCAGCGGCAGGGCCACGCCGGGGGCAGCGGGCACGTCTAGCTTGTCCCGCTGCAGCGCCACATAGGCGGCAGGGTCCTGGTCGAAGACGCGGTTTTCCTCCTCAAAGTCAAACAGCGCGCGGGAGGAGATGGCGACCACCAACTGGTCATGCAGGGATACGGGCATGGGCAAGACAGAGTGCAGCGGACAAGCACCCAAGCATAGCGGGTGCCGTGATGTTCAGTGCGCTCAGGCGATCTGCTCCATTGGCCCATCCAGCGCATCGGCGCGGGCAGAGGCCGGGCGTGCCAGCAGCGGATCGGCATAGGTCTGAAACTCTGGCAGCTTGGGCAGCGTGCCCGTCATCATGCTCCAGCCGATGTAGCTGGCCAGGTACAGGTCGGCGGCGGTGAAGTGGTCGCCGCACACGTACTGCTTGCCGGTGACGGCCTGCTGCAGCGTGCGCACCACATCGTCAAAACGGCCAAAACCGTACATCGTCGCTTGTTCGTCGGTCTGGCCTTGGAGCCAGCCTTGGGACTGGGCCGTGGTGGCGGCCTCCACCGGGCCCGCCACAAAGAACAACCAGCGGTAATAGCTGCCACGCGCTGCGCTGCCGATAGCGGGGGCCAGCTTTTTCTCGGGGTACAGGTCGGCCAGGTAGGCCAGGATGGCAGCGGTCTCGGTGATCACCGTGTCGCCATGCTGCAGTGCGGGCACCTTGCCCATGGGGTTGATGGCCAGGTAGGCGGGGGCCTTCATGTCCGCGCCAAAGTCAACGCGCACGTTGTCGTAGGTGGCGTCACATTCGTGCAGCATCCAGTGCACGATGCGAGCCCGTGACATGGGGTTGCTGTAAAAGCGCAGCGCGGTGGTGGAAGCAGCCATGTGTCTCTCCTGAAGTGGGCCTGGCGAAGTTGCCATGCAGCCACTCTAGGAAGGCAGGCTGACAGTTTGTGTCAGCAGTCAGCAGCAGGAGCGGCTGCGCTGGGCTGCGTGAAGTCCGGCCGCTCACAGTCCAGCTGGGCCAGCCAGCGGCGAATCAGGCTTTGCCGGTTCTCGGGGTAGCGTTCGCCGCAGTCGTGCAGGTGGTGTACGCGGTCGGCGCGGAAGTGGCGAAAGCCACCGCGCAGCTCGCACCAGGCCGACACCACGCGCGCTTTCTCAAAATAGGCCATGGCAAACGGCCACACCAGACGCTCGGTCTGTGCGCCGTGGGCGTCTTCATAGCGAAGGATCACCTTGTGCTGGGCGCGGATGGCCTGGCGCAGCGCAGGCTGCCAGGGTTCGGGCACCACGGTTTGCCCCATGGTGGGCACCAGCAGGCCGCTGGTGTCGACCTCAATGCGCAGCGGCAGCGGCAGGCAGCTGCGAATACGCTCCAGCGCGGCATCGGCGGCCTGGGCCAATTGGGCATCGGCTTGCAAACTGGCCCAGCGTGCACCCAGCAGCAGGGCTTCCAGCTCGTCTTGGGTAAACATCAGCGCCGGCAGCAAAAAGCCGGGGCGCATCTCAAAGCCGACACCGGGGTCGCCCAGAATGTCGGCGCCCTGGCTGCGCAGGCTGGCAATGTCGCGGTACAGGGTGCGCAGGCTCACGTTCAAGCGCTGGGCCAGCTCCGGCCCGCTGTGCGGCTGCGTGGCACGCCGCAGGATGTCCAGTAGCTGCAGCAGGCGGGCAGAGCGGCTCATGGTGTGCGGCGGGGCTTACCAGGCCGCCGCTTGGGCGGTGATCTCCAGGCTGCGCAGGCGCAGGGCCGGGTCGTACACATCGCTCACCAGCATGAATTCATCGGCCTGTGTGGCCTGGGCAATCGCTTGCAGGCCCGCACGCATGGTGTCCGGCCTGCCGACCACGCCCATGGCGAGAAAGTCGTGGATAGCGGCCTTCTCGTGGTGACCCAGTTGCGCCATGAAATCTTCCTCGGGTGGCTGCAGGCGGCTACGCTGGCCGGTGAGGATGCCCAGCACGCGGCGGTAGGTGCTGCTGGCCAGGAATTCGGCTTCTGCATCGGTGGGCGCGGCAATTACCGGCACGCCGACGATCACATAAGGCTTGGCCAACTGTGCCGAGGGCTGGAACAGCTGGCGGTACAGCGCAATGGCCTGGTGCAGCATGCGCGGGGCAAAGTGCGAGGCAAAGGCATAGGGCAGGCCTTTCATTGCCGCCAACTGGGCGGAGAACAAGCTGCTGCCCAGCAGCCAGATGGGCACATTGGTGTCCTGGCCCGGCATGGCGGTGATGCGCTGGCTGGGCTGGACGGGACCCAGCAGGCGCTGCAGCTCGGCCACGTCACGGGGGAAGTCTTCTTCGGTCTCTATGCGGTCGCGGCGCAGCGCGCGCATGGTGGCACCGTCCGTGCCGGGCGCGCGGCCCAGGCCCAGGTCGATGCGGCCAGGGTAGAGTTCGGCCAGCGTGCCAAAGGCTTCGGCCACCACCAGCGGTGCGTGGTTGGGCAGCATGATGCCGCCGGAGCCCACGCGGATGTGCGCGGTCTGGCTGGCAATGTGCCCGATCAGCACGGCCGTGGCAGAGCTGGCAATGCCCGGCATATTGTGGTGCTCGGCCAGCCAGTAGCGGGCAAAGCCCAGGGCTTCGGCCTTTTGGGCGGTCTGCACAGCCAGGTCCAGCGCCTGGCGCACCGTGCCGCCTTCGCGCACGGCCACCAGGTCCAGCATGGAAAGACGTGGGGTGAGGGGCTGCATAGGGATCTCCACTCTTGAAATAGAAGCGGTCAGCGCTGGTGTTGATTGGGCTGGAGCCGAAAAAAGCGGTCAACCCCGGCGCGGTCTGCGTGCTCTGCTCAGGGCTGGCTGCGTTTCGAGGCTTCGTTCTTGCAGGTGATCGCCAACAGCACAGCCCAGACAATGGCCACCACGGCCACGCCCCAGTTGTTGTCACCCATTTCCATGGCCACAAAGGTCAGGGGCAACGCAATCAGCGCGCCCATGCGGATCATGCGGTTGAGGGTAAAGGTGCTCAAGCGGGCCTTGAACGCCAGCAGGGCCCCAAAGCTGAGGATGGCCAGGACAGCGATGTAGAGGAAAGCGTCGCCACCGAATGGGGTGGCCCAAGTGCGCAGAGATTCAAACATGCGCCCATTGTGCGGCACAGGGCTGCCGCCTGCAGCGGGCAAAGCCTTGCGGGCGCGGGGGCATCAGGCGGCCAGCGCCTGCAGCGCTGCCGTGTGGGCTTGCCAGGGCAGCTGCTGCCACTGGCCGAAGGCGGGGGCGGGCAGTTTCCAGTCTTGCGCGCGGGGGTGGGCTGCGCCGTACTGCAGCAGCCATTGCACGCAGCGGATGACGCCCGCGTGTGTGACCCACACCACATCACGCGTGCCCAGGCGGCTGTCGTGCTGCCAGCTCTCGTGCAGGGCGCTGCGCACGCGCTGCAGCATGGTGCCCAGGGCTTCGCCGCCGTCGGGTGCGTGGCCATACAAGTCGTTGGACCAGGCATCCACAGCGCTGCGGCCAATGTCGTTCCAGGCTTGGCCTTCCCAGTGGCCAAAGTGCATTTCTTGCAGACGGGAATCTGAAGTCAAAAGTGCCTCTGGCGCTTGCAGTGCTTGCGCAAGCTGCTCACATCTTTGTAGGTGGGAGTGGCGCACCAACGCTCCCCGGGGCAAGGCGCTGGCGGCGCGCATGCCTGCGTGCAAGGTGGCGCTGGGGTCGGCCGGTACATCCAGCTGGCCGTAACACACGCCGGGCGCAATCAGCGGCTGGGCATGGCGCAGCAGCCAGAGGGAGGGAGGGGGCGTAGCAGTCATCGTCACCACTTCACAGCACATACTGCGCCAGCAGCAGGCCGCAGACGAGGTACAGCGCCAGCTCGCACACCTGCTGGGTGGCGCCCAGGCAGTCGCCCGTCATGCCGCCCAAGCGCCGCTGAAAGCGCCAGCCCATCCAGGCCGTGACGACCGTACCGGTCAGCAGCAGCGCCAGCACGGTGGATGCACCCAGGTATACCCACACCGCCACCAGCGCCGGCAGGCACCACAGCAGCCCGGTGCACACGCCAGCCACGGTCAGCGGGCTGCCGGCGATGTGCAGGGTTTTGGAGGTGGCAGGCAGGCTGACATGGGGCAAAACGCGCATCAGCACCAGCGGCGCGGCGCGCGAGAGCACATGTGTGGTGCAGACCAGCAGGGCGGCCGCGGCAACGTCCACCTGAATGAGCAGGGCCACAAACACCACCTTGGCCAGCAGCCCCATGCACAGCGCCATCACGCCATAGGCGCCCAAGCGGGAGTCTTTCATCACTTCCAGCACCCGTTCGGCGGGCAGGTGGCCACCCAGGCCGTCGGCCACATCGGCCATGCCGTCTTCATGAAATCCGCCCGTCAGCGCCAGCGTGGCGGCGGTGCTGAGCACGGCCGCCACCCAGGGCAGCATAGGGTGCGTGGCCAGGGCGTAGTTGCAGGCCAGGATCACCACGGCAGCGGCCAGCCCCACCAGCCAGCCCACCCCGGGCAGGTGCCCGGCACTGGCGCGCTGCAAGGTCGGGCTCCAGCCCACCCAGGCGGCCAGCCGTCCGGTCAAGGGAATGCGGCTGAAGAACTGCACGGCCAGCAAAAAGTGACGGAGGGCTTGCATGACGTATCAAAAAGTGGAGCTGATAGTGCTTATCCAGTAAGCGCTAGAGGCCAAAAAGATGCAAATCTTTATTTGAGAAACAGCTGGTAGGCGGGGTTGTGGGTTTCTTCCACCCAGGGGTAGCCCAGCTGCTTGAGGAAGGCATCGAACTTCTTGCTGTCCTTCTCAGGCACCTGCATGCCCACCAGAATGCGGCCGTAGTCTGCGCCCTGGTTGCGGTAGTGGAACAGCGAGATGTTCCAGGTGGGAGCCATCAGGCTCAGGAACTTGAACAGTGCGCCAGGGCGTTCGGGGAAGACAAAGCGCAGCAAACGCTCTTCCTGGGCCAGTGGCGAATGGCCGCCGACCATGTGGCGCAGGTGCTCCTTGGCCATTTCGTCAAAGGTCAGGTCCAGCGCGGCAAAGCCTTTTTTCTCAAAGTGCTTGGCAATTTTCTCGCTCTCGCCCTTGGCTGCGGTGGTCAGACCCACAAACACATGCGCCTTGCGGTCGTCGCTGATGCGGTAATTGAACTCGGTCACATTGCGGGGGCCGCCGGGCAGCTGGCCCACCACCTCGCAAAAGCGCTTGAAGCTGCCGCGCTCTTCGGGGATGGTGACGGCAAACAGGGCTTCGCGCTCCTCACCCACTTCGGCCCGCTCGGCCACAAAGCGCAGGCGGTCAAAGTTCATATTGGCGCCGCACAGAATGGCGGCGTAGGTCTCGCCCTTGGTTTTGTGTGTGGCGACGTACTGCTTGATGGCCGCCACCGCCAGCGCGCCCGAGGGCTCGACGATGGAGCGGGTGTCCACAAAAATGTCTTTGATGGCGGCGCAGACGGCGTCGGTGTCGACCACCACATAGTCATCGACCAGGTCTTTGGCGATGCGGAAGGTTTCCTCGCCCACCAGCTTGACGGCTGTGCCATCGGCAAACAGACCTACATCGGGCAGTTCCACGCGCGCACCGGCTTGTACGGACTGCAGCATGGCGTTGCTGTCCTTGGTGTGCACGCCAATCACCTTGACCTCAGGGCGCACGGCCTTGATGTAGTTGGCCACGCCACTGATCAGGCCGCCGCCGCCAATCGCTACAAACACCGCATCCAGGCGCTGGCTGCCCAGTTTTTGCAGCTGGCGCAGCAGTTCCATGGCAATCGTGCCCTGGCCGGCAATCACATCGGGATCGTCAAAGGGGTGGACAAAGGTCAGCCCCTCTTCTTTTTGCAGCTTGACGGAGTGCTTGTAGGCGTCGGAATAGCTGTCGCCGGCCAGCACCACCTCGCCGCCCAGCGCGGCCACGGCATCGACCTTGAGCTGTGGCGTGGTGGTGGGCATCACGATCACGGCGCGGCAGCCCAGCTTTTTGGCGCTCATGGCCACGCCCTGGGCGTGGTTGCCGGCGCTGGCGCAGATCACGCCTTTGGCCAGCTGGTCGGCCGTCAGGTGGGCCATCTTGTTGTAGGCGCCGCGCAGCTTGAAGCTGAACACGGGCTGCTGGTCTTCACGCTTGAGCAGGACTTTGTTGTGCAGGCGGCGGCTGAGGTTCTTGGCGGGCGCCAGATCCGACTCAATGGCCACGTCGTAGACGCGGGCGTTGAGGATCTTGGTCAGGTAGTCAAAGGGGGTAAGTGTCTTTTGCGAGGTCATACAGCGACAAACCAGAGTGGGGCGGGCGCCGATGGAAGTGCCCACACAAGACCGCCATCATAGGCACAAGCCCTGTGCCTGAGCCATGTTGGTGCTGTAGGGTAGGCATCGTGAGGCAAAAAAAAGCCCCGAGCCGCGGGGGCTTGGGGCTGAATCCACCGTTAGAGGAGGTGGAGGAGACAAAGGGTGCGCTACAGTCGGTGCTGTGGTGTGTCGCTTGCCAAGCAAACGATTAACGCGAGGTTCGAATTGTACGTCGATCTATGCTGCGCCGCAACAAGATTTCAATATTTACTGAAATTCCAGTTTTACCAATGTGGTCAATTGAATCAGTAAATATGCTTGCCTTTAGGAATTGCACAGGAGAAACACTATGGAATGCACCGTAAGCTGGACTGGCGCCGCAGGAACGCGCTCAGGCATGGGCTTTATTGCCGAGACAGGCAGCGGCCACGTGCTGGCGATGGACGGCGCCCCCGACGAACGCAACCCCGCCAATGGCGGGCAGAACCTGGCGCCCCGCCCCATGGAGGCCCTGCTGGCAGGCACTGGCGGCTGTACCGCCTATGACGTGGTGCTGATTCTCAAGCGCGGCCGCCACGACGTACGAGGCTGCTCCGTCAAACTGCAGGCCGAGCGTGCCGAGGTCGAGCCCAAGGTCTTTACCAAGATCAATATGCACTTCACGGTCACCGGTACAGGGATTCCTGCAGCGGCGGTAGAGCGTGCCATCGCCATGAGCCACGAAAAATACTGCTCTGCCAGCATCATGTTGGGCAAGACCGCAGAGATTACGACCAGCTTTGAGTTGCAAGAGGCTTAAATCTCTCAAGAGTTATTAAAAAGCGCCTAATTGGCGCTTTTTTTTGTTATTTCTGCTCTTTTTTGATAAGGGTGCATGAGTCTTTTGTGCGGTGGCAGGCCTGTTGTCCTTGTTTTGCTGGTTTGTAGATTGGCCTAATGTGAGTGCTTGCTGCGATGGATGTGGCGCAGTGTTGCCAATTGTCACGGGCGTCTGAATGGCCCGACATTGGTGCTCAGGCCGCGAGGTGTTGCACTGTGGCAACAGAAACAGCGGTTTTTGGCGCTGCAAAGGGGAATTTCTTTGCGCAAGGGGGTCCAGTCTGGTGCAATAAGCCCAACTTCCCCACCAGGAGGTTGGCGCGCTTTGCAGGTGCTGCTTTGTTTCAAGGCAATACCCACCGGCAACGTGCCCTCAACAAACCTTGGAGTAAATCAAATGAAGAAATCTCTGATCGCTTTGGCAGTGCTGGCCGCTTCCGGCGCCGCAATGGCTCAATCTTCCGTGACCCTGTACGGTGTTGTGGACAACTCGGTGGCTGTTGTTAAGGGCCAAGAAACTGTGTCCGGCCTGCTGCACAGCGGCAACGCTACCAGCCGTCTGGGCTTCCGCGGTGTGGAAGATCTGGGTAACGGCCTGAAGGCTGAATTCGTGCTGGAAGGCGCAGTGGGTTCCGATGACGGCACTGGCTTTGACTTCAAGCGCCAGTCGACTGTTGGTCTGGCAGGTAACTTCGGTCAAGTGCGTCTGGGCCGTGCCCTGACCGCTTCGTACAACGCTGTGAGCCGTTACGACATGTTCGGTACCGTGGGTCTGGGTTCGACTCTGTCTTGGAATGGTACACAAACAGGCTACCAAGTCCGTTCGAGCAATATGATCAGCTACATCTCGCCTAAGTTCTCCGGCTTTGGCGTTGGCGTGGACTATGGCTTTGGCGAGCAAAGCGAAAACCGCGAAGCCCGTTACGCTGGTATCGGTGCAACTTATGACAACGGCCCTCTGAGCCTGGGTCTGGGTTACGACAAGCAAAACAACGGCTTGGCTGTTGGCGGTACTGAAGATCTGTCGACTTGGCAGCTGGGTGGTTCCTACGACCTGAGCGTGGTGAAGCTGGCTGGTTTCTACAAGGAAACTAAGTACAAGACAGTTGCAACTGGCGACAGCGAGAAGCTGAAGTCTTGGAACCTGGGTGTTTCCGCTCCCGTGGGTGCTGCTGGTGTTGTGAAGGCTTCTTACAACAACTACAAGATGGCTGATGCAAAGGCTCAACAAGTTTCGCTGGGTTATGTGCACAACATGTCCAAGCGCACAGCTGTGTACGGTACCTACGCGTTCCTGAAGAACAAGAACGGTTCCGAGTTGGCTCTGAACGGTGCCTTCACTGGTGCTGGCCTGACCGACGGCGGCAAGCAACAAGGTCTGCAAATTGGCCTGCGTCACGCTTTCTAATTGACTACTGGCTTAGGCCAGTTTCAATGAAAGTAAAAGCCAGCCTTCGGGCTGGCTTTTTTGCGTCTGAGTGGTTGCCGAGCACGGGAAAACGAGCGTGGTTTCCATGCGAAAGTGAGAATTAGAACGTCTGTGCTTTTCTAGAATGAATTTGCATCCTGAATCGAATATTCACTTCAAGGAGACAAGCAGATGCAAAAGAAAATCGTAGCTATTGCCGCCAGCCTGTTGTGTATGGGCGCTTTGCCAGCTTTGGCCCAATCCACAGGGGCAAGCAAGGTGGAGCTGTGGGGGATTGTGGACGCAGCCATTCGCCACACCAACAACGAAGGTGCCGATAAAGGTGGTCTGACCAAAATGATGGGTGGCGGTATGTCCCAAAGCCGCTGGGGCATCAAAGTGGACGAAGACCTGGGCGGTGGCAGCAAAGCATTTGTGGAGTTGGAAAACCGCTTCAATGCAGATGACGGCTCGGTGAGCACGCCTTTCTTCCAACTTGCCTATGTGGGTCTGCAAGGTCCGTATGGCCGCCTGAGCATGGGGCGCCAGTGGAATGTGCTGTTTGATGTGGTGACATCGACCTATGCATCCTTCCCTTATTCTCCCTATATGGAGGCGTATAAGCCAGAGTTGGGTATGGCTGCAGGCGCGCGTACCAGCAATGCCTTGAAGTACACCTTGGCAACACCCACACGGAACTGGGTGGCATCGGTGCAGTATTCCTTTGCAGAAGGGAATGACAATACCAATGCAGTCCGAGATGTAGGCCTCGGAATGCTGTCTCCCTTGACGGCTTCTACTCCCTTATCTTTGCCAGTTAAAGGCATGATTGATAACGCAGTCGCAGGTGCCGCAGGCGGTGCTAATGCCCTGACTAGCGCGGCAACAACTGTCGCATCAGGTGCTCTGAAGACGATGGGGGGATTTTTGCGTTATTCAGAGAATGGCATTTCCTTGGGTGGTGGTTTCTTGAGAACTGAGTTGCCGGGTGGCTCGGATCTGGATGCCTGGACGCTGGGTGGGTCTTATCGCTCTGGTGCGTTGTATGCTAATTTGGGATATGGACAAAATAAAGTTAAGTGGAAGGATCCCGGGAGCCCCACCACTGTTGGCGCCTATGTGGGGGCATTAACAGACCGATTTGTTGACCAAGCAATTATTAATAATATGTGGCAAGGTCAGACGAATGGAGGCTTCCAGGTTGGGGATGCTGATAAACGCCAAATGATCAAAGTGGGGTTCGGTTATCAAGTGACTCCGCAGATTAATGCAGGGATGCACTACTTCCACGCTAAGCAGTCGGGCTCTGTGAGCGGTGCGTCGAATGGCAAGGCCAATATGATGGTCGCAGCGATTGACTATGCGTTTAGCAAGCGTACCGACGCTTACTTTGGCGTGGATCACACCCGAGTCTCTGGCGGTGAAGGCGTTTACATTGATAACGCAAGCAAAGCGCGTACCCGTACCGGTATTACTGCTGGCTTGCGCCATCGCTTCTGATCTTTTCAGGAGTAACTTCACAAAAAAAACCGGCTTTGCCGGTTTT
The DNA here is from genome assembly GCF_057799285.1 of Comamonas sp. 14P8.1.4. NCBI lineage: Bacteria > Pseudomonadati > Pseudomonadota > Betaproteobacteria > Burkholderiales > Comamonadaceae > Comamonas > Comamonas sp. 14P8.1.4. The sequence continues at coordinate 349,300 of NZ_JBYOKN010000001.1, forward strand.
TTTTGTGGGTACGTATTTTTTCAAATACCGTAACGTTTTTGCTGAAGTTGGTTTTGGAGGTTCTGCAGCTTTTGGGCCAGGCCAGGGCCCATGTTGAGCGCCACTGCAGTAGCCAGAATATCAATAATTAAAAGGTGCAAAAGGCGCGAGGCCATGGGGCTGTAGAGGTCAGAGCCTTCGAAGTTATCCGCAGCCAACACGATATGGCTGGCATCCGAAAGCGGTGTGCGGCTGGAAGTAATGGCAATGACGGTAGCGCCTTGTTTACGTGCAATATGGGCGACATCGACCAGTTCTTTGGTGCGTCCCGAATTGGAGATGACAATCAGGCAATCACCCGGATTCAGCATGGTCGCCCCCATGACCTGAATATGGCTGTCACTGGTAGCCTGGCTGGTAATACCCAAGCGGAAAAACTTATGTTGCGCATCTTGTGCAACGACGCCGGAGTTGCCGACACCATAAATTTCCAGGCGTTTCTTCTGCTGCCAGGTACTGACGATGGCGTTGACTGCCTGCTCGATGGCTGCAGGGTGGGCGTCGTTGCGGTACTGCAAAAACGCGGCGACAGAGTTGTCGATGACTTTGACCACCACATCGGAGGTTTTGTCATCGGCATCCACGCTGCGATGCACATAGGGCACGCCTTCTGCCACATTGCCAGCAAGCTTGAGTTTGAAGTCTGCCAGGCCGTCATAGCCCATGCTGCGGCAAAAGCGCACCACCGTAGGTTTGCTCACATTGGCTTTTTCGGCCAGTTCGCGCACCGGCAGTCGCGCGAAGCTATGGGGATCTGCGAGCACGAGTTGCCCCACCCGCTGCTCTGCGGGAGCAAGAGAGGGAAGCGAGGCAGAGATTCGGTCAAGCATGCAAAAGGCCTTGGTTATATGGTGCGTAAAAGTGAGATTTTGCGCCACTTGCAACAAACCAGGGGCGGGCGGGATTAGCACGCTGTATTCGTTGGCAGTGGGCACTACACTTGAAACTTCACGGCTAAAACACACAACAAGTATTGAGACACCATGAGCCAACTGGAGCAACTGAAGCAATACACCACGGTGGTTGCAGATACGGGTAATTTTCAGCAGCTTGCGCAATTCAGGCCGCAGGATGCGACGACCAACCCATCCTTGATTTTGAAGGCGGTGCAGCAAGCCGAGTACCGTCCCTTGATGCAGGAGGTGGCTCGCCAGTGGCAGGCCAAGCCGATGGACGAGGTGGTGGACCGGCTGCTGGTGCGGTTCGGGTGCGAAATTTTGTCTGTGGTACCGGGGCGTGTTTCTACCGAGGTGGATGCCCGGCTTTCGTTTGACACGCAGGCCACCGTGGTCCGGGCGGAGCGTTTGATTGAGCTGTACCAGGCCGCAGGCATTCACACCGACCGCGTGTTGATCAAGATTGCTGCGACGTGGGAAGGGATTGAAGCCGCTCGCAAGTTGGAGCAGCGCGGTATTCGCACCAATTTGACGCTGCTGTTTGCCAAAGCGCAGGCGATTGCCTGTGGCCAGGCAAAGGTGCAACTGATCTCTCCCTTCGTGGGGCGCATTTTTGATTGGCACAAAAAACAGGCCGGTGCGCAATGGGATGAGGTCGCGATGTCTGGCGCCAACGATCCGGGGGTGCGCTCGGTACGGGCCATCTATGAGTACTACAAGCACTTTGGGATTGCCACCGAAGTCATGGGGGCGAGCTTTCGCAATACGGGGCAAATTGTGGCACTGGCCGGCTGCGACTTGCTGACGATTGCACCAGAGCTGCTGGCGCAGCTGAGTCACAACACGGCGCCTGTGCAGCATGCGTTGAGTGCAGAGCTGGCCCGCCAGCAGTCGCTGCAAGCGGTGCACTATGACGAAGCGGGTTTTCGCTTTGCCATGAATGAAGACGCCATGGCGACCGAAAAGCTGGCCGAGGGTATCCGGGCCTTTGTGGCTGATGCCATCCGGCTGGAAAAGCTGATCCAGGCCCTCTGATCGTTACACTTAAAGGCTGCGCCGCTCATGGCGAGCCATGGAATTACTTTTATGCATTCAGTCGTCATCAGCGGAACCGGCCTGTACCAGCCGCCGCACACTATTACCAATGCCGAGTTGGTTGAGGCGTTCAACCAGTATGTCGATGTTCAAAATGCGGCCCATGCCCGTGCCATTGCGGCAGGCGAGCAGCCTGCCTTGCAGCATTCGAGCGTGGAGTTCATTGAAAAGGCATCGGGTATCCGCCAACGCTATGTGATGGAAAAAACGGGGGTGCTTGATCCGTTGCGCATGTATCCACGTTTTGCAGAGCGCGGGGATGATGAACTTTCATTGATGGCTGAAATTGCGGTGGCTGCGGCGCAGCAAGCATTGCAGCAAGCAGGCAAGACCGGGGCTGACATCGACATGGTGCTGTGCGCGGCCTCGAATATGCAGCGCGCCTACCCCGCCATGGCCGTGGAAATTCAGCAGGCGCTGGGTGCTGGGGGCTATGGTTTTGACATGAATGTGGCGTGTTCATCGGCCACTTTTGCGATGGAGCAGGCGGTGAACGCCGTGCGCTGCGGCACCGCACGCTGCGTGCTGGTGGTCAACCCGGAAATCACTTCTTCCCATCTGGAGTGGCGCGATCGCGATTGCCACTTTATTTTTGGTGATGTGTGCACCGCCGTCATCATTGAGTGTGCTGAAACCGCCACCAGCGCAGATGCCTGGGAAGTGGTGGGTACGCATTTGGCGACCCAGTTCTCGAACAATATTCGAAACAACTTTGGTTTTATCAACCGCAGCGAAGACAGCGACCCTGTTGCACGTGACAAGACTTTTCGCCAAGAAGGCCGCAAGGTTTTCAAGGAAGTTGTGCCAATTGCTGCCGCTCATATTTCGACCCACCTGGAGCAGCTCGGTCAAACGCCTGAGCAAGTGCGTCGCTTCTGGCTGCACCAAGCCAACTTAGGCATGAATCAGTTGGTGTTGAAGAAGCTGGTGGGTGAGGCAACGGAAGACCGTGCACCACTGATCCTGGATGAATTTGCCAACACGGCATCTGCTGGCTCCATCATTGCTTTCCACAAGCACCGCGCTGATTTGGTGTCCGGCGATATGGGCGTGATCTGTTCGTTCGGTGCTGGCTATTCGGTGGGCAGTGTGGTGGTGCGCAAGCATTGAACGGAGCATGGGTTTGGTTTGTGATGGCACCCCCGAGTGGGCACGGCTGAAAGCACACTTTCATGAAATGGACGGTGGCTTGGATTTGCGTACGGCATTTGTTCAGGATGCCCAGCGTTTAGATCGGCTCAGCCAGCAGGCTCCGCATGTGTTCGCGGATCTGTCCAAAAACTGGTTGCTGGAACATACGGAAGTGCTGCTCTCACAGCTGGCGCACGCGTGCAGCGTGCACACGCTGCGTGACGCCATGCTGTCGGGTCAGGCCATCAACTGCACCGAAGGGCGTGCGGTCATGCACTGGTTGCTGCGCACGCCACGTGATGGCGGGCTGCTGCGTGCGCATGCACTGGCGTGGGATGGCGCGCTACACCACGCCCTGGATGAAGTGCACCACACCCTGGATGCCATGCTGGCCATGGCGGAGCAGGTGCGCGCAGATGCGCATATCACCGATGTGGTCAACATCGGTATTGGTGGCTCGCACCTGGGCCCTGAAGTGGTCGTACAGGCGCTGGAAGACTGGGTTGATACCAGCAAGAGCTTCCACTTCGTCTCCAATGTGGATGGGCATGAACTGGGTCATGTGCTGCGCAAGGTGCGCCCTGAAAGCACCTTGTTCTTGATCGCTTCCAAATCGTTCACCACGGCGGAAACCATGCTCAATGCGCATTCAGCGCGTGAGTGGTTCTTGGCGAACGGTGGCAGTGCGGATCAAGCTGCCGCATGCAGTATTGACCGGCACTTTGTGGCGTTGACGACGAACACGGAGGCTGCCGCCCAGTTTGGCATCTCGCGCACACTGGGTTTCTGGGACTGGGTCGGTGGTCGTTTTTCCCTGTGGTCGGCGATTGGTCTGCCGATTGCCATTGCGATAGGTGCTCAGCAGTTTCGCAACATGCTGCAAGGTGCGCACGAGATGGATGTCCACTTCGCGACCGCGCCGGATGCGCAAAACTTACCCATGCGCTTGGGGCTGCTGGATGTCTGGAACCGCAACTTCTGTGGTTTTGACAGCCGTTGCATTGCGCCGTACAGCCATGGTTTGCGCCGTTTGACCGCCTATTTGCAGCAGCTGGAGATGGAGAGCAATGGCAAGCGCGTGACGCGAGACGGTGTGGCACTGGATGTTGCCACCGCACCGATTGTCTGGGGCGAGCCGGGTACCAACGGCCAGCATGCATTTTTCCAGATGCTGCACCAGGGCCAAGATGTGATTCCGGTGGAGTTCATTGCCCTGCGCGATGGCGGCAAGTATTTGGGGGCGCACCACCAAAGTCTGGTGATCAATGCGATTGCGCAGGCCCAGGCATTGATGCTTGGCCGCAGTGGTGAAGGCGTGGAACGTGACTGCCCTGGCAATCGCCCCAGCACGTTTTTACTGCTGCAGGCGCTGGACCCTGCATCGTTGGGGGCTTTGATTGCGCTGTATGAACACCGGGTGTTTGTTTCGGGGGCCGTGTGGGGTATCAACAGCTTTGACCAGTGGGGCGTAGAGCTGGGCAAGCAGCTGGCCCAAACGCTGCGCCAGCGCCAGCAAAGCCACGATTGGGCAGGCGTTGATCCATCGACGGTAGCACTCATGCAGCGCTTGGCAGAATCACCGGTCAACGGTAACTAAAAATAAGAGCTACTATCGCTGATGGGATAAGCGCTAGTAGCTGTTTTTATCCGGATTTTGATCCATCAAACAAAAAGGCCGCTTATGCGGCCTTTTTGTTGGTGTGCAGCCACCGAAGCTTTGCAGCTTCGGTGTAGCGGCTTGGCAATTACATGCCCATACCGCCCATACCGCCCATACCGCCCATGCCACCCATGTCAGGGGCACCAGCTGCTTCAGCCTTAGGAGCGTCAGCGATCATGCACTCAGTAGTCAGCAGCAGCGAAGCCACGGAAGCGGCGTTCTGCAGTGCAGTACGAGTCACCTTGGTAGGATCCAAGATACCCATTTCCAGCATGTCGCCGTAGGTGTCGTTGGCAGCGTTGAAGCCAAAGTTGCCCTTGCCCTTCAACACTTCGTTCACGACCACCGAAGGCTCGCCACCGGCGTTGGACACGATTTCGCGCAGAGGCGCTTCTACCGCAGCCAGCACCAGCTTGATACCGGCGTCTTGCTCGACGTTGCCAGTCTTCAGCTCGCCCACGGCTTGCTTAGCGCGCAGCAGTGCCACGCCACCACCAGCCACGATGCCTTCTTCCACAGCAGCGCGGGTAGCGTGCAGGGCGTCTTCCACGCGGGCCTTCTTTTCCTTCATTTCGACTTCGGTGGCAGCGCCTACCTTGATCACGGCAACACCGCCGGCCAGCTTGGCCACGCGCTCTTGCAGCTTTTCACGGTCGTAGTCGGAAGTCGCTTCTTCGATCTGAGCGCGGATTTGCTTCACGCGGGCTTCGATTTCGTCAGCAGCGCCAGCACCGTCGATGATGGTGGTGTTTTCCTTGCCGATTTCAACGCGTTGGGCTTGGCCCAGGTCTTCCAGAGTGACCTTGTCCAGAGTCAGGCCCACTTCTTCAGCGATGACCTTGCCGCCAGTCAGAATGGCGATGTCTTCCAGCATGGCCTTGCGACGGTCGCCGAAGCCAGGAGCCTTCACAGCCACCACCTTCAGGATGCCGCGGATGGTGTTCACCACCAAAGTTGCCAGGGCTTCGCCTTCGACATCTTCAGCAATGATCAGCAGGGGACGGCCAGCCTTGGCAACTTGCTCCAGGGTAGGCAGCAGGTCGCGGATGTTGCTGATCTTCTTGTCGAACAGCAGCACGAAGGGGTTGTCCAGAATCGCAGCTTGCTTTTCGGGGTTGTTGATGAAGTAGGGCGACAGGTAACCGCGGTCGAATTGCATGCCTTCCACAACGTCCAACTCGTTGGACAGGGACTTGCCTTCTTCCACAGTGATCACGCCTTCCTTGCCCACCTTGTCCATGGCTTCAGCAATGATGCTGCCCACGGATTCGTCGGAGTTAGCGGAGATCGAACCCACTTGGGCGATTTCCTTGGAAGTGGTAGTGGCCTTCGATTGGGCCTTCAGTTGCTCAACCAGAGCAATCACAGCCTTGTCGATGCCGCGCTTCAGGTCCATGGGGTTCAGACCAGCGGCTACGTACTTGGAGCCTTCGCGCACGATGGCTTGGGCCAGCACGGTAGCGGTTGTGGTGCCGTCACCAGCGATGTCGTTGGTCTTGGAAGCTACTTCCTTCACGAGCTGAGCGCCCATGTTTTGCAGCTTGTCCTTCAGTTCCACTTCCTTGGCCACGGACACACCGTCCTTGGTCACGGTAGGGGCACCGAACGAGCGCTCCAGCACTACGTTGCGACCCTTAGGGCCCAGAGTTACCTTGACCGCGTTGGCCAAGATGTTCACGCCTTCAACCATGCGTGCACGTGCTTCACCGCCGAATACTACGTCTTTAGCTGCCATTTTTGGCTCCTAGAAATTAGGTTCAAATCGGCTGCTAGGCCTTGTCAATAAAGCACTAGCAGCTATGAAATTCAATGTCTTGAAAGAAAGAGGTAATCGCCGCAGGGAATTACTTCTCAACAACCGCAAACAGGTCGTCTTCCTTCATCACCAGCAGTTCGTTGCCGTCGATCTTGACGGTCTGGCCGGAGTACTTGCCGAACAGCACGCGGTCGCCAACCTTCACGTTCAGAGCGATTTGTTCGCCCTTGTCGTTGCGCTTGCCAGGGCCCACAGCCAGCACTTCGCCTTGGTCAGGCTTCTCAGCAGCGTTGTCGGGGATATAGATGCCCGAAGCGGTCTTGGTTTCGTTCTCAAGGCGCTTGACGATCACGCGGTCGTGCAAAGGACGCAGGTTCATAACATCTCCTAGATATCAATCAACAGGTGGTTAGGTCCGGAATCCTGTAGCAACAGGATGTCTTTAACTGGTGTGGGGCAAGGCTGTTAGCACTCAACCCCATCGAGTGCTAATAATAAGGTAAAAATTTCCAGTTTCAAGAGGCGGGTTTTAAGCCAAGGCGTTGCTACGGGGGTGAAATGTCGCGAATTTGACGTTGAGGCGTCACTTGGTCATTGCGCAAAGTCACCGAGCCAGGGCGCTGCACTTTCGTTGGCTTGGGGCCTGTGCATGCCAGATGGCGGTGAGCAGGCTAGGCGCCAGGCTGGAGGGTGCCAGACGGGTGATGCCCGCAGGCTTTGTGGGCTCAGCCAGATTGGTTGGTCGCAAGGTCAAAAGCAACAAGGACCCTCTGGCGCACTGGTTGCCATGCGCATTCATCGGAGTTCGTGCTCGCAGGCTTCCTGCTCATCCATGGATGCTTGGTGCGGCGCCATCGCCTGTGAGGCTTGGGCCGCGCTGCTGTGTACCCGGTTGCGGCCGTTGGATTTGGCGTGGTACATGGCCGCATCGGCCTGGGCCAGCAGGGCGGTGGTGTCGGGGCAGGTTGCATCCGCTTCGGCTACGCCAACGCTGATGGTGACATGCAGTGTCGTGCCATTCACGGGCACCACGGTGGCTTGTACGGCCAAGCGCAGCTTTTCTGCCAGCTGCAGCGCATCGTGGCTATCTGTGCCGGCAAGCAGCACGCCAAATTCCTCGCCACCGAGCCGGCCGCACAGGTCCGCTTCGCGCAACGCGGTCTTGATCCGTTGCACCACGGCTTGCAGTACCCGGTCTCCCGCAGCGTGGCCGTGGGTATCGTTGATCTGTTTGAAGTGGTCGATGTCCACCAACAGGGCGCTCAGCGGCAAACCGTAGCGCCGGGTGTAGGCGAACATGGTATCGGCCTGCTCTTTGAAAGCGCGCAGGTTGTTTAACCCGGTCAACTCGTCGGTGCGGGCAGCGTCGCTGGCGATGCGGTGCTGAATCTCCAACTCACGGCGCAGGCGCAGGAGTGACTGCATGGCGCCCGAAAGCTCACGCGTCGTGCGCACGACGAAGGCGGAGAACGTCAGGGTGGTCAAGGCCAGCAGGCGCTGCTCGGTGCCTGGTTCGGTGAGCAGCCACAGCGTTGTGGGCAGCAGCACCAGCGCCACGGCGACCAGCGTCATGGAGCGATAGGCCGCGTAGGCAGAAATTGCGCTGCCGGCCATGCCGACCGCAAAAAAGAGGGTGATGACTTGCGACAGCAGGTTGTCGCGGGACATGAGCAGAAAAGCGCCAATACCCCAGACCCCGGCGATGAACACCAGGGTGACCCAATACACGCCTTCCCAGCGGGCCGGTGTACGGTGCTCGGTGGCACTGCGGCTGTACGCCCAGAACAGAGCCAGGCGAATCGTGCCGGCCAGAAAGAGTGTGATGAGCCACGGCTTGATGACCTGGTGGTTGCCAAGGTCGTGCTGCAGCCAGGAGAGCACCAGTGCCCCGCCCACGCTGCCAAGTGTGGCCAGAAAGGACTGTCGGAACAGGAGTTGCAGCTGGTCGGTACGGACCTGCATGGCAACGGACCTGCTGGTGGGGTGCTCTGGCGCGGACAAGCGTGACATGGGCGGTGTGGCGGGCTGTGCGGGGGAGGACGCAACATCATACTGGCGCCTGCCGTGCCATTGGGCTGCTGGATGTGGCCTGACTCTGACAGCGGCCTGTCTTGCATTGCTTGCACCGGGCCGCAGGACCGCGATGGCAACCCGCCGAGCGGTAGCGTTGTTCTGTGCTGCCGCTTAAGCCGACACACCTTCCGTGGCCATTGGCGCTACGTGGTGGTGCAGAACCTGAAAACAGGCCTGGTCGCGCCCTTGGCGCTTGGCTTGGTAGAGCAGTCTGTCAGCGCGCTGAAAGACGCTGTCTTGCGTGTCATGCAGCGCAATATTGGTGCCCCCCATGCTGGCCGTCAGGTGTGTGGCTGTCGGAGAGGCTTCGTGCGGCAGGTTCAGGGTGTGCAAGGCGGTGCGCAAGTGCTCCAGGTGCTGGGGCAGGATGTCTGGTGGCATGTCGTAGATGGCCAGAGCGAACTCTTCACCGCCCAGGCGTACGGGCAAATCCATTGGTCGCTGGGCCAGCTGGCGCAGCAGCTTGGCAAACTCTCGCAGCACCTGGTCGCCGGCCTGGTGGCCGTAGCGGTCGTTGTAGAGCTTGAAATGGTCAATATCAAAAATGACCAGAAACAAATGCTTGTGCTCGCGGCGGGCCAGGCGCATGCACCGTTCGAGATGCTCGTGGAACATGCGCCGGTTGGGCAGGTCTGTCAGTGGGTCATGGCTGGCTTCCCAGTTGAGCAGGCGGCGCAGCAAAAATTGCTCACGCAGACCTTTTTCTCGGTAGTAGGCCGTGACGCCAGAGAGCACAAAAGTCACCCATGCCACGGCGCTCAGTACCCAGTGCTGCTGCAAGTGTTCGGGGCTGTTCAGAATCAGTGGGCCTGAGATGGTGATGATCAGCCCCACCAGCGTGGCGACTGGAGCCATCAGGCGCAGCCGCACGCCCAGAGGGAAAAAAACAACGCTGACAATCAGGACCTGAACGACGCTGGTTTGCGGCATACCCAGGTTTTTGAGGGTGTACGACGATGCCGCAATGGCCATGCAGCAAGCGACGACGGCACCTGCAACGCTCCATTCGTAATCGATGCGGCTGCTGTGGGGGCGGGTCAGGGTGTAGACCGCACAGCCAAAGCAGATAAAGACCAGCCAGCGCAGCACCATGGAGCGCCAGAAAAAAATGTCAGCGTGCGCGCTGCCAGCCAGCTCGTGCAGGCGCCAAAAATCAAAAATGGCGTACAGCCCCCACACCACAGAGACGGCGCACACCGTGAACAAGGCGCTCAGGTATTGCGTGGCACGCAGATGCTGGAGAAACGGCGCTTCCAGCGCCGGGTCGAAGACCAGGCGCTCCAGGCGATGCTCCAGGTTCAGTCGCAGCGCATCGGCTTCAGAATGGGTGACGGGAATATGGTGCAAAAGGGACTTTCCACTGGCAGGCCAAGTACTTGCGTACGCTGCCCCCAGCAATATAGGTCAGTCCCCGGGGAAAAGGTGCAGGTGACTTTGTCAACTTTTTCAAGCTGACTGCACTGCCAGCCCTCAGGCCTTGGCGTTGGCGGCCAGCGCCTGCAAGGCGCCGCCGGTCATGCGGTAGCGAATCCACTCCGACTGGGGCTTGGCGCCCAGGCTGTCGTAGAACTCGATCGATGGGGTGTTCCAGTCCAGCACGCTCCACTCAAAGCGGCCACAGTCCTGGTCGACGGCAATTTGTGCCAGATGGCTCAACAAGGCTTTACCTGCGCCTTTGCCGCGCTGGTCGGGGGACACATACAGGTCTTCCAGGTACAGGCCGTGCTGGCCTTGCCAGGTGGAGTAGTTGAAGAAGTACACGGCAAAGCCCACGGGGGTGTCGCCATCCAGGCAGATTAGGCCAAACACCTTGGGGTTGTCGGTAAACAGGGTGTGGTGCACGTGTGCGGGGGTGGCCAGCACTTCGTGTTCGGCTTTTTCGTAGATGGCCAGCTCACGCACAAAGTGCAAGATCAGGTCGGTGTCTTCAATGGTGGCGGGGCGGATGGTGAGATCGGACATAGACATACTCAAATGCAAGGTGCTCGCCAAGGCGAGCACAGGGGAAAAAAGGGCGCAGTAGGCGCGGTGGTGCCGTGCAGTGGGGTCAGTGTGCGGCAGTGCCTCTATCAAGTCGAATGCTTTTATGCAGCAGCTGTATTACTTTTGATATGGCTTGGGCGGCATTCACCGCCTCTTGCAGCGCTTAGGGCAGAGCCACGGCAGCGCTGGTGCGAAAGCGCTCAAAACAGCGGCGCAGCACGTGGAAGTGGTCTTCAAACATCTGGCTTTCCATGCTGGGCAATGTGCTGAGCGGCACCCAGCGGGCGGCGACGGCATCGTCACCACCTTGCACGGTGGGCAAGGCCGTATCGGGCAGGTGGAACACAAAGACGTGGGTGATGGTGCGCCCGCGCAGGCTGCGGTCTGGGTGGTCAAACACTTCTACCCCTTGCAGGGCGCTGTGCATGTGCGCAGCGGAAAGGGGTAAGCCGGTTTCTTCATCCAACTCACGCAGGCACGATTGCCACAGGGTATCGCGGGGCTCCACAAATCCGCCGGGCAATGCCCACAGGTCTTTGCCGGGCGCATGGCCGCGTTGAATGAGGAGGACGTGGCCGTGGCACAGCAGCAGGCCATCGACGGTGACGAATACCGGAGGATAGGGGGCGCCGGCCCAAGCGGCTTTGTAGCCGCTGATCATGCGCCACTCGGCTTGCATAGCGCTGTATTCGGGCGTGCTGTGCCAGGCGCGCAGCCAGTGGACGACCGCGGTGGGCACCAGCGGCGTCAGCTGTGCCCACATGTCCTGCACTGGAAAGGCTGGCAAATTCCAGTAGATCTCGCGGGTGGGGGTGCCATCGAAGTCGCCTTGGCGGGGCAGGCTCAGCAGTTCCCAGCCGGGAAAGCGCGCGAGGTAGTTGCTGCTGTCATCTTTGAAGTGCCCGACCAGCGCAATGCGCTCGCCCGCAGGCACCTGGGTTTGCACGGCCTGCAGGACGGCCTGGACCCAGCGCGGTTCGTCGTAGTAGTCGCGCACGGGCACGCAATGCACGCGCGCTGCTTCGTCGGCTTCAAGGCTGGTGCGGATGAGTTCGGCCCGCTCCTGCCAGGTGAAAGGGTTCTTGGGGCTGCGCGCCTGGTAGGCGCTGCCCAGCACGATCACCACCTGTTGCGCGGTCTGCAAGGCTTGGCGCAGCAGGGCCAGGTGGCCGTTGTGAAAGGGTTGAAAACGACCAATCAGAACAGCAGTATGGGGGGCGTTGGCAGGCAGTGACATAAATAAAAAGAGCGGCTAGCGCTTGATTTTTAAGGCTTTCAATGTGTTTTGATATTGAAGCTGATATTTAACCAGCGCATGCTGCTATGTTTTTATAGGCTTCAGGCAATCGGGTCGGCAATGCCAAACACCTGGCGCAGGTAGGCCAGATAGGTTTCATCGTCACACATGGTTTTGCCGGGCGTGTCAGAGATTTTGGCCACGGGCTGGCCGTTGGCACGCACCAGCTTCATGACGATGTTCAGCGGCGTCAGGCCGACATCGTTGGTCAGGTTGGTGCCAATGCCAAAGCCCAGCTGAATGTGCGGCGCAAAGTAGCGCCACAGCTCCAGCGCCTTCTCCAGGTTCAGACCATCAGAGAACACCAGTCGCTTGGTGTGCGGGTTGATGCGCAGCCGGCGGTAGTGCGCCAGCGCTTGGTCGCCCCAGTCAAACGGGTCGCCCGAGTCGTGGCGCAGGCCATCAAACAGCTTGGCAAAGTACAGGTCAAAGTCTTCCAGAAAGGCGCGCATGCCGACGGTGTCGGTCAGGGCAATGCCCAGGTCGCCCCGGTACTCCTGCACCCAGTCCTCCAGTGCTGCTTTTTGAAAGTCGCGCAGGCGCACGCCCAGGGCTTGAAAGCTTTGCAGGTATTCGTGCGCCATGGTGCCGATGGGCGAGATCTGCAGCTCTTTGGCCAGCAGCACGCTGGAAGTGCCTTTGAACCACTGCGGCACCTCGCGCGTGAGGGTGGTGACCACTTCGCGGTGCCAGGGCTCGGAAAAGCGCCGGCGCAGGCCAAAGTCGGACAGCTCAAACGGGTGCGCTAGGGTGGGCTCGTCTTTCAGGGCGCGCAGCCCAGCAATTTTGGCTTGCAGGCGGCGGCGGCCTTCGTCCAGCGTGTCTGGCGTTTGCAGGTGGCGAAAGTACAGCTCGTTGACGATGGAGAGCACGTGAATCTCAAAGCCCATGACATGCACTTGCGGGCCATGGGCTTCAATGCTCAGGCCGCCTTCGGGCGTGGCTTGGACCGCGATAAAGCTGCGCTGGAACTGGAACAGGCGCAGAAAGTCCACAAAGTCGCTTTTGATGTAGCGCAGGCTGCTCAGGTAATCGAGCTCATCCTTGGTGAAGCGCAGGCTGCACAGGTGGTCCAGCTCGGCATTCACTTCGGCTTCCAGCTGGGCCAGCGGGTAGGCCGTGGCATTGCGGCAGGCAAAGCGGTATTCGGCCAGGGTCTGCGGGTGGCGGTGCAGCATGGCCTGCCACATGGTGAATTTGTAGAGGTCGGTGTCGAGCAGGCTGGTGATGATGGGCATGGGAGAGGGCTTTCGGTGCATTACAGGCACAGGTCGGCGGTGGTGCACAGCTGGGCACCCGCCGCTTGCAGCTGCTGTAGAAAAGCGTGGTGCTGGGCATCAAAACCGCTGACCGGGCTCATGCCGTCTGTCAGCACCGCTAGGCGTGCAGCGAAGCCGGGCGGCGCTTGTTCCAGCAAATGCGTCACCGTAGCGCGCACGCAATGGCTGCTGGCTTCACCGGCTACCACCAGGCGCTGCGCTTGCAGCAGTGTGGTGAGCAGTGTCTGATTCAAGCAGGTTTCGGGTGCAGCGGGGTTGGGCACTTCGGCCTCCAGGGCACTGTAGTGTTCCGTCCACGGGTTGCTGCCTTTGAAGATGTTCAGCACGGCACGCTGCTGCTGGCGTTGCCAGTCGGCGCAGGCGGTCAGGATATCGGCATGCACACCATGGCCCCAGCTGCCAATCTCGCAGTGCACGGGCCACACCATCAGGGTGTAGCGGCCACGGGCTTTCAGCACATCCAGATAGTGCAGCGTGCGTGCCAAGTACAAGGGGTTGCGGGGCTGGAAAGCGCCGCTTCGCACCTGTGCGGCCGTGATGGCAGTGAAAGGGGGCACGGCTGTGCCATCGGCATCGTGCCAAAACGCCGGGTGGGCAATGTCAAACACCTGGTGGGAATCCAGGGTAACGGTGATGTGATCGATGTGCGCGCCGTGCTGGCGCAACCACTGCGCTACGCGCTGCATATCGGCATGTGCTCCGGGCACGGGCAGTGCCGGTTGCAGACCGTGGGGGCACAAAGAAGCGGGGAGATCGCAAAAGTCGTTTTGCGAGTCAATCAGCAGCAATTGGGTTTCAAGCGTCATGGCAGCAGTGGCACAGCGAAACGGGGATGCGCTGGAGTGTAGAAGCTTGTGGGGCCAGCCCCAATGAAAAGGGCTGCTTGCGCAGCCCTGCGGGTGAATGTGTGGCAATGCTTACTTGAGCATTTTGCGTGCGGCCCCGACGCCCAGCGCAGCCAGCACCAGGAAAATCACAGCCAGAATCAGGAACAGGATGAACAGCACTTTGGCGATGCCCGCTGCACCGGCGGCCACGCCGGTAAAGCCAAACAAGCCGGCAAGCAAAGAGATGATGGCAAAAATGATGGCGTACTTCAGCATGATGCGCTCCTCTGGGACGGTATGCCACGCGGTGGTGGCTGGTGCAGTCAACCATAGGTCGGGCACAGCGCTGCCGACCGTCGGCTGCCCCTGCCTTGCCGTGTAGGAGTGCTGCGTCAGCCCGCGCAGGCCATGAAAAAGCCCGCACAAGGCGGGCTTAGGGGCAAGCGCTGGGGCGTACCGTTATTTCAGACCGGCTGCGGCGCGCAGCTCGGCTGCCTTGTCCGTCTTTTCCCAAGTGAACTCGGGCTCTTCGCGGCCAAAGTGGCCGTAAGCGGCGGTCTTGGCGTAGATGGGGCGGCGCAGGTCCAGCATTTCGATAATGCCGCGGGGGCGCAGGTCAAAGTGCGCAGCCACCAGCTTGGCGATTTCCGCATCGGGAATCACGCCGGTGCCTTCGGTGTACACGGTGATGTTCATGGGGCGTGCTACGCCAATGGCGTAAGCCACTTGCACTTGGCACTGCCGTGCCAGGCCCGAAGCCACCACGTTCTTGGCCACGTAGCGGGCAGCGTAAGCAGCCGAGCGGTCCACCTTGGTTGGGTCTTTGCCGGAGAACGCACCGCCGCCGTGAGGGCAAGCACCGCCGTAGGTGTCCACAATGATCTTGCGGCCTGTCAAACCGCAGTCACCTTGGGGGCCACCGACCACGAAACGGCCTGTGGGGTTGATCAGATACTTGGTATCCAGCAACCATTCCTTGGGCAGCACGGGCTTGATGATCTCTTCAATGATGGCTTCGGTGAACGAGGCCTTCATCTTGGTCGCAGACTCCGACTGGTCGGGGCTGTGCTGGGTCGACAGCACTACGGTGTCAATGCTGTGGGGTTTGCCATCTACGTAGCGCAGAGTCACTTGGGACTTGGCATCAGGGCGCAGGAAAGGCAGGCGGCCATCCTTGCGCAACTGAGCTTGGCGTTCCATCAAGCGGTGTGCGTAGTAGATAGGGGCAGGCATCAGCTCGGGCGTTTCGTCGCACGCGTAACCGAACATCAGGCCCTGGTCGCCCGCGCCGATGTTCAATTCGTCGTCGCTGGCTTTGTCCACGCCTTGGGCGATGTCCTGGCTTTGCTTGTCATAAGCGACCAGCACGGCACAGCCCTTGTAGTCAATACCGTAGTCGGTGTTGTCGTAGCCAATGCGCTTGATGGTGTCGCGGGCTACTTGGATGTAGTCCACGTTGGCACCGGTCGTGATTTCACCAGCCAATACCACCAGACCGGTATTGGTCAGTGTTTCAGCTGCTACACGGCTGTGCGGGTCTTGGGTGAAAATTGCATCCAGAATCGAGTCGGAGATCTGGTCGGCAACCTTGTCTGGGTGGCCTTCAGAAACTGATTCTGAGGTGAATAGAAAGTCGTTCGCCATTGAATAAACTCCTGTCTTAGCAAATGCGTTGCTCGGCTGGCAGAAGTCGGGCGAACGCTTTAGCAGTTTTGTTTTACGTCGCCCTGCAAGTTGCTCTGTTAACTCAGCGACACGTACCAATTGTAATGCCAACCCTTTTTCATCTTCTCTCTGTAGTGCCTTTGCCTTTGACGCACCTTTTAGGGGCGTGCCTGGGCTGGCTGGCCTGGGCGTTTTCTCCAACCTACCGCCGTCGCTTTGCGGCCAATAGCGCGCAGGCGGGCTATCGCTTTGCGCAGGTGAAGGATGCTGTCGGTCATGCGGGGCGCATGGTGGCAGAGCTGCCGCGGCTGTGGCTGACGCAGACGCCGGTGCAGGCCATGCATGGCGTGGAGGCGGTCGAGCAGGGTTGGGCCAAGGGCAAGGGCATCTTGTTCCTGACGCCGCACCTGGGGTGCTTTGAGCTGGCTGTGCAGGGCGCTGCCCAACAGTGGTCGGCCGAGCACGGCACTATCACCATCTTGTACCGCCCGGCCAAACAGGCGTGGTTGGCCGAGATGATGCTGACCGCACGCAACCGCCGTGGGATCCAGGCGGTGCCCACCAATCTGTCGGGTGTGCGCCAGATGATCAAGGCGCTGCGCAAGGGCGAGGCGGTGGGGCTGCTGCCCGACCAGGTTCCGCCCCATGGGCAAGGCCAGTGGGCCCCTTTCTTTGGCAAAGATGCCTACACCATGACCTTGGCCGCCCGTCTGGCGCTGCAGACAGGGGCGACAGTGATCCTGGCCCGCTGCCAGCGCCTGCCTGCGGGGCGCGGTTATGAACTCTTTTTTGAAGCATTGCCGATGCAGTTGTCCGACCAACTGGATGATGCGGTGGTGCAGTTGAACCAAGCCATGGAACATACGATTCGCCAGTGCCCCACGCAATACCTGTGGGGCTATGGCCGTTACAAACAGCCTCGCCACGAGGCACCCGCCGGCACGGAAGGTGGTGCCGCATGAGCTGGAGCAAGTTCGGTGTGGCCTGCATGCATGGGCTGGCCAAGCTGCCGCTGCCGGTGCTGCGGGGGCTGGGGCGTGCCATTGGGAATGTGCTGTATGTCGCGGCTGCGCCACGCCGCAAGATCGCGCTGCGCAATCTGGCGCTGTGCTTTCCCGAAAAGACCGAGGCCGCGCGCAAAGCCCTGGCCAAGGAAAGCATGGTGGTGTTTTGCCAGACCTTTTTGGACCGCAGCTGGCTGTGGTTTGGCTCTGAAGCCTTGGTGCGCAGCCGTGTCCAGCTGACGGGGGCGGTGCATGAGCTGGAGGGTGATGCCCCCACCATCGTCTTTGCGCCGCACTTCTACAGCATGGATGCGGGGGGCTTGGCCCTGCCGCTGAATACGGAGCGTGAATTCACCTCCATCTTTGCGACCAACCCCGACCCGGTGCTGGATGCCTGGTTCATGACCGGTCGCCAGCGCTTTGGCAATGTGCGCATGCTCAACCGTGCCGATGGTGTCAAACCCATCATCTCGGTGCTGCGCAAAGGGGGGTTGCTGTATTTGCTGCCTGATATGGACTATGGCAAGAACGACTCGGTGTTTGTGCCATTCTTTCAGGTGCCTGAGACGGCGACCATTCCCTCGCTGTCACGCTTTGCGCGCCTGGGCAAGGCCAAGGTGGTGGGGCTGTACAACCGCATGACGCCCGATGGCTATGTGGCAGAAATGACGCCCGCGTGGGAGAACTTTCCGACGGATGACCACATCGCAGATACCGCGCGCATGAATCGTGAGCTGGAAGCCGCTATTCGCACCATGATCCCGCAGTACTACTGGGTGCACAAACGCTTCAAAACCCGTCCGGATGGGCAGGCATCGCTCTATACCAAAAAATAAGCCGAATTGGCCTTCAATCCAATAGCTACCTGCGCAGGTAGCTATTTTTTTATGCGGCTGGAGGGGTGCTCAATATGTTCTGTAGCGTGGCCAGCACCTGCTGGGGAGCTTCGTGCACCAGCCAGTGGCTGGCATCGGGCAGGTGCTGGATGTGTAGATCAGGAATCCAGGCCTCCAGGCCGTTGAGCAGCTCAGGCCGCAAAGCCACATCCTGGTCGCCCCAGAGAATGTGTGTGGGCACGTGAATGCGCAGCATGGCGTCCGGCAGCTGCAAGCTGTGAATGTGCTGGTCGTCGCCACGCGGCGGTACCAAGGGGCTGGCCGCGTAGTAAGCACAGGGTCCGTGCAGCCCCATCCGCCAGTGGGCCTGATACTGGCTGCGCAAAGCAGGGGTCAGCCAGCGGGGCCACTGTCCGTCGTTGGTCTGAAAGAAGGTGAACAGCTTGGCGCCGTCATCGGTCAGCAGCTGCGCGGTGGCATCTGGGCGGCGCAGGTAGTGCATGTACTGGCTGGCGGCTTGCTGGGCTGGGTTGTGCTGCAGCTCTCGCGCAAAACTGCCGGGGTGCGGTGCGTTGAGGATGAGCAGCCGTTGCAGCAAACGCGGGTGCTGGTTGGCCAGATTCCAGGCCAGCGCACCACCCCAGTCATGGGCCACCACGCAGGCAGCGGGGCGACCGGGGGTGAGTGCCTCGATCAGCGCGGCTAGGTCTTGCACCAGTGCTTTGGGCCGATAGTCTTGGATGGCCGTGGGTTGGCTGGAGGCGCCGTAGCCACGCAAATTGGGTGCTACGCAGTAGAAATCTTGGCCAAGCTGGATCAGCAGGGCATCCCAGATGAATGCGCCCTCGGGAAAACCATGTAAAAAGACCAGCAAAGGCTGGTCTGGGTGACCACTGCTGTGGCAGTGCAAGGTGATGCCGTGCGGCAAAGTGAGGGTGCCTGTGTGAACCATTTCGATCTCCCGCAAAGCAGCACCTGCACGGTGCCTGTGCGTTCAATCTTGTGCAGGTGCGTCGCTGGCAGGGGTCGCAGGGGTGACGTCAGAGGGCTCTGTTTTCCCTGTGTTGATGCCGGCGGGGTGGCTCCAGTGCCACAGCAGCTGGGCCACTTCGTCCACACCTTGCTTCTTCAGTGCAGAGAACATGCGCACTTCGCCGCCGCCGGCATTGAGCTTGGTGATCGACAAAATCTTGGCTTGCTCTGCGCGCGTCAGCTTGTCGGCCTTGGTCAGCAGGATCAAAAACTTCAGACCGTTTTCTACACGGGGACGAATGGCATCCAGCAGGGCTTCATCCAGCTCGGTCAGGCCCAGGCGGGGGTCGCACAGCAGCACGACGGCGCTCAGGCTTTCGCGCTGCATGAGGTAGTTGAGCATCACACGCTGCCAGCGCTCTTTGTCCGAGCGCGATACTGCGGCATAGCCATAGCCTGGCAAGTCGGCCAGCACGGCATCGGTGACCCCCTGTTTACCCAGGGAGAACAAGTTGATGTGCTGGGTGCGGCCTGGTTTTTTGGATGCAAAAGCCAGTTGTTTTTGCTGCGTCAGCGTGTTGATGGACGTGGATTTGCCTGCGTTGGAGCGTCCGACGAACGCGATTTCAGGCACGTCTACCTTGGGCAGATGATGCAGCTGAGCGGCAGTTGTCAAAAAGCGCGCCGTGTGCATCCAGCCCATGGCGAGCTTGGGATCAATTTGGTCAGAAGTTTGACCCGAAGCAAATGCGGAGGAGTTGGTCGTCATGGGGGGTATTAAGCGTTAGGGCGTCATTGTAGAATCTGGCGGTTTCGCGCACATAACCAGACCCACAATATGAAGTTGCTCGCCTCTTTGCTGACGGCTGCCGCACTGGCAGCACCCGCTCTCCCGGCCTTTGCGGCGGGCGATACTCCTGCCAAGCCTGACCTGGTTAAGGGTCAAGCCAGTTTCGAAGCTGTTTGCGCAGCTTGTCACGGTGCTGATGGCAATTCGACTATTGTCGTCAATCCTAAATTGGCACATCAGCATCCAGAGTATTTGCTCAAGCAGCTGCATGATTTCAAGGACGACAAGCGCGCCGATCCCGTCATGAAGGGTTTCGCCACGATGCTGTCGGATGAAGAGATGCGCAACATCACCGCCTGGTTGGCCAAGCAGCCTGCCAAGAGCGGTTTTGCCACCGACAAGGATTTGGTGGTGTTGGGCGAACGCATCTATCGCGGTGGGGTGCCAGATCGCAAGATTGCTGCATGCGCCAGCTGTCATAGCCCTAATGGCGCTGGTATTCCTGCACAGTACCCCCGCCTGTCGGGACAGCATGCAGATTACACTGTCAAGCAGCTGAACGCCTTCCGTGACGGCTCGCGCGCCAACAATCCGCAAATGAAGGATGTGGCCGCCAAGCTGAACGACCGCGAGATCAAAGCCGTGGCAGATTACATCGCCGGCTTGCGCTAAATCAAGTTTTCGCTGCCCAGTGGGAACTTGCCGCCCATAACAAACCCCAACAAAGGCGGGACCATCATGAAGCGATGGCCCCGCCTTTTTACTTTCGGGCCCTGTGTCTCTTTCCATGTCTGATTCTTCTTCCGGTCAGCCCGCTGAATTCGAGCGCCCGCAACGCATGCGTGCGTTGCTGGAGTTGCTGGCTTCCATGCGCTTTGCGATTTCGCTGCTGTCCATCATTTGTATTGCTTCGGTGATTGGCACCGTGCTCAAGCAACATGAGCCTTCGGCCAACTACGTGAACCAGTTTGGTCCGTTCTGGGCGGAGCTGTTTCTGGCCCTCAAGCTCAATGCCGTGTACAGCGCATGGTGGTTTTTGCTGATCTTGGCGTTTTTGGTGGTGAGCACCACGTTGTGCTTGCTGCGCCATACGCCCAAGTATTTGGCTGATCTGCGCAACTACAAAGAGAACATCCGGGCGCAAAGTCTGCAGGCCTTCCATCACAAGGCCGAGTCGGCGCTGGGTGAAGCGCCACAGGCTGCCGCACAGCGCATCGGTGGCATCCTGACGCGCAGTGGCTGGAAGGTGAAGTTACAGGAGCGCGATACGCCAGCCGGCAAGTCCTACATGCTGGCGGCCAAGGCGGGTGCTGTGCACAAGCTGGGCTATATCGCGGCACACGCGGCCATCGTGCTGATTTGTATTGGCGGTTTGTTTGACGGCGATCTGGTCGTGCGGGCCCAGATGTGGCTGGGCGGCAAAACGCCCTATACCGGTGCCGGTCGTATTTCGGATGTGCCTGAGCAGCACCGCCTGTCACGCCACAACCCGACGTTCCGCGGCAACCTGATGGTGGCTGAGGGTACCCAGGCGGGCACAGCCATCCTGAATCAATCCGATGGGGTGTTGCTGCAGCCTTTGCCTTTCTCGGTGGAACTCAAGAAATTTATCGTCGAGTACTACGACACGGGTATGCCCAAGCTGTTTGCCAGCGATGTGGTGATTCACGACGCCGAGACGGGCGAGCAGATTGAAAAGCGCATTCAGGTGAATCACCCGGCCAGCTACAAAGGTGTGGAGATTTACCAGTCCAGCTTTGACGATGGCGGCTCGCGCGTGAAGCTGCATGCCGTGCCATTCAGCGCGGGTGGGGAATCGTTTGAGGTGGAAGGCCATATTGGCGGTTCCACCCAATTGCTGCGCGGCGGCTCGACCAAGCCTGAAGACGGGGTGACGCTAGAGTTCACGGAACTGCGCACCATCAACGTGGAAAACTTCAGCAACCCCAAAGCCAATACGGCCGTGGATGTGCGCAAGGTGGATCTGCGCAGCTCGATCGAATCTCGCCTGGGTGGTGGACACAAAACCTCGACGAACAAGGATTTGCGCAACATCGGCCCCAGCATTGGCTACAAGCTGCGCGATGCATCGGGCCAGGCACGTGAATACCAGAACTACATGAGCCCGGTCGATTTTGGCGACGGTGTGTCCATGTTCCTGCTGGGTGTGCGCGAAAACGCCTCGGAAGCTTTCCGCTATCTGCGCATGCCCGCTGACGAACAAGGCAGCATGCAAGGGTTCATGCGCCTGCGCGCTGCGCTGATGACCCCTGCGCTGCGTGAAGAGGCAGTGCGCCGCTATGCCCAGCAAGTGGTGCCTACTGATCGCGCAGACCTGCGCGATGCCCTGGCGCAATCTGCACTGCGCGCCGTGAGCCTGTTTGCCGGCTCTGGCAGCACAGCAGGCAAGCCCGATGGCGGTTTGCAGGCGATCAGCCAGTTCATCGAAGCCAATGTGCCGGAAGCCGAACGTGAGCGCGCCAGTGAAGTCCTGATTCGCATCTTGAACGGGGTGCTGTTCGATCTGGCACAGCTGAGCCGGGAGAAAGCAGGACTTAAGCCACTGGAATCTGGTGAACAAACCCTGGCCTTCATGACCCAGTCGGTGTTTGCGCTCAGCGATGCGCAGTTCTACCCCGCACCCATGGCCTTCATGATGGACGACTTCACGCAGGTGCAAGCCAGCGTGTTTCAGGTGGCCCGCGCCCCTGGCAAGAACATCGTGTATCTGGGCTGTTTGTTCCTGATCATCGGCGTTTTCGCCATGTTGTATGTGCGTGACCGCCGCCTGTGGGTCTGGGTGGTTCCCGAAGCGGGCGCTGCCAAAGCAACCATGGCGCTGTCATCGAATCGCAAGATCATGGACACTGACCGCGAATTTGATAATTTGAAGGAAAAACTGTTGGCAGCACCGACTGCTGAACAGTCCCCCACGGAGCGTTCTGTATGAGTAGCACGACTACTTCCACCATCACCCTGAATGAAGGCTACTTCGCACGCCGCAACTGGTTTGACTGGCTGTTTGCCGCGCTTTTGCTGGTTGGCGGCCTGTTTGCCTGGAGCCAGTACCAACATGCCATGGATGTCTATGAAAAAGGCATTCTGATCGGCGCCATCCCCGCCATGATTGCCCTGGGCTGGTTCTGGCGTCCACTGGCCAAGCTGATGCTGGTGGTGGCGGCCTTGTCGCTGCTGGCCATCTGGCTGTATCAAGGCGCCGATGGTGTGGCGCACATTGATCGCTCGGAGACAGTGTTTGGCCTGAAGTATTTCTTGTCCAGCCAGTCCGCCATTCTGTGGATGAGCGTGCTGTGCTTCATGGCCACCATTTTTTACTGGATCGGCCTGTTTGCCAAAGGCGAGCGCGACACCTTTGCCACCCTAGGCAGCCGCATCACCTGGGTGGCCATCACGCTGGCGCTGGTGGGCACCATGGTGCGCTGGTTCGAGAGCTACCTGCTGGGACCTGATATTGGTCACATTCCGGTCAGCAATCTGTACGAAGTGTTCGTCATGTTCATCTGGATGACGTCGCTGTTTTATCTGTACTACGAAGCGCAGTACAAGACCCGCGCCTTGGGCGGTTTTGTGATGCTGGTCGTCAGCGCGGCCGTGGGCTTTTTGCTCTGGTACACCGTGGTGCGTGAGGCACATGCCATCCAGCCCCTGGTGCCTGCGTTGCAAAGCTGGTGGATGAAGGTGCACGTTCCGGCCAACTTCATTGGCTACGGCACGTTTGCTTTGTCGGCCATGGTGGCGTTTGCCTACCTGATCAAGCAGCAGGCGCAAGAAACCAAGTGGTACAAGCTGGCCCCCTTGTGGGTGCTGGGCGTGGCGCTGTGCTTTGAGCCTTTGGCATTCCGCCAAAGCACGGCCACGGGTAGCAGCTACTGGATTGTGTACTTCGGTATTTCTGCCGTGATCGTGGCCGCCATTCTGGCGGGCCGCAAGCGCATTGCCGCACGTTTGCCTGACTTCGAAATCCTGGACGACGTGATGTACAAAGCCATTGCCGTCGGCTTTGCCTTCTTCACGATCGCGACCGTTCTGGGTGCGCTGTGGGCGGCTGAGGCCTGGGGTGGTTACTGGAGCTGGGACCCTAAAGAAACCTGGGCACTGATCGTGTGGCTGAACTACGCGGCCTGGCTGCACATGCGTTTGATGAAGGGCCTGCGCGGCACGGTCTCCGCCTGGTGGGCCCTGGTGGGCCTGGCCATCACCACGTTTGCTTTCCTGGGCGTGAACATGTTCCTGTCCGGCTTGCACAGCTACGGCGAGTTGTAAGCGAAATAGGCGGCTAACGCTTGCTGTACAAGCGCTGGAAGCTATATAAATAAATAGATCCAACGAAAAGAGCTGTCTTCAAGACAGCTCTTTTTTTATGGCCGACTGGGACTTAGCGCAGTGCGCCGCGGGCGTCGATGGTGATGATGCATTCCACCGTGCCCGTGTCCAGGCTGCCGCGCACGCCGATCATGTGGCTGTGCAGGTTGATGGTGGGGTCGCAGTGCCCGGGCACGAGCCACAGCGTATCGCCCCATGCTGGCAGCCAGCCCTCGGTATTACCAGCCGCAGCGTCGGGGTGCAGCAAGCCGTGTTCATCGCCCCCGTTGCCCACCTGCAGGGCATGGGCTGCAGGCAGGCCGTACACAGTGGGCATGCCGCAATCAATGGCATAGGTCTTGTGGCCCGCATCGCACACGGCATGCGCAGGGCTGAGCGACATGACCTGTGTTTTCACCAGCAAGGCATGTTCGAACACAGGCTGGTCCGGCGCCAGGGTGTTGGCGGCGTAGTCGGCATCCATGAACATGAAGGAGCCCGATTGCAGCTCGCCATAGATGCCGCTGCGCGCTTCGTGCACAAAGGTGCCGGTGCCTGCACCCGTCACCAGTGGAATGGCAATGCCAGCCTGGTCAAACGCGGCCTGTGTGGTTTGCACATGTTGCAGCACCTGCTGGATGGTGGCGTGGCGTTCGGCAGGTGTGCGCAGGTGTTGTGCACCGCCGTGGTAGGCCTGCAGCCCCGCAAAGCGCAGTGTGGGCTGGGCCAGAATGGCCTGCGCCAGCGCCACGGCGGCGGGGCCTGGCGCTACGCCACAGCGGTTTTGCCCCACATTGATTTCCACCAGCACATCGATGGCGGCTTGGCCTGCGTGGTGCTGCTGCATGGCCTGTGCCAGGCGCGCAATGCCTTCGGCGTGGTCCACCGCCATCGCCAGTCGCCCGCCCTGGGCTTGCAGCTGCAAGGCCAGCTCGGCCACGCCAGCCAGTTTGGCGTGCGCAACAATCTGGTTGCTGATGTAGAGGTTGCGAATGCCGCCAGCGGCCAGCGCTTGCGCTTCAGCGAGTTTTTGCACGCAGTGGCCCTGTGCGCCAGCACGCTCCAGCCATTGGGCAATTTGCACGCTTTTGTGCAGCTTGGCGTGCGGGCGCCAGCGCACCCCGTGCTGCTGCGCAAACTGCGCCATGCGGGTGATGTTGCGTTCCATGGCATCAAGGTCAACGACCAGCGCCGGGGTGTCAATGTCCGCCACGGACTGGCCGACCAGGGTGTCCAGATAGGCCGTGAGGGGAGTGGGTGAAGGCATAGTGATGGGGTGGGAGTACGTTCAGCACGCAATCCTGTCAGGGTAACAAAGTGGCTGCTCCACATGGTCGAAGTGCCCCGCGTACTTCAGTATGGGCATACTGCGCAGATTGCCAACTGAGGAGACTTGAACCATGACCGCCTTCACCCTGAGCAGCCCCGATATTGCGGCCGACGCAGCCATCGCACCGATTTTTGAGTCCGATATGTTTGGCTGCGGCGGCGCCAACCAGTCGCCCGTGCTGCAGTGGCACGGCGCACCGGCTGGCACGAAGAGCTTTGCCGTGACGGTGTATGACCCCGATGCACCCACGGGCTCGGGCTGGTGGCACTGGATGGTGATCAACATTCCCGCGCAGGTGCAGTCGCTGTCAGCCAATGCCGGCGACAAAAGCGGAGCCAGCTTGCCCGCCGGTGCCCGCCAGATGCGCAACGACTATGGCATTTACGCCTGGGGTGGCATGTGCCCCCCACCTGGTGACAAGCCGCACCGCTACATCTTTACCGTGCATGCCCTGTCGGCCGATACGCTGGACATTCCGGCCGATGCGACCACTGCCGTGGGCGGTTTCATGATCCGTGCCAACACCCTGGCCACGGCATCGTTCACCGCGACTTACGCACGCGCTGCTTAAAAGGTTGTTTAAAAAAAAGGAGCTGCTTGCCTGTGTATTTGCTGGGTTGTGATGGCATAAGTGCCTGAAAACCATGCAAAACATGCGCAAGCAGCTCTTTTTTGATAAATGGCTGCCGCCTTAGTGCGCGGAAAGACCGAGGAACTGACGCAGCTCGGGCGTTTGCGGGTTGCCAAAGAGTGCCTGCGGCGCACCCACTTCGTGCACCTTGCCTTGGTGCATAAAGACCACCTTGTCGCTGACCTTGCGCGCAAAGTTCATCTCGTGGGTCACCATGATCAGCGTCATGCCTTGCTCGGCCAGGCTTTCCACCACGCTCAGCACTTCGCCAACCAGCTCGGGGTCCAGGGCCGAAGTGACTTCGTCGCACAGCAAAATTTCAGGGTCGATCGCAAGGGCTCGGGCAATCGCCACGCGCTGCTGCTGGCCGCCAGAGAGTTGATCGGGCATAGCGTCAAATTTTTCCGCCAAGCCCACGCGGGCTAGCAGACGCTGGGCATTGGCGCGCGCGATGTCTTTGGGCTGGCGTATCACCAGCGAAGGGGCCAGCATCACGTTTTTGCCCACGCTCAGGTGCGGGAACAGGTTGAAGTTCTGAAAAATCATGCCCACGTTCTTGCGTAACTCACGCATGGCTTGCGGGTTGTCCGCCTGCAAAGACTGGCCGTGCACGGTCAGCTGACCTTCCTGAAACTGCTCCAGCCCGTTGATGCAACGCAGCAGCGTGCTTTTGCCAGAGCCACTTTTGCCGATGATGGACACCACTTCGCCACGGTCAATGTGCAAGTCCACACCCTTGAGCACTTCGTTGCTGCCATAGCGTTTGCGCAGGCCGCGAATATCGACCAAGGGCATGACAGCAGCGGGGGAGGGGGAAACAAGGGTAGTCATAAGCGCGTCTCGGATGAATGCGGGTTAACGGTTGGGGCGCATGCGTTTTTCCAAACGCTGGCTCCACAGTGACAGTGGAAAGCACAGGACAAAGTACAGCGCAGCCACGCAGCCGTAGACCAGGAAAGGCTCGAACGTGGCATTGGCAATCAGCTGCCCAGCCTTGGTGATTTCAATGAAGCCAATCACGCTGGCCAGCGCTGTGCCCTTGATGATTTGCACCATGAAGCCGGCAGTGGGGGCGATGCCCACGCGCAGTGCCTGGGGCAAGATGACGTGGCGCAGTTGCTCGCCAAAGCCCATGGCCAGGCAGGCAGAGGCTTCCCACTGCCCTTTGGGGACGGCTTCCACGCAACCGCGCCAGATGTCGCACAGGTAGGCGGCGGAGTACAGCGTCAAACACACGCAGGCAGCCACCATGGGCGAGGTGTCGATGCCCACCAGCGCCAGGCCAAAGTAGGTCAGAAAAATCTGCATCAGCAGCGGCGTGCCTTGGAAGATTTGCACATAGGCTGCCACCAGGTGGGTGCTGCCCGGTAGCTTGGACAGCCGCAGCACCAGCAGCGCCATGCCCAGCAAGCCGCCCAGCACAAAGGCAATGACCGACAGTGCCACGGTCCAGCGCAAGGCCAGCAGCAGTTGGTAGGCAATGTCCCAGAAAGTAAATTCAACCATGGTGTGTCTCCGGGGTCAGGCGCTGCGGCGGCCAAAGATGAAGCGGGGGCCGATCCAGTTCAAGAACTGGCGCAGCGCAATGGCCAGCAGCAAGTAGCTGAGCGCCACCACGATGTAGCTTTCAAAACTGCGGAACGTGCGGCTGGAGATCAGGTTGGCTGCGTATGAAATTTCTTCGGTCGAGATCTGGCTGCATACGGCTGAGCCGAGCATGACGATGATGATCTGCCCTGTCAGCGCAGGCCAGACACGGCCCAGCGATGGGGGCAGCACCACGCGGGTGAAGGTTTGCCAGGGGCTCAGCGCCAGGCACTGTGCGGCTTCCAGCTGGCCGCGTGGTGTGCCTTCAATGCCAGCGCGAATTTGCTCGCAGGCATAGGCACCCAGATTGAGTGTCATGGCCACAATGCTGGCCGTCTCGGGCGACAACCGCACCGCCAGACCCGGCAGGCCAAAGAACAGGAAAAACAGCTGGATGATGAAAGGCGTGTTGCGGAAAATTTCCACGTAGGTGGCCACTGCGGTGCGCACGGCCAGTCCGGCGTTCAAGCGCATCCAGGCGCAGGCAATGCCCAGCAGCATGCCCAAAGGAACGGCAACGCCGGTGAGAAAAATGGTGAGCATCAACCCCTTGAGTAGCATGGGGTAGTTGGCTAAAACAGGTAAAAAATCCATGCTCATGGGCAGCCCTTGCGCAAGCAAAATCCGGAGAACGCAGGCGGCATGAGCGCCGCCGCCAGGTGGTGGAGCCCGTTGAGTACGGGCTGCACCATCACGTCTTAGTCAGGCAGGTTGCCCATGCTGCGACCCAGCCATTTCTGAGAGTAGCCTTCGATGGTTCCATCGGTCTTGGCGGTGCGCAAAATCTCGTTGACCTTGGTCAGTAGCGCAGTCTCGCCCTTGCGCACACCAATGTAGTTGGGTGAGTCCTTGATCAGCAGCTTGTACTCAGCCTGCACCTTGGGGTTCTTTTGCAAGGCAGCAGCGGCCACGGCTGCACCTACCGCCACAAACTGAGTTTGCTGAGACATGAAGGCGGCGATGGTGGCGTTGTCATCTTCAAAGCGCTGGATCTTCAGGCTCTTGGGGGCCAGCCCTTGCAGGGCATCGTCCTGGATGGTGCCGCGTGTCACAGCCAGCGTTTTGTCGGCCAGGTCATCAAAGCTTTTGATGACCACGTTCTTGGGGCCGAAGACGGCCTGAAAGAAGGGGGCATACGACACGGTGAAATCGATCACCTTGGCGCGCTCTTCGTTTTTGCCCAGGGCCGAGACGATCAAATCAATCTTCTTGGACTGCAGGTAAGGAATGCGGTTGGGGGTGCTGACCGGCACGAACTCGGCCTTCACACCCAGCTTGTCGGCAATCAACTGCGCCACCGCCACATCCACGCCGGTGGGCTTGAAGTCAGGCCCCATGAAACCGTACGGTGGGTAGTCCGTTGGGATGCCCATTGCAATGGATTTCTTGGCCATCACGTTTTTCAGGGAGGTGTCTTCTTGCGCAAACACGCCGCAGGAGATGGACAGGGCAACAACAGCCAAAGCGCTGGCGGAAAGGGTGCGACGGCTCAGGGACATGGTGGGTACTCCGTGGTGCAAAAAATTGAACGAGTACCCGGTATCAGCACAGACCGTGCCAAGTTGTGAAACAGGCGTTTCTAGGCAGCGCAGATGGGTTTCACGCCGCACATGCGGTATGTTTTTTCGGGTGTGCTGCAGAGGGGGAGACGCTGTTCGTGCGGTTCTTGGAAAAAGTGCGGCGTGCAAGAAGGTGCAAACAGGCATTGGATTTGCAAGCAAAGCCATCAACATGAAACACAAGTGCCAATGTTTCATGAATTTGGCACTTGTGTTTCATGAAGTGGTGCATTCCGTCCCCATGCTGGTGCGCCATCCCCAAATTGGAGACACACGGCCTGTTTATGACCCACTCAACCCCAGTCACAACCTTGGAGGCGCGCATACGCCATGGCTATGAGGGCCTGTCCGAAGCAGAGCGCAAGTTGGCCGATGTGGTGCTGGCGCGCCAACGCGAATTGCTGGGTTATTCGGCCACCGAGCTGGCTGGGTTGGCGGGAACCTCCAAATCCAGTGCTGCCCGTTTTTTTCGCAGCTTGGGGTATGCCGGCTATGAAGAGTTTCGCCATGCCTTGCGCCAATCACAGGTGCAGCAGTCACCTTTGGCACGCATGGAGGGCAAGCGCAGCAAAGACAGCGTGGGGCAGCAGTTTCAGGCGCATTTGCACACCGATGCCCAGCGCTTGGATGCATGGCGGCAGGCCGTGCCGGAGGCACAGCTCGAAGCTGCACTGCTCTTGCTGCGCAAGGCACGCAAGGTGTGGGTGGTGGGCTATCGGCATAGCCATGTGACGGCGTTCTATGCCCAGTCTTTGCTGGCGCAGGTGCGCCCTGAGGTTTTCAGCCTCAACGATGGCGCGGGGCGTGAGGCGGATTTGCTGGCATGTGCCAGCGACAAGGATGTCGTGCTGGCGGTGGACTTTCGCCGCCGCAGCGCGCGGCTGCCGCATGTGCTGGCCGCAGCGCGCAGTGCCGGCGCACAAACCATGGTGCTGACGGATGCACCGGTATCTGCGCTGGCCATGCAAGCACAAGTGGTGCTGCGCTGCGGTGCCAGCAGCCCACAAGGCCTGTTTGACTCTTATGTCTGCGGGGTGAGTCTGGTGAATTTTCTGGCGGCCACACTGGCGCAGCAACTGCGGTCCGGTACACAGCAGCGCCTGTCACGGATTGAGGGGCTGCATGTGGCGCTGAATGACTTGGAGCCGCAGCTGTAAACGGCAGCGGCATATCGATGAACTGTTTGAACTTGAAAGATTTTTGTATGCACAGTGCTGCACTCCCTTCTCTGGCGCTCGAATGCCTGGCCAATCCGGCGGCCAATCGCATGACGCCCTACGGTGCGCGCCGCAGCGAAATTTTGGGCGCCGATGCCCTGGCCTTGGCGCAGCGCGAACTGTCGCAGTGGCAGGGCTATGCCCGCACGCCGTTGCACAGCCTGCCCGCGTTGGCACAGGCTTTGGGTGTGGCCAGCGTGCATTACAAAGATGAAGGCGGGCGCTTTGGTCTGGGTAGCTTTAAGGCGCTGGGTGGTGCGTATGCGGTGGCGCGTTTGCTGTGCCGCGTGCTGGGTGCCAAGTTGGCGCGCACGCTGACCACGCAAGATTTGCTGACCGCAGAGCTGCGTGCACTGTGCGCGGACATCACCGTCACCTGCGCCACCGACGGTAATCATGGTCGCTCGGTGGCTTGGGGCGCGCAGCTGTTTGGTTGCCGCTGCGTGATCTATATCCACGCGACGGTCAGCGAAGGCCGCAAAGCAGCCATTGCGCACTACGGCGCTCAAGTGGTGCGCACCGCAGGCAACTACGACGATGCGGTGCGACAGGCCGATCTGGATGCCCAGCAGCATGGCCGTTTTGTGATCTCGGACACCTCTTACCCCGGGTATATGGACGTGCCACGCGATGTGATGCAGGGCTACCAGTTGATGGTGGAAGAGGCGGCACAGCAGCTGGATCAGCGCCCCACACACATCTTTGTGCAAGCGGGTGTGGGCGGCTTGGCTGCTGCGGTGTGCGGCTATTTCTGGGAACGTGACGGCGGAGATCGTCCTTTCTATGTGGTGGTGGAGCCTGACAAGGCCGACTGCCTGACGCAAAGCGCCAAAGCGGGCCAACTGACGGCTGTCACGGGCGATATCGACACCCTAATGGCGGGCTTGGCCTGCGGTGAGGTATCGCACCTGGCGTGGGAAATCTTGGAGAAAGGCACAGACGCGTTTTGCGTGATTCCAGACGATGCTGCGGTGGCAGGCATGCGCTTGCTGGCTCACCCACTGGGGAACGATCCTGTCATTGTGGCGGGCGAGTCTGCGGTGGCAGGCCTGGCTGCAGCCATTGCGGCGAGCCAGAGTGAGACAGCCCTGCAAACGCTGGGCTTGAAGGCAGACAGTCGCATTTTGTTTTTTGGCTCTGAAGCCGCCACCGACCCCGAGCTGTATGCCCAACTGGTGGGCGAGACGGCAGAGCAAGTGGCAGCCCGTGCCCAGGAGCGCGTATGACTGCATGGGACACCTTGCGCATTGATGGGGCACGGCTGCTGCAGCGTCTGCAAGATTTGGGGCAGTTTGGTGAACTGGAAGGCGGCGGTACCAACCGCTTGGCCTTGAGTGATGCCGACAAGGCCGGGCGTGACTGGACGGTCCAGCAGATGCGTGACCTGGGCATGGACGTGCAGATCGACGCCATTGGTAACGTGGTGGCCACTTATGCCGGTACCGACGCCCAGGCGCTGCCGGTGATGATGGGTAGCCACATCGACACGGTGCGTACCGGCGGCTTGTATGACGGTAACTACGGTGTTATGGCGGGGCTGGAGGTGGTGGCGGTGCTGCGCGATGCAGGCTTGCGCACCCCGCGGCCTTTGCAAGTGGCATTTTTTACCAATGAAGAAGGCGCGCGCTTTCAGCCCGACATGATGGGGAGCTTGGTCATGGTGGGCGGCATGCCGCTGCCTGACGCACTGACCTCCTGCGCGGTCGACAACGGTGCCACGGTGGGGGCAGAGTTACAGCGCATTGGCTATGCCGGCAGCCACCCTGTTGGGCAACCGCAGGTGCACCGTTTTGTGGAGCTGCACATTGAACAAGGCCCTGTGCTGGAGCAGCAGGGGATCGACATTGGCGTTGTGGAAGGGGTGCAAGGCATTTGCTGGATGGAGCTGCGCTTTGGCGGCACCAGCAACCATGCGGGCACCACCCCCATGGCACTGCGCCATGACGCAGGTATGTGTGCGATGCGCGTGGCCACCTTCGTGTCCGACCTCGTGGCGCGCTATGGCGGCCGCCAGCTGGGAACCGTGGGGGCGCTGCAGCTCAAGCCCAATCTGATCAATGTGATTGCCAATGAGGCGGTGATGACCGTGGATTTGCGCAATACCGACGGCCAGCGTTTGCGCGATGCGCAGGCCGAGGTACTGGCTTTTGCACAGGGCTTTTGTAGCCAGCATGGCGTGCAGTTCAGTCACCGCCAATTGGCAGACTTTGCGCCAGTGGCCTTCGATGCAGCACTGGTCGATAGCGTGCAGCAACACGCCCAGGCGCAGGGCTTGAGCACGCTGCGCATGCCCAGCGGTGCTGGGCACGACGCACAAATGCTGGCGCGCGTATGCCCTACGGCCATGGTGTTTGTGCCCAGCGCGGGCGGTTTGTCGCACAACGTGCGCGAGCACACCGATGCCGTTCAGCTGGAGCAAGGGGCCAACGTCTTGCTGCAGGTGATGCTGCAGGCCGCGAACGACCTGGGTGAATAAATATTGAGTGAAAAACGCCTCCAGCGCTTATGCAATCTGCGCTGGAAGCTACGAAAGTGAGAGAGTGATGAGCCGTATTGTGAATGTTGCCCTGGGCCAACTGGGCCCGGTCCAAAAAGCCGATTCCCGCGCCAGTGTGGTGCACCGCCTGTGCGCCATGATGCGCGAGGCCAAAGCCTTGGGCGCGGATGTGATTGTCTACCCCGAGCTGGCATTGACCACCTTCTTCCCCCGCTGGTACATCGAAGACCAGACAGAGCTGCACAGCTACTACGAGCGCGAAATGCCCAGTCAGGACACCATGCCGCTGTTTGATCTGGCACGCGAGCTGGGGATCGGCTTTTATCTGGGCTATGCCGAGCTGGCACAGGAAAACGGACAGCTCATGCAGTACAACACCGCCATTTTGGTGGACAAGAGTGCCAAGATCATTGGCAAGTACCGCAAGATCCATGTGCCCGGCCACTTTGAGCACGAGCCTTGGCGAAAATTCCAGCATTTGGAAAAACGCTACTTCACGCCCGGCAAAAATTTTGGCGTGTACGAAGGCTTTGGCGGCACCATGGGGATGGCACTGTGCAACGACCGTCGCTGGGCCGAGAGCTACCGCGTGATGGCACTGCAGGGCGCGGAGATGATCTTCATCGGCTACAACACCCCGGTCCACAACGCCCCCGCGCCACAGCACGATGATTTGTCGCTGTTCCACAACCAGCTGTCCGTGCAGGCCGGGGCCTACCAAAACGGTTGCTGGGTCGTGAGCGTGGCCAAGGGCGGTCTGGAAGAGGGCGTGGACAGCATTGCCGGCAGCCTGATGGTGGCCCCCAGCGGTGAGGTGGTGGCCCGCTGCATCACCAAGGATGACGAAGTGGCGCTGGGCCGCGCAGACCTGGACTTTTGCGCCGTGTACAAGCGCACCACCTTCAACTTTGACTTGCACCGCCACCCCGAGTGCTATGGCCTGATCGTGGAGAAAAAAGGGGAGACGCTGGCGGCGGATGGGGCGCTGTGGGCTGATAAATAGCCGCAGCCCGTTGGCAGCGCTCAGCTCGCAAACTCATCGCGGGTGTGGTTGTGCAGGTGTGCCACGTCGCCCCAGCCCACCAGTGTCAGTCCCTCAGGTGTCCACAGCAGGCGATTGATGGCTGCGTTGCCCAGCTCCCAGGAACGTGGCGCTTGCAGGTCCTGGCGGGTGGCCAGGCGGTAGAGGATGTCCATCACGCCGCCGTGGGCCACCAGGGCAATCTGGCCACCCGTGTGGGGTGCCGCCAGACGGTCAACCGTGTGCTGGATACGGCCGCGCAGCATCTGCAAGGACTCGCCGCCGTCATCGGGCACAAAGTCCGGGTCGCGCTTGCGCCAGCGCATGGCCTGCTCAGGTTGCTCTGCTTCAATTTCCTGAAACGTACGGCCTTCAAAGCTGCCAAAGCAGCGCTCGCGCAGGCCTGCGTCTGGCTGCACGGTGCAGCCGGTGGTCTGGCCAATGGCCTGCGCCGTCGACAGCGCGCGCTGCAAATCACTGCTGTAGATGGCATCGAATGACTCGTCTGCCAGTGCAGCGCCCACGCGCTGGGCCTGCCACAGGCCGATGTCGTTCAGTGGGATGTCCAGGTGCCCCTGGATGCGGGCGTCAACGTTCCAGGAGGTTTCGCCATGGCGGATGGCGATGATGCGGGTAGCGTGCATGCGGCAAAGGCGCGGTCGGCGCGTGAATTCAACAAACAGGGCAACCGCCAATGGGCAGCTGCAGGCTGGATTGTCCGGCATTCCGTTGTCCGCGAAGCGCTACACGCAAAACAGGGTTTTCTGCGCGAAATCATATTGCGGCATGAGCTTATTGCGCTGGGAGTGAAGACTCACGATATAAACATGCGAAGAAAAAGATATTCCCGATAAACGGCATGTTCATTGCTGGCAGATGCAAACCCTAGGGCCATGCACGGCCTGTCCATGGCATACCGATAACCCTTTACTTCTTTTGGAGGAGACACAGATGATGTTGAAAACTTTGGCTGGTGCCTTGCTGGCAGTTGGTTGCTTGTCCGTTACCGGTTTCGCGCAAGCGGATACGGTGCGCTGGTCGCGCTCGGCGGATGTGACCACGCTGGACCCCCACGTGTTCAACACAGGCACCAACTTTGTGCTGATGCACCAGATGTATGAAACGCTGCTGAACCGCACCGCAGATGGCAAGCTGCAGCCGCTGCTGGCCACCGAGTGGAAGCTGCTGCCCAATGACGCCACCGTCTGGGAGTTCAAAATTCGCCCGAATGTGAAGTTTCACGATGGCAAGGCGCTGACCGCCAAGGACGTGGTCTTCTCGCTCAACCGCGCCAAGGGCCCGAATGCGCAGGTGAAGTCGCTGCTGGCTTCGGTGGAAACCATCAAGGCCGTGGATGATTTGACCGTGCAGGTCAAAACCAAAGGCCCGAACCCGATTTTCCCCAACAACCTGACCAACATCTTCATCATGAATGAAGAGTGGGCCAAGGCCAATGGCGCGCTGGACACGCAAGACGCCACCAGCAAGACTGAAAACGGTGCCACCCGCGCGGTGAATGGCACCGGCGCTTTCACGCTGGCTACCCGCGAAGTGGACAGCAAGACCGTGATGAAGCAAAACCCCAACTACTGGGGCAAGAGCAAAGTGGGCGATGTGACCGAGCTGGTCTACCTGCCCATCAAGTCGCCCGCCACACGCGTGGCGGCATTGCTGTCTGGTGAAGTGGACTTTGCCCAGGACATTCCTGCGCAAGATGTGGCGCGCCTGAAGCAAGACAGCAAGCTGCGCATCAACGAAGGCCCTGAGAACCGCTCCATCTTCCTGGGTCTGAACGTGGGCTCGCCAGAGCTGAAGTCCAGCAACGTCAAGGGCAAGAACCCCTTGGCCGACCCCAAGGTGCGCCAAGCCATGGAACTGGCCATTGACCGCGATGCGATCAAGCGCTCGGTCATGCGTGGTCTGTCCAACCCCTCGGGCATCATGGCCCCCTCGTTTGTGAATGGTTACGAGAAGGCCATGGCGGCCTATCCCAAGGCCGATGTGGCCAAGGCCAAGGCCTTGCTGAAGGAAGCGGGTTACCCCGATGGCTTCACCATCACCTTGCACACCCCCAATGACCGCTATGTGAACGATGAAGCCATCAGCACGGCGATTGCTGGTTTCCTGGGCCGCGTGGGCATCAAGACCGAAGTGTCTTCGCGCCCGATTGCGCAGCACAGCGTGTCCATCGTTAACGCCGACAGCGATTTCTACCTGTACGGCTGGGGCGTGCCGACCTATGACTCGGCCTACATCTTTGACTTCCTGATCGCCACGCGCGGCAAGGAAGGCCGTGGCGCGCAAAACGCGACGCACTACAGCAACGCCGATCTGGATGCCAAGATCATTTCGCTGTCGGCAGAGAGCGACACTGCCAAGCGCAATGCCACCATCCACGACATCTGGCAAGTGGTGCAAAAAGAGCGCATGTACATCCCGCTGCATGACCAGGTCATCCACTTTGCCTCGGTCAAGTCCATCAACGTTCCCGTGCACCCCGACAACGTACTGCACTTCAAGGACGTGAAGATCAACAAGAACGCGAAGTAAGAACATGCTGGTCCATCTGCTGCGCAGACTGGGCCAGTCAGTCTTGGTGCTGCTGGCCGTCTCGCTCGTTTCCTTCATGGTGTTTCGCCATATCGGTGATCCCACCATCAGCTTGCTGGGCGAAGACGCCACGCTGGAAGAACGCACAGCCCTGGTTGAAGAACTGGGCTTTAACAAACCGGTACCGCTGCAATACCTGTCCTATGTGGGCAAGGTGTTGCAGGGGGACCTGGGTATCTCGTACCGCTTGAAGCGCCCCGTGGCCGACGTGATTGCCGAACGTCTGCCTGCGACGCTGGAGCTGGCCATGACCGCCGCCGTGCTGGCGCTGGTGATTGGTGTGGTGCTGGGTGTCTATACCGCGATCAAAAAGGATGGGTGGCTCAGCCGCTCCATCATGACGGTCTCGCTGGTGGGGGTGTCGCTTCCGACCTTTTTGATTGGTATTGGTCTGATTTATCTGTTCGCTGTCGAGCTGCGCTGGCTGCCATCCTTCGGGCGTGGCGAGACGGTCAAGATCGGCGGCTGGGAAACCGGTTTCCTCACTAGCTCTGGCTGGGCGGCGCTCATCATGCCGGCCATCACGCTGGGCTTCTACAACATGACGCTGATCATGCGTCTGGTGCGGGCAGAGATGCTCGAAGTCTTGCGCTCCGACTACATCCGCTTTGGCCGTGCCCGTGGTCTGCATGAGAAAAGCCTGTACTTTGGCCATGCGCTGCGCAACACGCTGATTCCCGTCATCACCATTGCGGGCTTGCAAATCGGCTCGCTGATTGCCTTTGCCATCGTCACGGAAACCGTGTTCCAGTGGCCGGGCGTGGGCCTGCTGTTCATCTCCTCGGTGCAGGGTGTGGATGTGCCCCTGATTGCTGCCTACCTGATGTTCATTGCATTGCTTTACGTGGTGATCAATTTGCTGGTGGACTTTTTGTATGTGCTGGTGGACCCCCGCCTGCGAAAGAAATAACAGGGGGCTGCAATGACTGATTCTGTAAAACCCGTGCCGGTGCCTACCGGCTGGAAGGCCAGCGACTCGCCCGTCAAACGCGCGTTTGCCAAGTCGCGGCTGGTGCAAGTGGCCACCGCTGTTCTGGCGCTGCTGGTGCTGGCCACCATCTGCGCGCCACTTCTGGCGCTGCACAACCCGTTTGACCCCGCCAACCTCGACTTGATGGATGCCTTCACCCCGCCGTGGAGTCAGGGCATGGGGGAGTTTTTCTACCCACTGGGTGCGGACGACCAGGGTCGTGATGTGTACTCGGCCATCCTTTACGGCCTGCGCATGTCGGTGTTTGTGGGCGTGTCGGCCGTGGCGCTGTCGCTCCTCATCGGTGTGCCGCTGGGCCTGATTGCCGGCTACGCCGGCGGCTGGTTTGACACGCTGCTCATGCGCATTGCCGATGTGCAGCTGACTTTTCCCGTCATCCTCGTGGCGCTGCTGATCTTCGGTATTGCCCGTGGCCTGCTGCCCGAGGGTTACCGCGACGACATGGCGGTCTTCGTCATCATCGTGGCGATTGGCTTGTCTGACTGGGTGCAATACGCCCGCACCGTGCGTGGTGCGGTGATGGTGGAAAAGCAAAAAGACTATGTGCTGGCTGCCCAGCTCATTGGCCGCAGCCAGACTGCCATCCTCACCAAGCACATCCTGCCCAATATGCTGGCGCCCATTTTGGTGATTGCCACCATCAGCTTTGCGCACGCCATCGTGGCCGAATCCACGCTGTCGTACCTGGGCGTGGGCCTGCCGCCTACCGCGCCCTCGCTGGGCACGCTGATTCGCATTGGCCAGAGCTTTCTGTTCTCCGGCGAATGGTGGATTTTGCTGTTCCCTTCGCTGGTGCTGCTGGCGCTGGCCCTGTCCGTGAACCTCGTCGGTGACTGGTTGCGCGACGCTTTGAACCCCAAGCTGCAATGAACATGACCCCAGACACCTCTAACCCCGTGCCTGCCGGTGATGGCGCTGCAGCGCCGGTGCTGCGCGTGCGCAACCTGAGCGTCACGTTCGATACCTACAAAGGTCCCGTGCACGTGCTGCACGATGTCTCGTTTGACATCTGGCCCGGTGAAATCCTGGGCGTGGTCGGTGAATCCGGCGCGGGCAAGTCCATGACGGGCTCCGCCGTTACGGGCCTGATCGAAGCACCCGGGCGCATCTCCAGCGGCACCGTCGAGTTGCGTGGTCTGCGCATCGACAACCTGCACGGTGAAGACCTGCGCCGCATTCGTGGCAAGCGCATTGGCACCATCTTCCAAGACCCGCTTACCAGCCTGAACCCGGTCTACACCGTGGGCCGTCATTTGGTAGAGACCATTCGCACCCACTTGCCCGTGAGCGAGAAAGAAGCCGAAGCCCGCGCCCTGGCGTTGCTGGAAGAGGTGGAAATTCCCCACGCCAAAGAGCGCATGGCGCAGTACCCGCACCAGTTCTCGGGCGGTATGCGCCAGCGCGTGGCGATTGCCCTGGCGCTGTGTGCCGAGCCTGAGCTGATCATTGCCGACGAGCCCACCACCGCACTCGATGTGTCGGTGCAGGCGCAAATCATTGCGCTGCTGCGCAAGGTCTGCAAAGAGCGCGGTGCCGCTGCCATGCTGATTACGCACGATATGGGCGTGATCGCCGAGACCGCCGACCGCGTCATGGTCATGTACCAGGGCAAGGTGCTGGAGACCGGCGCCGTGCGCCAGGTGCTGGACGCCCCGCGCGACCCCTACACCCAGGTGCTCATGGCGGCCATCCCCAGCGTGCACCAGCGTGTGCAGCGCCTGCCCGTGCCGGAAGTGGGCGGTGGCCCGGTCGCCAAGGCCGTGCCGTGGACTCCGAAAGACGTAGCTGTCAGCGCAGACGCAGCAAGCGCTAAACCGCTTTTGGAGGTCAAAGACCTGTGCAAGGACTATGACCTCTCCAGCGGCTGGCTGGCCCGCCTGCTGGCGCGCGAGGAGAAAAAAATCCTCAAGGCGGCAGACCATGTGAGCTTCAATATCCGCAAAGGCACGACCTTTGGCTTGGTGGGCGAATCGGGCTCGGGCAAATCCACCGTGGCGCGCATGGTGGCGGGCCTGACGCCGCCCACCAGCGGCACCATCTTGTTTGATGGTGTCGACAAATGGAGCCCCGCAGCCCACACCGTGGCCATGC
Organism: Comamonas sp. 14P8.1.4; assembly: GCF_057799285.1. Classification (NCBI taxonomy): domain Bacteria; kingdom Pseudomonadati; phylum Pseudomonadota; class Betaproteobacteria; order Burkholderiales; family Comamonadaceae; genus Comamonas; species Comamonas sp. 14P8.1.4. The sequence continues at coordinate 388,461 of NZ_JBYOKN010000001.1, forward strand.
GCCGTCGCTTTCAGATGATCTTCCAGGACCCGTACGCGAGTCTCAACCCGCGCTGGACGGTGGAGCAGCTGATTGCCGAGCCCCTGGTGGTGCTGGGCCTGACCAGCGGCCCTCAGGAGACGGCCGAGCGCGTGCAGGAAGCCTTGCGCCGCGTGCGCATGAAGCCGGACGACGCCAAGAAGTACCCGCACCAGTTCTCCGGCGGCCAGCGCCAGCGCATCGCCGTCGCGCGTGCTTTGGCCAGCAAGCCGGAGTTCATCATCTGTGACGAGCCGACCTCTGCCCTGGACGTGTCGGTGCAGGCCCAGGTGCTGAACCTGATGCGTGACTTGCAAGACGAGTTTGGCCTGACCTATCTGCTCATCAGCCACAACCTTGCGGTGATCCGCCATATGTGCGACGACATTGGCGTCATGCAGCGTGGAAAGCTGGTGGAAGTGGGCGATGCGCAGGTGGTGCTGGATGATCCGCAGCACCAATACACCAAGGATTTGATGAGCGCGATTCCTGACATCGCTCACGTGCATTGAGCGGGCTGCTTTTGAAAAGCTAGCTTCAAACTTTGTGTGGATGGAAAGGCTCACGGCTTGGGTTGTGAGCCTTTTTTGTTTATGGGTGTTTTGGCTTGTAGCGCTTATGGGGCTTGCGCTAGCAGCTACTTTTTTATTTTTTTGCGCTTGCTGTGGCGTTGTTGACAGAGGCCGCTTATCGCGCGGCGGCGACCCGATTTCTTTTGCTTCGTCAAAAGAAACCGGGGAAAGAAAAGACGACGCTTGCAGCGAGCTTGTCCGGCGGAACTCACTGCGCTCCTGCGTCGCTTCGTTCAAACAGCCGCCGGAAATATGAAGGACATCCACGATGGGTGCGCGACGCTTGCGCGCGCGGGGGCTAGCAAAGGCTGCTATCGACCCAAAGGGGACATCTCACTTTCGATAAATCCTGCTTATCGCAGGCAACAAAAAAGGCGCTTTGAAGCGCCTTTTTTGTTGGTTTAAATCTTCTTCTACCTGGAGCAGATCGGTAGAAGTTAGGGGACGCAGATGCGTCACGCCAGAGCGGTTCGATTGGGCGTCACTTTTTCTGCACAGCTGGCGGAGGTGGAGGCGCAGGTGGCTTAGCGAACGTGGGCTTTTGCATGACATTACCGCCATCCCGCACGATAGTGCGTGGTGGCGGAGCAGGCTTCGTTGTAGGTGGTCTTGTGTTCATGTTGTGCTATCAGGGCGTTTGACGAACTCGACGTTAACGACTTCGGCTATTGGAACAAGGATACCCTCGGTCGTGTTCAGTTCGATCTGTGGATCGGAGTGAATCCATGATGGGTAGGTGATGAAAATATGACCTCGCTCAAAGTTCGATGGCCACACCTTTGGCCAACCGTAGAGCCTACGGCCGTCTTTCAGTTCCAGGACAACATAGGTTTCGTGATCAACGAATACGGTGCACCATTCTGAAGGTTGAGAACTACGTCGCGAGATTCCAACTTTTCGAAGCCAAACATGCAATCGGTCAGTGTTGGTCAGATACGCAGCCAGAAGTCCAAAAATCGTCGCTGTCAGCACGGAAGCGATCAGTTCCGCATCTTGGTCCCATTCGCGTAGTTGATACCAGTGCCCAATTGCAATGAGGGCGATCCGCTCGACAGTTACGAGTCCTGAGACTATTAGCGTGAATAAAAGTGCTTGTACGACGCGCTCAAACTGGGATGGCTTCTGGTGCGAAGTTAGCGAGTAGAAGATCCACGCGACCAGAAAACCGGGAATCAAGAACGAGAATAAAGCGATGACATCTTTGGAGAGTTCTGGCATTTTTGACACTTAACGTAATGTAGGCCCGAACCAAGCCGCAGATCATAGCTGGCACACCGATCTAGGCCACGGATAGTCCGTGTACCTTAAATGAAGGCTATGGAGCGATCTTTGGCCTGCAACAAATACATATCTTGCGCAAAAAACCCGCTCTAGGTGGGATGGAAGTTAGCGGAGCAGGATGATGTGGTGTGTCACGCCAGTTGCTAGAAGAACAGCGTGTTCGTTGTTTTGAAAAGGGTAATTGTTGTGTTTGATCATGATTAGCATAGCTACTCCTATAAGACTGCAGGAACCATTTCCTACAGTCTTATTTAGTGGTTTTCATCAAGCATGTGCAAAACACCCGTCAATCTCGAATTTGCGCATAGCTTTCGATAACTCCTACTTATCGAGCGTCGGCTCTTGGCCGATAACCGTCCTAAGCCATAGAGCACTAATGTCACCCACGCGCGCGCAAGCGTCGCGCGTGCCAAGAATAAAAATCAAATCTCCGGCGGCTGTTTGAGCGAAGCGCTGCAAGCGCGCAGTGAGTTCCGCCGGAAGCCGTCGGCAGACGCGCTTCTTTGGTGACTTTCTTGTCGCGGACAAGAAAGTTACTCGCCCGTCGGTGCGACAAACCGACCTCAACAAGCAAATCCAAAACAGAAGCCAAAAAAACAGCGAAATAAGCTTCTAGCGCTTATTCAGCAAGCGCAAGCAGCTACGATTTTTCGTGGTTGGAAGGCCAGTGGACTGTGGACAAGAAAGCCACTCGCCCGTCGGTGCGACAAACCGACCTCAACCAGCAAATCCAAACCAGAAGCTAAAAAACAAGCGAAATAAGCCTCTAGCGCTTATCCAGCAAGCGAAAGCAGCTACGATTTTGGGGGGCTGGAATACCAGTGGAATGCGGACAAGAAGGTCACTGACACCGTCCGTGCCAAGCACCAATCTCTGCAATCCAAACCCCAAAAAGAAAATCAATATGCATAGCAAGCGGCGTAGATAGAGCCTTGCAAAACGCATATTGCATTCAAAAAACGCGCTACGTGGCTGGTGGCACGCCGACACCATCCAACCCCCTTGGCTGATGCAGCGCAGCAGCCCTTCGGCGCTACAACACGGGCATCACGGTTCTGTGTGGCACAAGACGGCGCAAGCTGCGCGTCACCGAAGGAGCGCAATGCGATACCTAATACTGGCAGCCGCTGCTTGGGCGGCAATGGCGCTGGTCGCCTGCAATCCTTCCAAGGACAACGTCACGGCCCCGGTGCCTGGTCGCACGCCCATGCCAGCCACTCCGCAGGCGCCGTCAGCACCGGTGGTGCCGTCGGACCCTGAGCCCGATGTGGCGCAGCAGGCCGCGCAGGGGGCGCCGCAGATCTTGCTGTTCACTGGGCCGATGGATTTGACCATTCGCCTGAGCACCTACGACAACTTTGCCACCGCCGTCATGACCGTGGATTCCGAGCACGCCTTGTCCATGCACCGGGTGCGTTCAGGCAGTGGAACTCGGCTGGAAAACGGAGAGGGTGTCGCCATTGAGTTCAAAAATGGCGTGGGCACCGTTGAGTTTTCGTCGGACGATGTGATCGATATTGAGCAGTATCGGCTGCCGTAGCGGTGTACCGCTTTGTTGGCACAGCCGCTGCGCTAAAGCGCAGGGCGCGGCGAAAGGGCGAATACAGAGTCTGCCGCCATCTACGCCATGCACCCCATCGTTGGACGGCAATGCAGCATCTGCGTGCAGGGGCGGCGTCATGTCTGCGATGCGCAGCTTGAGCACAATGACGGCCAAGGAGTGCTGCCTATGCCGCTGAACCGCCGAACTTTTTGCTGGGGAGCGATTGCTGCCATGACTGTGCCCACCGCCCACAGTGCGCCCAAGGGGGCCGCCGATCAAGCCTTGCAACAAGCCGCAGCCCAGGGTGACGCTGCACAGGTGCGTGCGTTGCTGCAACAAGGTGCCAACCACGCCGCGCGGGATGCCACCGGGGCCACACCGTTGCTGGTGGCCACGCACCACAACCACGTGGAAGTGGCGCGCATATTGATTGAGGCGGGGGCGGATGTGAATGCCCAAGACCACATCCAAGACAGCCCCTACCTGTATGCCGGGGCACGCGGACACAACGAGATTTTGAAGATGACGCTCGCGCACGGTGCCGATCTGCAAAGCCTCAACCGCTATGGCGGCACGGCGCTCATTCCGGCGGCCGAGCGCGGGCATGTAGAAACCGTGCAGCTGCTGATTGCCGCTGGGGTGGATGTGAACCACATCAACCAGCTGCACTGGACCGCCTTGATGGAAGCGATTGTGCTGAGCGATGGCGGTGCGCGGCATGTGCAGATCGTGCAGGACTTGGTGAACGCCAACGCTGATGTGCACCTGGCCGATGCGCAAGGCACCACGCCGCTGCAGCATGCCCGCCAGCGCGGCTATGCCGCCATCGAGGCGATCTTGCTGCAGGCCGGGGCGCAGCGTTAGGGATAGTGATGTTTGAGGCTGCTAGCGCTGATGGATGCTGCGCTGGCAGCTATGCCTTTTGCGAGATCGCTGCAGCACTGGCGGGACGTGCCGCTTTGGCTTGGCGGTGCCGCGCGGTGGCTGCGCAGCCCATGGAGGCCAACATGATCAGGCCAATCGCCAGGCACTGGCTCCAGCTGAGTACCTCACCCAAAAACAGCAGCGCCAGCAGGGCGGCCACGGCGGGCTCCATGCTGGTCATGGTGCCAAACACGTTTTTCGGCAGGTGCTTGAGGGCAAACAGTTCCAGCGAAATCGGGATGGCGCTGGAGATCAAGGCCACGCCCAGGCCGGTCAGCAAAATCGGGGCGGAGAGCAGTGCGCTACCTGCGTGTGCCACACCCACAGGCACCACCACCAAGGCCGCAACTGCAGCGCCCAGCGGTGCAGTGATGCGCACGGGCAGGTGGCCCACGCGTTGGCCAAAGTGAATGTACGAAGCCCAGCCGGTGGCGCCCAGTGCGGCCCAAGCCATGCCGGTGGGGTCGAGCGTGCGCATGTCGTGGCCCAGCGGCAGCAGCAGGGCCAGCCCACACACGGCCAAGGCAATCCACACAAAGTCGAGCGCACGGCGCGAGGACAAGACGGCCACAGTGAGTGGCCCAGCAAATTCAATGGCCACCGCAATGCCAAATGGCAGCGTGCGCAGCGAGAGATAAAAAGCCAAACACATGCCGCCCAAGGTGGCGCCATAGATGGCAATGTGGTGCAGCTCGTGCCGTGCCAGCGGGGTGCGCCAAGGGCGCCAGAACAGCAGCATCAGCAAGGCCGCAAAGCCCAGGCGCAGCGCCGTCGTGCCTTGCGCACTGATGTGCGGGAACAGCGCATGCTTGGCCCAGGAAGTGCCGGTACACAGAAAAACGATGGAGCCCCAAAGGGCCAGTACCGGCAGCAAAGAGGGGGAGCGCAGCGCAAACATAGGGCGTGAATGTAGCGCCTGCGCGCCGTGGGGCGGGGCACGTGGTGCGGGTGATGGCCCTGATGGATGCAGGTGTTTGAGAGGGTTTTTGCCTGCTGACGCAGGCGCTGCAAGGGATGGTAGCTATGGTTTTCGTGGAGCAGATGAAGTGCGCGCAGCGACTGCTTGCCGGTGCCGCAGCCCGCTGGACCACGCAAAGTGGCGTGAATGCGTAGATAATGAGATTTATTATCATTTGTGAGGTGATGCTGCACACCCCCCGGGCTTGGCCCCGTGCACGGTGGCGCAGGCCTTCCTATTCCTGCAACGGCCCTTCTGTGTTCGAGCGCTATTACCGAGAACTGCTGAACTTTCTTGCCCAGAAAGTGCGCGACCGCGATGTGGCCTGCGACTTGGTGCAGGAGAGCTTCACGCGGGTGTATGCCGCAGAGCGGTCCGGCACGCAGGTGCGCGATCCGCGCGCGCTGCTGTACCGCACGGCCCGCAATCTGCTGATTGACCGCTACCGCCGCACAGACACGGCCAGCGGTGTGCTGGTGCCACAGGGGGATGACCCCGATGACGCGCTGGAGGCGCAAGCCGGTCCGTCGGTGCTGGAGCCTGAGGCGGCTTTTGCCGCCCGCCAGCGCCTGGAGCAGGTGGCGCAGGTGGTGGACAGCTTGCCGCCCCGCTGCAGAGAAGCTTTTATTTTGGTGAAGTTTGAGGGTCTCAGCCATGCACAAGCGGCGCAGCGCATGGGGATTGCGGTAAAAACCGTGGAGATGCAGATTCAAATTGCACTCAAGGCCTGTTGGCAGCGCATGGATGAGCTGGATGGCACCCCGCCGACGGACCCCGTGGCGCGCGCGGGCGCAGCAGCAAGCCGCGTTAGCATGGGCCTGATGCCAAGCCGTTCCCCCGATTACAGGGTTGTGGGCATGAGCGCCGTCAACCTGATAAACCGAGCCTTTGTATGAACCGCCCCGACGCCACCCCTCCAGACACGCAGCGCTTGCGTGACGCCGCGCTGCAATGGCTGGTGCGCAGGCAGGATGCGGGCTGGACGCACGAGACGGAATCCACCTTTCAGGCGTGGCTGGCTCAAGACCCACAGCACGGCCTGTGCTATGCGCAGTGCGCACAGCGCTGGCAGGAGATGGACGCCATGCCGGCCGATCTGCTGCAGGGCATGCGCCAGCAGCTGGCCGCAGACAAGGCCCGCCATGCAGCGCCCGCGCCAGCACGGCGCAAGTTTTTGCTCTGGCCTGCCGCTTCGGCACTGGCCAGCGTGGCGGCAGGCGGCGTGGGCTTTGTGGCCTGGCAGCACTGGCAGGCACAGCCGCTGTCGGTGCACGCCTTGCGCACCGAACGCGGGCGCATGCAAAACGTGACGCTGGGCGATGGCTCCACCGTGGCCATGGATACGGACACGCAGCTGGAGGTGCGCTTTTACCGCCAGCGCCGCGAGGTGCAACTGCTGCAAGGGCAGGCCATGTTTGAGGTGACGCATGACGGGCGCCCCTTTCATGTGCTGGCCGGGGCCACGCGTGTCACCGTGGTCGGTACGCGGTTTGCGGTGCGCTACACGCCCCATATGGCGGGGCAGGAGGGCGTGCAGGTGGCTGTGGAAGAAGGTCGCGTGCGGGTGGCCGTGCTGGATGCCGCGCAGCAGCCCTCGGGTGACTATGACTTGCAGCAGGGCGTGCTGCTGACAGCAGGCCGCAGCCTGGGCACCGATGCATCGGGCCAGCCGGGGCCGACCACCGCCGTCACGGCGGAGCACATGGCCCCCTGGCGGCGCCAGCGCGTGAGCTTTCTGGATGCCCCGCTGTCCCTGGTGGTGGCGGAGTTGGAGCGCTATGGCCCCACCGGCCTGCGCATTCACCAGCCGCAGGTGGCGGCATTGCGCCTGTCCGGCACGTTCGATCCGCTGGCGGTGGGGGCTTTGTACCGGGCCTTGCCCCGGGCGCTGCCGGTGCGCTTACAAGCGGATGGCGACGGGTTTGAAATCGTCTTGCAAAAGTAAATAAGAATTTTTCGCTTTTGCTACAGGGTATCGGCGCGCTGGCGCGTCTACCGCAATAGATCCACAGCTTCTATTGCGAAAGAGACCATGTACAGCCGTTCATTCCCCTTGCTTCCCTTGTCTGTTGCGCTGGCCCTTGCCTGGGGGGCTGCCCCGGCGCTGGCGCAAACCGCCCCGGCGTCTGCTGCGGCGGGCGTGGAACAGTCTTTTCAGCTGGCCGCCCAGCCTTTGGCGCAAGCGCTGAACCTCTGGGCACGGCAAAGCGGCATGCAGCTGCTGGTGCAGCAGCAGCATGTGGCCGGCAAGACTGCACCTGCCGTGCAGGGCCGTTGGACCGCGCAGGCCGCCTTGGCGCAACTGCTCAGCGGCAGTGGCTTGCAGGCGCAGGTGGATGGCGCCGTGGTGACCATTGCCCCCATCGGCGCTGCCACTGGCAGTGAAGCAGCCCTGCAGACCGTGGATGTGCGGGCGGGCCGCACCGAAGAAGTCGGCAACGGCCCGGTGCTGGGCTATGTGGCTAAGCGCAGCCTCAGTGCCACCAAGACCGACACGCCGTTGATGGAGACACCGATGTCGATCCACGTGGTGTCCAAAGAACAAATCGAAAGCCAGGGCACGCAGCAGCTGACGCAGACGCTGCGTTACACCGCTGGCCTGTCGTCCGATATCCGGGGCGATACCTCGCGCTTTGACATGATGGCTTTCCGCGGCATTGGTGCCGTGTCTGACTCCATCCTGTAGCTGGATGGCCTGCGCCTGCCGCGTGGTGCCTCGTACCTGGTGCCGCAGGTCGACACCCACAACCTGGAGCGTGTGGAAGTGCTCAAGGGCCCGGCATCGGTCATGTACGGGCAGGCCCCGCTGGGTGGGATTGTCAGCCTGGTCAGCAAGCGCCCCAGCGCGGAGTCGGCACATGAGGTCTCGGTATCGGTAGGCAGCAACCAGCGCAAGCAGGCCACCCTGGACAGCACTGGTGCTCTGAATGCCGATGGCACGCTGCAGTACCGGTTGACAGCGCTGGCGCGCAGGTCCGAGACCTCGGTAAAGTTTGCCGAAGAAGAGCGCCTGTACATTGCGCCTTCGGTGACCTGGAAACCCAATGCCGACACCCAGCTGACCGTGATGGGCCTGTACCAGAACGACCCCAAGGGCGGTTTTTACGGCGTGCTGCCATCGCGCGGCTCCATCTTGCCCAACCGCTATGGCCGTCTGCCGCGCGATTTCTTTGATGGCTCCCCCGACACCAACAAGTTTGAACGCACGCAGTCGAGCCTGGGTTATGAATTCAGCCACCAGCTGAATGCACAGTGGAGCATTCAGCAGAACCTGCGTTACTGGCACATGGACCTGGATCAGAACCAGGTCGGGTTGAGCAAATTGCATTCCGATGACCGCACCCTCATCCGTTATGCGCTGTGGTCCAAGGAAAAGCTCAAGGCTTTGAACATTGACACCCACCTGGTGGGCAAAGTGCAGACCGGCGAGCTGGCGCACCAGGTGCTGCTGGGCGTGGATGTGCAGCGTGACCGCTGGGAGCAAACCCAGGGCTACGGCGCAGCGCCCACACTGGACTGGCTGGCACCGAATTACCAGCAGCCCATCACCTTGCCTGCGGCCAGCACCAGCCCGGATCGCAAGCAGCAGCTGACAGGGGTGTACCTGCAAGACCAGATCAAGTGGGGCCGCTGGGGCCTGACGCTGGGCGGGCGGTTTGACCGCATACACACCACCAACGACAACCAGCTGACCAAGACGTACACCGATCAGACGCTGAGCAAAGCCACCTGGCGTGCCGCCCTGATGCACAACTTTGACAGCGGCGTGGCTCCTTACGCCAGCTACGCCACGTCGTTTGACCCGTCGGTGATGGCCAACTCCTTTGGTGCACCGTTCAAGCCCACCACGGGCAAGCAGGTCGAAGTGGGGGTGAAGTACCAGCCTGTGGGGCAGGACGCCTTGTTCACCGCCGCGCTGTTTGACCTGACCCAGCAAGACGTGCTGACACAGGACCCCACTTCCACGCACCCCATGGCGCGCGTGCAGACAGGGGAGGTCAACTCGCGGGGCATTGAGCTGGAGGCGCGCTTTAGCCCCATCAAGCACCTGAACATCATTGGTGGTGCCAGCTGGATTGACCCGGAGATCACACGCAGCAACGGGGTCGACCTGGGCAAGCGTCCGATCACCGTGGCCAAACAGACCACCACGCTGTGGGCCGACTACAAGCTGACCGAGGGCGCCCTGGCAGGCTGGACAGTGGGCGCTGGCGTGCGCCACGTGGGCCACGCCTATGCGGACGCCAGCAACACCCAGAAGATTCCGGGTTACACGCTGATGGATGCCATGCTGCGCTATGACCTGCAGCACCTGGACAGCTCGCTGCGTGGTGCTTCCTTGCTGCTGAACTTCACCAACCTGACCAACAAGACCTACTTCACCTGCAATGGCGCAGACTTCTGCAACTACGGTCAAGGCCGTACCTTCTTGGCGACGCTGAAGTATGGCTGGTAAGCAACTGGGGGCCACGCCCCATCACCGCCGGGTGCTCCTGGCCATTGGCCTGCTGTATGTCGGTTTTGGCGTGATGGCCGGGCTGTTGCAGGGCGGCCTGCCCCCCATCCTGCGGGCACGCGGCATGTCGATGGACACCATCGCTTGGACGTTTGCGCTGTACCTGCCGATTGGCCTGTCCTTTCTGTGGGCGCCGCTGGTAGATCGCCTGCGCCTGCCGTGGCTGTCGCCACGCATCGCCTGGATTGTGCTGGCGCAAGCCGTGGCCGTGCTGGCACTGATCGCTATTGCGGGATTGGGCGATGCGCCGCTGGGCCTGCTGTTTGGCGTGGGGCTGGTGGTGGCGGTGGCAGCCGCCACCATGGATCTGGCGCTGGATGCGCTGGCCGTGGAGCTGACGCCCGCGCACAGCAAGCCCCTGGCGGCATCGATGAAGCTGGCGGCACTGGCGCTGGGCGGCATGCTTGGCGGCGGGGTGCTGGTGGCGGCACTGGCACAGCTGGGCTGGCAGACCACGTTCTGGCTGGTGGCGGCGTTCATGCTGCTGTCTTTGCTGCCCATCCTCGGTTTGGTGGGGCATGAGCGCGCCCATGCGGTGCAGCAAGCCCTGCAGCAACGCATGCCCACGCAGTGGTTTGCCTGCTTGCGCCAGCCCCAGATGCGCCAGTACCTGCTGGTGCTGGTGGTGGCTGCGGGCGTGATCTTCCCGCTCAGCGCGCTCAACCGGGTGATGCTGGTGGACATCGGCGTTCCCATGGAGCGCATTGCTTGGCTGGTGGGCACCTTGCAGCCACTGGCGCTGCTGGCCATTGCCGTGCTGGCAACACCGCTGATTCGCTGGCTGGGCCACAAGGGCGCCTTGTGGGCGCTGACGGCAACCGGCGCTCTGTGTGTGCTGGGTCTGATGCTGGGCCATGCACAGCACGCCCAGGCGCTGGCGGTGGTGGCCACCGTGGGCATAGCGGCCGTGGTGGGCGGGTTGATGGTGGTGTATTCCGCCCTCATCCTGCGCTGGTCCGAAGGGCCGCAGGCCGCCACCAATTACGCCGTGCTGTTTTGCGGCACGCGCCTGGCAGGCATGGTCACCTCGGTGCTGGCGGGCAAGCTGGTGGCACTGCTGGCCTGGCAGGCCTTCTATGGCCTGGGCTTGGTGGCGCTGCTGCTGTCCAGTGCCTGGCTGCTGTGGACGCTGCGCCGTTCGCCGCACGTGGTGTGAGCCCCACCGATGACCTGGTGCAGCGCTGCCTGTTGGGCAGTCGCTGCCTTTCACAATAATCAAGGAGATCCCATGAATCCCCCCGTTTCCCCCACCTTGCCGATTGCCGGTCTCGATACGCAGCTGTTTGATGCCAGCGAATGGCCACTGATGTATGGCCGTTTTCCAGAGCTGAGCGAGAGTGACCGTGTCACGCGCATTCTGGATTCGCTGGATGCCATCTTGGCGCTGCAGCAACCGTTTGTGATGGCCTGGATTCCGCCCAGCCATGACCACGATGACGAGCCACACGCAGATGAGAAACGCTCTGTGGTCTGGATCAAGCAGCGCAAGGCCGACCTGCGCCAGCATTGCCGCGGCTATCTGTACATCACCGACGACGCGGCGCTGGCCGAATTGCTGGAGAGCCGCCTGCAGACCGTACGCAAGATGTATGGCTTTCCCATGACCGTGGTAGCTGATCGCGCCAGCGCCCAGCGCCCAGCGGCAGGCGCAAACGCTGTTGTTGCCCCCGCTAGCAGCCGGGTGAGCACAGGGCTGCAGAGGGTGAGCGGATTTTTGATCCTTATTGCCTTCTAGCCCTTGCTGAATCAGCGCTGACAGCTATTTTTTTGAGAAGGTGAGGGTGGTGCAGAACCTGCCTGGGGCGGGCTGCACGATGTGGTTTCTGCGGAGGCCGCCGCGCAGGGAGCGTGCCACAATTCGAGGGTAAACCCGTGCAGGCGGCATGCGGCAACCTGCGAATTCTGGCTTTTTACCTGCTCCTCACCATGCTTCGACGCACTTTGATTTCCACCGCTGCGGTGGCCCTCGCTTCTGTGGCCATGGCCTCGACCGCCTGGGCGGCCGATGATGCCTGGCCCAAGCTCAAGCCCATCAACCTGATCGTGCCCTTCAGCGCCGGTGGCAATGTGGACTTCCAGTCGCGCCTGATTGGGCAGAAGCTGTCCGAGCGCCTGGGCCAGACCGTGGTCATCGACAACGTACCCGGCGCCGGTGGTGTGCTGGGCGTGAGCAAGGCGATTGCCGCTAAACCCGACGGTTACACCCTGGTCATGGGCTTTGATGGCCCGGTGAGCGTGGCGCAGCTGGTCAACAAAGCCGTCAAGTACAACGCTGAGCAGGATCTGGCCCCCATTGGCCTGGTCAGCATTGCCCCCGTAGTACTGATGGCGCGCCCCGGTCTGCCTGCCAAGAACATGCAAGAGCTGATTGCACTGGCCAAGGCCCAGCCCGGCAAGGTGACCTACGGCACCTCGGGTGTGGGCACGGTGCTGCACTTGGCTATGGAAATGGTGCAAGAGCGCGCCGGTGTGCAGATGGTGCACGTGCCCTACCGGGGCGGTGCGCAGATCACCAACGATGTGATGGGCGGCCAGGTGGACACCGGCTATATGGTCACCACCAGTGCCACGCCTTTGGTGCACCAGGGCAAGCTGCACGCGCTGGGCGTGACCTCGGCCCAGCGCATTGATGCGATTGCCAACGTACCCACCTTCTCGGAAACCCCGGTGCTCAAGGGTCTGGAGATCAACACCTGGACCGGTCTGCTGGCCCCCAAGGGCACACCCGACGCGGTGGTACAGCGCCTGGCCAAGGAGCTAAGCGCCGTGCTGCAACTGCCCGATGTGCAGCAGCGCCTCAAAGACGGTGGCGCCACACCGGGCCAACGCACGCTGGGCGACTTTGCCCAGTTCCTGAAGCAGGAAAAGGCCAGCTACACGGCCATCGTGCAATTGGCCAAGATTGAGCAGGAATAAGCCATGCCACTGCCCGCCCCGCTGAACCCGGTGCATGCGCCGCTGGACCTGCCCGTGCTGCCCGAAGTGGCGGCCGTGGCGGCCGAGATGCTGCGCCTGCGCCATGATCTGCATGCCCACCCCGAGCTGGCCTACGAGGAACACCGCACCGGTGACACCGTGGCCGAGCGGCTGACCGCCTGGGGCTTTGAAGTGCACCGTGGGCTGGGTGATACCGGCGTGGTGGGCACGCTGCGCTGCGGCGACGGCCCCCGGCTGGGCCTGCGCGCCGACATGGATGCGCTACCCATTCTGGAGGCCACGGGCCTGCCTTACGCCAGCCAGCATGCGGGCAAGATGCACGCCTGCGGGCATGATGGCCACACAGCCACGCTGCTGACGGCCGCCAAGGTGCTGGCTGATCGCCAAGCAACGTTGCAAGGCACGCTGCACCTGATTTTTCAGCCCGCAGAAGAAGGCCATGGCGGTGCCAAGAAGATGGTGGAGCAAGGCTTGTTTGAGCGCTTTCCGTGCGATGCGCTGTACGCCTTCCACAACGAGCCGGGCTACCCCGCTGGGCACTTTGGCTTTCGCGCCGGGGTGATGTATTCCAGCTCGGACACGGCCATCATCACCATTCGCGGCAAGGGCGGCCACGGGGCCATGCCGCATGTGGCGGTGGACCCGATCGTGGTGGCCTCACACCTGGTGCTGGCGCTGCAGACCATCCGCTCGCGCGAGGTGGACCCCAACGACATGGCCGTGGTCACCATCGGTGCCATCCATGCGGGCGATGCGCCCAATGTGATCCCCGAGACTTGCGAGCTGCGCCTGACCATTCGTGCGCGCTGCCCCGAGGTGCGCGCGCTGCTGCGCGAGCGCATTACCGCCATGGCACACGCCCAGGCGGCGGTGCACCGCGCCACGGCCGAGGTGAATTACATCTGGCGTTATCCCCCTGTGATGAATGACCCGGTCGCCACCGACTTTGCCGTGGGCGTCGCCCGGGAGTTTCTGGGCGACGCCTGGCTGATTCCTGATCTGCAGCCGCTGCAAGCCAGCGATGACTTCGCCATCATGCTCAACGAGGTGCCCGGCAACTACTTCATCGTGGGCAATGGCATGGGCGAAGGTGGCTGCATGGTGCACAACGCCGCCTACGACTTCAACGACAACCTGCTGCCGGTCACGGCCAGCTACTGGGTACAACTGGCCCAGCGCTACCTGAAGGCCCGCGCATGAACGCCATTGACCTCTCCGGCCAGAACCTGCCCGGCTTTGATGCCACCACTGCCTACTGGCAGGACATCGTCACTGAAGCCGAGCTGACCCAGTCCACTCAGCCGCCGTATGCGCGCAGCTACCCCGCGCGCCTACCGGATGGACGCTATCTGGTGCTGCCGCTGCGCGGCATGCCCACGGCCGACGGCAGTGCGCCGGAGCGCTGCGTCGCCTCGCTGATTGCCAACCAGGCGTCGATGGACGTGGTGGACACGCTGGCGCTGCACATGGCGCAAGCGGCCAAGGCGTATGATTTTGATGTGATCGTCGGTCTGCCTACGTTGGGCCTGGCCTTTGCGCCGCTGGTGGCCAAGGCACTGGGCCACCGCCGTTATGTGCCACTGGGCTATTCGCGCAAGTACTGGTACCGGGAAGCGCTGTCTGAGCCCGTCAGCTCCATCACTACGCCGGGCAAGGGCAAGCTGCTGTATGTGGACCCCAACCAGCTGCCGCTGCTGGCGGGCCAGCGCGTGCTGGTGGTGGACGATGCCGTCAGCTCCGGAACCACCATGGTCTCGGGCCTGCAACTGCTGCAGCGCTGCGGCGCACACATCAGCGCGATTGCCGTGGCCATGCGCCAGGGCACGCAATGGCAGCACAAGCTGCTGCGCAGCGATGGCAGCGCCATTCCCGTGGTTGGCGCCTTCGACTGCCCGCGCATGGTGCGCCAGGATGGCGCCTGGTGGCCTGAGGCCTGAGGGCAGCTAGGCTGGCTCCGGATACAAAAAAGGCTTGCAACCATGTTGCAAGCCTTTTTGCCATTCAGGGCTGATGCAGCTTGCGCTGGCAGCTCTGTTTTTTGAGATCAAAGCAGCGATTTGGCGTTGTCCAGCACAAAGTCGCAGGCCTTTTCTTTCAGGTCGCCCTTGAGCTTGTCCATGCTAAAGCTCTGGCCGTTGCCGCCCGTGATCATGCCGGTCAGGCCGTTCAGATAGCCCTCATCCTTGGGGGCTTCCTGCTTTTGGGTGCCCAGACCCAGTTTGCCCAGCAGCTGTTCTTTGACCTGCTCGGCCTTGTTGGGGTTCAGGTAGTTGTTCTTCATGCAATAGGTCAGCACGCCTGCGGCATTGCTGGCCGTGCCGGATGCGGGAACGCCCAGCGATGACAGCAAACCACTGGCTGCGCTGCCGCTGTTGCCCAGCAGACCACCCAGTGCCGAGCTGCCTGTGCTGCTGTTGGCCGTGGCGCTGCTGCCTGCGCCCAGCTGCGATGCCTGCTCGCGCAAGGTATCGCCCCAGCTGGCGGCGTGGGCGCCCCAGGTGGTGCTGCACAGGGCAGCGGCCAGCGCTGCGGTCTTCATCCAATGTTTCATTACCAACTCCTTCTGCGGTGCAAGGCGCACAAGGTAGCACGGCTGGTGCGGTGCAGCGTGTGGGCAAATGTAGTGATTTGCAAAAATCGCCCCACCACGGTGGCTGCTTGCAAAAATTTAAAGCTTTTTGGCTGCTAACGCTGATGTAGCCTATGCAGGCAGCTTCTGATTTTGATGGGATGCATGGCGTGCACCGCACCTGGTGCGCGCGGCAGCGGGCACAAAAAAGGCCACCGAAGTGGCCGGGGGCTGCGGCGCATGCGCGCGCTGCGCGGTGGTTTAGCGCGTAGCCGGTGTGGTGCTGGCTGGCGCACTGGCGGGCACAGCGGCGTCTGCGGCCGGTGCTGCGGGCTTGGCCTTCGGCGTGAGTGTGGTGCTGACGGTGCGGTCGCCCTGGGGTGGGTGGGGGAAGTCGGTCAGCGCTGCGTCAAACAGAATGTTCCAGATCACGTTGTCGTCCATCCAGACTTCGTCGTAGGTGGCCGAGGTTTCGTAGACGATTTTCTGGGTCTGCTGGTCACGCAGCACCAATTTGACGCCCCGGTAATAGACCATGGGTGGCGTGTCCATCCAGCCCAGCCCCATGCCCATGCGCGGTCCCCCAAAGCCCATGCCAAAACCAAAGCGGGGGCCGTAGAACCAGTTGTCATACGCCGGGTGGTAGGCGCGGCCCTGGGAGGCGTTGGCACCGACTTGCACCACCAGGCGTGCCAGGTCAGGGCGTGGGTCCCGCGTCAGGCCCACGCGCTGCAAGGCCTTTTCGGCGGCGGCTTCCACCTTGGCAAAGCTTTGCTGCTGGCTTTGCGAGGGCAGCAGCTCCATGCGGTAGGTGGCGGGCAAGTTGATGCCGCCCATGCTGGAGTAGCTTTGCACACTGGAGTTGATCTGGCGCGGGCCGCTGGCACAGCCAGTCAGCACGGCGGCGGTGGCCACCAAGGCGGCGATGGCCCAGCGGCGGGTGTTGGAGGTGTTGTTCATTGGTTGGTGCTCCTGCAGATGGAAGATCCATGCTTGCCTGTGGGAGCCACGATACACCGGCCAAGTTCCCGGGAACAGACATTCCCGTGCCATGCAGGGTGTTGCAGCATGTAAAAAGCCCTGCATGGGCAGGGCTTTGTGAGGGCGAGAGGGCTGCGGTTTAACCGATTTGCACCACTTGCACGCCGCCGGGCAGGGCCGAGGGCTTGGGCATTTCCTCATGGTCAAACGCCATGTCGCCGTTCGGGTCGGCAATGCCGGTGGCCTTGGCACCCTTGAAGTCGTGCAACTCGGGATCCATCATGTGCGTGGTGACCACATTGCCCATGGCGCGGAACATGCTCTCGATGCGGCCGGGGAACTTCTTGTCCCACTCGCGCAGCATGTCGCCCACGGCCACGCGCTGCAGGCCGTCCTGGCTGCCGCACAGGTTGCAAGGGATGATGGGGAAGTTGTTGTACTGCGCCCAGCGGATGGTGTCCTTCTCGGGCACGTAGCACAGGGGACGAATCACGACGTGCTTGCCGTCGTCCGACACCAGCTTGGGTGGCATGCCCTTCATGCGGCCACCGTAGAACATGTTGAGCATCAGCGTCTGCACGATGTCATCGCGGTGGTGACCCAGTGCCACCTTGGTGCAGCCCAGACGGTCGGCCACCGAGTACAAAATCGCACGGCGCAGGCGCGAACACAGACCGCAGGTGGTCTTGCCTTCCGGAATCACGCGCTTGACGACCGAGTAGGTGTCTTGCGTTTCGATGTGGTAGTCCACGCCGATGGACTGGAAGTACTCGGGCAGGATGTGGTCAGGGAAACCGGGCTGCTTCTGGTCCAGGTTCACGGCCACGATCTCGAACTTCACGGGCGCGCGCTTTTGCAGCTTGCGCAGGATGTCGAGCAGCGTGTAGCTGTCCTTGCCGCCGGACATGCAGACCATGATCTTGTCGCCGTCTTCAATCATGTTGAAGTCCATCACGGCACGGCCTACCTCGCGGCACAGGCGTTTTTCGAGCTTGATCTGCTCGCGCTCAATCTTGATCTTGCCGGGCTTGGCTTCGCCCTCGGCGGCAGCAGCTTGGTTGTCGGCAACGGCCTCTTCGGCCATCCAGGGGTTTTCAGTCACAGCGTTCATGGGGTTCACCATTGTCCGGTTTCGACGCGAATGGCGATTTCGCAGTCGTCAAAGATCTCTAACTTGCTAATTTTCACGCGCACACCCCGCACGCCGGGCAGGGCTTGCAGCTGCTGGGCCACTTCGCCAGTCAGGCGCTCCAGCAAGTCGGTATGACGAGCGGTGCAGACTTGCAAAATGGCATCGCGCGCCAGCCGGTAGTCCAGCACCTCGGTGATGGCGTCGCTGGCGGGCAGCAGGGGCAGGGTGCCCATGTTGAGCTCGGCATCCACGCGGATGGGCTGCGCAGCCTCGCGCTCGTGGGCAAGAATGCCCAAGCGTGCGTTCAGGCGCAGCCCGGTCAGGGCGATGGTGCGTTGGCCAGTGGCAGCAGACGACATAAAAAGAGGAGCATGTTGCGGGCTTGCAGCCTGCATTTTGCGGTGTTTAGCGTGTGAATAGATGTGCGGTCATGGTCACCACGCCTTCCAGCTGTTGGCGCCAGCGGGCTGATTTGCAGCCCACACGCTCGCAAGCGACGACAATGCAGGGGTGATGACAGAACCCACAATTTTAACGAACGCATTGCGTTTGCACATCGACAAGGCCATTGCCCAAGCGGGTGGATGGATCGGCTTTGACCAATTCATGGCTGCGGCGTTGTATACGCCGGGGCTGGGTTACTACGCCAATGACACGGCCAAGTTTGGTGCGCTGCCCGATTCCGGCAGCGATTTTGTGACGGCGCCCGAGATTTCGCCTGCCTTTGGCCAACTGGTGGCCGCGCAGATTGCCGAGGCCCTGGCCAAGACGGGTACCGACGAGGTCTGGGAGTTCGGCGCCGGCACCGGCGCGCTGGCGCTGCAGATTCTGGAAGAGCTGGACCGCCTGGGCGTACACATTGCGCGCTACACCATCGTGGATCTGTCGGGCACGCTGCGTGCCCGCCAGCAGGCCAAGCTGGTGGCGCATGCGCCCAAGGTGGTCTGGGCCAACGAGCTGCCCGCGCAGATGCAGGGCGTGGTCGTAGGTAACGAGGTGCTGGATGCCATGCCGGTGCAGATCATTGCCCGTGTACAGGGCCAATGGTTCGAGCGCGGCATCGCCGTTGAAGACGGGCAACTGGTGTGGGCCAACCGCCCGACCGACTTGCGCCCACCGCTGGAGGTGGAGGGGGAGCACGATTACGAAACCGAAGTCCACGCGCAGGGCGAAGCCTTTGTGCGCACGCTGGGTGCACACCTGGTGCGCGGCGCGGTGTTTTTGATTGACTACGGCTTTGGCGAAGGCGAGTACTACCACCCGCAGCGCCACATGGGCACCATGGTCTGCCACTACCAGCACCAGGTCGACAGCAACCCGCTGGACAAGGTGGGCCTCAAAGACATCACCGCCCACGTCAACTTCACCGGCACGGCCGTGACCGCCCAAGATGCGGGTTTTGACGTGCTGGGCTACACCACGCAGGCGCACTTTCTCATCAATTGCGGTCTGCAGGCCAAGCTGGATGCCATGAACGCCGCCGAGCGCGCCATGGCACTCAAGCTGATGCTGGAGCATGAGATGGGTGAGCTGTTCAAGGTGATCGGCCTGGTCAAGGGCGCAGAGCCCTGGGATGCCCTGGGCTTTGTGCACGGCGACCGCACCCACCGTCTGTAAACACCGCAAAGCTGCCCATGATCCGCTGGATGCTGTTGATCTTCGTTTTCCTCGTGCTGCTCAACGCTGCCACGGGCGTGATTCGCAAAGTCGGTCTGGGTCGGCTGCCGGGCGATTTCACCTTCCGGCTGCTGGGGCGCGAGGTGTTTCTGCCGTGTGCCAGCGCAGTGCTGGTGACGGTGCTGCTGTTCAGCGTGATCAAGCTGGTGGCCTGGCTGGGTTAGGTTGTAAGAAAAGATAGCTTTTGGCGATTGCTGCATCAGCGTTAGAAGCTGTTTTTGTGCTGAAGTTGGCATGGGCATTGCACGCCCCCTGTGCTTGCAAAATGCCCAGCAGGCACCATATAGTGCTTTTCAGATTGCGTGAGGAACTGCCATGACCACTGCCGACCGCCTGCACATCGTCTGCCCGCATTGCCACAAGACCAACCGCGTGCTGGCTGCGCAGCTGCACAGCGCACCCGATTGCGGCAGCTGCCACCAGCCGCTGTTCACGGGCGAGCCTGTGGCGCTGGATGCAGAAAGCTTTGCCAAGCATGTGGGGCGCAGCCATATCCCTGTGGTGGTGGACTTTTGGGCGCCCTGGTGCGGCCCCTGCCGCATGATGGCCCCGGCCTTTGCGCAGGCGGCGCAGCAACTGTCACCCCAGGTGCGGCTGGCCAAGCTGGATACCGAGGCCTACCCGCACGTGGCGCAGCCCTATGGCATTCGCAGCATTCCCACCATGATCATCTTTCAGGGCGGCAACGAGGTGGCTCGTATCTCTGGCGCCTTGCCAGCGGGTGAGATCGTGCGCTGGGTGCGTTCCGTCACTGACGCGCTCTGACCGGCCAGCGCACGCTTTCCCTTGGCTTTTTTCGCGAAGGGGGCTGCGCCTGTCGAACGGTTAAAACCGTAGCTGCTTACGCCGGTACTGCCTGGGCTGCAAGCAGTTTGAGTGCATCAGAGAGTGCACGAATGTCTGCATCGGTGGTCTGCCAGCTGACCGAGGCACGCACCACGCTGTCCAGGCCGCGCGCCTGCATGTCCAAAGGGGTGAATCCCATGCCGCTGAGTGCCAGCTGCATGCCTTGTTGCTGCAGCGCTTGCTGCACCTGGGCGGGGGGCATGCCGTCCAGCGTGAACGGCACAATGCCGCAGCTGTCTGGGGCACCCGGCAGGCTGCGCAGCGTCAGCCCCGGCACCTCGCGCAAGGCGGCGCGCAGCGCACGCGCACTCTGGGCAATGTGGGCCAGGCGTTGCGGCCAGCCTTGGGTGTGGGCGGTCTCCAACGCTGCCAGCAGGCCGAGTTTGAGTGCCATGGAGCCTTCGGACTGCTCCAGCATGCGTGCGCTACGGCGCAGCTGCGGGCCTGTCGCCGTCATGGGGCAAGACACATGGTCCACCGTTATGGGGCGCAGCTGCTCCACCAGACGGGGGCGCAGGTACACCAGCCCCGTGCCGCGTGGCCCGCACAGCCATTTGCGGCCAGGGGCGGTCAGTGCATCACACTGCAAGGCCTGTACATCGGCGGGAATGTGGCCCAGGGCCTGGGCGGCATCAATCAGGTAGGGAATGCCGTGGCGCGCGCAGACAGCGCCCAAGGCCTGCGCGTCGTACACGGTGCAACCGTTGGCGGGCACCCATGTCAGCGCAACTAGCTTGACGCGTGCATCCAGCAGGGCCTCCAGCGCAGGCAGGTCCAGCGCGCCCTCCGGTGTGCAAGGGATGGTTTCAATGCGAATCCCGCTGCGTTGCTGCAGCTGGTGCAGCATGGCGTAATTGCCACCCCATTCCCCGGGCGTGACCAGCACGCGGTCACCCGCCTGCAGCGGCAGCGCGCCCACCACGGCGCACCAGCCGTGCGAGTTGCCGGTGGTCAGCGCAATGTCACTGGCCGGGCAGTTCAGCAGTTCCCCGAGTTGTGCATACAGCTGTGCCAGCTGTGGCTGTACCTGCTGGGCCGCGGTGTAGGCGCCTTGGCTTTGCTCCAGTTGCATATAGCGAGAGATCACGTCCAGGGTGCTGTCGGGCATCAGGCCGCCAGCGGCTTGGTTGAAGTAGTGCATGGTGCTTGCTGCAAAGTGGTGCTAGCCATGCTAGCGCGGGATGCACTCTGCGTGCTGGGTGTTGTGTGCGGTGCACCACCGGTTTGCGGCAGCGCGGGCATCGCCAGCTTCGTGGCCAGTGCCCGGTCAGGCTCCGTGGCGCAGCTGGGCCAGTTCTTCGTCGGTGAACACCCGTGAGCGCGTGAGAAAGGCCTTGCCCTCCGGCCCCTCCAGCGACAGCGTGCCGCCGCCGTGACCGTCGATCACGTCGATGATGAGCTGGGTGTGCTTCCAGTACTCAAACTGCGAGGTACTCATGTAAAACGGCAGCCCGCCAATCTCGCCCAGCTGCACATCGCCGGGGCCAATGGTCAGCTCGCCCTCGATATAGCAATTGGCCGCACTGTTGTCGCAGCAACCCCCAGACTGGTGAAAGAACAGGGCCGGGCCGTATTTGGCCTTGAGCACTTCGATCAACGCCAGGGTTGCCGGGGTGGCAATGACACGGTCAACCATGGGGTGCTCCTTGTGAAGAAAGATAGCTGCTAGCGCTTGGTGCATAAGGGCTAGCGGTCTATTTGGCTTGAAGTAATGGCGGGGCCGCAAGCTTGGCATAGCGCCCCGCAGGCGAGGCACACCATCGAAGACAGTAGCAGCGCTACGGCGAGATGGTGCAACGACGCATTCGGGGTGCTAGGACAAGCGCTTAAAAGAAGCCCAGTTTGGATTCGGAGTAGGACACCAACAGGTTCTTGGTCTGCTGGTAGTGATTGAGCATCATCTTGTGGTTCTCACGCCCCACGCCCGACTCCTTGTAGCCGCCAAACGCCGCGTGCGCGGGGTAGTGGTGGTAGCAGTTGGTCCACACGCGCCCGGCCTTGATGCCGCGGCCCATGCGGTAGGCCACATTGCCGTTGCGGCTCCACACCCCGGCGCCCAGGCCGTACAGCGTGTCGTTGGCCAGCTCCAGCGCTTCGGCTTCGGTCTTGAAGGTGGTCACCGCCAGCACGGGGCCAAAGATCTCCTCCTGGAAGATGCGCATCTTGTTGTGGCCCTTGAAGATGGTGGGCTGCACGTAGTAGCCGCTGTCCAGGTCGCCCCCCAGCTGTGCCTGCGCACCGCCGATGAGCACCTGCGCGCCTTCTTGTTTGCCCAAGTCCAGGTACGACAAGATCTTGGTCAGCTGCTCCTTGCTGGCCTGGGCACCCATCATGGAGTTGGGGTCCAGCGGGTTGCCATGCTTAATGGCTGCTACGCGCTTCAGCACCCGTTCCATGAACTTCTCGTAAATCGATTCATGAATCAGCGCGCGTGAGGGGCAGGTGCAGACCTCGCCCTGGTTGAAGGCAAACAGCACCAGCCCTTCGATGGCTTTGTCCAGAAAGCTGTCGTCCTTGTCCATCACATCGGCAAAGAAGATGTTGGGCGACTTGCCGCCCAGCTCCAGCGTGGCCGGGATCAGGCTGTTGGCGGCCGCCTGCGCAATCACGCGGCCGGTGCTGGTGGAGCCAGTGAAGGCAATCTTGGCAATGCGCTTGCTTTGCGCCAGCGGCATGCCGGCTTCACGGCCAAAGCCGTTGACGATGTTGAGTACGCCCGGCGGCAGCAGGTCGCCAATGATGCCCATCAGCACCAGGATGGAGACTGGGGTGGATTCCGCAGGTTTGAGCACCACGCAGTTGCCAGCGGCCAACGCGGGGGCCAGCTTCCACGCCGCCATCAGGATGGGGAAGTTCCACGGAATGATCTGGCCGACCACGCCCAGCGGCTCGTGGAAGTGGTAGGCCACGGTGTCGCCATCGATCTGGCTGATGCCGCCTTCTTGTGTGCGAATGGCACCCGCAAAGTAGCGGAAGTGGTCGGCAGACAGGGGAATGTCGGCATTCAGCGTTTCGCGAATCGCTTTGCCGTTGTCGATGGTCTCCACATAGGCCAGCAATTCCTTGTTGGCGTCGATGCGGTCGGCAATCTGCAGCAAGATGTTGCTGCGCTCGGTGGGACTGGTCTTCCCCCAGGCATCGGCAGCCGCATGGGCAGCGTCCAGCGCCTTGTCGATATCGGCCGCCGTGCCGCGAGCGACCCGCGTGTAGACCTTGCCGTTGATGGGGGTGACGACGTCAAAGTACTCGCCATTGGTCGGCGCAACCCATCGGCCGCCGATGTAGTTGTCGTACTGGGCTTGGTATTGGTGCAGTGCACCAGACTGACCGGGCAAAACGTAAGGCATGACAACGCTCCTGCAAGGTGGGTGAAAAGGGTTTCAAGCCCTTGCATCCTCCCGCGCTTGCAGCGTTTTGTGCGTGCTGGAATTCCCTTGTCTTACAAGGTGTTGCAGTGCAAACGCGGCGTTGTCTTTCAGGGCGTCGCTGACGCCTGCAGCCAGGTGGCAACCGCCTGCTGGCGCACGGTGTTCACCGCATCGCCGATGGCCTTGCCTTTGAGCCCCTGTGCAGCGGCGGCCTGGGCAGCGCTGGCCGTGTCCACCTGCAAGGCCGCCTGTAGCCCACCCCACAGTCGTTCGCGCTGCGGGTAGGGGCGGTCTTCCAGGCCGGTGCGGCCACGTGCATCGCATTCGCAGGCCCACAGGGCCTGGGCAAAGCGCTCGGGCTTGCGAATGGCGTCGCAGCGCTCATACAGGCGCATCAGGGCCGCCACGTTGAATTCCTGGCTGCGGTGGATGTTGCCGTGCTCGCGCGCCACCAGGTCAGCCAGCTCCTTGCAGTCATTGGGCACGCGCCAGCGCTCGCACACCGCTTTGAGCAGCTGGGCGCTGCGCTGCTCATGGCCAATGTGGCGCGGCAGCATCTCGGCAGGTGTGGTGCCCTTGCCAAAGTCGTGGCACAGGCAGGCAAAGCGCACGGTCAGGGGGGCGTTCAGCTGCGCGGCCATGTCCAGCACCAGCATGGCGTGCACGCCGCTGTCGACTTCGGGGTGGTATTCGGGGCGCTGGGGCACGCCCCACAGGCGATCCAGCTCGGGCAGCAGCACGGCGAGGGCGCCGCAGGCGCGCAGCACTTCGAACATGCGTGAGGGCTTGGCCTCCATCAGCCCGCGGCTGATTTCCTGCCACACGCGCTCGGGCACCAGGTGGTCGGCTTCGCCCGCTTGCACCATCTCGCGCATCAGCTGCAGGGTTTCGGGGGCCACGCTGAAATCGTCGAAACGCGCCGCAAAGCGCGCCACGCGCAGGATGCGTACCGGGTCTTCGCGGAAGGCATCGGTCACATGGCGCAGCAGCCTGGCCTGCAAATCAGCTTGACCGTTATAAGGGTCAAATACGGCTTCAACGCCCGTCCAGTCTACGGGAGCAGCTATGGCATTGATAGTTAGGTCGCGCCGTGCCAGGTCTTCTTCCAGCGTGACGTCCGGGGAGGTGTGTACCACAAAGCCGCGGTAGCCCATACCGCTCTTGCGCTCGGTGCGCGCCAGTGCGTATTCCTCGTGCGTTTGGGGGTGCAAAAACACGGGGAAGTCTTTGCCCACGGGGGTAAAGCCCTGGGCGGTCATGGTTTCGGGGGTGGCGCCCACGACCACCCAGTCGGTGTCGTGAAACGGACGCTGCAACAAGCGGTCGCGCACGGCGCCGCCGACCTTGTAAATCTTCATGGGGCAAGTGTAGGGGCACGGCCCGGGCTTTGCCTGCCGTGCTGCCATAGGGGGTAGGCTTTGTTGGTAGAGTCGCCCCCTTGTTGCCTTGACCGCCGGAGCTGCCATGTCCCTTCTTGATGCCCTGACCATTGCCCAGCTGAACCCCGATGGCAGCGTGCCCATGCCCGAGGCACCGGATGCCCAGGCCAATGCAGCGGCGGCTGCGGTGGAGCGCGAGGCGCAGTTTGAAGCCATGCAGGCGCAGCTCAGCGCGTTGCAGGAGATTTTGGCCAAGCCGCTCAAAGACATCCTGGCCGACCACGACAAGCTGCAGAAAAACGCCGCGGCCTGGGATGCCTATGCGGCCATGTGGATGTTGGGCCAGCGTGCCATGCGCCGGGTGGCGGTAGAGCTGGCCGCGCAGCAGGGCGTGAGCGAGTCGGAGGTGGTGGCCCGTGCCCTGGCCCATGCCGAGCAGGTGCTGAACGTGGAAGATGAAGACCTGGGTGGCTCACTGGCGCCCGCGCAGCTGGCGCACATTGCGCGCCACAAACCATTTTTGCGCCAGCAGATGCGTTGAGGCACCCGGCAAGGGGCAGCGCCTGCCGCCTGCTGCTTAGCGCTGGGTGCGGTAGGGCTCGTCTTCGGCCACGAAATCGTGCTCAGCCAGCGCGGCGGTGATCCATGCTTGCACGGCAGGCAGGGCGCGCACGCGGTCCATGTAGGCTGCAATGGCGGGGGGCACCGGCAACGCGTAGGTGTGCAGGCGCATGCACACGGGCGCAAAAAACGCATCGGCCATGCTGAAGCGCCCAAACAGCATGGGGCCGCCGTGCGCTTGCAGCAGGGTGCTCCACATGGTGCTCAGGCGTTCCACGTTGGCGCGCACATCGGCCTGCTCAGCCCAGATGCGGGCACCGATCTCGGGCAGCGCCGCTTCGATGTTCATGGGGCAGTGGTTGCGCAAGGCGGTGAAGCCGCTGTGCATTTCGGCGCAGATGCTGCGTGCCCGGGCACGGTCGGCGGCAGCGCTGGGCCAGATGCCAGCCTGCGGAAACTGCTCGTGCAGGTACTCGGCAATGGCCAGCGTGTCCCAGACGGCCAAGCCGTCGTGCACCAGCAGCGGCACATTGGCCGTGGGGCTGAGGGCGCGCATGGTTTGCTTGAACTGCGAATGAGGCGCAAAGCTGTCAAAAAGCACCATCACCTCGTCAAAGGCAATGCCCAGCTGGCGCATGCCGACCCAAGGGCGCATCGACCATGAAGAGTAGTTTTTGTTGCCAATGTACAGCTGCAGCATGGGATGAGTCCTTGTAAAAACGGAGCGGCCAGCGCTTGTGGGCTGGGCGCTAGAGGCTGTTTTTATTCAAAACTGAGGGTGGTGCCTCAGTCTTCGGCTTTGCTGCGTGGGCGCAGGCCGGCCTGTGCGGCCTGGGTTTGCTCCACCATGTGCGACAGCCATTGCTGGCTTTCGGGCAGTTCAAACAAAAAGTCCCAGATGGCGTCGTGCTGGCGCGGGGTGAGGCTGTGCGGGCCGTGCTTGCGCATGTGGCGCTGCAGGCGGTGCACCTCGTCACGTGTCAGCGGCTCGCGCATGGGGGTCAGTGGTGCGCGGGGGCGCAACCAGCGTTGGGGAATAGATTTCTTTTTACGAACAGACATACGCGTGCAAGGCAATCACCCATCACACCGGCCAGACAACACCGTTGTCGTTGAGGATGGCATCCAGTGGCAGGTCATGGGATTCGGGCAGAAAGTCTTCAATGAAGCCCTGGGTAAAGCCTAGGCCAACGGTGAAGGGGCGGGGCGAGAGCTGGGCCAGCGTGCGGTCATAAAAACCGCCGCCATAGCCCAGGCGATAGCCGCCGGGGGCATAACCCACGCAGGGCACAAACAGCAGCGTGGGGGTGAGGATTTCGGTGTCCTTGGGTTTGGGGATGCCGTAGGCATCTTCTTCCATGGGGCAGCCGGGGTGCCAGGCGTGAAAGCGCATGGTCTTGGTGACCTTGTCGATCACTGGCAGGCCGATGCGCCGGCGCTGGGGCTTGTCGAGCAGCTCGCCGTCTTCCTTCCAGCGGTGCAGCACAGGCAGGGGGTCGAATTCGCCCTTGATGGGCCAGTACGCACCGATGACCAGATCGGGCCGGTCAACCAACCAGATGCGCATCACGCGTTGCAAATCGTCAGCGCGCTGTAGGCGATCAGCCATATTCAGGCGCTGCTGTACCAAAGTGCGTCGAAGGGCCGCTTTGTCCATCACATAATTCCCCCATGCAATGGCACCAGATTCTGACACCGCTTTGCGCGGCTGCACTTTTAAGCGTTCCCGTTTCTTGGGCTGCAGCCCAAACGGCGGGTGACAATATTTTGCTGCAAATGCAGGAAGCCGCCCGCAAAGGCGACAAACCACGGCTGGCAGCACTGCTGCCACAGACGGCCGGACACCCCCTGGAAGCCTGGGCGGCGTACTGGGAACTCAAGGCCCGCCTGAACACGGCGGGCCCTTCCGAGATTGATGCTTTTTTACAACGCTGGCGCGGCACCTACCAGGAAGACCGCCTGCGCAATGACTGGCTGTTGCTGCTGGGTCAGCGCCGCCAGTGGGGTGATTTCGCACGCCTGCTGCCCGACTTCCGCATGAACGACGACAAGGAGGTGCGTTGCTACGACCTGGCCGTTCAGACCATTGAACAGCGCCAGCCAGAGAACGCCGCCCAGGAAGTGGTGCGCCTGTGGCATGCCCAGCGCGATGCGGACGATGGTTGTGCCCAGGCCGCCAGTGAGCTGTATGCCGTCAAGAAGCTGGATGACAACGATGTCTGGAAGCGCGCGCGCCTGTCGGCCGAACTCAATCGCCCATCGAGCGCCCGCCGTGCGGTGGGCATTGTGGCGCCCGACGCCATGCAGCACGTGACCGAGGTGTTCGCCTCGCCCGTGAAATACCTGGCCGGCACGAGCAAGGTGCGCGGCGAGACGCGCCGTGAGCTGGCGGCGCTGGCGCTGATCCGCATGGCCAGCAATGACCCGGATCAGGCTGCCAATTTGATGGAGTCACGCTGGAACAACCAGCTGCGCGCCGAAGAGCGTGACTGGGTCTGGGGCGTGATCGGCAAGGTCAGCGCACGCCGCTTGTCCGGTGATGCCGTGGGCTACTTTGCCAAGGCGGGCAAGTCCGAGCGCATGTCTGAAGAAGCCCAGGAATGGATGGTGCGTGCCAACCTGCGTGCGGGCAACTGGAAGGCTGTGCGCAAGACCATCGACGACATGCCGGCCGCCATGCAGGCCGACAGCACCTGGGTGTACTGGAAGGCGCGGGCCTTGCTCAACGACCGCCGTGTCAGCCAGGCAGAAAATGCCGAAGCCCAGCGCCTGTTGCAAAGCATTGCCAGCGTGCGTGGTTTCTACGAAAAACTGGCGCTGGAAGATCTGGGGCAGGTGGTGAACATGCCCCCGGCTCCGCAGCCACCCACCGCGCAGGAACAGGCTGCTGCCGCGCAAAACCCCGGTCTGCAGCGCGCGCTGTACGCCATCAACATGGGCCTGCGCAGCGAAGGCGTGCGCGAATGGAACTACACCATCGGCCTGCATGTGCCCGGTGGCATGAATGACCGCGAGCTGCTGGCAGCTGCCGATCTGGCCTGCAAAAAGCAGGTGTGGGACCGCTGCATCAACACCAGCGAGCGCACCCGCGAGGTGATCGACTGGAGCCAGCGCTTCCCCATGCCCTTTCATGATGCGGTGATTGCCCAGGCCAACAGCATTGGGCTGGATCCGGCCTATGTGTACGGGCTGATTCGCCAGGAAAGCCGTTTCATCATGGACGCACGCTCGCACGTGGGCGCTTCGGGCCTGATGCAGGTGATGCCCGCCACGGCCAAGTGGACGGCCAAGAAAATTGGCATGACGGACTTTCAACCGAGCATGATCAATGACCGCGATGTCAACATCGTCATCGGCACTTCGTACCTGAAGCTGGCGCTGGATGATTTTGATGGCTCCATGGCCATGGCGGCCGCAGGCTACAACGCGGGCCCCGGCCGCCCACGCAACTGGCGCAATGGTCCGGTGCTGGATGGCGCCATCTGGGCAGAAAACGTGCCCTTTACCGAGACCCGCGACTACGTGAAGAAGGTCTTGTCCAACACCACCAATTACGCGGCCTTGATTACCGGCCAGCCCCAGTCGCTCAAGGCGCGCCTGGGAACGGTGGGCCCCAAGGTGACGGCGGAGTACAACCGCGATCTGCCGTAAGGGCGCTACGCAGGGCATACGAATGCTCTAAAGATGGCACAGGGCCTTGCCGCGCGGTATGTGCGGCATGTTTTTTGTGCATCGGCGCTAGCGGTTGCTCAGCATGGGCACGCCGTCGACCAGCGCATGTGCGGCGGCGCCGCTGTCTACCAGCGCTTGCACCAGCGTGTCCAGCCATTCCTCCATAGGCTGGTCGGCAAAGTAGCGCGCATGCAGCATGGCCACATAGGGAGTGTGCTGGCACCAGTCATGCACCTGCTGCAGCGGCAGTTGCTGCCATTCCAGCAATTTGTATTTGAGCAGTACCTTGGCGGCGTAGCGTGCATGCCGCTCGGGCTGCTGGGCAAAACTGTCCAGGCGCTGGCGGGCGGTGGTCAGTGCCCGGCCAACATCGCTGAACATGGGGCCGTGGCCTGGCAGCACCAGGGCGGGCGAGAGGGCCTCAATCACATCCAGCGTGGCGGCCACTTCTTCGAAGGCGTGCACGCCTTCGATTTCCGGGAACACCACGCCAAAGCCGTTTTCCCACAGTGCGTCGGCAGAGATCAACAGGCGCCGCTGTGGCTCGAACAGGATGATGGAGTGCGGGTCATGCCCGGGGGCTGCGTGGATCTGCCAGCGCTGCTCGCCTAGCGTGAGGGTGCTGCCCGGCTGCAGCACATGCTGCGCGGTAAAGCGCGGGCAATCCTGGCCGGTGGGGGTGTAGCTCAGCGCATCGGGGTTCCACTGCGCCACATGCTGTGCCTGGCCCGGCGCAATCCAGGTCTGCACAGAAGGCCAGTGGGCTTGCAGGGCGGCATTGCCCCCGCAGTGGTCGCTGTGCAGGTGGGTGTTGAGAATGCGGGTGAGGGGGCGTGTGCCGATGGTCGCCTGCACCAGCGCCACCGTCTGTGCGGCGTGGGCGCAGTAGCCGGTATCTACGATGGTGGCGCTGTCCTCGGCTACAAACACCGTGCTGTTGGCCGAGAGCCAGCCCCGTTCCAGAAAAAACATACCGGGCCACAGGCCCGGTGTGGTGGTGGCGCAGGGCATGTTCAATGCGGGGCCGCAGCCGTGGCCTTGGCACTGCTGGGCTGGTCGCGCAACTCGCGCCGCAGGATTTTGCCCACATTGGTTTTGGGTAGCTCTTCGCGGAACTCGATGTATTTGGGGCGCTTGTAGCCGGTCAGGTTGTCGTGGCAGTAACGCAGCAGGCGCTCTTCGGTGAGCGTGGGGTCGTTCTTGATCACATACACCTTGATGGCTTCGCCGGCGTGTTCGTCCGGCACGCCCACCGCCGCGCATTCCACCACGCCGGGGCACAGCGAGATCACGTTCTCCAGCTCATTGGGGAAGACGTTGAAACCGCTGACCAGGATCATGTCTTTCTTGCGATCGATGATCTTGGTGTAGCCGCGCTCGTCCATCACGCCGATATCGCCGGTACGCATGAAACCGTCGGCCGTGAAGGCCTTGGCAGTTTCCTCGGGCTGGTTGTAGTAGCCGCGCATGACGTTCGGCCCCTTGATGCAGATTTCGCCGTTTTGCCCTTGCTGTACGGTGATGCCGTCGTCATCTTTGATAGCGATGTCGATGCCCGGCAGGGGCAGGCCAATCGTGCCGCTGAAGTGGGTGGTGTTGACCGGGTTGTTGGTGCCGATGGCACAGGTCTCACTCATGCCCCAGCCTTCGACCATGACTTTGCCGGTCACCTTCTGCCATTGCTTGGCCGTGCCTTCGGACGCGGCCATGCCCCCGGCTTGCGAGACGGCCAGCTCCGAGAAGTCCAGAGCGCGGAATTTCTCGTTTTGCAGCAGCGCATTGAATAGGGTGTTGACCGCTGGCAGGGTGTGGAAGGGGCGCTTGCGCAGCACTTCCACAAACTTGGAAATATCGCGCGGGTTGGGGATCAGGCTCATGCTGGAGCCTTGGCGCAGCGTGAGCAGCAGCAGGGTCAGCGCAAAGATGTGATAGAGCGGCAGCGCAGCAATGCCGTGCAGCTTGCGCATGTCGGCACGCCCTGCGTAGGCCGGGGAAAACCAGGCTTCGGCCTGCAGCGTGGCCGCAATGATGTTGCGGTGCGTCAGCACCGCGCCTTTGGACAGCCCCGTGGTGCCGCCGGTGTACTGCAAGAAAGCGATGCTGTCGTGGTTGACCTGGGGCTTGCGCAAGGCTTTACCGGCACCCAGCGACAGCGCTTGCTTGAAGGGGGTGACGGTGCGACCGTTCAGCGGCAGCTCATAGGCGGGCACCATTTTGGCCAGGTGGCGCACGGCAAACGTGATCCAGCGGCCATACACGGCACCCAGCAAATCGCCCATGGAGGCCATGCACACATGCTGGATAGGCGTGCGCTCAATGACTTCGGAGAGCGTGTGGGCGAAGTTCTCCAAAATGATGATGGCGGTGGCGCCCGAGTCTTTGAGCTGGTGCTCCAGCTCGCGTGCGGTGTACAGCGGGTTGACGTTCACGCAGGTGTAGCCGGCGCGCAGCACACCCGCCATGGTGACGGCAAACTGCGGCACATTGGGCAGCATGATGGCCACGCGGGCATCGGGCTCCAGATTCAGGCTTTGCAACCAGGCGCCAAGCTGTTGCGAGAGCTTGTCCAGCTCACCGTACTTCATCCACACATCCATGCAGACAGTGACGGGCTGGTCGGCATATTTCTTCAGCGAGTCTTCCAGCAGCTCCACCACGGAGGAATACTCCCCGGGGTTGATATCGTGAGGCACCCCAGCGGGGTATTCGTTCAACCACAGTCGATCCATGTCAGCGCCTTTCATGCCAGGGGGTCATTGGTCGGTGCAACGCAGTGCGTGTGGACCATTCTTGAAGGGTGCAGACAGATTTCGGCATGGGGCTTTACCTAGGCATGGGGGCTTTACCTAGGAGCGCGCAGGGCTCAATAATGGTTAGCACGACTGGCGCGTGCTTTTTAAAAAATTGCGTCAAGCAATGGTTGTTTGCAAATATCGTGCGTTGACTCTTATAGATGACTGCGTGCATGCATAAAATCGCCAGCCATGACTGCAGAACACACACTCGATAAGCTGGACCGTTCCATCCTGCGCCGCTTGCAGGAAAACGGCCGCGAAACCTACGACGTGATTGGCGAGCAAGTAGGCCTGTCCCCCAGCGCCGTGCTGCGCCGTGTCAAACGTCTGGAAGAAGCCGGAGTGATCGAGCGTTACGTGGCGCTGGTGCCCCCGGAAAAAGTGGGCCTGGGCCTGACGGCGTATCTGAATGTGCGCCTGGAGAAAAGCTCGGAAACGCACAAGCGCAACCCCATGGATGCCTTCAAGCAAAGCGTGCAGAACTGGCCCGAAGTGGTGGAGTGCGCCTCGCTGACCGGCGAGATGGACTACCTGCTGCGCGTGGTGGTGGCAGATATGCAGCACTACAGCCGTTTCATCATGGAAACGCTGCTCAAGCACCCCAGCGTGTCGGACTGCAAAACCAGCTTTGTGCTGGACCGTGTCAAAGCCACCACATCGGTACCTGTTTAAAAGATGAGCGGCTAGCGCTTGTCAAGCAAGCGCTTCAATGTGGTTTTTGGCTGATTTCAAGCATCAACAAGCGCAAGCAGCTCACTTTTTTGAAAATGCCGAAACAGCACCTGCGGGTGCTGTTAGTTTTTGTGGCGCAAAAGCAGCGCCGCCGTGGGCCTGCGCGGGAAGTTGCGGCACCCTGATACCCAGAACGCAGGTTTTATGTTGCAATGCAGCAAATTAACGTAAACCCTAGGTTTTGACGGTGCACACCATGTGACTGGAAGTCTGGGGCAATGCCTGAAACAATGTGCACAAGCCGTGTGCACAGGACTTTGACCATGACCGAGCCTCTCCGTTGGATCACCTCTCCCTGGAAAGCCAGCAAGCAATGGCTGCGTAAATCGTCGGCCAAGCGCAGCGTGCCCACCATGGTGCCGATTCGTGAGCTGTCGGCGCGCCACCGCGCACGCATTCGTGCCCACCTGCTCAAGCTTGATGACGGTGACCGTTACCTGCGCTTTGGCTACGCCGCCAATGATGAGCAGGTGGTGCGCTACGCCGACAGCCTGGACTTTGAGCGCGACGACATCTTTGGCATCTTCAACCGCCGCCTGGAGCTGATCGCCATGGCGCACCTGGCCTATACCGACCTGGCCGAGCACAGCAACTGCGCGGAGTTCGGGGTCTCGGTGCTGAAAACCGCACGCGGCCTGGGGCTGGGCACACGCCTGTTCGCCCGTGCCGTGCTGCATTCGCGCAACCAGGGTGTGGTG
Organism: Comamonas sp. 14P8.1.4; assembly: GCF_057799285.1. Classification (NCBI taxonomy): domain Bacteria; kingdom Pseudomonadati; phylum Pseudomonadota; class Betaproteobacteria; order Burkholderiales; family Comamonadaceae; genus Comamonas; species Comamonas sp. 14P8.1.4. Next base: position 421,620 of record NZ_JBYOKN010000001.1, read on the forward strand.
ATGATGTTCATTCACGCGCTGAGCGAAAACACCGCCATGCTCAAGATTGCGCGCAATGCGGGTGCACGCGTCAAACGCGATGGCACGGAGTCCGAAGCCTACCTGCAGCTGCCTGCAGCGGGGCTGGACAGCCAGGTCTCCGAGCTGTGGAACAACCAAGTGGCCGAGGTGGACTACCAGTTCAAGAAACAGGCCAAGCAGTTCTGGTCCATCTTGGCGGACGTGCAGGAAATTCGCCAGGGCGTGCGCGACGGCCGCCACCAATCCTCGCCTTGAAGGCAGCTGCTAAGTCCAGCACCGGGCGCCAGCGCGCCGTAAAGCGTGCCACTGCATGCACGCAGGGCATGGGGATGCAGGCAGGCCCATTGCCTGGGCGGCGGAATCCGCTATCCTTGTCCCCCTATTCACTACCGCACGTCCTGCACTGAAAGACTGTGTCAGACCCGCATCCTGCGCGCCACGGCGAGCGCGAAGACAAGCGCACTTTTCTGCAGAAAATTGTCGAATTCATTCATCCGGGGCTCGACTCCAAGGATGAACTCATTGAAACCCTGGCCGAAGCCGAAGACAACGAAGTCATAGGCACCGAAGCGCGCGTCATGCTCGAAGGCGTGATCCGCATGGCTGACCGTGCCGCCTCCGACATCATGGTGGCCGCACCCCGCATGGATGTGCTGGACATCGAAGCGCCCTACGACGAGATGCTGGTGCAAGTCATTCGCACCGCCCACTCGCGCTTTCCGGTGTACGAGGGCGAGCGCAACAACATCATCGGCATTTTGATGGCCAAGGACTTGCTCAAGCTGCAGCGCTCTCCGTCGATGAGCGTGCGTGCTTTGCTGCGCCCCGTGACCTTTGTGCCCGAGTCCAAGGCCCTGTACGACCTGCTGCGCGAGTTCCGCTCCAACCGCAACCACATGAGCATCCTGATTGACGAGTTTGGCGAAGTGGCCGGGCTGGTGACGATGGAGGACGTGCTCGAGGAAATTGTGGGCGAGATCGAAGACGAATTTGATGTGCCCGAAGAAGAGGGTGACATCTTTGCCCTGGCTGACAACACCTACCGTGTGGCAGGCCACACGCCTTTGGAGCGGGTGGAAGAGGCGTTTCAGGTCAGCTTCGCCCAGGAAGAGGGCGCGGCAGAGTTTGACACCATTGGCGGTTGGGTCAGCCATGCCATGGGGCATCTGCCCCGGCGCGGTGAGTCGATGCAGGCGGCAGGTCTGCACCTGACGGTGCTGCACGCCAAGGGCGGCGCTGTGCGCTGGTTCCAGGTCACGCGCACGCACGACGGCTGGCTGGACGGGCAGGCGCCGGCATGAGCACGCTGGCCCCAGCCTCCGGCCGCTGGAGCATGCAAACCTGGCTGATGGCTGGCATCTTGCTGGTCGCCGGAGGGCTGCAAGCGGCCGCTCTGGCATGGCCATCGGGTGGGCAGCCGCTGTGGTGGCTGCAGATTCTGTCGCTGAGCGTGCTGTGTGTTGCGGTGCAACGGGCCCGCAATGCGGCCCAGGTGGCGTGGCATGGCGGCATCTTTGCCACGGCGTGGCTGGCGGCCACGTTCTGGTGGTTGTTTATCTCCATGCACACCTATGGGGGCTTACCCGCCCCGCTGGCGGTGCTGGCGGTGCTGGCGCTGGCGGTATTTCTGTGCAGTTACTACGCGCTGATGCTCTGGGTTTGGAAGCGTTGCACGCGCCCAGGCTGGACGGCCGTGTGGCTGTTTGCCGCGTGCTGGACGCTGGCCGAGCTGGCGCGAGGTACTTTGTGGACCGGGTTCCCCTGGGGGGCGGTCGGCTATGCGCATGTGGAAGGGCCGTTGTCGGTCTTGCCCCGTTGGTTGGGTGTGTATGGCACGGGTTTTGTCGCAGCAGCCTTGGCCATGGGCCTGGCGCAGGTGCGCCCGGTGTGGCAAGCCCGGCGACTGACGCTGGCTGTGGTGGTGGGCTGTGGTGCGCTGTGGGTGGCTGCCGGGCTGGTGCGCCAGCAGGCGCTGGAGCAGCCCGGGCGGGATACCGTGTCTGTGGCCTTGCTGCAAGGCAATATTGCACAGGATGAAAAATTCATTCCTGGTGGCGGTGTTGCCCAAGCCTTGCAGTGGTATGGGCAGCACCTGCTCAAGCCACAGGCGGACCTGACGGTACTGCCTGAGACGGCCTTGCCCGTATTGCCGCAGCAACTGCCGCAGGGGTATTTGGAAGCCGTGATGGGGGCTTACCGGCAGCCGCAGAGCCCGTTTGCCGCCTTGGTGGGCATGCCTTTGGGTAATGAAGTGCAGGGCTATAGCAATGCAGTGATCGGCTGGATGCCCGGGGAAATGCCAGAATACCGGTACGACAAGCACCATTTGGTGCCTTTTGGCGAATTCATTCCACCGCTGTTTCAATGGTTTGTTCGTATGATGAACATTCCGTTGGGCGATTTCTCACGCGGAAGCTTGGGGCAAGCGCCCATGGCGTGGAAGGGTGAGCGCTGGGCCCCCAATATTTGTTACGAAGACTTGTTTGGCGAAGAATTGGGAGCGCACTTTGTAGATGCAACAAGGGCTCCCACGGTATTTGTCAACGTCAGCAATATTGCGTGGTTCGGTGACAGCATTGCGGTGGACCAGCATTTGCAGATCAGCCGCATGCGTGCCCTGGAGTTTGAACGCCCGATGCTGCGCGCCACCAATACGGGGGCGACAGCGGTGATTGACCACCGCGGTGCAGTGACGGCAGCCTTGCCACCCCATACGCAAGATGTGCTGGTGGCACAGGTGCAAGGGCGTGACGGTGTGACGCCTTTTGCGCTGTGGGTGTCGCACTGGGGCCTGTGGCCACTTTGGCTGTTTTGCGTGGCCGTCGTAGCTTGGACTTTCAAGCAACGCAAGAAAATTTGAGCAAACAGGGTGTGATTGATACGTTATGTGAAGATTGCAAGTGCTTTCGCACAATAGGACGCCTGTGAACTTCCATAATGTGCGGCTGTTCGCAGCACATGTATAAACTGTCGCGATTACACACACGAGAAACCAAGTAGCGGGTCACCCGCTGCGGAGCAAGTTAGAAAAATGGCTGAATCTTTTTCCTATGAACAACTGATCGCTTCCGGTGAAGGCAAGTTGTTTAAGCCCGATAGCGGACGTTTGCCCCTGCCTCCCATGCTGATGTTTGATCGCATCACCCACATCTCGGAAGATGGTGGCGAGCATGGTCTGGGCAAGATCGTGGCCGAATTGGATGTCAACCCTGAGCTGTGGTTCTTCAAGTGCCACTTCCAAGGCGATCCCGTCATGCCCGGTTGCCTGGGCCTGGATGCCATGTGGCAGCTGATCGGCTTTTACCTGACCTGGCTGCAATTGCCAGGCCGTGGCCGTGCACTGGGCGCTGGCGAGGTGAAGTTCACGGGCGAAGTCGGCCCTGACGTCAAGCGCGTGCGCTACGAAATCGATATCAAGCGTGTGATCAAGCGCAAGCTGAACATGGCGATTGGCGATGCACGTTTGTTCGCCGACGACAAGGAAATTTATGTGGCCAACGATTTGCGCGTAGGTTTGTTCCTGCGTGAAGGCGATGGCAAGGAAACTGCGGCATGAAAAAACGCGTAGTGATCACGGGCGCGGGCATTGTCTCGTGCATTGGTAACGACTTGGCAGCCGTGGAGGTCTCCCTGCGGGAAGGCCGCTCAGGCATCAAAGCCATGCCCAAGTTCACCGAACTGGGCATGCGCAGCCAAGTGGCTGGCATTCCCGAGATCGACGTGGAGGCCCGTATCGACCGCAAGCAACTGCGCTTCATGGGCGATGCGGCCGCGTATGCGCAAATTGCACTGGAAGACGCGATTGCCCAGGCGGGCTTGACCCCCGAGATGGTCAGCAACCCACGCACCGGCCTGATCATGGGCTCGGGTGGTGGATCGCCAGCCAACCAGATTGAAGCCGCTGATACGTTGCGTGAAAAAGGCATTCGCCGCGTGGGACCCTACCAGGTCACACGTTGCATGAGCTCGACCGTTTCGGCGTGTCTGGCCACCAATTTCAAGGTGCGCGGTATCAACTACTCGATCACCTCGGCCTGCTCCACATCGGCGCATTGCATTGGCGCTGCGGCCCAGCAAATCGCCTGGGGCATGCAGGATGTGATGTTCGCCGGTGGCGGTGAAGAGCTGTCCTGGGGCATGTCGCTGCTGTTTGATGGCATGGGAGCCATGTCCAGCAAGTACAACGAAACGCCCGAAAAGGCGGCACGCGCCTATGACGCGAACCGTGATGGTTTTGTGATCGCCGGTGGTGGCGGTGCGGTGGTGCTGGAGAGCCTGGAGCATGCGCTGGCACGCGGTGCCAACATCTTGGCGGAAGTGGTGGGTTTTGGCGCGACGTCGGATGGCGAAGACATGGTGGCCCCTTCCGGTGACGGAGCGGTGGCATGCATGAAGCAAGCCATGGAAACCGTGGAAGGCCCGATCGACTACATCAACACCCACGGCACATCGACCCCTGTGGGCGATATGCAGGAAGTGCGTGCGATGCAGGCGCTGTTTGGCGACAAGGTCCCCCCTTTCTCGTCCACCAAGTCGCTGACCGGCCACTCGCTGGGCGCTACCGGTGTGCAAGAGGCCATTTACTGCCTGATCATGCTGAACAAGGGCTTCATCGCCGGTTCCGTGAATGTGGATACGCCGGATGAGTCCTTGGGCACCATGCCCCTGGTCACCAAGACACGCGATGCACAGCTGACCACCGTGCTGTCGAACAGCTTCGGTTTTGGCGGCACCAACGCGTCGTTGGCGCTGCGCCGCTGGGCTGGCGCTTAACGCGCGATGGCCAAGCGCGGTGTTTGCCGGGCGTATGCACTTCGGTAACGCCGCGCTGATTTTTCATCCTTTGCGTGCGCTCATCGCCTTTTGCCTATGAAGCTAGCCATCCTGGATCGTATCGGCACCCTCAATGTAGAGGGTGAGGATTCCATTGTGGCGCTCAAGGACTGGACGCCACAGCCTGGCGTTTTAGAGGCGATTGCGCAGCTCAACCGTGGTGGCTGGCATGTCACCCTGGCCACCAACCAACCTGGTTTGGGGCGTGGCAGCTTTGATGTGCATGACCTCAATGCCATTCACCTGCGCATGCAGCGTGAGCTGGCCGCAGCGGGTGCACGGGTGGAAGCGGTGTTTTTCTGCCCGCATACCCCGGAAGAGCACTGTGCCTGTCGCAAGCCAGCACCGGGCTTGCTGCAACAAATTGCGCTGCGCTATGGCGCAGAGCCGCATGAGGTGTGGGTGGTGGGCCAAGACGCCAAACACCTGCAAGCGGGCGAGGCCATGGATGCCCATCTGGTGGGGCTGCAGCTCGACGGGGATGCCACAGCGACTGCGCTGGCCTCCCATGTACCGCCATACACCAGCTGGAAAGCGGTGGCCGACGCTTTGGCGCCCGATGTGCAAGCGCCCCCACCGGCGCCGCATTTTTAGACAACGGCCGATTTTTAGGACTGCTTTCATGTCGTTTATTCGCTCTGTGATCCACATGCTGTGGATGGGCATCACCGTCATCCCCTACACCTTGCTGATTTTGCTGGTGCGCGTGTGTGGCGGCTCTCCTTCGCTGCGCTGGACGATTGCGCGGGCCTGGCTGAAACTCAGCGTGGACAGCGCAGGCTGGTTCTGCGGCGTGAAGTACCGCGTGCAGGGTATGGAAAACCTGCCCACCGATCCCCAGCAAGGCGTGGTCCTGCTGTGCAAGCACCAGTCCACTTACGAGACTTTCTTGATGCCGGCCATCATGCCCCGTGCGCTGGCCTATGTGTTCAAGAAAGAGCTGCTGAGCATTCCTTTCTTTGGCTGGTCGATTGGCAGCCTGGACATGATCCACATTGACCGCAAGCATGGCTCCCGCGCTTTCCACAAAGTGGTGGAGCAGGGCAAGCGCCTGCTGGCCCAAGGTATCTGGGTCATCATGTTCCCTGAAGGCACGCGCATGGCCCGTGGCGAAGCGGGCGAATACAAGACGGGCGCTACCCGCCTGGCCATCATGACGGGCGTGCCTGTAGTGCCGATTGCGGTGACTTCGGCCAAATGCTGGCCGCGCAAGTCGTTTGTGAAAACCCCTGGCGTGGTGGACGTGTCGATCGGCCCCATGATTGCCAGTGCCGGGCGCAAGCACGAAGAGTTGATGGTGGAAGTGCAAGCCTGGATTGAAGGTGAAATGCACCGCCTGGACCCCGAAGCCTACCCCGCAGCCCCAGTGCTGACGCAAGACCGCACTGACGCTTGAACGCCTTGGAGTTCTCTCACCCGCAAGCCACGCACAGCGCCCCTTTGGGGCAGGCCCGCGTGGCTTATTTGTTGGTGCGCAGCAGTCGCCGCAGCATTGGCCTGGAAGTCAGTGATAGCGGTCTGACGGTGCGCGCGCCTCAACGTGCCAGCCTGGCCCACATCGAAGCCGTGCTGCAGGAAAAAGCCCGCTGGGTGCTGGGCAAGCTGGATGAACGCCACACGCGCACGCAGCAGACACCGCAAATCGACTGGCAGCATGGCGCACAGCTGCCTTATCTGGGCGGACAACTGCAGCTGAGCCTGCACCCCGCTGCGCCGCGAGGCGGAGAGCTTTTGGCGGTCGGGGAGCACCGCTGGGTGCTGCACCTGAATTTACCGGTGGATGCGCCGCCCGCCAGCGTGCGGGCACAGGTCAACGCCTGGTGGCTGCGCCATGCGCGCGGCCTGTTCACCGAGCGGCTAGAGCGCTTTGCGCCGGCTGTCGGTGTGCAATGGCGCAGCTTGCGCCTGTCGAATGCGCGCACGCGCTGGGGCAGTGCCAAGCACGATGGCAGCATCATGCTGAACTGGCGGCTGCTGCACTTTCGGTTGCCGGTGCTGGACTACGTGGTCATGCATGAGCTGGCGCATCTGCAGGTGATGGACCACAGCCCGCGTTTTTGGGCAGTGGTGGAATCGGTCTGCCCCGACTACCTTGCTTTGCGCGCGGAGTTGCGCAGGCTGCCAGCGCCCGAGTGGGTGCTCTAGAAAATAAGAGCGGTTCGCGCTTGGTGTGCGGTCATTTCAAATGACTTTCTATATGAAATGAAGCGTTTGCAAGCGCAAGCAGCTATATCTTTTGAAGAAGTGTGCTTGGGCGCCGCGTGCTGCATGTGCGAAACTGCGAGCCCCTATTGCTACCCTACAAGGACTGTGTGATGAGCACTTCGCAAGCGCTTCAAGTGATCCCGGCAGCCGGCTACGCCGGTGATATCCCTGCTGCATTGGCCTGGCAATGGGTGCAGGCTGGAGAGGCTGTGCTGATCGATGTGCGCACCGACGCTGAGCGCGCCTGGGTCGGGCAGGTGCCGGGCGCCGTCCCTGTGCAGTGGAAGCTGTGGCCCGGCATGGCCAGCAACCCAGATTTTGATGCACAGTTGCAAGCGGCCGTCCCTGCTGGCGGTAAAGCCGTACTGCTGTGCCGCAGCGGCGTGCGCTCTGTGGCTGCCGCTACACGTGCTGCGCAGCTGGGGGTGCAGGCCTACAACATCCTGGAAGGGTTTGAGGGCGATGTGGATGCCCAGGGCCATCGCGGCAATCTCGGCGGCTGGCGCAAGCAGGGGCTGCCCTGGCGCTGAAAGAGCCCATCGCCATGAAAAAAGGCTCCTTGCGAGGAGCCTTTTGTTTGCAGACGTAAAGAATTACAGCGCAGGAATGCGCAGTTTCTGGCCTGGGTAAATCTTGTCGGGGTGGCTCAGCATGGGCTTGTTAGCCTCGAAGATCGCAGGGTATTTGTTGGCGTCGCCGTAGTACTTTTTGGCGATGGCCGACAGCGTGTCGCCACGCACCACATCGTGGTACTGGGCTTCGGGCTCAGGGTTGGTCACGCTCATCTGGTTGTCGACCGAGGTCACGCTGGAGACGTTGCCGCAGCACAGGGTGACCTTTTCTTTGGCCGCTTGCGTAGGTGCTTCGCCGTTGACCGTCACCTTGCCCTGGCTGGCGTCATAGCTGACCTTGAGGTTGCTGACGCCCAGCTTCTGCGCGTTGATGTAAGCCTCAATGGCCGTGGCAGCCTTGGCATTGAGCTCATCTTGTGATGCAGCTGTGGGAGTTGCGGCTTGCGCGTCTTTGCCGCCAAACAGTTTTTCACCAGCTTCTTTAATGAAACTAAACAGGCCCATACATCGACTCCTGAGAAAAGTTAGAGGGAGATTGGTCAATGTACTGGCAAATGCCTCAGGTGTAGGACAGACACTTCCTACAACCAAATTTTTGACATTTCGCGCTGAAATGGTGTGTTTGTAAGGTGGTCGTGTCGCAAAGCACACGGGAAGCACCGCAAAAATCTTGATAATGCCGCCCATGACTTTTTTGGCCATTGATATCGGCAACACCCGCTTGAAGTGGGCGATGTATGACGCTCCACGTCCCGGTGCAGCTTTGCTGGCCCATGGCGCAGAGTTTTTGGAACATATTGAACGCTTGGCAGAAGGCCCATGGAGCAAGCTGCCAGCGCCGACCAAGATGCTGGGCTGTGTGGTGGCCGGTGAAACCGCGCGCCGCCGGGTACAGGATCAAATGGAGCTGATGCTGGGCTGGGATCTGGAGCCCAAATGGGTGGTGCCTTCGCTGCAGGAGGCCGGTGTCACCAACGGTTATGAACACCCGCTGCGCTTGGGGGCTGACCGCTGGGTGGCCATGATTGGCGCACGCAATCACATCCTGCAACGCGGCAATGAGCGCCCGCTGATCGTCGTGATGGTTGGTACAGCAGTGACTGTGGACGCGCTGGATACGCAGGGTAACTTCTTGGGCGGCTTGATCCTGCCGGGTCACGGCATCATGCTGCGGGCACTGGAGAGTGGCACGGCCGGCCTGCATGTGCCGACTGGCTCCGTTACTCCCTTTCCTAAAAACACCAGCGATGCGCTGACCAGCGGTGGCACCTACGCCATTGCAGGGGCTGTGGAGCGCATGTACCAGCACCTGTATCTGCATTGCAGCATGGAGCCGGCCTGTGTGATGGCCGGTGGTGCAGGCTGGAAAATGGTGCCCAGCATGACACGCCCGTTTGAGCTGGTGGACAACCTGATTTTTGAAGGCTTGCTGGTGATGGCGCAGCAACGCTGGGGGTGACTGCGCGTGGGCGTCAGGGAAAAACCAGGTGCTGGATAATGTGCCTTCTTCTGACGTAGTGAACCCCTCCCATGATTCTTGTCACCGGTGGCGCAGGCTTTATTGGTGCTAATTTTGTTCTGGACTGGCTGGCCGCGACAGGCGAGCCCGTGGTGAATGTCGACAAGCTGACCTACGCGGGCAATGTGGAGAACCTGGCCTGTCTGCGGCACGATACACGCCATGTGCTGGTGCAGGCGGATATTGGAGATACCGCGGTGTTGGCGCAGCTGCTACAGCGTTACCAGGTGCGGGCCGTGGTGCACTTTGCGGCAGAAAGCCATGTGGATCGCTCCATTCATGGCCCCGAGGATTTCATTCAAACCAATGTGGTTGGGACTTTCCGCTTGCTGGAGGTGGTGCGCGCTTACTGGCAGGGCTTAGAGGGGGCTGCTCAGTCGGATTTTCGCTTCTTGCATGTCTCTACCGATGAGGTCTATGGCGCGCTCAGCCCCACAGCCCCCGCGTTCAGCGAGCACAGCAACTACGCCCCGAACAGCCCCTACTCAGCCAGCAAGGCTGCATCCGATCATTTGGTGCGGGCATGGCACCAGACCTATGACTTGCCGGTACTGACGACCCACTGCAGCAACAACTATGGGCCGCTGCATTTCCCGGAAAAACTCATCCCTCTGGTCATCGTGAATGCCTTGGCGGGCCAGCCGCTGCCTGTTTATGGCGATGGCCTGCAAATACGGGACTGGCTTTACGTCGTAGACCATTGCAGCGCCATTCGCCGGGTGCTGGAAGCTGGCAAAGTCGGGGATACCTACCACGTGGGGGGCGGGAGTGAGCGAACCAATATTGACATTGTGCAAACCATCTGCAGATTGCTGGATGCATGGCAGCCCCGTGTGGATGGCCGATCGTATGTCGAGCAGATCGTGCATGTGGCTGACCGCCCTGGTCATGACCGCCGCTATGCCGTGGATGCCAGCAAGCTGGCGCATGAGCTTGGCTGGGAAGCTGCGGAAACTTTTGAAAGCGGTATACGCAAAACCGTGCGCTGGTATCTGGACCATCCGCAGTGGGTGGCCGATGTGCAGTCGGGGCGCTACCGCGATCGAGACTTTCCGGGCTGTACGCAGGGGGGGGTATGAAAATTTTGCTGCTGGGCAGTCGCGGGCAGGTGGGCTGGGAGTTGCAGCGTAGCCTGTCAGTACTGGGTGAGTTGGTCACACTGGACCGCATCAGCACAGAGAACTGCGGCGATTTCACTCAGCCTGAAGGTGTGGCGCAGGCCGTGCGTGCCATCCGGCCCCATGTGATCGTCAACGCTGCCGCGCACACAGCCGTAGACCAGGCGGAACGTGAACCGGAACTTGCGCGTGTGCTCAATGCCACCACACCTGGTGTGCTGGCGCGCGAAGCGTTGGCGCTGAATGCTTTGCTGGTGCACTACAGCACTGATTATGTTTTTGGTGGCCAGGGCGACGCGCCGCAGAATGAGCACGCTGCCGTGGCTCCTCTGTCGGTGTATGGGCGAACCAAGCTCGAGGGTGAGCAACTGATTCAAGCCAGTGGCTGCCGCCACCTGATTTTTCGCACCAGCTGGGTATATGCGGCAAGAGGCAATAACTTTGCCAAAACCATGCTGCGCTTGGCGCAGGTGCGTGAACGGCTCACGGTGGTCGATGACCAGTGGGGAGCACCTACCGGTGCCGATCTGCTGGCCGATATCACTGCGCACGCCATACGCCATGTCATGCAGTGCCCCGATGCGCTGGGGCTGTACCACTGCGTGGCAGGTGGTGCGACGACCTGGCATGCGTATGCGCAGTTTGTGCTGGAGGTGGCCGGCACGCTGCAGCCAGCACTGGATGGAAAGCTGGCGGCGCTGGAGCCCGTGCCCAGCAGCGCTTACCCCAGCTTGGCGCAGCGGCCACACAATGCACGACTTGATACCACCAAGTTGCAGCGTCAGTTGGGTGTGCAGCTTCCGCATTGGCAGCATGGCGTGCGCCGCATGCTGCAAGAATTATTTGAATGAAAATGGCTGTTAGCGCTGATTTAGCAAGCGCTAACAGCTACGAAATAAATATCTTATGACGCAGGCACGCAAAGGCATCATCTTGGCAGGAGGCTCGGGCGTGCGCCTGTATCCTGCAACGCTCGCCATCAGCAAGCAACTGCTGCCGGTGTATGACAAGCCGATGATCTATTACTCGCTGAGCACCTTGATGCTGGCGGGAATCCGCGAAATCTTGATCATCAGCACCCGGCAGGACACCCCCCGCTTTGAACAGTTGCTGGGCGATGGTCGCCAATGGGGGCTGCATCTGCAATATGCGCAGCAACCCAGTCCGGATGGATTGGCACAGGCATTCCTGATCGGAGAGTCGTTTCTTGCAGGCGCTCCCAGCGCGCTGGTGCTGGGGGACAACATTTTTTATGGTCATGACTTTCCGAAGCTGCTGGCACAGGCGAGCGCGCAGTCGTTGGGCTCTACCGTGTTTGCCTACCATGTGCAAGATCCAGAGCGCTATGGCGTGGCCGAGTTTGATGCCCAAGGCAAGGTGCTGTCACTGGAAGAAAAACCTGCGGCGCCCAAGTCCAACTACGCGGTCACGGGGCTGTATTTTTACGATGACCAGGTGGTAGGGCTGGCCAAATCACTGCGCCCATCGGCGCGCGGGGAACTGGAAATCACAGATCTAAACATGCTGTACCTGCGGCAGGGACAGTTGAATGTGCAGTTGATGGGCCGCGGCTACGCATGGCTGGATACCGGCACGCACAACAGCTTGTTGGAGGCCGGACAGTTCATTGCCACGCTGGAGCAGCGCCAAGGCCTGAAAGTCGCGTGTCCGGAAGAGATCGCCTTTCGCGCAGGCTGGATTGATGCGGCGCAGCTGGAACAGCTGGCGCAGCCGCTGCTGAAAAATGGCTATGGCAAATACCTGATGCAATGCCTGAAAGGGGCTGTGCGATGAAGGTCACGCCCACGCGCATTCCTGAAGTCATGCTGCTGGAGCCCCAGGTGTTTGGGGATGCGCGTGGCTTTTTCTATGAAAGCTTTAACCAGGAGGCATTCAATCAAGCCACAGGGACAAACTTTGAGTTTGTACAAGACAACCACAGCCGCTCATCCAAAGGGGTGCTGCGTGGATTGCACTACCAACTGCCACCGCATGCGCAAGGCAAGCTGGTGCGAGTGACGCGTGGCGCTGTGTGGGATGTAGCCGTGGATATTCGCAAAAACTCGCCGACGTTTGGGCAATGGGTGGCAGAGACGTTGACGGAAGACAATCACAAACAGTTCTGGATTCCACCGGGCTTTGCCCATGGTTTTGTGGTGCTGAGTGATACCGCTGACTTTTTGTACAAAACGACTCATTACTACGCGCCTCAATCGGATCGAGGAATTGCGTGGAATGATCCTGACATTGCGATCCAATGGCCTGATGTAGGAATGAACGTTTTGTTGTCTGACAAAGACCAAAAGCAACCGTTCTTTAAAACTGCGGAAGTCTTCTCTGCATAGAGACGATCAGGTGGTGAACTGCATAAAAAAGGACTGCGGATGCAGTCCTTTTTTATTTCCAGCGCAATCCGTGTGCAAGCGGCACGTTGATTATTGGTTTTGCATCACCATCAGTACCAGAGCTGCAACCACCAGCGCACACAGCACGGCAAAGAAAATTTTCACCCAGCTGTACGGCCGCTCGCCTGCAATTTGGCCGGTATAGCCATTGGCTACGATCTGGAAGTTGCGGCTGCCGTAGGTGTAGCCCACCAGCCAGACGGGCACCAGCACATGTTTGAAGGTGCGGCCGGCGTATTCGCGCTGCACGCGCAGGTTGCGGTAGGTGTCGCCGGGTACTTGGCGGGCGCACAGGGCTTGAACCTGACCATCCATATCTTGCTCATTAAGCTGGGCCGCTTTACCCAGGTCGACCTGGTAGCGCTCTACCGTCCATCCGCGCACAAACTCTGGGGTGTAGGGTTTCAGGTCCGTCGTGGTGGGGAAGGGCTCTACCTGGCGCAGCAAGTTCGCGTGCACGCCCACGGTGCCGGGCACTAGCTCATCGTCAAAGAAATGGCGCAGGTCACCTGATGCAGCTTGCCAGCGGACATGGCGCACTTGCCGCGTCTGGGTGTTGCCGTTGGCGTCGCGGTAGGTTTCTGTGGTGTAGTAGTAATAACCGGCCTCCGCCCACCACTGTGCGCTGACATGGGCATCAAACGTCCAGTACGGCAGATACACGCCGTGCAAGGTGTCGGTCAAGGCCGCGTTCTTGAGTTTGTTGGGGGCAAACCAGCGGCTGCCGTACCACTGGCGGATGGTGTCACGGATCTGTCCATCGCTGATCTTGAACGGCAAGATGCTTTGCGGCGTGATGGCGTCATTGCGCGTTTCATGCGCCACGATGGCGGGCGAGCCACAGAAATCGCAGCGCTGTGCTGTGCGTCCATCGACAAACACCGAGATGGCGCGGCAGTTCTGGCACTGTACTTCCGTGCGCTGCTCGCCCCAGCCGCGGCCATGTGCGTGGCTGCGCAGGGCTTCGGCCAGGTCTTGCTCCACCACTTCCTGGCCGAGCTCTTCACGCACGTCATTGCTCCACGGCACCACGGTGCCGCAGTAAGGGCATTTGAGCGATTGGGCCTTGGCGTTCCACTCCAGATTGGCTCCGCACTCCGGGCACGGGTGCTTGCGCACCATGGAGGGCTTGGGGGCATCGGGTGCGGCAGCGTAGGAAGCGTTATCAGTCACAACTGGCAATAAAAAATGGCGCAAACAACGTGGGCTAAGGGGCCGGAGCCGCCCAGCAGCGAACTTGCCGTCCCCCAATTGGGGGGAAGTAGCGCAGCGGCACAGCGGGCGCTGTACTTATCCACGCAGAAACTCATCGAGGGCTGCTTGGCCAATGCGCCAGTTTGCACCGATCTTGCGGCCTTTGAGGCTGCCCGCTTCCAGCTCAGCGATCACATCTGCCACTTCCACGCCGAGTACTTGGGCTGCCTGTTCCGGGGTGTACACCTGCAGGCCCGCGGCAGCGGGTGCCGAAGGGGTTTGCGCGGCCTGCGCCGCAGCCGGGGAAAACGCATCGTGGCCAGCAGTCGCTGCGCCGCCGTTGGTGGCAGTCGCAGGCTGCTGCATCTGCTTCATCATCTCCTGGGCCATGCCAAAGCCCATGGCCATGGAGGCAGGTACGGTGGCCGTAGCGGCACCTTCGCCGCCGTTGGCCATGGCCTGGCCCATTTGGTATTTCACATAGTCGTTGAGGTTGCCAATGGCGCTCATGCTGGAGCGCTTGTCGATAGCTTGCTCCACCTCGGGCGGCACGGAGACGTTTTCCAGCACAAAGGTGGTGACCTCAATGCCGTATTTCTCCACCATTGCGGGGTTGATGATCTGCACCAGCGCATCGCCCAAGTCGCTGTAGCGGGTGGCCACGTCCAGCACGGGCACCTGGGCCTTGGCCAGCGCCTCCGTAAATACGCTGACGATGCGCGAACGCATGGTGTCGGCAAATTCGTCAATGCGGAAGTTCTGGTCGGTGCCTGCCACTTCTTTCAGGAACTTGGCGGGCTCGACGATGCGGAAGTCGTAGGAGCCAAAAGCGCGGATGCGCACCACGCCAAAGTCCTTGTCGCGCATGAGCACGGGGTTGGACGTGCCCCACTTGTTGCCGGTGAACAAGCGCGTGTTGATGTAGTAAACATCGCACTTGAAGGGCGACTGAAAACCATATTTCCAACCTAGGATAGTGGAGAGCACGGGCACGTTTTCGGTGCTGAGCGTGTGCTTGCCGGGGCCAAACAGGTCGGCGTACTGGCCGGCAGCCACAAACTGCACCTGCTGCGACTCGCGCACGATCAGCTGGGCGCCGTTCTTGATTTCCTTGTCCTCGTCCGGCCAGCGGTAGGACAGGGTGTCGCGCGAGTCATCGGTCCATTCGATGACTTCAATCAGCTGGTTCTTGATGATGTTGAACAGGTTCATGCCAATCCTCGCAAGCAGGTCAGAAGAAAAAGTTGTGATCCATTGTAGGGCGGGCTTTTTATGGCGGCTACGGCAAATAAATCAAAATTCGTAGCGCTTCGCGCTGGTCATTGCTTGTTTTTGTTGTTAAAGGTTAATGAGTCGCTTATTTGGTAAGCGTAAGCTGCTCTTTATTTGAAAGCAAATTGCGCTTTGTTAACAGGCAAGCACCTCTGCTGACACCAAGCAGCGAGTCAGAGGCCTAGAATCACCCCTTTGCGCGCGTGAGCGTGGCCTTTGCTGTGCCCGCTGGTTGTGCGGTCTCTTATAACGATTGCGCTGGCGTTTGCGCGCCAGCCCACCTGAGCCTTTCAGACACCATGCTGACCTTCCAACAAATCATTCTGAAACTGCAGTCCTACTGGGCCGACCACGGCTGCGCACTGCTCCAGCCCTATGACATGGAAGTCGGCGCCGGTACCTCGCACACCGCCACGTTCCTGCGCGCCATTGGCCCAGAGCCATGGAAAGCAGCCTATGTGCAGCCCAGCCGCCGCCCCAAGGATGGCCGCTATGGCGAGAACCCCAACCGCCTGCAGCACTACTACCAGTTTCAAGTCGTGCTCAAGCCCGCACCTGACAACATCCTGGAGCTGTATCTGGGCTCGCTCGAAGCGCTGGGCTTCGACCTGAAAAAGAACGACATCCGCTTTGTGGAAGACGACTGGGAAAACCCAACCTTGGGCGCCTGGGGTCTGGGCTGGGAAGTGTGGTTGAACGGCATGGAGGTGACGCAGTTCACTTACTTCCAGCAAGTCGCTGGTATCGACTGCAAGCCCGCCACCGGCGAAATCACCTACGGTCTGGAGCGCCTGGCCATGTACCTGCAGGGCAAGGAATCGGTGTACGACCTGGTCTACACCGAGGGCCTGAGCTACGGCGATGTGTTCCACCAGAACGAGGTGGAGCAATCCACCTACAACTTCGAGCATTCCAACGCTGACTTCCTGTTCACCGCTTTCACGGCGCACGAAGACACGGCCAACAAGCTGATCGATGCGCAGCTGGCGCTGCCTGCCTATGAGCAAGTGCTCAAGGCGGCGCACACCTTCAACCTGCTGGATGCCCGTGGCGCCATCTCGGTGACCGAGCGCGCCGCCTATATCGGCCGCATTCGCAACCTGGCCCGCGCCGTGGGCAAGAGCTACCTGGACAGCCGCGCACGCCTGGGCTTCCCCATGGCGCCTAAGGCCCATGCCGACGAAGTGCTGGCCGAGTTGGCCAAGGCCGCTGAGCAGGCCGCCAAGAAGGCTGCGTAAGTTCGCACCGACGCACTCGCAAGTCCCATTTAAAAGTAATTTCAGCCGCTAGACCTTATGAATCAAGCGCTAGCAGCTATCAAAAATACCATGAACGCATCGAATCTACTGGTTGAACTGTTTGTTGAAGAGCTGCCACCCAAGGCACTGCAAAAGCTGGGCGATGCCTTTGCTGGCGTGCTGTTTGAGCAGCTCAAGGCGCAAGGCCTGCTGGCTTCCAGCGAATCGCGCCTGACGGCTTACGCCTCACCCCGCCGCCTGGCAGCCCACATCACTGAAGTGCTGCCCCAGGCCGAAGACAAGGCCGTGTCGCAAAAGCTGATGCCTGTGGCTGTGGGTCTGGGTGCCGAAGGCAAGCCCACGCCCGCGCTGCTCAAAAAGCTGGCGGCTCTGGGTGCTGACGAATCCGCCGTGGCGGGCCTGAAGCGCGAAGGCGAAGGCAAGGCCGAAGCGCTGTTTTACGCATCCACCGTCAAGGGTGTGGTGCTGGGCGACGGTGTGCAAAAGGCGCTGGATGAAGCCATCGCCAAGCTGCCTATCCCCAAAGTGATGCGCTACCAGTTGCAAGACGGCTGGAGCAGCGTGCACTTTGTGCGCCCTGCACACGGTCTAGTGGTGATGCACGGTACGCAAGTGCTGATCGGCGTGAAGACGCTGGGCCTGACGGCCGGTGCCGCCACCCAGGGCCACCGCTTTGAAGCCAAGGTGGATCCCGTGGTCATCCGCAACGCCGACAGCTACGCCGAGCAGTTGCGTGAAGAGGGCGCAGTGATCGCCAGCTTTACCGAGCGTCGTGCCGACATTGCCCGCCAGTTGCAAGCCGCGGCAGCGCGCGTGGGTGGTGGCGTGCGCCCCATCGACGACGCTGCTTTGCTGGACGAAGTGACCGCGCTGGTCGAGCGGCCCAATGTGCTGGTCTGCGAGTTCGAAAAAGAGTTCTTGAACGTGCCGCAGGAATGCCTGATTCTGACCATGAAGGCCAATCAGAAGTACTTCCCCTTGCTGGATACGCAAGGCAAGTTGACGCACCAGTTTTTGATTGTCAGCAACATCACGCCGCAAGACGCGTCGGCTGTCATCGAAGGCAACGAACGCGTCGTGCGCCCCCGTCTGGCTGATGCCAAGTTCTTCTTCGACCAAGACCGCAAGAAAACACTGGCTTCGCGTGTTGAGGGCCTGGGTAAGGTGGTCTACCACAACAAGCTGGGCACCCAAGGCGAACGCGTAGAACGTGTGCGCGCCATTGCTAAAGCCATCGCCCAGCAAATGGGTGACGCGCAATTGGTGCAGCAAGCCGACCAGGCTGCCATGCTGGCCAAGACCGATTTGGTGACCGATATGGTGGGCGAGTTCCCAGAGCTGCAAGGCACCATGGGCCGTTACTACGCATTGAACGACGGCCTGGATGTGGCGGTGGCCGACGCCATTGAAGACCATTACAAACCCCGTTTTGCGGGCGACGAACTGCCACGTGGTAATGCTGGCGTGGTGCTGGCCCTGGCTGACAAGCTGGAAACGCTGGTGGGCATGTTCGGTATCGGCAATCTGCCCACGGGCGACCGTGACCCCTTCGCCCTGCGCCGTCATGCGCTGGGTGTGATTCGCATGCTGGTCGAAAAAGACCTGCCCTTGGATCTGCAAACGCTACTCGTCAGCGCTGTGCCAGCTTTTGGCGACAAGATCACCGACGCAACGGCGCAGCTGGTGGAGTTCTTCTACGACCGCCTGTCGGTCAATCTGCGTGAACAAGGCTTTAGTGCTCAGGAAGTTGAAGCTGTGCTGGCTTTGCGCCCACAGCGCCTGGCCGATGTGCAAAAACGTCTCGAAGCCGTACGTGCCTTTGCAGCATTGCCTGAAGCGCAAGCACTGGCTGCTGCCAACAAGCGCGTGGGTAATATCCTGAAGAAAGCCGAAACAGAAGTGCAACCTCAGGTGAACGAGGCGTTGCTGGCAGAGCAGGCTGAAAAAGACCTGTTTGCAGCATTGCAATCCGTTGCACCCAAGGCGCAGCAGCAGTTTGAAGCAGGTGACTACACCGCAAGTTTGCAAACCTTGGCAGCATTGCGCGCCCCGGTGGATGCGTTCTTTGAGCACGTCATGGTGAATGCCGAAGATGCTGCCTTGAAGGCCAACCGCTTAGGTCTGCTGGCAGCATTGCATGTAGCTATGAACCGGGTGGCAGATCTGGCAAAACTGGCTGTATAAAAAGTGCTATTTCCATGCTGCTCCTCAGCTTGGAGTGGGTAAACACATTAAAAAGAAGTTAACACGATGAACTTTTCTGATGCCAGCATTGCCATTATTGGTCTTGGCTACGTAGGTCTGCCCCTTGCAGTCGAATTCGGCTCCAAGCGAAAGACTTTAGGGTTTGATATCAACGCACGGCGCATCGATGAGCTGCGCGGCGGGCAAGACCACACCTTGGAATGCAGTCCTGAGCAGCTGCGCAGCGCAGTTCACCTTCAGTACAGCCACGAGATTGAAGATCTGCGTGCCTGCAAGGTGTTTATCGTGACGGTACCAACGCCTGTTGATCAGGCAAATCGTCCAGATATGACGCCGTTGATCAAAGCCAGCCAAACCGTGGGTGCTGCTTTGAAAGCTGGCGATGTGGTGATTTATGAGTCCACGGTATATCCGGGGGCGACCGAAGAGGTTTGTGTTCCAGAGCTTGAGCGCATGAGTGGCCTTAAATTCAATCAGGATTTTTTCTGTGGCTATAGCCCTGAGCGCATCAACCCAGGCGACAAGGTCAACACACTGACCACGATTAAAAAAATCACCAGTGGCAGCACCCCAGATGTGGCTGCAGCGGTCGATGGCCTGTACCGTGAAATCATCACTGCAGGCACGCACTTGGCAAGCAGCATCAAGGTGGCAGAAGCTGCCAAGGTGATTGAGAACACGCAGCGTGACTTGAATATTGCGCTGGTCAACGAGCTTTCAGTGATTTTTGCTCGTCTTGGAATTGACACTCTGGATGTACTGGAGGCCGCCGGCAGCAAGTGGAACTTCTTGCCTTTCCGTCCTGGAATGGTGGGCGGTCACTGCATTGGCGTGGACCCCTACTACCTGACGCACAAAGCTGAGCAGGTGGGATATCACCCGCAAGTGATTTTGGCGGGACGCAGAATTAACGACAACATGGCGCGTTATGTCGCTCGCAATACTGTCAAGCTGATGCTGCAAAACGGCATGGACGTGCCGCGCTGCCGTATTGGTGTGATGGGCCTCACTTTCAAGGAAAACTGCCCGGACATCCGCAACAGCAAGGTTGTGGACATGGTGCATGAATTTGAAGCCTGGGGCGCGCAGGTTGTTGTTGCTGACGCATGGGCTGATGCACAAGAGGTGAGCCACGAATATGGCATTACCTTGGGGCAAATTGATGAAGCACATCCAGTGGACGCTCTGGTGGTAGCCGTGGGGCACAACCAATATCGCAGCTTGTCTGGGGCGCAACTCAAGGCTTTGACTCGGGGCAATCAGCCAGTTTTGGTCGATGTGAAGTCTTTATACGACCGCCATGCGCTGGCTGACCAAGGTTTTTCCATCTTCCGCTTGTAATTGAGACGTTTATGCTGACCCCTGTTCAAGACCGAAAAGTTCGCTTTGCACTCGTTGGTGCTGGCCGTATTTCAGCCAACCACTTTGGTGCTTTGGATCAGCACAAGGATCGGTGCGAGGTGGTGGATGTCTGTGACATTGACCCTGCAGCGCTGGCACAAGCTGTCGAGAAAACCGGAGCCCAAGGCCATGCATCTTTGCAGGCGCTGTTAGCCAAGACAACGGCTGATGCCGTGATACTGACCACACCCAGTGGCCTTCATCCCAGGCAAGCGATTGAAGTTGCGCAGTCGGGGCGACATGTAGTCAGCGAAAAGCCGATGGCCACACAATGGCACGAAGCTTTGGGCATGGTACGAGCCTGCGACGACGCAGGGGTCAAGCTCTTTGTTGTGAAACAAAACCGCCGCAATGCAACTTTGCAACTGCTAAAGCAAGCAGTAGAGCAGGGTCGTTTTGGCCGCATATATAGCGTTGCCCTGAATGTGTTCTGGACGCGTCCCCAAGAGTATTACGACGCTGCCAAGTGGCGTGGTACGTGGGAATGGGACGGCGGGGCCTTTATGAACCAGGCCAGCCACTATATTGACTTGCTCAACTGGCTGATTGGCCCAGTCGAAAGCGTAATGAGCTATACCGGAACGCTGGCACGCAATATTCAGGCTGAAGACACAGGCGTCTCTGCCATACGTTGGCGCAATGGTGCCATGGGTACCTTAAATGTCACCATGCTCACGTATCCCAAAAATCTGGAAGGCAGCATCACCATCTTGGGTGAAAAGGGTACGGTCCGTGTAGGGGGCGTAGCTGTCAATGAAATTCAGCAATGGCAGTTTGCAGATCAGCGTCCGGAAGATGAAGAGATCAAGCAGGCCAGCTATGCCACAACCAGCGTTTATGGTTTTGGCCACCCGCTGTACTACGACAACGTCATCAAAACCCTGCAAGGCCAAGCAGAGGCGGAAACTGATGGCCGTGAAGGACTCAAGAGCCTAGAGTTACTGACCGCCATGTACCGCTCAGCACGCGATGGCGTTCGCGTTGCATTGCCACTGGAGCGCTGATTCATGAATTATTCAGTGCATTCCAGCGCCATCGTCGACGAGGGCGCGCAGATTGGAGAAGGTAGCCGTATCTGGCACTTTGTTCATGTCTGTGCGCAGGCAAAAATTGGCCGCGGTGTTTCGCTGGGACAAAACGTCTTTGTTGGTAACAAAGTCGTGATTGGCGATCATTGCAAAGTACAGAACAACGTGAGCGTTTATGACAACGTAACACTGGAAGACGGCGTGTTCTGCGGCCCAAGTATGGTCTTCACCAACGTTTATAACCCCCGCTCTTTGATTGAGCGAAAAAATGAATATCGCGATACTTTGGTTAAGAAAGGCGCCACTTTGGGCGCCAACTGCACCATTGTCTGCGGTGTCACGGTGGGTGCCTATGCATTTGTAGGCGCCGGCGCGGTGGTGAATAAAGATGTGCCAGATTACGCACTGATGGTGGGTGTACCCGCAAAGCAAATTGGCTGGATGAGCGAATTTGGCGAACAACTAAATCTGCCGCTTAAAGGAGAAGGGCAAGTAGTCTGCGCGCACTCCGGAAAACTTTATGTATTAAGTGGCACTACCGTCATACAACAACCAGCCTGAGTAAGCCATGCAATTTATTGATCTTAAAACGCAGTATCAGAATTTAAAAAAAGAAATTGATGCTGGTATTCAGCGTGTATTGGATCATGGCCAATACATTTTGGGACCACAAGTTGCTGAACTAGAAGAAAAATTAGCAGCTTATACCGGTGCAAAATATTGCATTTCAGTGGCTAACGGCACAGATGCTTTGCAAATCGCCCAAATGGCATTGGGTATTGGACCCGGTGATGAAGTCATTACTCCTGGTTTTACCTACATCGCAACGGCTGAAACCGTAGCTCTGCTGGGTGCCAAGCCTGTATACGTAGATATTGATCCACGTACCTGCAATCTTGACCCACAGTTGTTAGAAGCAGCCATCACTCCGCGGACCAAAGCGATCATCCCCGTGAGCCTTTACGGGCAATGTGCCGATTACGACGCCATCAATGTGATTGCCGCGAAACACGGCTTGACTGTCATTGAAGATGCTGCCCAAAGTTTTGGGGCAACATACAAGGGGCGAAAAAGCTGCAATCTCACCACTATTGCCTGTACCAGTTTCTTTCCAAGCAAACCCTTGGGCTGCTACGGCGATGGTGGGGCTATTTTTACCAATGATGATGAACTGGCGAAAGTGATGCGCCAGATTGCTCGCCATGGGCAAGATCGCCGCTACCACCATGTTCGCGTAGGTGTGAACAGCCGTTTGGACACGCTCCAGGCTGCAATTTTGCTGCCGAAACTGGCTGTACTGGACCAAGAAGTTGCCCAGCGCCAGCAAGTCGCCCTGCAATACGCTGATGCATTGCGAAAGTTCGTACAAGAAGGTGACGAAGCGTCTGGCATTCAGCTTCCACATGTTGAGTCCTGCAACACCAGCGCATGGGCCCAATACACGCTGCAGGTGCCCAACCGCCAGCAAGTGCAAGACAAGCTTAAGGCGCAAGGCATTCCTACAGCAGTGCATTACCCAATACCGTTGAATCTGCAGCCTGCTGTGGCGGATGCGGGTGCATATTTACCTGTGGGTGATGCAGTTGCGCAGAAGGTGGTCAGTTTGCCCATGCACCCTTATTTGGGCGAAGAAAGCATTACCCAAATTGCAACATTAGTTGCCCAGCAGTAGCAAGCGACATAAATCGGCTGGTTAATGAGCGCCATTAATTACCGCCCCGACATCCAAGGTCTGCGTGCCATTGCGGTGTCGGTCGTGATGTTGTTTCATTTCAACCCTGCCTGGATGCCTGGTGGGTTTGTCGGGGTCGACATATTCCTGGTTATCTCTGGTTTTTTGATTGTCAGCATATTGCTGCACAAAAAAAATCAATCAGATTACCGACTCTTTGATACGCTGCAGTACTTCTACGTCAGTCGCTTGAAACGTATTGCACCTGCGTATTTTGCAATGCTGACGGTAGTCTCTTTGCTCTCCGCAGTCCTGTTTTTGCCGCAAGATCTTGCCATTTATAAAAAAGGCCTGAATCAAGCAGCATGGTTCAACAGTAACAATTACTTTGCTGGCTTTGGTGATTATTTCGCTCCTGCTAGTCATGAACAACCCCTGCTGCACACTTGGTCGCTGGCAGTAGAAATCCAGTTCTACCTGCTGGCCCCACTGCTGGTTTTGCTACTGCCCGTCAAGGCGCTCAAATGGTTGTTTGCAACGTTGCTGCTCGGCTTCACCTGCTTAGCGGAATATCGTCTGCGTGTACTGGTTATCGAGCAGGCAACTTACTACAGCTTATATGCGCGTCTGCCGGAATTCTTTGCTGGAGCGCTCGTAGCACTCCATTTGTATGCTGGCAAAGCATCAAAGGAAAGCAAGCCTTGGCTCAACAAGTTAGGAATGGTCTTGATCATCGCGGCTGCCACTTTGCAGCCTCAACTTGGACCTTTCCCCGGTTTGCTGGCCTTGTTGCCTGTGGCTGGAGCTGCACTCGCTCTGCTGCACCCTGCTCAAGGTGGGGTAGGGCGAGTGCTGGCAAGCAAGCCTATGGTCTTTCTGGGCGAACTGTCGTATTCACTCTATCTGTGGCATTGGCCGGTATTGGCCTTGCTGCGCTACTACACAGGCACGCAAGTACTGGATGTACCGTTTAGTCTGCTGTTTATTGCCTTGACCTGGCTCTTAGCATGCTTGTCGTTTTATTGGGTAGAAATACCACTACGTTCGAGCAACCTGTCCCGTCTGAGAAAAATGCTGGGTTACGGTTTACTGGCTGGTTCGGTCTTGGGAGTGGGGGGCGGGATGGCCAAAATCAATCAAACGCTATCACCTCCACCGCTGCCCGTCGAATATCAGCGCTACGCTGATCCCGCAACAATTTGCCATGGACAGATCGTTGACGATTGCCTCAAAGGTGATCTGAACAGCGACAAGGAAGTGCTGGTTCTGGGCGATTCTCATGCAGCCATGCTCAATCTCTTTTTTGACCAGTTGGGAAAGGATTTGGGGTTCAAGGCGCGCATCATCACTGCCAGCAGTTGCGTGACCATTCCAGGGTTTGATTATCAACGTATTGCCGAGTGGGCACATCGACCCTGTTTGGAACAAATTGAGCAGGCCAAGAAATATTTGCCGCACACAAAGGTGCTATTTCTGGCTGCAAGCTGGAACTGGCAATTGGCATCTGAGGACTTTAAAAAGGCTTTGAATGTTTTTTTGTCAGAGCAAAGTCAGGCGGGTAAGGAAATTTATCTTCTTGAACAAGAGCCTTTATTAAGAAAGAACCCGCTGCGGGCCATACGATTCAGAGCACTGGGTCTTGATTCAATAATTGATATTGACCCCGCTTATGAAAAGTCCAACTTGATGCTGCGACAGTACGCTGAGCTTTATCCAAGAGTCACCAGCTTGAATTTCGAGTCTTCTGGTTTTTTTGATCAAGCCCCTTTTTTTGACAGTGTACCGATCTATTTTGATGATAATCACTTGAATGAAGAGGGCGCGAAACGCTACGCCATGGTTGCGCGCAGCACGTTCGAAAAAATATTGACGAATCTATTTTGGAAATATTATGAAAAATAGATTGCTAGAAAATTCATTTGTTCGCCGAGTATTTGTTTTAATAGGTGGTACTGCAATTGGACAGTTAATTGCTATTTGCTCACTGCCAATTTTAACGCGTCTTTATACTCCCGAGGATTTTTCTGTTTTAGCTGTTTATGTTTCATTATTATCAATGATAACTGCAGTTTCTGGTCTTTGTTTAGAGTATGCAATTCCATTGCCTAAATCAAATCGAGTGGCTGCGTCGCTGTGTATTTTGTCAATTTCTAATGTATTTATATTTGTTTTTTTTATTTCTCTTCTGATTTTAATTTCTCCTAATTTCATACATGATTTGTTGGATAAAAAAGTTTATCAATTTATTTGGTTGATTCCATTGGGCGTTTTATGCGTTGGAATATATAATGCATTACAGTATTGGTCCATAAGAAATAAAAAATTCGGATTGATATCTAAAACCAAAATAACACAGTCACTCGGAGGTACTGGCGTAAAGCTTTGGGCAGGATATTTTCTTAGTGGATCAGCATTTGGACTTGTATTTGGACAATTGATTGCACAAAGTGCGGGTTTTATAAGCTTTGCTTCTTCATTGAGGAAAAATGATTGGAATATTTTTCGAAGTGTAAGGCTTAAACATCTTAAATTTGCATTACGTAGATATAAAAAATTTCCAAAATATTCAACAGTTGAGGTTTTTGCTAATACAGGAAGTATCCAAATACCTGTAATTTTAATTGCTTCTTATGCATTGGGTGCTGAGGCCGGGTATCTCATGCTGGCTATGCAGCTATTATCAACGCCGATGGGGATGATAAGTGGCGCAGTTTCTCAAGTTTATTTGTCTGAAGGATCTAATCGCTTTCACCAAGGTGAGTTGAAAATATTTACGGAAAAAACCATTTATGGGTTGGCTAAAATTGCATTCATCCCTTCAATAGTCATAGCAATTCTTGCACCAAGTTTAATCTCTTATTTTCTTGGCGAAAGCTGGAGGCGTACTGGAGAGCTTATAAGTTGGATGGTTCCGTGGTTTTTCATGCAGTTCATAACTTCACCGGTTTCTACATCACTATACATTACAGATAATCATAAAATTGCTTTTTATCTTCAAATTTTTGGAATTTTCCTAAGAGCTGGAGGTGTGTATTTTTTTGCATTTTTTGAGCATATTTATATCGTCGAGTACTACGCGTTGTCAGGACTATTGTTTTACACAATATATTTAGTTGTTGTTCTTGCTGTCCTTAATAAGAAATCAAATAATTCTAATTAATTGTTTAATGTTTGAACTTGTATGACGATTTAAATGAAATTTAACCAGAAATTAGAATTCGTAAAATTAATTAGCTTTGTACAGGTACTGCTGTTGATGCTGTATTTTTCTACAAATATTTTTAATATTGGCGAAATGGAGGCAGGGTTGGTTTTTTTTGCCTTAAATTTTGTATTTCTGCTTTTTCAAAGTATTCATTATCGATTGATAACTAGAGTACATTTTTTTGTGTTTTTAATACTTGTTTTTTGGATTGGATTGCGTGTAATTTTTTTATTTAGGAGATGTTGAATAATGGCATATTTAACGTACTCTGACATAATTTATTTTTTGAAGATAAAAATTTATTGAGTTAATGGAGAAATTATGCTGGAAATAGCTTTTTTATTTTTATTTTTTGCAAGTCCATTTTGCATGGTTTTTCTTCTAAAAATAGCTGATGAGAAGATCAATAAAATAAGCATAGTAAATGTAACTACCTTATCAATATACATATTTTCGTTTCTCGGAACATTGCCTTTATTCTTTATGATGGACGAATACCGAATGGCAATCGGTGTGATCGATAGGGAAAATGTATTTCTGACACTGATTTGTTCTTTTGTAAATATGGTTTTTTTCTTGGGCGGCGTCATTTTTATAAGAAGAGTTTTGCGACTCAAACCTTTTCCTGTTGTTTCCTCCAGAATATCTGACTTATCTTTTGTTCAGAAATCTATTTCTCTTTGTTTTTTTGCATTTTTGTGCCTTATTCTTTTCTTATATATAAAAAAAGTTGGAGAAATTGCACTTTTTACAGCGATCCAACAGGGCGTTGCTGAAGCTGCTATTGCACGAAGCAATATGGGTAATAACTTAGAGGGTGGTGGATATCATTGGTATCATTTAATTTTACACAATCTTGGATTTTTAATAACATTGAATTTTTATGCTATTTTTATTAAAAATAAAAATGCAATTAATTTATTTTTATTTCTAATATCATTTTTAATATCTTCATTTGTTGCAACAATGGCAACGGAGAAAGCAGCATTTGTTGGATTGTTAATGGCTTTAGTCATGATGCACTATCTTGTTAAGTCTGATGGACTGATGCCCAAAAAAAGTTTAATCACCTTGGGGGGGGGCATTATTTCCATTTTGGTTATTTTTTATATATATTTCATGGGTAGCTCAACTGTACTGGATGCATTTGCATCAATTATTTCGAGGGCATTCTCTGGTAGTATTTCTCCAGCTTATTTTTATCTTCAATATTTCCCAAGCGAACAAGAATTTCTCGTTGGCAGAACATTTCCAAATCCTGGGGGAATTCTTCCGTATACACCAGTTCGATACACTATTGACGTCATGAATTGGGTATTTCCAGAAATGCTTTCCGGAGAGGTGGTTGGGACGATGCCTACAGTATTTTGGGGAGAAGCCTATGCGAATTTTGGTTTTCTTGGAATTCCTGTTGTCGCCTTCATGATGGGGAGTATTGTTGCTGTGGTTTCATATTTATTCTCCAGGCTCGAATTAAATACTATGACAGTTGCTTTTTTTGTTTGGTTGATTTTTCATTTTAAAACCCTGGCCATTACGGGATTCAGTGGTTTTTTATATGATTTTCATCTTATATTCATGTTGATATTTATGCTTGCAGTATTACTTGGAAGTGGCAAGATTAGAATTTACAGTCGTGCATAATATAATTAATTCTATTCTATTTAAGATAATATTATGAATAATCTTCATATTTCCCTCACTGAATTCAGAAATGAAAGTCGTCTAATGAAGGAGGCCGCGAGCCTGATTTGTGCGCAGGTATTTTCTCAGATACATGTGGCTGCCTTGCATGCGGAAGGTTTGGCGACTGATCAAACCTTTGGAGCAGATATCCACGCCCATCGTTTTAATTTGATAACTCGCAAATTTGGCAAAAATATTCTATTTCAAACGTTGAAATATCTTGAATACTGCACTAGAGTTTTTTTGTATTATAAAAATAAAAAAATATATTGTGTGAATGTGCATTCCTTGGGTTTATTACCATTAGGAGTGCTGCTTAAGTATGCATGGCGCATACGTCTGATTTATGATGCGCACGAATTGGAAACTGAAACTAATGGGGCTAGAGGGCTTAGGAAAAAACTTTCAAAATGGTTGGAGCGTAAACTGATCAAACACGCCGATATGACTATCGTCGTCAGTGAAAGCATCGCAGACTGGTATGCTAATGAATACCATATCAAGCGGCCACTCGTGGTTTTGAATGCACCCAATCAGCATAAACTTCAAAAAAATAATCGTTTCAGAGAACAACTGGGTATTCGTGAGGATCAAGTCATCTTGCTTTATCAAGGTGGCTTGATAGCTGGGCGTGGCGTTGGTTTGATTTTGAATGCTTTAAAATCTCGTAAAGATAAAAAGTTAGTTGCTGTTTTCATGGGTTATGGCTCATTGCAGCAGGAAATTCAAGTAGCTGCCAATCTATGTAAAAATATTTTTTTCTACCCTGCCGTTACACCAAAATTGCTTCTTGAGTACACATCTTCTGCAGACATTGGCATTCATTTGATTCAGAAAACTTGTTTGAATCATGATTATTGTATGCCTAATAAGTTGTTTGAATATGCCATGGCAGGTTTACCGGTTATAGTTTCAGATATGAAAGATATGTCTGAGTTAGTTAATAGAAAAAATATGGGAGAAGTTATTTCAGACTTTTCAATTGAGGCTATTAATCGAGCTCTTGATAATTTTTTGAAGAATGATTTAAAAATCATGAAAACTAATGCATACTCTATGGCGTGCGAACATGCATGGGAAGTACAAGAGCAGAAAATGCTAGAAGGATATCGCGCGATTGGTTTTTCTGCAGTACCCAAAAAGGTTGAAGAATGATTGCTATTATTGACTACGATATCGGTAATATTGCCGCAGTGGTGAATATGCTTCAGCGGCTCGGAATAGCCTGTAATGTCACAAGAGCGGCTAATGAGATTGAACAAGCCGAGCGCATCATCCTGCCTGGCAATGGGGCGTTTGATGCCTGTATGCAGAATTTGCGAGCGAGTGGCTTGATTCCTGTGCTTGAGCAGCAGGTATTGCAGCGTGGTGTGCCGTTGCTGGGGATTTGTGTGGGAGCCCAGATGCTGGGACAGTCGAGTGCAGAGGGTGTGGAGCCTGGGCTGGGCTGGCTGGATATGCGGGTGGAGCGTTTCCCTGCATTGCCTGCCTTGCGTATCCCGCATATGGGCTGGAATCAGGTCAATCCTGTGCAGGCCGATCACCCCTTGGTGCAAGAAATGACAGCAGATACACGGTTTTATTTTGTGCACAGCTACTACATGGTTCCGAAAAATCCTGCTGATGTCCTACTGCAGGCACATTACGGTTTGGATTTTTCTGCAGCCGTAGCGTGCGGCAATATTGCAGGGGTGCAGTTTCATCCAGAAAAAAGCCATCGTTTTGGCAAGCAATTGCTGAGTTCTTTTGCTAGGTGGGCACTATGATTCAGGCGCGAGTGATTCCCTGCCTGCTACTTCGTGGCAATGGACTGGTGAAAACTAAAAAATTCAAAGATGCAGTCTATTTGGGTGACCCGGTTAATGCGGTGCGTATTTTCAGTGACAAAGAAGCGGACGAGATTGTCATTCTTGACATTGATGCCTCTCGCGATGGCCGTGAACCCAACTATGAGCTGATTGCAGAGATGGCTGGAGAGGCCTTCATGCCTGTAGCCTATGGGGGCGGAGTGCGCAACCTGGAGCAGATACGGCGCTTGATTCGCTCTGGTGTTGAAAAGGTGGTTATCAACACTCTAGCTACCGAGTCAACAGACACCATTAAAGCCGCTGTTGAAGTGTTTGGCAGCCAGGCTATTGTGGGTGCAGTCGATGTGCGAAAAAAACTGTTCGGTGGCTATAGCGTCATGGCCAAGTCGGCGACAGTGGATACGCGGCTGAATTTGCAACAGCACATTCAGAGTCTCGTACAGGCTGGAGTGGGTGAGCTGTTCATCAATGATGTGGAGCGCGACGGCTGCATGGCCGGATTCGACCTGGCGCTGGTTCGTAGCGTATCGCAGGCTCCGGTGTCAGTAGTTGTTTGCGGAGGTGCAGGCACGCTGGAACATTTGCGCGAGGCTGTCCATGATGGGGGCGCATCGGCTGTGGCGGCGGGCAGTATGTTCGTATTTCACGGAAAACACCGTGCTGTGCTGATCAATTATCCCAAGACAGCAGATCTGGGAAAACTTCTTGCAAAAGGATAAAGATATGAACTACCAATGTTGTACTCGGTGCGTGATGGACACGACCGATCCGGAAATCACGTTTGATGCGATGGGTGTTTGTAACCATTGCCGTCAATTTGAAGAAGTGACTCAAAAAAAATGGTTTCCAAACGAAGAAGGTCACCGTCTCTGGGCCGACTACCTTGAAGAAATCAAGGCTGCAGGGAAAGGTCACGAATATGACTGCATTATTGGTTTGAGTGGTGGAGTAGATAGTTCTTACTTGGCGATCAAAGCACATGAGTGGGGGTTACGCCCTCTGGTGATGCACGTTGATGCAGGCTGGAATAGTGAATTGGCGGTTGCCAATATTGAGGCAGTCGTCAAGCATTGCGGTTACGACCTGCATACCCATGTGGTGGATTGGGAAGACATGCGTGATTTGCACTTAGCATATCTGCGCGCAGGCATATCGAACCAGGACGTAGCACAAGATCACGCTTTTTTTGCAGGTCTATATCATTTTGCGACACGCAATGGTATTCGCTATATTTTATCTGGTGGTAATTTAGCAACTGAAAGTATTTTTCCTTCGTCATGGCATGGCAGCGCAATGGACGCTATTAATCTGAAGGATATTCATAAAAAATATGGTTCTAGAAAGTTGAAGAATTATCAAACGATAAGTTTTTTTGATTATTATTTTTGGTATCCATTCGTCAAGAAAATGCGGGTATTACGTCCTTTGAATTATATGCATTATGATAAATCGGAGGCATTGCAAGAACTAGAAGAAAAAGTGGGCTACAAACCTTATCCAAGAAAACATGGCGAATCGATATTCACAAAGTGGTTTCAAAATCACTATTTACCAGAAAAATTTAATATGGATAAGAGGCGCCCGCACCTATCAAGTTTGATAGTTTCTGGGCAAATGTCCCGTGATGAGGCTATATGTAAATTGGATGAGCCTTTGTACGTTCAAGAAGAACTTGACGTTGATATAAAATATTTGTGCAAAAAGTTAAAAATTTCTCGGGAAGATTTTGATGGTTTCATGACGGTGCAGAAACATGAATATACTGATTTTTCTAACTGGAATGGTCTTTATAAATTTGTGAAAAGTGCCAAGCGGACAGTTACAAAGATAATAAGAAAAGATATAAAAATATCTTATTAATGATCGGTGTTATTTGATATGAAAGAAGCCTTCTGCAAAAAAGTTGCCCATCTCACGTCGGCCCATCCTCGCTACGACACCCGCATTTTTTTGAAAATGTGTACTTCACTGGCTAATCATGGGTATGCAGTGAGTTTGGTCGTGGCTGATGGTCTGGGCAATGAGGAAAAGCAAGGCGTGCGGATTGAAGATGCCGGTGCATCCAAAGGGCGTCTGGACCGTATGCGCCACGCTCCGGCACGTGTTTTGACCAAGGCGCTGGAGCTGAATGCTGATGTGTACCACCTTCATGATCCGGAGTTGCTTCCCATTGGCCTCAAGCTAAAAAAGCTGGGCAAGCGGGTGATTTTTGATGCGCATGAGGATGTGCCCAAGCAGATTTTGGGCAAACCCTATTTAAACAAGCTGGCCAAGCTGCTGGTGTCCAAGACTTTTGCGGTGTACGAGCGATGGGTGTGCCGCCAGCTGGATGCGGTGATTGCTGCAACGCCCTTTATCCGGGATAAGTTTCTGGGAATGGGCGTGTACTCTGTGGATATCAACAACTTTCCCTTATTGGGTGAACTTGCCTGCGGTGATATTGATTGGGCGCGTAAGCAGCAGCAGGTGTGCTATGTAGGGGGCATTACCAAGATTCGCGGAATTTTGGAAGTGGTGCAGGCCATGGCCCAGGTGCAGTCGGGTGCACGACTGCAGTTGGTCGGGCAGTTTTCTGAGACAGATGCGCAAACTAAAGCGCAGGAGCATTTTGGTTGGCAGCAGGTAGATGCCTTAGGTTTTTTGGGGCGAAAAGACGTTGCTGATGTATTGGCTGTTGCAGTGGGAGGATTGGTGACTTTCTTGCCATCACCTAACCATATTGATGCGCAACCTAACAAAATGTTTGAGTACATGAGTGCAGGTGTACCCGTGATCGCCTCGAACTTTCCCCTGTGGCGCGAAATTGTGATCGATAACGCTTGCGGGCTGTGTATCGATCCGTTGAATCCTGTGGCCATTGCACAGGCTATTGACTATTTGGTCACGCATCCTTTGGAGGCCGAGCAAATGGGGCGCAATGGGCAGCGTGTAGTGCAGAAAAAGTACAACTGGGCAATTGAAGAGAAAAAACTTATAGAGCTATATGACGGGTTGAAGTAATTTGAAGAAAACTGGCATTAAACTCTCGCTGAGTAAGCGCTATTAGCTATTAAAAATAAAATATACCCATGAAAAAAATATTAACTATCGTCGGTGCCCGTCCGCAGTTCATCAAGGCCAGCGTCGTTTCACGAGCCATTGCGCAAACCGCAGACTTGCATGAGGTGTTGGTACATACCGGACAGCACTTCGACAGCAATATGTCGGATGTATTTTTTACCCAGCTTGGTATTCCCCGTCCAGATCACCAGTTGGATATTCATGGTGGCGGTCACGGAGAGATGACGGGGCGTATGTTGGTGGAGATTGAGCGCATTTTGCAGGCTGAAAAGCCGGACCGTGTGCTGGTGTATGGCGATACCAATTCCACGCTGGCTGGTGCCTTGGCCGCAGCCAAGCTGCATATTCCTGTGGCACATGTGGAGGCGGGGTTGCGAAGCTTCAACATGCGAATGCCTGAGGAAATCAACCGGATCCTGACGGATCAGATAAGTGACATTCTGTTTTGTCCCACGCAAGCTGCCATGTGCAACTTGCAGCGGGAGGGTTTTGCTTCCAAGCCTGTGCAGCTGTTGCAGGTGGGCGATGTGATGCAGGATGCAGCCCTGTTATTTGCTCAGGCTGCTACGCAGGCGCGGGTGGAAGGAGTGGTGGGCGATGGCTTTATTTTGGCCACTCTTCACCGTGCAGAGAACACCGACGACTTGGAGCGGCTGAGTGCCATTGTCGGTGCACTCAATGCCCTGCATATGGATCAGGCTCCTGTAGTGCTGCCTCTGCACCCACGTACTCGTGCTGCGATTGCCAAGGCGGACTTAGATTTGAAAGTGCAAGTTATTGACCCCGTGGGATATCTGGAAATGGTGGCATTGTTGCGCCGCTGCGCGCTGGTGATCACGGACAGTGGGGGGGTGCAGAAAGAAGCCTTTTTCTTTGGTAAAGCTTGCGTCACCATGCGCGATCAGACCGAATGGGTCGAGCTGGTAGAGGTAGGTGCTAATACCTTGGTTGGGGCCGATGCCGTAGCCATTCAGGACGCTGTAGGTGCCAATCTGGGGCGGTTGGTTACAGATGAAGGGCAGTTGTACGGTGGTGGTATGGCGGCGCAGAGGGTGGCTCAGGTATTGGCTGGCGGAGCGCTAGCATGAAACACGTCTGGGTTCTCAACCACTACGCGCAGGAACCCGGCGGTGCAGGTGGCACACGTCACTTTCACTTGGCAGAGTATTTGCAAAAGTTTGGCTGGCAGGCGACGGTGATTGCTGCCAGTGTGGAGCACCAAAGTGGACATCAGCGGCTACAAGCAGGGGAAGAGCAGCGCTGTGATGACTTCAATGGAGTGCCGTTTTTATGGGTTCGTACACCAGAGTACCGTGGTAACGGCGGAGGCCGCATGCGCAATATGCTGCACTACACATGGCGTGTGATGTTGCCTCGTACGACGCGTGCGCTCCGTAGCCCGGATGTGATCATTGGCTCTAGCGTTCACCCTTTTGCTGCGGTTGCAGGTGCCTTGCTGGCGCGGCGGTTCAAGGTACCGTTTGTTTTTGAAGTGCGTGACTTGTGGCCGCAAACGCTGGTGGATATGGGTCGGCTGCGGGACGATGCCTTCGTCACCAAGGTGTTGCGCAAACTAGAAGTTTGGTTGTACCGGCGTGCGGCACGCACGATCGTGCTGCTGCCGCAGGCTTGGCAATACATCGTTCCACTGGGTATAGCCAGGGAGCGCGTGGTGTGGATTCCAAACGGGGTGGACTTGTCGCTGTTTCCACGTTTGAATCCAAGCGTGGATCGCCCCGACAAGGGTTTTACCCTGATGTATTTTGGCGCACATGGGCAAGCCAATGGACTTGATAACGTGCTGCAGGCGATGCAGCTTGTGCAGCAAAGTGCTGCTGGATCAGGTATTGGGCTGCGCTTGATTGGTGATGGGCCTTTGAAGCCCGAATTGCAAGCCCGGGCGGCGGCTATGGGCCTGAGCAATGTGACGTTTGAACCCTCAGTTCCCAAGAGTCAGATTCCGGCTTTGGCCGCGCAGGCGGATGCATTTGTGATTGCAGTGCTTGATTTGCCGCAGTTATATCGCTTCGGTATCAGCATGAACAAGTTATTTGATTATCTGGCGGCGGAGCGCCCCATCTTGATTGCCTCGAACGCTGTGAACAACCCTGTTGCGGATGCCAAGGCTGGCATTTCAGTGCCAGCAGGCCAGGCTGATGCGCTTGCTGGCGCAATTTTGAAATTAGCGGCAACACCCCTGGAGGAGCGAGAGCGCATGGGGCGTGCAGGGCGTGAATACGTGGAGCAAAACCATGGCTTTGAGCAGCTTGCCGGGCGATTGGCCATGACGCTAGACGCTGTGCATGCAGAGCAGGCGGCGGGGCATTCATGAAACGTTTGTTTGACTTTGCGGCGGCATTGCTGGGCTTGATGGCTTTAGCGCTTCCACTGTGCGTCCTGGCATGGCTGGTGCGGCGCAAGCTGGGCAGCCCTGTGCTTTTTCGGCAAGTACGCCCTGGCTTGCATGGGCAGCCGTTTGAGATGGTGAAGTTTCGCACCATGACAGATGCACGTGGCCCAGATGGCGCGCTACTGCCTGACGCTGAACGCATTACGCTTTTTGGCCGTTTTCTGCGTGCCAGCAGCTTGGATGAATTGCCCGAATTGTGGAACGTCCTCAAAGGCGATATGAGTTTGGTGGGGCCGCGGCCATTGCTCATGGAGTATCTGCCGTTGTACACGCCAGAGCAGGCGCGTCGGCACACGGTGCGTCCAGGAGTGACAGGCTGGGCACAGGTCAATGGCCGCAATGCGATCAGTTGGGAAGAGAAGTTCGCGTTGGATACGTGGTATGTGGATCACCAGTCTTTGGTGCTGGATATCAAGATTTTGTGGCTCACGGTCAAAAAGGTGCTGGTGCGCGAAGGTATCAGTGCAGTAGGTGAGGCAACCATGGGTAAGTTCACTGGGAGTGCGAGGGCGGGAAATCAGGCGCAGCCTGGAGCGAGCACAGGGCCGTTGCCTTAGAGTCGTGCCTGTCCCCTGGTACGTCGTTGCTTCACCTTGCAGTACTTTGGTGCTGTATTTGCGCCTCGTTTCAAGCGCATATCTTCAATTGCCTGCTCGTGTTGAGCGCTCTTAGGCTCTGGCAATACTTTCTTCGTATGGCTGAGTACTTTGAATGAAAAATGACTTCTGTGATTATTCAGTCAGCGTAACTAGCTATTTTTAAAATATCTAACCATGCAACAAGAATTGTTTGCTGTTTACGGTGTCAGTGGTTGCGGCCGTGGGGTAATGCCATTGGCGCGCGCCCAACTGGCGTGCAAGGGCGTAGCACCGGAGCAGTTGGTGTTTGTGGACGACGCGCCGGGGCCAGCACTGGTCAATGGGCAGCGGCTACTGACCTATGCCCAGTTCTTGGCAGAGCCAGCCAGCAATCGTCACGCCGTTCTGGCGATTGCCAATAGCGCCGTGCGTGCAAAGTTGGCGCTGCGTCTGACACAGGATGGTGTGCAGCCCTGGACGGTGTCTGCTGCCAACGCTGTCACCATGGATGCCGTAGAACTTGGTGAAGGGGCAATTTTGAGTCCATTTGTTACATTGACCAGCAATATCCGAATTGGTCGATATTTCCATGCCAATCTCTACAGTTATGTGGAGCATGATTGCGTAATTGGTGATTTCGTCACCTTTGCACCGGGCGTACAGTGCAACGGCAATATCGTGATTGAAGACCATGCTTACATTGGCGCCGGTGCCGTCATCAAGCAAGGGCAGCCGGGGTGTCCGCTGATCATCGGGCGCGGCGCGGTGGTGGGGATGGGGGCAGTCGTGACTAAAAGCGTAGCACCAGGAACGACAGTGGTTGGCAACCCGGCCAAACCTTGGATGAAGTCATAAAAAGCCCGGGCCTGTCGCTGAATGCGCGCCTATTTTTTAGAAATACAAAGATGTTGAATACCCCTTTTTCACCTTGGCCCAGCTTTACTGAGCAAGAGGCCAACGCTGTGCGCGATGTGCTGCTGTCTAACAAAGTGAATTACTGGACGGGACAGGAATGCCGCATTTTTGAAAAAGAATTTGCAGCGTGGGTGAATGCCCGCTATGCGGTTGCACTGGCCAATGGCACGCTGGCACTGGATCTTGCCTTGAAGGCACTGGGTATTGGCCCAGGTGACGAAGTTGTAGTGACACCCCGGACTTTTATTGCCAGCATTTCCTGCGTGGTGAATGCCGGGGCCGTGCCTGTGTTTGCGGATGTGGAGCTGGATAGCGGCAACATTTCTGCAGAAACCATTGCCAAAGTGCTGTCACCACGAACGCGCGCTGTCATTTGTGTGCATCTGGCCGGATGGCCTTGCGATATGGATCCCATCATGGCGCTGGCTGCACAGCATGGGCTGAAGGTGATTGAAGACTGTGCCCAGGCGCATGGTGCCCAATACAAAGGGCGTAGCGTAGGGAGCATCGGGCATGTCGGGGCCTGGAGCTTTTGCCAGGACAAGATCATGACCACGGGGGGGGAAGGGGGCATGGTCACGACCAATGACGAAGCCTTGTGGCGTGCCATGTGGAGTTTCAAAGACCACGGCAAAAGCTACGCCGCCGTGTACGAGCGTGAGCATGCACCGGGCTTTCGCTGGCTGCATGAGAGCTTTGGCACGAACTGGCGCATGTTGGAGATGCAGGCGGCGGTGGGGCGCATTCAACTGCAACGCATGGCCGAATGGACGGCTACACGCACACGCTATGCAGAGCAGATCAGGGCTGTTTGCGGCGGTTGTCCAGCGTTGGATGTTCCCGCAGTCCCTGCCGATGTGCGGCACGCGCACTACAAGTGCTACGCCTATGTGCGCCCGAACAAATTGGCTGAAGGCTGGAACCGTGACCGCATCGTTGCTGAGATCAATACTCTGGGTGTTCCGTGTTATCAGGGCAGTTGTTCTGAGGTTTACTTGGAAAAAGCTTTTGATGGCACCGGCTGGCGGCCTGCGGCCCCCTTGCCCACAGCGCACGTCCTGGGCGCGACAAGCATGATGTTTCTGGTACACCCGACGCTGACGCAGGCCGAAGTGAAAAAAACCTGTACGGTGATTACACAGGTCATGGCACAAGCGACTGCCGTGTAATCCGGCTGAGCTTTTATTTAGAGTAGGCCATGTCTGTGAAAACTCTTCTCGCGCCAGTGCTCTCCTGGTCACGCCACGCCAAACAAGCTCTGGCTTTGCTGGCGGATGTCCTGGTGGCCCTGGTCGCCGTCTGGATAGCGTTTTACCTGCGTATTGAACAAGTGGGTATGCCCGTCCAGCAACAGCTGAATGCCTATGCAGCAGCCTTGCTGTTTTTGCCCATCTTCATCCGGCTGGGGCTGTACCGGGCGGTTTTTCGGTACACCGGTATGCGGGCGCTGGCGACTACGGCTCTGGCCATCGGGATCTATGGCTGTTTATTTTTTGCTCTATTACTAGTAGCCCACTGGCCTGGGGTACCGCGTAGTTTGGGGCTGATTCAGCCGCTGGTGTTTTTGCTGCTGGCCGGGGGCTGGCGCGTACTCGCCCGGTACGGGCTGCTCCAAGTGGCCGGATCAGGGCAAGAAAGGGGCAAAGGGCAGTTATTGATTTACGGCGCTGGCGCAGCAGGGGTGCAGACTGCTTTTGCCATGAGCGTGATGCGCGAGTTTGTCGTGCGCGGTTTTGTCGATGACGATGTGCAAAAAATTGGCCGATCGATTAACGGTCTGCCCATCATTGCCCCCAATGGCCTTGAAAATTTTGTGCAACGGCATAGCATTACAGATATCTTGCTGGCCATTCCGTCCCTATCGCGCCAGCAACGTCACGCCATCATTGCCCGGTTGCAGCCTTTAACCGCCCATGTGCGTACTTTGCCGGGCATGGTGGATCTGGCTTCCGGGAAAGTATCGGTAACGGATTTTCAGGAACTGGATATTGAAGACTTGCTAGGCCGTGCGCCCGTGCAGCCTGATACTGCCTTGCTGGCCAGGAATCTGCGCGGCAAAGTGGTACTGGTCACAGGTGCTGGCGGCAGCATTGGCAGCGAACTGTGCCGACAGATTGTTCAGGAACAACCGCGCCAATTGGTCTTGCTGGAACACAACGAGTTTGGTTTGTACGCCATTCACCAGGAGCTAAGCGTCCTTTGCGCTCAGCAGGGGCTGACCGTCGAGCTTTTGCCCAAATTGGCGAGCATTCGCAATCTGCGCCGTTTGCGGGCCGTTTTTACACAGTACCAGCCGCAATCGGTATTCCACGCCGCAGCGTACAAACATGTGCCTTTGGTCCAAAGCAATCCTTCCGAAGGAGTGCTGAACAATCTGTTTGGTACCTTGAACGCTGCACGAGTGGCAATGGAAGTGGGGGTGGAGAATTTTGTTCTGATCTCCACCGACAAGGCCGTGCGCCCGACCAATGTTATGGGTGCTACTAAGCGCATGGCAGAACTTGTCTTGCAATCCCTGGCCGATGCCCAAGCCGTCAACTTCAGTGCCATTGATGAAACGCAGGGGCGCCCCCTTACCTTCAACCGCACGCAGTTTTGCATGGTGCGCTTTGGCAATGTACTGGGCAGTAGTGGCAGCGTCGTGCCTTTGTTTCGGAAGCAGCTGCGCCAGGGGGGGCCGCTGACCGTGACCCATGCTGAGGTGACACGCTACTTTATGACCATCCCCGAAGCCGCACAGCTGGTCTTGCAAGCCGGGGCCATGGGGCAGGATGGCGAGGTGTTCGTGCTGGACATGGGGCAGCCCGTAAAAATAATTGATCTGGCCCGGCGCATGGTCGAGCTTTCCGGCTTGCAGGTGCAGGATGCCAGCCACCCTGAAGGTGATATCGCCATTGAAGTGGTGGGACTTCGCCCTGGTGAAAAGCTCTACGAAGAGTTGCTCATTGGTAATAACCCTGAGACGACATCGCACCCACGGATCATGAAAGCCCATGAGCAGTTTTTGACATGGGATGATTTGTTGCCGCATCTGCTGACTTTGCGTGCGGCTGCGAAGGCAGCAGATAGCCAAGCCATCAATGATGTATTGGCACAGCTTGTCAGCGGCTATGTTCGATCCGATGAGGTTGATGCGCTGCGCCAGGGATCAAGCGCAACCCAGCAGTTGATGATGGGACGAGGCGGCCTTGGCCATACGCAGTGAAACGCGGCAATGACTTGCTCCCTGATTTAGTTGAGGCAGAATTTGCCTTCTGAGCAAGGCCGCTAAAAAAAACGGCCTTTCCATATTTAATTTGCACCTGGCCTGTAGCTCAGGCGTTGATATCCATGACCACTCTCTCCCACATCACTCCCCGTGACAAAGCCGAAATCCTGGCTCAGGCATTGCCCTACATTCGCAAGTTCCATGGCAAGACCATGGTCATCAAATATGGCGGTAACGCCATGACCGATCCTGCGCTGCAGGCAGACTTTGCGGAAGATGTGGTGTTGTTGAAGCTGGTGGGGATCAACCCGGTAGTGGTGCACGGTGGGGGGCCGCAGATTGAGACCGCTTTGAACCGATTGGGCAAGAAGGGCGAGTTCATCCAGGGCATGCGTGTGACGGATGCCGAGACCATGGAAGTGGTTGAGTGGGTGCTGGCCGGCGAGGTGCAGCAGGACATCGTGGGCTTGATTCACCAGGCGGGCGGCAAGGCGGTGGGCCTGACCGGACGCGATGGTGGTTTGATTCGTGCCCAAAAGCTGAAGATGCTGGATAACAAAGATCCATCGATCGAACACGACGTGGGTCAGGTGGGTGATATCGTGGCGATTGACCCGAGTGTGGTGAAAGCGCTGCAAGATGACGCCTTCATTCCGGTGATTAGCCCCATCGGCTTTGGCGAAG
Organism: Comamonas sp. 14P8.1.4; assembly: GCF_057799285.1. Taxonomy (NCBI): domain Bacteria; kingdom Pseudomonadati; phylum Pseudomonadota; class Betaproteobacteria; order Burkholderiales; family Comamonadaceae; genus Comamonas; species Comamonas sp. 14P8.1.4. Next base: position 461,878 of record NZ_JBYOKN010000001.1, read on the forward strand.
AGAACGAGAGCTACAACATCAACGCCGACGTGGTGGCTAGCAAGCTGGCGACCGTGCTGCAGGCTGAAAAATTGGTGCTGCTGACCAATACGCCCGGCGTGCTGGACAAGAGCGGCAGCTTGCTGACCGATCTGACTGCGCGCGAAATTGATGGCTTGTTTGCGGACGGCACCATCTCTGGCGGCATGCTGCCGAAGATTTCCGGTGCACTGGATGCGGCCAAGGCGGGCGTGAATGCGGTGCACATCATCGACGGCCGCGTGCCGCACGCGATGCTGCTGGAGATTTTGACGGACCAGGCCTACGGCACCATGATCCGTAGCCACTGATCGCCCACAACGTTGAGAGCCCCAAGCCTCAGCGTTTTTTTATGCCTGGGTGCTGAACACGCTGGCGGCTGCGGTCACAAAAAGTCACTAATATGACTGCAGAGATAGATACGAGAGGCAGTTCCGCGTGCGGATTGCACCATCTGAGGCAAATGCAGCGCTGGGCACAGACACCGGCGCGCATAAGGGGGCATGGGATGCGGCTTTTGCTGGTTGAAGATGATTTGATGGTGGCCAGTGGCATGAAGCTGGGGCTGACCGATGCAGGCTACGCCGTGGACTGGGTCAGCAGCGCTGAGCGGGCGCTGGAAGTGCTGGGCCAAGAGTCTTTCGATATTGCAATATTGGACATTGGCCTGTCGGGCATGGACGGGCTGGAGTTGCTGCACCGCATGCGCGGCAAAGGCATGGTCTGCGCCAGCATGCCGGTGCTGATGCTGACAGCGCGCGATGGCTTGCACGACCGGGTGCGTGGGTTGGACTTGGGCGCAGATGACTACATGGTCAAACCCTATGAGCTGCCAGAGCTGCTGGCGCGCCTGCGCGCCTTGCTGCGCCGCTCACAGGCCGCCAATAGCGCGCTGTTGAGTTTTGGACCGCTGGCGCTGGACACGGCAGCCCGCAGTGCCGGTGTGTGGGCAGGCGGGCAAGAGGGCGTGGGCGAGCTGCAGAACATTGACCTGGGTCCGCGCGAATGGACGGTGCTGGAATATCTGCTGATTCACGCTCCCAAACCCGCCAGCAAAGACAAGCTGCTGCAGGCGTTGACAGGCTGGGACAAGGAGATCACCCCCAATGCGGTGGAAGTCTATGTCTCGCGCCTGCGCGCCAAGCTGGAGCCGCACGGCGTGGCTTTGCGCTCCATTCGTGGTTTTGGTTACCGCCTGGATTTGCTGGTGCCAGAAGCAGTCGCTGATTAATCGCTCTTTTTTTTAATAGCTGCCAGCGCTTGATAAATCTATGTTTGGAAGTGTAAACATGGTGAATATCAAGATAATCAAGCGCTGCTAGCTCTACTTTTTGAATTTCCCATGCAACTGCCTGTGCGCAAGCGCCTGCTCACTTTGATGTGGCCCATGCTGCTGCCGGTGCTGGGGTTGGTGGTCGCTGCGGCGTGGCTGGGCTACAGCGTGGCAGCGCAGATTGCGCTGCACCCGGGGCAGCCGCCCAGGCTGGGCGATGTGCTGGTGGCGGCTTTGCCGGCGTTGGTCATGCTGCTGCTGTTGGCGGTGATGGCGCACCTGGCGGTGAGCAAGGCGCTGGCCCCGTGGGTGACATTGGCGCAACTGGTGCAGTCGCGCTCACCCAAGGACTTGCAGCAGATCACGATTGCGCCCGATGCGCCCACCGAGGTGCGGGCCATGGCCGATGCGCTTAACCGCCTGTTTGCGCGCGCTACTGCCGAAAGCGATACCCAGCAACGCTTCATTGCCGATGCCGCACACCAACTGCGCACGCCGCTGGCAGCGCTGCAGTCGCAGGTGGAAGCCTGGGCCCTGATGGCACAGGCCGCACCGGAAAAAAGAATTCAGCTACCTGCCCACCAGGTGGACCAGCTGCGCAAAGCCACGCGCCGCACCACCCAGCTGGCCAACCAGCTGCTGGCACTGTCGCGCATTGACAGCGGCTTGGGGCAGGGCGAGAGCGCACAGCGTGTAGATCTGAAAAGCCTGTGCGAGACGCTGCTGACGTCTTTTCTGGACAGCGCATTGGCCAAAAATTTGGACTTGGGGCTGGAAGCCCAAGTGGCACACGTCACGGGTCACGAGTGGCTACTGCGTGAATTGATAAGCAATCTACTGGATAACGCTATCAAGTACACCCCCAGTGGCGGGCAAATTACCTTGCGATGTGGCAAACGCATTTCGGATGAGTGGGGGATGCGTGCCTATGTCGAAGTCGAAGATGATGGCCCCGGTGTGCCTGTTTGTGAGTACACACGCTTAACCCAGCGCTTTTACCGTGTGCCTGGGGCGCTGGCGGAAGGCACTGGTCTGGGGCTGGCGATTGCCGAAGAAATTGCCCAGGAGCATGGCGCCGCCTTGCGTTTTGCCCAGGGTGCAGACCAGCGCGGATTGAAAGTGCAACTCATATTTGCTGAGTAGCATCTTTTGATTCTCTGGGTCTGACAAACGGTTACTTGCGCGATTCTCTGTGAGAGAATGAATCGGTTTACCTGTTGATTTGCTTGCCCTATGTCCGAATCTGAAGTTCTGAGCCCTCTGACCGAAACAGCCGAGACCGTAGTTGCTAACGCTACGTTGGAGGAGCAACCTCGTACGCGCAAGCGCCCTAAACCTGGCGAGCGTCGCGAGCAGATTCTTCAGGCACTGGCTGCCATGCTGGAAAAGCCGGGTAGCGATCGCATCACCACGGCAGCCTTGGCGGCCAACCTGTCGGTCAGCGAAGCTGCCTTGTACCGCCACTTTGCCAGCAAGGCCCAGATGTTTGAGGGGCTGATCGACTTCATCGAACAATCCGTCTTCACCCTGGTGCAGCAAGTGGCAGGCCGCGAAGGCGAGGCCATCGCGTTCTCACCCGAAGACGGCCCACGCCGTGCGGCGCGCATTGTTTCCCTTGTGCTGCAGTTTGGCGAACGCAATCCTGGCATGGTGCGTGTGCTGGTGGGCGATGCGCTGCTGCTGGAGCACGACCGCCTGCAGGCGCGCATGAACCAATTCTTTGACCGCATTGAGTCGACACTGCGCCAGTGTCTGCGCCCAGCAGCCGGTGCACTGGGCTCGGCCACCCCGACGGTGGACGCTCAGGTGGCTGCCAGCGTGCTGATGTGTTTTGTGCAAGGCCGCTTGCAGCGCTTTGTGCGAACAGGCTTCCGCCGCCAGCCTACCGAGCATCTGGAGGCCAGCCTGGCCATGATGATCTGAGCGTCCGCACAGAACCTACACCTCGCAAGGGTGGCAGCATGGCTGTCACCCTTTTTTATTGGTGTAGCAACGGGTGAGGTGACAGCGGCAGTACGGTTGAAAAAACCGCAAAGTCAAGGGTTTGCACCTATGCTCAAAGTCAAGGGATGTTTTTACGATTAAAAAAGAACGAACGTTCGTTTTTAATTGGTAATGCATGTCCTTGACACCCCATCTTTTCCCCACGGTTCCCACTTCTTCATCGCTGACGCGCAAACAGCGCGGCGCAGCGGCGGGGCACCGTGTTTCCCCCAAAGGCAAGCAGACCAAGGCGCACATCATTGATGCAGCCTTGCAACTGGCCATGCACAACGGGCTGGAAAGCCTGTCGATCGGCGGTTTGGCCGAAGCCACGCAGATGAGCAAATCGGGCGTGTTCGCCCATTTTGGCTCGCGCGAAGAGCTGCAGATCTCCGTCATCCGCGAATACCACCAGCGCTTCGAGCAAGAGGTGTTCTACCCCGCGCTGCAAACCGGGCGGGGCTTGCTGCGCCTGCGCGCGCTGTTTGATAGCTGGATGAAGCGTACCAGCATTGAGCTGGATTCGGGCTGTATCTATATCAGCGGTGCGATTGAGTTCCAGGACAACATCGGCCCCGTGCGCGAGGCCTTGGTCAACTCTGTGGCCACCTGGCATGCCGCATTGCGCCGCTCCATCGGTCAGTGCAAGGAGCTGGGGGACTTGCTGCCCCAGGCTGACGAAAACCAAATCCTTTCCGAAATTCACGGCCTGATCCTGGTGCTGCATTACGAGGCGCGTTTCATGCGCAGCCCTGGTGCCATGCAGCGCGCCCTGACAGGTTTTGAAAACATTTTGCTGCGCTATGGCGCACACCCCGCCAAGGCGTAAGCCACACCTAACTTTGATCACTGATTCACGAGGAGACAACCATGCCCAGCTATAACCCGCCACTGCGCGACATGCAATTTTTGATGCACGAAGTATTCAAGTTGGAAGAGGAATACAAAGTGTTGCCCAAGCACGCAGAGGTGGATACCGACACCATCAATGCCGTGCTGGAAGAGGCGGGCAAGTTTGCTGCCAACGTCACATTCCCGCTGAACATCAGCGGTGACGAAGAAGGCTGCCAGCTGGACAAGACCACGCACGAAGTGACCACACCCAAGGGTTACAAAGAGGCTTACCAGCAGTTTGTGGAAGGCGGCTGGCCTGCGCTGTCGTGCGACCCCGCCTATGGCGGCCAAGGCCTGCCTTTTGCCATCAACTCCGCGCTGTATGAAATGCTCAACAGCGCTAACCAGGCGTGGACCATGTACCCCGGCCTGTCGCACGGCGCCTATGAAGCCCTGCATGCCCATGGCTCGCCCGAGCTGCAAGCCAAGTACCTGCCCAAGCTGACCAGCGGCGAATGGACCGGCACCATGTGCCTGACCGAACCCCATTGCGGTACCGACCTGGGCCTGTTGCGTTCCAAGGCAGAACCCCAGGCCGATGGCACGTACAAGATCACCGGCAACAAGATCTTCATTTCGGCGGGTGAGCATGATTTCACCTCCAACATCGTGCACCTGGTGCTGGCGCGTCTGCCCGATGCACCGGCTGGCTCCAAAGGTATCAGCTTGTTTGTGGTGCCCAAGTACCACGTGAATGCCGACGGCAGCCTGGGTGGCCGCAACGGCATCTACTGCGGCGGTCTGGAGCACAAGATGGGCATCAAGTCCAACGCCACTGCACAGATCGTCATGGAAGACGCCGTCGGTGAGATGGTGGGCCAGCCCAACAAGGGCCTGCAAGCCATGTTTGTGATGATGAACGCCGCCCGTCTGGGTGTGGGAAACCAGTCGCTGGGCCTGACCGAAGTGGCCTACCAGAACGCACTGGCCTACGCCAAGGACCGCCTGCAAATGCGCAGCCTGTCGGGCACCAAGGCGAAAGACAAGCCGGCTGACCCCATTATCGTGCACCCCGATGTACGCCGCATGCTGCTGACTGCCAAGGCCTATGCCGAAGGTGGCCGTGCGCTGTCGACGTTCTGCGCACTGCTGATCGACAAGGAACTGAACCACCCCGATGAGAAGGTGCAAAAAGACAGCGGCGAGCTGGTGGCCCTGCTGACGCCCATCGTCAAGGCTTTCCTGACCGACAACGGCTGGATCTCCACCACTGCAGCGCAGCAAGTGTTTGGCGGCCACGGCTTCATCAAGGAATGGGGCATGGAGCAGTACGTGCGCGACAACCGCATCAATATGATCTATGAAGGAACGAACGGCGTGCAGGCGCTGGACTTGCTGGGTCGCAAGGTGCTGGGCAACCAAGGTGCCACGCTGCGCAAGTTCGGCAAGCTGGTGGCGCAGCTGGTGGAAGAAGAGGGCGTGAACGAGAAGATGGCCGAGTTCATCAACCCGATCGCCATGCTGGGCGACCAGATGACCAAGTTCACCACCGAAATCGGCTTCAAGGGCATGCAAAACCCCGACGAAGTAGGCGCTGCTTCGGTGGACTACCTGCGCGTGGCTGGCCACCTGGTGTTTGGTTACCTGTTTGCCCGCATGGCCCAGGTATCCCTGCGTGCGATTGCGGCGGGTAACACCGATCCGTTCTACGTGGGCAAGCTGCAGACGGCACGTTTTTACTTTGCCAAACTGTTCCCAGAAACCGTCACCCTGATGCGCACGGCCCGTGCTGGCAGCAAGGTGTTGATGGATACCGATGCTGCTCTGAGTTGAGTAGCTGATTGCGTGCGTATTTCCTTCAGTGTGAAAGACTTTGATACGGAGGTTCTTATGAATAAAGCGTTAGCAGCTCTGATTTTCGTAGCTTTCGGTGCGCCTGCCATGGCACAGATGTCGCCGGTCGGGTTGTGGAAAAGTCTGGATGACAAGACCCAGGCGCCCAAATCGGAAGTGCGCATCACCGACCACGGTGGTGTGCTGACTGGCAAGGTGGAGCGCGTGCTGCGCGAGGGTGCAGACCCTCAGGCGGTGTGCGACAAGTGTGCCGATGACCGCAAGGGCAAGCCTGTGGTGGGTCTGGAAATCATTCGGGGTGCCAAAAAGGCCGAAGGCAAGGACGTCTGGGAAGACGGCAAGATCCTCGACCCCGAAAACGGCAAGACCTACACCCTGCGCCTGACCCCCGTGGAAGGCGGCAGCAAGCTGGAAGTACGCGGCTCCATCGGCCCCTTCGGTCGCACCCAAACCTGGGTGCGCGTGCAGTAAAGAAGAACAACGCTGACCCGGCCTGCACGGCGCTATCCTGGTGGGGCGCTGTGCAGGCCTGTGGGGTCAGCATTCCATGGAACATCTCATGTCCCGATTCAATGTGAAGAAAGTCGCCGTGCTGGGCGCCGGCGTGATGGGTGCGCAGATTGCGGCCCATCTGGTGAACGTGAAAGTGCCGGTTATTCTGTTTGACCTGCCCGCCAAAGAAGGCCCCAAGAGCGCGATTGCCGAGAAGGCGATTGCCAACCTGAAAAAACTCAAGCCATCGCCGATTGGCGTGGCGGAAGATGCCGACCTGATTCAGGCGGCCAACTACGAAGAGCACCTGAAATTGCTCAAGGGCTGCGACCTCGTCATCGAGGCGATTGCCGAGCGCATGGACTGGAAGCTCGATCTGTACACCAAGATCGCACCGTTTGTCGCCAAGCACGCGCTCGTCGCTTCCAACACTTCGGGTCTGTCGATCACCAAGCTGTCTGAAGCGCTGCCTGAAGCCATCAAGCCACGCTTTTGCGGCATTCACTTCTTCAACCCACCGCGCTATATGCCGCTGGTGGAGTTGATCAACACACCCACCACGAACCCCGAGGTGCTCGACCAGCTGGAAACTTTTGTGACCAGCGGCCTGGGCAAGGGTGTGGTGCGCGCCAAAGACACGCCCAACTTCATCGCCAACCGCATCGGCATTGCCGGCATGCTGGCCACCATGAAGGAAGTGGAAAACTTCGGCCTGACCTATGACGTGGTGGACGATCTGACCGGTAAAAAGCTGGGCCGTGCATCGTCGGGCACCTTCCGCACCGCCGACGTGGTGGGCCTGGACACCATGGCCCATGTGATCAAGACGTTGCAAGATACCTTGAGCGCCGAGACCGATCCTTTCTACGACAGCTTTGGCACGCCACCCGTGCTGAAAAAGCTGCTGGAGCTGGGCTATCTGGGCCAGAAAACCAAGGGCGGTTTCTACAAAAAAGTGGGCCGCGATATTTTGCAGTTTGAGCTGGACAGCGAAGACTACGTGCCCGGTGGCCAAAAGGCCGACGAGGTGTATGCGCGCATGCTCAAAAAGCCTGCGGCAGAGCGCTTGAAACTGCTGCGCAACGCGGAAGGCGCGCCGGGCCAGTTCCTGTGGGCCATTCTGCGCAACAGTTTCCACTACGCCGCCGTGCATCTGGAGACCATTGCCGAATCCGCTCGCGATGTGGACCAGGCCATGCGCTGGGGCTTTGGCATGAAGCAAGGCCCTTTCGAGCTGTGGCAAGAAGCGGGCTGGCTGGAAGTGGCCAAGATGGTGCAAGAAGACATCGATGCCGGCAAAGCGCTGTCCAAAGCGCCGCTGCCCAAGTGGGTGTTTGAAGGCCCGGTGGCTGCAGCCGGTGGCGTGCACACTGCCGAAGGTTCGTGGAGCCCTGCGCTGGGCAAGTTTGTGGCTCGCCGCGTGCTGCCCGTGTATGAGCGTCAGCTGTTCCCAGAGGCACTGCTGGGTGAAACCAGCCTGCCAGACTGGAAGACCGCGGGCACCACGTTGTTTGAATCCAAGGCACTGCGCACCTGGACGTTGGATGGCGAAGTGCTGATTGCCAGCATCAAGAACAAGATGCACGCCATCAGCCCTGAAGTGATGGAAGGCCTGATGGAAGCCGTCGACACGGCCGAGCAAGACTTCCAGGGCATGGTGATCTGGTCCGGTGATGCCCCGTTCAGCGTTGGCGCTGATTTGGAAGCCACCATGCCTGCTTTCCTCGTGGGTGGCGCAGATGCCATCGATAGCATCGAAAGCGAGCTGCAAAACCTGATGATGCGCATCCGCTATGCGCAAGTGCCTGTGGTGGCTGCCATCCATGGCATGGCCCTGGGCGGTGGTTGCGAGCTGGCCGTGTACTCGGCCCGCCGCGTGGCGCACATGGAAAGCTATATCGGTCTGGTGGAAGTGGGCGTGGGCCTGATCCCTGGCGCTGGTGGCCTGACCTATATTGCCCGCCGCGCTGCAGAAAACATGGCCAAGAGCACAGGCAAAGATGTGCTGCCGTTCCTGACCGAAGGCTTCACGGCTGCGGCCATGGCCAAGGTGGGTACCTCGGCGATTGAGTCGCGCAAGCTGGGCTATTTGCTGGAGAGTGACCTGATCGTTCCGCACAAGGACGAAGTGCTGTTCACGGCCATCAACGAAGCCAAGAGCATGGCTGCGAGCGGCTGGCGTCCCCCGCTCAAGCGCACCTTCCCCGTAGCCGGTCGCAGTGGCATTGCCACCATCAAGGCCCAACTGGTGAATATGCGTGACGGTGGCTTTATCAGCGCGTACGACTTCAAGGTGTCGGTGCTGATTGCAGAGATCGTGTGCGGTGGCGACGTGGAAGCCAATTCACAGGTGACCGAGGAATACCTGCTGGCGCTGGAGCGCAAGGCGTTCTGCCATCTGATTGGTCAGCCCAAGACCCACGAACGTATCTTGGGTATGTTGAATACCGGCAAGCCAGTGCGCAACTGATCGGCCAGGAGAGAAGAACTATGAAACAAGTACAAGACGCGTACATCGTTGCCGCAACACGCACGCCCATTGGCCGTTCGGGCCGCGGTTATTTCAAAAATACCCGCCCGGATGATCTGCTGGTCTCGGCCATCCAATCGGCCATGACGCAAGTGCCAACGCTGGACCCTAAGGCGATTGAAGACGCCATCATTGGCTGCTCCTTCCCCGAAGGTGAGCAGGGCATGAACATGGCGCGCATTGCGGTGGGCTTGGCCTTCAACCACCCGGTGGGTGGTATCACGGTCAACCGCTTTTGCGCCTCGGGCATTTCTGCCATTCAGATGGCAGCAGACCGCATCCGTGTGGGTGAAGCCGATGTGCTGATTGCCGGTGGTGCCGAGTCCATGAGCATGGTGCCCATGGGCGGCAACAAGCCTTCGTTCAACCCTGCCGTGTTTGCGCAGGATGAGAACGTCGGTATTGCCTACGGCATGGGCTTGACCGCTGAGAAGGTGGCGCAGCAGTGGAAAGTGACGCGCGAGCAGCAAGATGCGTTTGCGCTGGAGTCGCACCTGCGTGCTATCAAGGCGCAGCAAGCCGGTGAGTTCACCGATGAAATCACACCGATTGAGATCGTTGAACGTTTCCCGAACCTGGCCAATGGTGGCGTCATCACCAAGACCCGCACGGTCAATTTGGACGAAGGTCCGCGCCCCGATACCTCGCTGGAAGGTCTGGCCAAGCTGCGCCCTGTGTTTGCCGCACGTGGCTCGGTCACGGCAGGTAACTCCTCGCAAACCAGTGACGGCGCAGGCGCGTTGATTCTGGCCAGCGAAAAAGCTGTCAAGCAGTTCGGCCTGACGCCTCTGGCGCGTTTTGTGAGCTTTGCAGCACGTGGTGTGCCGCCCGAAATCATGGGTATCGGTCCTATCGAGGCGATTCCTGCCGCGCTACGCTATGCCGGCATCAACTCGCAAGACATTGACTGGTACGAGTTGAACGAAGCGTTTGCGGCGCAATCGCTGGCCGTGATGAAAACGCTGGGTCTGGACCCTGCCAAGGTCAACCCCATGGGCGGCGCGATTGCGTTGGGTCACCCCTTGGGCGCGACGGGGGCGATCCGTGCAGCGACCGTGGTACACGCACTGCGTCGTCACAACCTGAAGTACGGCATGGTCACCATGTGCGTAGGTACAGGTCAGGGCGCTGCCGGTATCTTCGAGCGCGTGTAAAACCATGGCTGATGTGACAGCGGGCCGCGTGGTCGAGGTGCGCTGGCAAGCGTCAGCCCTGGAAGTTGCAGGTGCCGCAGGGCCATTGGCGCTGCGGCATTGCTTGCCGGTGGACCTGCCGGTAGATGCACAGGTGGTGATTGCGCCAGCGGTGGGGGTGCCGCAGCGCTTTTACACGGCATTTGCACAGTGGCTGGCGGCCCATGGCTATGCGGTCACCATGTTCGACTACCGAGGGCATGCCGAATCCTTGCACGGCCCTCTCAAACACGCACAAGCCAATTTGCTCGATTGGGCGGCCGATTGCGCAGCAGTCGCTACCCAGCAGCGGTTGCAGATGCCAGGCTTGCCTCTGTACTGGATCGGGCACAGCGTAGGGGCTCAGCTGCCGGGGGTCGCTGCGTTGCCGATTGATGGTTTGCTGGCGATTGCCAGCGGCAGCGGCTACTGGCGTGACAACGCGCCGCCCACGCGCCGCAAGGTGCTGCTGTGGTGGTATTTGATTGTCCCGGTGGTGACGGCGCTGTATGGCTGTCTGCCTGGAAAAAAATGGGGGCTGGTGGGTGATTTGCCAGCGGGGGTGGTGTGGCAATGGCGGGCCTGGTGCCTGCACCCGAACTATGGCATCGGTGTGGAGGGCGAAGCTCTGCGCAAGGCCTATGCGGCAGCGCGCTACCCCTTGCATGCGTTCTCGGTTGAGGACGACGAGATGATGTCCTGGCGTTCCACGGCATCGCTGGTCAGCTGGTACCGCAACAGCCCACAAAGCATTGAGCGTGTGCGCATGCTGGAGGCTCCGGGGCGGCGTATTGGGCACTTTGGTTTTTTTCGCAGTGAGATGGAGTTCTCGCTGTGGCCACGCGCACTGGCGGTGCTGGAGCGCTGGCGTGGCGTGGGGATGCCACTGACACCTAAGGGTCAGCGATCTACGGGCCCCGGCGCTACATTCACTAAGATGGAACGCAGAGCCGTGGCAGCGCCCCCGCAGCCCGGGCAAGGTGAGCTTTTCTCGGAGATCCCATGATATGAGCGCCCCTCAAGACTCTCACAAGGATGCAGTGGCACAGAACCACCCACTGGACGTGGCTGTGCGCATGACCCCGCAGCACGATGGCAGCGTGCAGACCCAGGCGCCTGCCGCATACTGGAACATGGTCGGCCCTTATGGCGGCATCACCATGGCGCAAATGCTGCAGGCCGTGCTGCAGCACCCCGAACTGCTGGGAACGCCGGTCTCCATCACGGTGAACTTTGCCGGCCCGGTTGAGGCGGGTGATCTGCGCATTGAAGCCACACCGGTACGCACCAACCGCTCCACCCAGCATTGGAGCGTGGTCATGGGCCAGCGTACGGCAGAGGGAGAGCTGGTGGTTTGCACCACCGCCACTGTCATCACTGCGGTGCGCCGCGAAACTTTCAGCCAAGACGACGTCACGCACCCGGCCATGCCTGATCCGGAGCGCTGCGAGCGCTTTGACACGCGCGGAGCCATGGAGTGGCTGCAGCGCTACGACATGCGGGTGGTGCAGGGTGCAATCCCCAAAACCTGGGATGACAGCGAGCACGAAACACTGTCGCAGCTGTGGGTGCGCGATGAGCCGCCACGGGCGCTGGATTTTCCGGCACTGGCGGCACTGTGCGATGTGTTTTTTCCACGCATCTGGTTGCGCCGTGCACGCCGGGTACCTGCGGGCACGGTAGGTATGACCGTATATTTCCATGCTGACGCTGAGCAACTGCTGGGCCAAGGTGACCGTCACCTGCTAGCGCAGGCCAGCGGCCAGGCTTTTCGCAATGGCTACTTCGACCAGACCGCCCAGCTGTGGGATGCCGAAGGCAGCTTGCTGGCGACCAGCCACCAAATCGTTTACTACAAGGAATAAGGCGGCACGCGCTGCATGCCCGGTGCATGGTCACCGGGGCAGCGCTGCGTCGCCGTGCCTTCATTCGCAGGAAATTACATGACCGAAACCGCCAACCAAGACATTCTGGTGCACACCGAAGCGGGTGTGCGCACCATCACGCTCAACCGCGTGGACAAGAAAAACTCCATCACCCAGGCCATGTACGGCGCCATGGCTGCAGCGCTGACCAGCGCAGTAGATGATGCAGCCGTGCGCGTCGTGGTGCTGCAGGGCGATGCCACCGTGTTCAGCGCGGGCAACGACATTGGCGACTTCTTGGCCCGTGGCCAAGGCGCTGCGACCGAAGGTTTGCCGCAGCACAGTCCCGTGTTCCAGTTTTTGCATGCCTTGGCAGACTTTCCCAAGCCACTGATTGCAGCGGTGGCAGGCCCCGCCGTAGGCATTGGCACCACCATGCTGCTGCACTGCGATTTGGTCTATGCCGGCGATAACGCTGCCTTCGCTTTGCCGTTTGTGAATTTGGGTCTGTGCCCGGAAGCTGCATCCAGCCTGCTGCTGCCCCGCCTGATGGGCTACCAGCGCGCTGCTGAGGCATTGTTGCTGGGCGAGCCCTTCATGGCCGAAGCGGCGCTGGAAGTGGGGCTGGTCAACCGCGTGGTGCCGCCCACCGAAGTGAATGGTGTGGCGCAGGCCCAAGCCGCCAAACTGGCTGCCAAGCCGCTGTCGGCTTTGATCGAAACCAAGCGCCTGATGAAGGGCGGTCAGCGTGCCGAAATCAAGGCCCAGATGGCTGAAGAAGGCCAGAGCTTTGGCAGCATGCTGACCCAGCCGGCCGCCCGTGAAGCCTTCACCGCGTTCATGGAAAAGCGCAAGCCAGACTTCAGCAAGTGCTGAAGTCTCTAGCACGGCATAGCGGTGCAGCGGAGCAGGCGAGCGCTTGGGCTAAAAGCGTCAGCCCAGCTTCCGTAACGGCTGAAGCCTGGGCCGAGATCGTCTGCGCCGTAGCACCCGGCGCTGCGGGTTTCAGTCCGAACCACAAGCCACAGCGTGTTTTGCGCTGCGGCGCCGTGTACCGGTGCATGCCCCCGCAGACACAGACGCTGTGGGTGCTTGATTAAAAATAAGAGCTGTTTGCGCTTGATTCCATTGAGTTTCTGCTTGTTTTTAATTGGAAATGAAAGCAAATCAAGCGTTGATAGCTCACTTTTTTGGTGATTCTGTATGTCCCCCAAGCCCTCTGTGCCTGCTGCTGAGTTTCAGTTTGAGCCCGAATTCATGGCCGTCCTGCAGCACGTGACGGAAGAGTTCATCCCTTTCAACAAGTTGCTGGGGCTGAAGCTGGAGAGCGCCAATGCCACCACCGTTACCGCTCGGTTGGAGATGCGGCCGGAGCTGGTGGGGCATGCCACGTACAACCGCATACACGGCGGTGTGATCAGTGCTGCGCTGGATGCCATGGCCGGTGTGGCGGTGATGTGCGCCATGGGCGCCAAGCACATGGACGAGCCCGTGGCCAAGCGCGCGGAGCGCATTGGGAAGCTGGGTACGATTGATCTGCGTGTGGACTATATGCGCCCCGGCATTGGGGAGCGCTTTGTGGTGCGCGCAGAAGTGCTGCGCCTGGGTTCGCGCGTGGCCACCACGCGCATGGAGTTTTTAAGTGAGCAAGGCGAGGCGCTGGCGGTAGGCATGGCGGCCTATATCACCTCCTGAAAACGGTGCCGCACCGATCGGATCAGGGCCGCGACAGCGGCCCTTGTTGTGAATGCTGGCAACAGACGTAAGCAGACGCCACAAAAGACGTTTTTGCTTACGCATGTTGCGAAACGAGGGCAAAGGTATCTGCCGTGGCTTTCTAAGCTCATGACTTTCAATCTGGAGGATGCATGGCCGTGAACAGTCCCTTTTTTACCAAGCGTGAGCCGCAAACATTTTCAACCCGTCCCAGCACCCCTGTAGGTGGTTTGGGCAGTACCAGCAGCACGGCATCCAGCAGCGATACGGCCAGCAGCACCAGCGTGCGCCCCGTCGAAACCGCCAGCACAGCGGCGGCCTCCAGCACGACCACCACCACCGAGCATGGCGGCAGCAAGCTGACCGTGGGTCCCAACATCAAGCTCAAGGGCGTGGAGATCACCGATTGCGACACCTTGGTGGTGGAAGGCACGGTTGAAGCCACGATGGACTCGCGCGTGATCCAGATTGCGCAGCAGGGCGCGTTCCACGGCTCGGCCGAGATTGATATTGCCGAGATCCATGGTGAGTTTGAAGGCTCGCTCACCGTGCGCCAGAAGCTGGTGATTCACAGCACGGGCAAGGTCAGCGGCAAGATTCGCTACGGCAAGATCGTGATTGAAGAGGGCGGCCAGCTCTCCGGCGAAATTGAAGTGGGTGTCGGCACCCGCAGCAGCAAGTCGGCATCGTCGTCGTCCAACACATTGTCCACCGCAGTGGCTGCGTGAACGCATCGGCGTGTGCCAGCTGCGCACCGCACAAAAAAGCCCAGTCACTGCCGTGCTGGGCTTTTTTTATGGGCAGCATGGCGGCCACCCGCACAGGGCAGCGCGCGTGGCTCAATCCTGCTGGGGCAGGATGGACGTTGGCTCTTCTTCCGGCGCAGGCGTATTCAGCGGGCGGGGATTGCCTTCGGCATCAATGGCCACATAGGTCAGCACCGCCTCGGTCACCTTGACGTATTCGCCTTGGCGGATCATGCGTTCGGCAAACACCTCGATATCGACCGTCACCGAGGTGCGGCCCACGCGGGTCACGCAGCCGTACAGCGACACCACGTCGCCCACGCGAATGGGCTGCTTGAACACAAACTCTTTCACCGCCACAGTGGCCATGCGGCCGCCAGCCAGGCGCATGGCCAGGGTGCAACCGGCCAAGTCCACCTGCGACATGACCCAGCCGCCAAAAATGTCGCCATTGGCATTGCAGTCGCCGGGCATGGGGACCACTTTGAGGATCAACGCCTTGTCGGTGGGCAATGCGACGCTGGGCAGAACGGGAGAACGGGGCATGGGAGACAATCCGGGCAACTAAAACAACCCAGAATTGTCCCCCATGCGACGCAGCGGTGAAGCACATTCTTCAGAACCCTCAGCAGCGAACGTGGCTAATGCCGCCGAATGGTCGGCGCTGCGCCGTTTATTGCCCTATCTGTGGCACTACAAGTGGCGGGTGCTGGTTGCGCTGCTGCTGATGGTGGGGGCCAAGCTGGCCAATGTGGGCGTGCCCCTGCTGCTCAAGCAGCTGGTGGACGCGCTGGATGTGAAAGCGGGTGATCCCACAGCCCTGCTGGTGGTCCCCGTGGGGTTGCTGCTGGCCTATGGCGCGCTGCGCTTTGCCACCTCGCTGTTTACTGAGCTGCGCGATCTGGTGTTTGCCAAGGCCACGCAGGGCGCTGCGCGCTCGATTGCGCTCACCACCTTCCGGCATTTGCATGCGCTGAGTCTGCGGTTTCACCTGGAGCGCCAGACCGGCGGCATGACGCGTGATATTGAGCGCGGTGTGCGCAGCACCGAATCGCTGGTCTCGTATTCGCTCTACAGCATCTTGCCCACGCTGATTGAAATGGTGCTGGTGCTGGGTATTCTGGCGTTCACCTTTGATGAGGGTTTTGCCGCCATCACGGCCGTGGCGCTGCTGTGCTACATCACCTTCACCGTGAAGGTGACCGAGTGGCGCACGCAGTTTCGCCGTGCGGCCAATGTGCAGGACTCGGCCGCGCACAGCAAGGCGGTGGATGCGCTGCTGAACTACGAAACCGTCAAATACTTCAACAACGAAGACTTTGAAGCGCAGCGCTACGACGAAAACCTGCGTGAGCTGCGCCGTGTGCGCCTGAAAAGCCAGCGCACGCTGAGCATGCTCAACAGTGGCCAGCAGCTCATCATCGCCACTGCGCTGGTGGCCATGCTCTGGCGTGCCACGCAAGGCGTGGTGGCCGGTGAGATGACGCTGGGTGACTTTGTCATGGTCAACGCCTTCATGATCCAGCTGTACATTCCGCTGAACTTTCTGGGCACGCTGTACCGCGAAATCAAGCAAAGCATGGCCGACCTCTCGCGCATGTTCACGCTCATGGACAAAGAGCGTGAGGTGGCTGACGCACCTGGCGCGCAGCCTTTGCAGCTGCAGGGCCAGCCCAGCGTGCGTTTCGAGCATGTGGCATTCGCCTATGATCCGGCACGCCCCATCTTGAAGGGCTTGAGCTTTGAAGTGCCCGCAGGCAAGACCGTGGCCGTGGTGGGGGCCTCGGGGGCCGGCAAGAGCACGCTGGCGCGGCTGCTCTACCGTTTCTACGACGTACAGGGCGGGCACATCACGATCGCGGGCCAGGACATCCGCGAGGTCAGCCAGGACAGCGTGCGCCGCGCGATCGGCATCGTGCCGCAGGACACGGTGCTGTTCAACGACACCGTGGCCTACAACATCGCCTATGGCCGCAGCGGGGCCACCCAGGCGCAGGTCGAGGCCGTAGCCAAGGCCGCGCGCATTCACGACTTCATCGCCTCCACCCCGCAGGGCTATGGCACCAAGGTGGGTGAGCGGGGCTTGAAGCTCTCAGGCGGTGAAAAGCAGCGTGTGGCCATTGCGCGCACCTTGCTCAAGAACCCCCCGATTCTGATTTTTGACGAAGCCACGTCAGCGCTGGACAGCCGGACTGAGCGCGCCATCCAGCAAGAACTGGCCAGTGCTGCGGAAGGCAAAACCACGCTGGTGATTGCCCACCGCCTGTCTACCGTGGTGGATGCCAACGAGATTCTGGTCATGGATGCCGGGCAGATTGTGGAGCGCGGCACACACAGCGCTTTGCTAGAACAAGGCGGCCGCTATGCCGAAATGTGGGCACTGCAGCAAAGCGCAGAGGCCACAGAATAAGCCTTCACCTCTTTTGAATATTTGATAGCTGAAAGCGCTTGCCATGTCTGCCTCTAAACCCGATTTGTTGGTTTTGCATGTTTTGTCCACCGAGCACCTGGCGCAGCTGAGTCAGCAGTTCGTGGTGCACTACGCCCCCACGGCGGCGCTGCGGGCGCAGGCGGTGGCGCAGCACGGTGCCAGCTTTCGGGCGGTGCTCACCGTGGGCGCGATCGGTCTGACGGCGGCAGAGATTGATGCCATGCCACAGCTGGGCTGGATCGGCTCTTTGGGTGCCGGCTATGAAAATATCGACGTGGCCCATGCCAAGGCCCGCGGCATTGCCGTGAGCAACGGGGCGGGCACGAACGACCACTGCGTGGCTGACCACGCGTTTGGGCTGGTGATCGCTGCCGTGCGCGGCGTGGTGCGTCTGGACAAGCTCACGCGCCAGGGCGTGTGGCGCAATGACATTCCGCTGCCGCCCAATGTGTCGGGCAAGCGCCTGGGCATTCTGGGCCTGGGCACCATTGGCCAAAAGATTGCCCGCCGTGCCGAGGCGTTTGACATGCCCGTGGGCTATCACAACCGCCAGCCTAAGGCTGGCATGCCTTACCCTTACTTCGACAGCCTGCTGGCGCTGGCCCAATGGGCCGATGTGTTGGTGGTGGCGACACCGGGCGGTGCAGGCACCCGGCATCTGGTGAACGCGCAGGTGCTGGAAGCGCTGGGTCCCCAGGCCTATGTGGTGAATATTGCGCGTGGCTCGGTCGTCGATACGGCGGCGCTGGCTGCCGCACTGCATGACGGCCGCTTGGCCGGCGCAGGGCTGGATGTGTACGAGAGCGAGCCGCTGCCGCCTGCTGCGCTGCTGGACAGCGACAAAGTCGTGCTCACCCCGCATGTGGCGGGATGGTCGCCCGAGGCCGTGCAGGCCACCGTGGATTTGTTCCTGGACAACGCTTTGCACTATTTCGCCGGCCAGCCCCTGGTGACCCCGATTTAAAAACGGCCTGCGCCCTACACTGCGAAGCTTTGCGACGTAGAGGGCTTGAACACCGGTGCACACCTGCGGGGAGCGGGCGGCGGCGGCCAAGAGCGGCGTCGCACTCGCTTCAATAACGTTTCATTGCAGAGGTGCGACGTGCTCAGCCCCGTCTATTCCAAACACTCCTTGGTGCTGCTGGCCTTTGCGGCGCTGGCCTGGTCATTCTGGTACAGCACCGGCTGGCTCGTGCTGTGTGCCGGTCTGGCCTTATTTCTGTTTGGCATGCAGAACCTGGAGCATGGCCTTAAAAGCCTGGCGGGTGGCAAGCTGGAGCAATGGCTGTCCCGCAGCACGGCCACGCCGTTCAAAGGTTTGCTGTTTGGCATGGTGGCCACATTCGTGTTGCAGTCCAGCACCCTGGTGTCACTGCTGACCATTGCGTTTCTCAGCACTGGTTTGATCACCCTGGTGGGCAGTATTGCGGTGCTGCTGGGGGCCAATCTGGGCGCGACCAGTGGTATCTGGCTGCTGGCATTGGCCGGGCAAGACATCAGCATGGCCAAGCTGGCCATGCCACTACTGGTCTTTGGTGTGCTGCTGGGTTTTTCGGGCGACAAGGGCAAGGCCATTGGCCGTTTGCTGCTCGGTATTTCGCTGATCTTTTTCGGCATTGACCAGATCAAAGAAGGTTTTTCCAGCTTCGGTGATCTGCGCCTGGACCGCTACAGCGCTGAAGGCACGCGCGGGGTGCTGCTGTTTATTGCCGTGGGCACGCTGATCACCGTGGTGCTGCAGTCCAGCCACGCCACCTTGATGCTGACGCTGGCCGCCTTGGCCAGCCAGCAGCTGGAGCTGACGCAGGCGCTGTCGATTGCGATTGGCTCCAACGTAGGCTCGGCCGTTTCTACCGGTGTGATGGGCATGATTGGCAGTGCCCGCAGCGGTCAGCGCCTGGCCGTGGCGCATGTGGTGTTCAACGGCACCACGGCGGTGATTGCGTTTTTCCTGCTGGCACCCATGACGTGGGCGGTCACGCTGGCCACGGGCTGGATGGGCATGGGCCACAACACCCTGATTCAGCTGGCCATGTTTCACACGCTGTTCAACCTGATGGGAGTGCTGGTGTTCTGGCCTTTCCAGCCGCAGCTGGCGCGGGCGCTGGAGCGCTGGCTGGCCGATACGCAGGAGCCCGCCGTGCTGATTGCCACGGGCAGCCCCCAAGTGGCGCACACCACGCGGGCCCGCTACCTGCAGCCAACAGCGCTGCAAACCGTGGAAAGTGCCAGCAGTGCCGTCTCTAAAGAGCTGCAGCATATGGGGCGGCTGGCCCTGGAGGTCGTGGCGCATGCGGTGTACGCACCGCATACGGCTCTCGGCACGCTGGAGCGCGAAGATGCCCAGCTGCGTATCCGCCTGCAGCAGCAGGCCATCAACGCCGATGTGCTCTACCAAACCCACATCAAAGGCGTGTATGCCGATCTGCTGGAATTCATGGGCAGCATGGTGCAGCCGCTGGATGGGGCGCAGCAGGCGTTCTGGCAGCGCAGCCAGGTGGCCGCGTTTCAGCTGGTGGATGCGGTCAAGGATGCACACCGCTTGCAGCGCAATATGCACCGGTTTTTGCAAGCCCCTGATGATGATGCCGCGCGCAGCAGCTACCTGGAGCTGCGCATGTACATGTTGCAAACCTTGAAGGACATGCGTGTGCTCAGCGTGTCAGAGCTGCCGCAGGCGCAGTGGGCACTGGAGCTGCAGGCCCTGGATGCCTCGGTGGCGGCTTTTGAGTCTCAGTTCCGCAAGCACCTGTTTGCGTCGATTCGGGGTGGTTTGCTCGACGGCCTGACGGCCAGCTCACTGATGAACGATCTGGGCTTTGCCCAGACCATCATTCAGGGCCTGCGCCAGGTGCTGTTGCTGGGCGAAGGCCACGAGTTGGCGCGCCAGCAGCAGTTGCTGATGGGCGATGCGCCGCTGATTCAGCCGCTGTGAAGTGCGGGCACTGGGTTCAGTGCCCAAAGAAGCTGTCAGCGCTTGTGTATCAAGCGTAGGCAGCTATGGTTTTAGTGGTCCAGCAAGCTGCGCGACGCCGATTGGTGGGCACCAAACAGTGACACCGGGCGCTGTGGGGCAGCGCGCACAGTGCTGGGCGCGGGCGTGCTGGCGGACGCCGTGTGAACGGGCGCAGGCACGCGCGTGGCAACTGCTGAGGGGTGGCCCCAGAACGCATGCAGCTCCCAGGGCTCCTCATCCTCGGGCATGAGGGGTAGTCCAGCATGCAGGCTGTGCGCATGGGGCTGTGTCTTGCGCTGGTATTTTTTCAGCGCCCAGGCACCCAGCCCAAACCACAGCGGCATGGCCAGCATGGCGACATAGGACAGCAGCACCATCTCATTGCTCAGCTGCGGCGCATAGCCGACACCGAACAACGCCACCAGTGCCAGCGCACAGCCCACCATCAGATACACCGCCAGCAGGGCCGACGAGGTGAAGCGGCCCTCTTGCAGCGCACGCTGGGGTGCAGGAGACGCGGTGGTGATGGGGGACGGGGCGGAAGACATCCAGAACTCTCAGAACAGGGGAACAAACACCGCGCCAGACGCCAAGCGGGGGCGATGCCACTGCGGGAATGCAGCACTGGGGGGTTGATGTATATCCGGCATGGGAGCGAAACTATAGTGAATATAGGTAAATACCCTTGTTTGTAGGGAGATGCATGCGCGATGGCGTTCGAAGCCGTTATGCATGAAAAGTGGCGCAAGTCTTGGTGCAGCAAGCGCTACCAGCTACGGTTATTGCGGCAGCAGTCCACCGAAGCCTCGGCTTGCCACGGGTGAAAAAAAGGGAGCCAGAAGGCTCCCTTGTCTGTGTGGCGCTGTGCGCAATTACTTCTTGCGCCCAGCAATGGCTTTCTCGGCCATATCGACCAGGTTGGTGCCAATCTGGGGCTTCCACTTGGTGTAGACGCCCTTGGTGGCATCGGCAAATGCCTTGCGCTGTTCGGCGTTCAGGTCGGTCACCTGCACACCCAGGCCGGCCAGGTCTTTGATCAGCGGCTTGTCAGCTTCCATCGTGCCCTTGCGCGAAATGGCGATCTGCTCCTTGGCGGCATCCAGCGCGGCTTGCTTGACGATGGCCTGGTCTTCCGGTGTCCAGCTGGCCCACACGTCCTTGTTCACCACGTAGATCAGCGGGTCGTTCATGTAGCCCCACAGGGTCATGTATTTTTGACCCACGGTGTTGAGCTTGGCGGCCATGTACACGGGCACGGGGTTTTCCTGGCCGTCGACAGCACCGCTGGCCATGGCGGGCTGCGCATCGGCCCAGCTCATCTGCGTGGGGTTGGCGCCCAAGGCGGTGAAGGTGTCCAGGAACAGTGGCGAACCGACCACGCGGATCTTCAGGCCCTTCAGATCTTTAGGCTTGGCAATCGCGTGCTTGGAGTTGGAGATTTCGCGGTAGCCGTTCTCGCCCCAGGCCAGTGGCAGCACACCCGCCTTGTCGATGGTCTTGAAGATTTCCTGGCCGACCTGGCCTTGCACCACGGCGTCTACTGCCGCGTAGTCGGGGAACAAGAAGGGCAGCGAGAAAAGATTCAGCGCCTTCACCTGGGGCGACCAGTTGATGGTGGAGCCCACGGCCATGTCGATCACGCCCTGGCGAATGGCGCTGAATTCGCGCGTCTGGTCGCCCTGTACCAGCGAGGTGCCGGGATAGAGCTTGATGTTGATGCGACCCTGGGTACGCTCACGGACCTTGTTGGCCCAGATTTCTGCGCCCTTGCCCCAGGGGAAGGCCGTGCCCAGCACAATGGACAGGCGGTATTCGCTCTTGTACTTGGCCTGGGCGTGCGCTGCGGGCAGGCCGAGCGTGAGCAAGGTGGCAGCTGCCGCCGTAGCGGTCAGAAAGGTACGCAGTTGCATGGGGGTCTCCTGGGTTAAAAATCGTTGTGTTGCGTGAAACCACGGCACGGAAAAGTACGGCGGCCCCTTCGCAGACACCGCGCCAGGGCCGCCCCGTTGCGCTGGTGTGAACCCTCTACCGCGTGCGAGGCAGAGGGCACGGTTCAATCGATCCATCGCGGTGGCTCAATAGCCCAGTTGGGCTGGCAGCCACAGCGCCAGTTGCGGGAAGGCAATCACCAGCAGCATCACCACAAACATGGCCAGCAGCATGGGGATGACCCAGCGGATGGTGGACTCCATCTGCACATTGGCAATCCGGCAAGACACCATGAGGTTCACCGCCAGCGGCGGGGTGAACTGGCCCAGCGCCACCTTCAGCGTGAGGATGACGCCAAACCACACGGGGTCCCAGCCGTAGTGCTGCATGATGGGCAGCAGCAGCGGCACAAAGATCAGGAAGATGGAGATGCCGTCCAGGAACATGCCCACGGTGATGAGCAGCAGGATCAGTAGCATCAGCACGCCGTATTCGCCCAGACCGGAGTTGACGATGGCCTTGGCCACCGGGTCGATCACGCCCAGGGTGGACAGTGAGAAGGCAAAAATACCGGCCAGCGAGACCACCAGCAAGATCACCGCCGACAGCTCGCCCGCCTCGCGCAGGATGGGAAACAGATCACGCACTTTGATGGTGCGGTGAATCACCATGCCCACAAACAGACCGTAGAACACGGCGACCACTGCGGCCTCAGTCGGGGTGAACCAGCCGGCGCGCATGCCGCCCAGAATCAGCACCGGTGCGGTCAGGCCCCAGATGGCTTCCTTGAAGCTTTTCCAGAGCGCAGGGCGGGGCAGGGAAGCCTCCAGCGCGCCCATCTTGTGACGGCGCGACATCCACACAGCGGGAACGATCAACGCCAGGCCCGCGAGCACGCCGGGAATCATGCCCGCCGCAAACAAGGCCGGCACGGAGGCCCCTGGCACCAGCACCGAGTAAATGATGAAGGCCACCGAAGGTGGAATCAGAATATCGGTGGCCGCTGCTGCGCCCACCACGCTGGCCGAGAAGCTGTTGGGGTAACCGGCGCGTGCCATGGCCGCAATCATCACCCCGCCCACGGCAGCGGCATTGGCCGGGCCGGAGCCCGAAATACCGCCCAGGAACATGGCCACGGCAATCGCCACCAGCGGCAGCATGCCCGCACCACGGCCCACAATCGCAATCGCAAAATTGACCAGCCGCGCGGCGACGCCCGAGCGGTCAAAGATGGAGCCCACCAGCACAAACATGGGAATGGCCAGTAGCGGGTACTTGCCCAAGCCTGCGTAGAAGTTCTGCGGCACGGCCAGCAGACCGAACCACTGCACATCGGCATTCGCCAGCGCGATACAGGCTGCGCCGGCCAGGCCCAGGGCAGCGCCGATGGGCACGCCCAGAAACATCAGCACCAAAAAGGCAACAAACAGCAGCGTGGCGATCATGCTTGCTCCTTGTCGGTGGCGGTGTCCGTGTCTTCCACGGTGTCTTCGTACGTGGCACGGCCCTGGCGCAGCCACAACCCCAGTGCGCGCGCGGTGATGGCCAGCGAGCAAATGGGCAGCCAGATGGAATACCACCACTGCGGCACGCCAATGCCGGGCGAGCTCTCCTCATGGCGCCAATCGTCCCAGACGATGCGCGCGCTGAGCACCGCAATCAATATGAAAAGCAGAGCTACCATCGCAGAGCCAAGGCGGGCTAGCGCCTTTTTTCGTGCTGCACTGCCGCGGCGTGTCAGAAATTCGATGCGGATGTGCAGATCGCGCGCCACAGCGGCGCCACCGGCCACCATGGCCAGCAAGATCATGAGGAAGATGGAGATTTCTTCGGTCCACGCAAACGAGGCGTCGGTGAAATAGCGGACCAGTACGTTGGCAAACGTGATCAAGGCCAGCAAGGCCATGATGATGACGGTGAGCCAATCTTCAATGCGCAGGGCACGTGGCTCGTCAGCGCCTTCGGCTTCAGGAGCCGGGCTGGGTGTGGGATGGGGCATGTCGCGGAATCGGTAACAGAAGCAATACGGGAAGCTAGTGCGATTCCGGAACAGGTGGTGTTGTGCACGCGCCGCCGGACGCTGAGCCCTAGCACGGATGGGTGCCAGAACGCGTAATGCATTATTGGAGCTTTCCTTGACCTTGCCTATGCGGAACGTCCCCAAGCGTCAGATTGCGGCAAGGCGATAATCTGCGGTATGGAAACAAAATGGCTTGAAGACTTTGTCAGTCTGGCTGAAACGCGCAGTTTCAGCCGCTCCGCCCAACTGCGCCATGTGACGCAGCCCGCGTTCTCACGCCGTATTCAGGCGCTGGAAGCATGGGCGGGCACCGATCTGGTGGACCGCAGCTCTTACCCGACGCGTCTGACGTCTGCGGGAAAGACCATGTACGACCAGGCCCTGGAGATGCTGCAGTCGCTGCAAAGCACGCGCTCGATGCTGCGTGCCCACTCCAGCAGCGACAAGGGCATGGTCGGCTTTGCCGTGCCGCATACGCTGGCCTTCACCTTCTTTCCCTCTTGGGTGTCACAGGTGCAGGAGCAGTTCGGTTCGTTCAAAAGCCGCCTGATTGCGCTGAATGTGCACGACGCCGTAATGCGCCTGGTGGAAGGTGGCTGTGACCTGCTGATTGCCTATCACCACAGCTCACAGCCTTTCCAGCTGGACACCTCGCGCTATGAAATGGTGCGCCTGGGTGAAGAGCTGCTGGCACCGTATGCCAAACCGGATGCCCATGGGCAGCCCATGTTCATGCTGCCGGGTACGGCGGGTGAGCCGCTGCCCTTCCTGGCTTACGGCCCTGGCGCCTATCTGGGGCGCTTGACAGAGCTGCTGCTGAAAGAAGCCGACATGCCGGTGCACCTGGAGCGTGTCTATGAAACCGACATGGCCGAAGGCCTGAAGGCCATGGCCATCGAAGGCCACGGCGTGGCATTTCTGCCTTACAGCGCCGTGCGCAACGAATTGGCCAGCGGGCGCCTGGTCAGTGCCGTGCCAGCTGGCTCCAGCAAGTTCCAGCTGCCCATGGATGTGCTGGCGTACCGCGAAAAGCCCACCGGCAAAGACGCCGCCAAGACCGTGGTTGAGGCGCTGTGGAGCTTTTTGCAGCAACTGGCGGCGGAGCAGGAACAAGGCAAAGCCAGCTAGCTGGCACAAAGCTTGCAAAAGCTGGGGTATACCCCTCTCTGGCACAGCGACTTCCCGAGGCGATTGGGAGGTCGCTTTTTTTATGGCCCGGTGTTTGGACAGAAAAAATGCGCCAACCAAGGGTTTGTACGGAGCAAACTTGTGCGTGAAACAAGTTTGAACCTTTTACGATGGAAGTCATTCCGCTTGGCGATGTGAGAGGGCGGTAATTCCTGTCACACATATGACAATGTGTGGCAGATTATGTACAACATGCATGACCCTATGCTGCGAGCGCAGGGCCGGCTGGTTCACCAAGATTGATTTGAGGAGCACTGTATGAAGAAACATTTGCTGGCTGTAGCTGTGATGGCACTGGCAACGGGTAGCGCCATGGCGCAGGCGAATGACACGCTGGCCAAGGTCAAGGGATCTGGCAGCATTTCGCTGGGTGTGCGTGAATCCTCGGGCGCGCTGGGTTACACCCTGGGCGATGGCAAGTACGTGGGTTTCCACACGGAAATGGCCGAAAACGTGGCTGCGGACATCGCCAAGCAACTGGGCGTGAAAGTGGAGAAGAAGTACCAGCCCGTGACTTCGCAAAACCGTATCCCCCTGGTGGTGAACGGCACGGTGGATCTGGAGTGCGGCTCCACCACCAATGACCTGAATCGCCAAAAGGATGTGGACTTCGCCAACACCACTTATGTGGAGCAAGTGCGCATTGCTGTGAACGCCAAGTCGGGCATCAACGATGTCAAGGACCTGAACGGCAAGACCGTGGCCACCACCACAGGCACCACATCGGTGCAACTGCTGCGCCAGAACAAGCGCGCTGAAGGCATTGAGTTCAAGAACATCATGGGCAAGGACCACGCCGACAGCTTCCTGCTGCTGGAAACAGGCCGTGCCGATGCGTTTGTGATGGACGGCTCCATCCTGGCGGGCAACATCTCCAAGTCCAAGAACGCCAAGGACTTCAAGATCGTGGGCGAGCCGCTGTCCACCGAGCCAATCGCTTGCATGGTGCGCAAGAACGACCCCGCTTTCCTGAAGGCCGTGAACGATTCGATCGCTCGCCAAGTCAAGGATGGCACGCTGGCCAAGCTGTGGGACAAGTGGTTCATCCAGCCTATCCCTCCAGCGAACGTGGCGGTGGGCCTGCCTTTGTCGGAAGCGACCAAGAACGCCTGGAACCATCCCAACAACAAGCCTAAAGAAGATTACAACCAGTAATTTTTGATCCGCTGAACGCCCCGACTGCTGCTCTGCGGGTCGGGGCGTTTTCTGTTGGACGGCATGTCCCCACATGCTGCTGCTGGGTAATTGGAAGGAAATCCTATGAATTGGGATTGGCAAATGTTCTGCCAGGACACGCTGGACCGCGAATTGCGCGAAGGCTGCTTTGGCAAAGATGGCGACATCACCTATTTGGACTGGATGTTGTCGGCATGGGGCTGGACGGTATCCGTCTCGCTCCTGGCCTTGATTTTGGCTTTGGTCACGGGTGTGGTGATTGGTACGCTGCGTACCCTGGAAAACCGCCCCTGGACGGTGCGTTTTGGTAATGCGTGGGTGGAGTTCTTCCGCAACATTCCATTGCTGGTGCAAATTTTTATCTGGTACCACGTGGTGCCAGCGATCTTCCCGTCGATGAAGTCCGTCTCGGGCTTTACGCTGGTGGTGATTGCGCTGGGTCTGTTTACGTCGGCACGTATTGCGGAGCAGCTGCGCTCGGGCATTCAGGCACTGCCACGTGGCCAGCGCTATGCGGGCATGGCCATGGGCTTTACCACCTGGCAAACCTACCGCTATGTGCTGCTGCCCAACGCGTTTCGCATCATCATCCCGCCGCTGACCAGCGAGACGATGAACATCTTCAAGAACTCATCGGTGGCGTTTGCCGTGTCGGTGACGGAGCTGACCATGTTCGCCATGCAGGCACAGGAAGAGACTGGGCGCGGCATTGAGGTGTATCTGGCGGTGACGGGTCTGTACATCATCTCGGCCTTCACCATCAACCGCATCATGGCCTTCATTGAAAAACGCTCGCGCGTGCCCGGCATGGTTGCACCGACTGCGTCGGGAGGTCACTAAGCCATGAACTTCTCTTTAGATTGGTCTTTTTACAACTGGGACCTGATCAGCAATTTCGTGATCAAGGGTCTGGGTTTCAGCGTGATGCTGACGGTGATCGCCACCTTGGGCGGCATCTTCTTTGGCACGTTGCTGGCACTGATGCGTTTGTCGGGCAAGAAGTGGCTGGATGTGCCCGCCACCATCTATGTCAACGGCATGCGCTCCATCCCGCTGGTGATGGTGATTCTGTGGTTCTTTCTGCTGGTGCCGCTGGTCATTGGCAAGCCCATCGGGGCGGAGCTGTCGGCCATCATCACCTTCATCGCCTTTGAGGCGGCGTACTTCTCCGAAATCATGCGCGCGGGCATCCAGTCGATTCCGCGTGGTCAGGTCTATGCAGGCCAGGCCATGGGCATGACGTATGGCCAGAACATGCGCTTGGTGATCCTGCCCCAGGCTTTCCGCAACATGCTGCCGGTGCTGCTGACGCAGACCATCATCTTGTTCCAGGACACATCGCTGGTGTATGCGATTGGCGCTTACGACATGCTCAAGGGCTTTGAAGTGGCGGGCAAGAACTATGGCCGCCCCATGGAAGCGTATTTGGCTGCCGCTGTTATTTACTTTGTGATCTGCTTTGCCCTGTCGTATCTGGTCAAGCGGCTGCACAAAAAGATCGCCATCATCCGTTGATGCGCGCGGTCTGAAAGATTGAGGATTTATTCATGATCGAACTCAAGAACGTCTCCAAGTGGTACGGCAACTTCCAGGTGCTCAATGACTGCTCCACCAACATCCAAAAGGGTGAAGTGGTGGTGGTGTGCGGGCCTTCGGGCTCGGGCAAGTCCACGCTGATCAAGACCATCAACGCGCTGGAGCCTATCCAGCAAGGTGAGATCTGGGTCAACGGCACGGCTGTGCATGACACCAAGAAAACCAATCTGCCCCAGCTGCGCTCCAAAGTGGGCATGGTGTTTCAGCACTTTGAACTGTTCCCCCACCTGACGGTGACGGAGAACCTGACGATTGCGCAGATCAAGGTGCTGGGCCGCTCGGCCGACGACGCCAAGGTGCGTGGCCTGAAGATGCTCGACCGCGTGGGCCTGACGGCGCACAAGGACAAGTTCCCCGGCCAACTCTCCGGCGGTCAGCAGCAGCGCGTGGCGATTGCCCGTGCGCTGTCCATGGACCCCATCGTTATGCTGTTTGACGAACCCACATCGGCCCTGGACCCCGAAATGGTCGGCGAAGTGCTGGACGTGATGGTGGGCCTGGCCAACGAAGGCATGACCATGATGTGCGTGACGCACGAAATGGGCTTTGCCAAGAAGGTGGCCAGCCGCGTGATCTTCATGGATGTGGGTGGCAAGATTCTGGAAGATTGCACCAAGGAAGATTTCTTTGGCAAGCCCGACGAGCGCCAGCCGCGTACCAAGGACTTCCTCAGCAAGATTCTGCAGCACTGATCGCTGCGGTCATCGCGCAAAAAAGCCGCTGGAGTCAGCGGCTTTTTTATGCATCAAATTGGCTGTTAGCGCTTGTGCAGCAAGTGCTCATAGCTATGAATGCAGTAGTTGATGCGGCGCAGCTGCACGCGTGGCGTGGCTTACCCCTGCTCGGCCAGCTCTTCGTGGTGATCGGCAGCGCCGTGCTTCCAGTAGGCCGAAATGCGCATGACCTTGGGCGATGCGCCCTTGGCCACCACAATTTTGCGTAGCGCAGCCATGTCGCTGTGCTCGCCAGCGGCCCAGATGAAACCGGGCGTTTGCGGCAGGCTCAAGGCATCAGCCGCTGCAGTGAGCGCGTCGACCCATTGCAGATCCACCTGTGCTTCAGAGGGCAGGGCGCGGCGGTCGGCCTCGGGTACGGCCAGGCGCACGGTGACCTGGGCACTGGCAGGCAGCTCAGCCAGTGCACGCTCAACGGCGGGCAGACCGCTGCTGTCGGCCAGCATCCAGTACCAGTCAAAGTCTTTGCGGATCACCATGGAGCCGCGTGGGCCGGCCACGCCCACCCACGAGCCCATGGGTGCAGTGCGGGCCCATTCGGTGGCGGGGCCCTGCTCATGCAGGGCAAAGTCGACGGTCAAGGTGTTCGTGGTCCAGCGCAGCGGGGTGTAGTCGCGCATGGCAGGGCGAGGGCCATCGATGAAGGGCTTGCCATCCATCATTTCGGGCAGCAGCGGCTTGTCGTAGCCTGGTTGGGGCAGCAGCAGTTTGAAGTGATCGTCGAAACCGTCACTGGCAAAGTCGCGCAGCTCACCCACCAGGGTCAGGCGCACCAAGTTGGGGCTGATTTGCTCGCGCGAGAGCAGCTGCAGGTGGCGCGCCTTGAAAGGGTGGCGCACGCGTTCAAACGCGGGGGCGGTGTGATGGTTGGCTGTTGTCATATGTAGTTTTTTTAAATGAGAGTATTTCTCATTATGCACAGACTCGCGCAGCTTGCAGGCTGTGCAGTCAATGGGAAAATAGGGGCATGACTGCCACCACGACCCCCACCACCCTGACGATCACCCGCCCCGATGACTGGCATTTGCACGTGCGCGATGGCGAAGCCATGCGCTGCGTGGTGCCCCACAGCGCACGCCAGATGGGCCGCGCCATCATCATGCCCAACCTCAAGCCGCCCGTCACCACGGCTGAGATGGCGCTGGCCTACCGCGAGCGCATTCGCTCGGCGGTGCCCGCAGGCAACCGTTTTCAGCCCCTGATGACGCTGTACCTGACCGACAAGCTGGGCCCCGATGAGATCGTGCGTGCCAAGGCCGCAGGTGCCGTGGCTTGCAAGTTGTACCCTGCCGGTGCGACCACCAACTCCGACCACGGCGTGACGGATCTGCGCAAAATTTACCCCACGTTGCAAGCCATGCAGCGCGAAGGCCTGGTGTTGCTGGTGCACGGCGAAGTCACCGACCCCAGCGTTGACCTGTTTGACCGTGAAGCCATGTTCATCGAGCAGCAACTGCAGCCGCTGCGCAAAGATTTTCCGGAGCTGAAGATCGTCATGGAACACGTGACCACCAAGGACGCAGCCGAGTACGTGGCCGCCGCCGACGGTTTTCTGGCTGCCACCATCACGCCCCAGCACTTGCTGTTCAACCGCAATGCCATCTTTTTGGGCGGCGTGCGCCCGCACTTTTACTGCCTGCCCGTGCTCAAGCGCGAAACCCACCGTGTGGCCCTGGTGCAAGCGGCCACCAGCGGCAGCAAGAAGTTCTTCCTGGGCACCGACAGTGCACCGCATGCAGCCCACCTGAAGGAAGCGGCCACGGGCTGCGCCGGTTGCTACAGCGCGCATGCGGCCATCGAGATGTATGCCGAGGTGTTTGACGGCGTGGGCGCGCTGGACAAGCTTGAAGCCTTTGCGGCGTTCAACGGCGCAGACTTCTACGGCCTGCCGCGCAACACCGACACCATCACCCTGGTCAAAGAAAGCTGGACGCCAGCCGTGAGCTTTGAATACGGTGAAGGCGCCCAACTGAAGCCGCTGCGCTTTGGCGAAGCCCTGCCATGGAAGATGCTGGATTAAAAACAGGAGCGGCATGCGCTGGATGTGTAAGAACTTCCATTGCAAATCATGCCGAGATGCCGAAAGGAGCTGCGCAAGCAGCTCCTTTTTTTATTGCGCAGCCATAAGGCACGACAGCCTATCTGAGCGTCAAAGGGCTGCTTCTGCATGGTAGGAGTAATTGTGAGCGAATGTTAAAAAAGACAGTGAAAGCCGTCTTTCTGTCTAAGATGCCGCGATTCATCTGTTGCTGAATGGGCTCTCAACCGCTGGCGGGGCTGGTTGCATGGGCTTTCCCGGGGCCAGATCTGGCACCGAGGCTCAGCGCAGCCCTTGGCCTGCTTTGCGCAGCGCACTCCGAAAGACCCGAGATGCAACTTTCTACCGTGGTTCTTGCTGCAGCCTGGCTGTTTTTTGCCGGGGTAAGTTGGGCGCAGGCGCCGGTCCATCCCCAGTCTGTGCAGCCCCAAGGGGAATATGCGCAGATTGACATGCGCCTGAGCCGGGCGTCGCTGGCCTTGCTGGCAGAAGGTACGCCGCAGGATCAGCAGGATGTGCTGGCTTTGCTGCGCACGCAGCCGTCCAAGTTTCAGCCGCCGGTGCTGTATGCGGCTTCGCAGACCTTGTGGCAAGCGGGGGAGAAGGACGAGGCAGCTTTCTGGTTCTATGCGGGCCAGCTGCGCGCGCGCATGGATGCCAACCTCAGCGCAGACCGCAGTGCGGCTCAGGCCGTTTCGGTTCTCAATGGCCGTTATGGGCAACCCATCAACCAGCATGTGCTGCAGGACCTGGACAAGGCCGAGCAACTGATGGCGCGTGTGCAAAAGTGGGATCTGCAAACCCCTTATGGCTACGACCGACGCTGGATCAATCTGCATGGCATGCAGGCCATGATGGCATCCATGAACCCGGGCCAAGCGACCCAGCCACTGAGCCAGCCGCAGGAGCAGTGGGCGGCCATCATTGCGCAAACGCGCAGCGACTACTTTGAAGGCTTTCAGGCGTCTTTGGCGCAGTTGCGCGCTGCGTCTGAGGCCCAGCGCTGAGGCACGCCCAGAGCGCCTTCAGCAACTATTTTCTACAACGGAGAAGGAGAAGAGAGTGAACGTTCGTACTATGAGCACAGCCTTGGCGCTGACAGGTCTGCTGGCAGCCACGGCCCACGCAGCAGCACCGGATGAGACATCCGTCAAACTCATCGGTCTGTCCGCATCCATGAATGAGATGGCCATCGCCTGCGGCCATATGTCGGCCAGCGACGTGGCCGCAGCGCAGGTCAAGCAGCGCCAGGCCATGCTCGACCAAGGCGTGGGCGCCAAGGAATACGACAAGACCTACGCCGATGCCCGGACCAGCGTTTTGAAAAAGTGGGAGGGCGTGAGCAAGCAACAGCAGCAAAGCTCTTGCGCACAGCTCAAGGCCTACGGCGAACAAGCCGCAGCGACCGCACGCAAGCTGGAGCAGCAACTCGACGCGGCGACAGGCAAGCCT
Source organism: Comamonas sp. 14P8.1.4 (assembly GCF_057799285.1). Taxonomy (NCBI): domain Bacteria; kingdom Pseudomonadati; phylum Pseudomonadota; class Betaproteobacteria; order Burkholderiales; family Comamonadaceae; genus Comamonas; species Comamonas sp. 14P8.1.4. The sequence goes on from NZ_JBYOKN010000001.1 coordinate 493,881, forward strand.
GCCAAGTAAGGGGCGAGTGCCTTACGGGTACAGCGGGCTCATGCCTGTGGGCGGGAACTTGTTTACCATGGTGGTGCGCTTGCGCAATGACCATGGTGAACCGGTTTCCAGTGCCCGCTTCAGGAGATTGCATGCCCACAGATGCCCAGCCCCGTATTGCCTTGCTGATTGATGCTGACAACGCGCCGGCGGAGATGATTGATGAGATCCTCACGGAGTTGTCCACCTTCGGTGTGATCAATACGCGCCGGGCGTACGGCAACTGGACCAAGTCGGGCTTGCATGGCTGGCAGAACAAGCTGCTGGAATACGCCATCCGGCCGATGCAGCAGTTTGACTATTCCAAGGGGAAAAACGCCACCGATATGGCCATGACGGTGGATGCCATGGAGCTGCTCTACACCGAGCAGCCCGACGCATTTGGCATCGTGTCGTCGGACGCTGATTTCACCCCGTTGGTCATGCATTTGCGCTCCAAAGGCGCCGCCGTGTATGGTTTTGGTGCCGAGCAAACACCCAAAGCCTTTGTGAATGCCTGCTCCCGCTTTCTGTATTTTGATGCGCTTTTGGAGCTGGGTGACGGCATTACCAGCCGCAGTGACCGCCGTGACTCCGCGGAAGTGATTGCGGAGCCCAAGCCGCCAGCGGCATTGCCGCAGCCGTCAGCGCCCCATACCTCTGTGGCCAATGGCAAGGTGCCCGGTGGAACAGGAACGGCTGCGCCTTCGGTCTTCAGCTTGCGTGTGCCCACGCATATGTTGCGTGAGGACAAGCCACTGCTGTCCATGCTGTGTGATGCAGTCAAAGCCACGCAGGACGAAACCGGCTGGGCGCGCGTGGCGGCGGTTGGAACGCACATTGGCAACAAGCTGTCTTTTGATGCGCGCAACTATGGCTATGCCACGTTGACCAAGCTGCTGGCCGCAACCCAGGCGTTTGAGTTGCGCGATGAAGGCACGCCGCGCGTGTCTGTGCGCGATCCCTCGTGCGGGGCGACCTAGGCCGCAGCCCCCGCGAGCCTGGGAACTTCCTGCAGCGGCAGCTGCTCCAAGGCAGCATTGCCATCTATGATGGCAGCCGTATTAGTAGCGCGCACCCCGATACAACTTGAATGAATAACAGCCGGGGTGTGGCAGGTGACAGCGCTTGAATCCGCAGGCTTGGCCCTCATCTTGCAAGCTGAGGCCATGAACCTGTTTTTTCCCCACTGTGGAGAAATCCAAGAATGAAACGTATTGCTCTGTTTTTATTGACCAACATTGCCGTGGTGGTGGTGTTGGGTATCACGGCCAGCTTGCTGGGTCTCAATCGCTTTATTGGCCCCAATGGCCTGAGCATGGGCTCGCTGCTGGGCTTTGCCTTCATCATGGGCTTTGGCGGCGCCATCATTTCGCTGCTGATCTCCAAGCCGGTGGCCAAGTGGTCGTCGGGCGTGCACGTGATTGAACAACCCCGCAATGCCGATGAAGCATGGATTGTGGACACCGTGCGCAAGTTTGCCGACAAGGCCGGCATTGGCATGCCTGAAGTGGGTATCTACGAGGGTGAGCCCAATGCATTCGCAACAGGCGCCTTCAAGAACAGCGCGCTGGTGGCGGTGTCCACCGGTTTGCTACAGGGCATGACCCGGGAAGAGGTGGAGGCCGTAATCGGCCACGAGGTGGCCCACATTGCCAATGGCGACATGGTTACCATGACGCTGATCCAAGGCGTCATGAACACCTTTGTGATCTTCCTCTCGCGCATCGTGGGTTACGCCGTGGACAGCTTTTTGCGCAAGGGTGATTCGGAGAACTCCGGCCCAGGCATTGGCTACTACGTGACCACCATCGTGATGGATATCTTGCTGGGCTTTGTGGCGGCCATCATCGTGGCCTGGTTCTCGCGCCAGCGCGAGTTCCGCGCCGATGCAGGTGCTGCCCAGCTCATGGGCCGCAAGCAACCCATGGTGAATGCGCTGGCCCGCTTGGGCGGCATGGTGCCGGGCGAGCTGCCCAAGAGCATGCAAGCCATGGGTATCACGGGTGGCATTGGCAAGCTGTTCTCCAGCCACCCCCCCATCGAAGAGCGTATTGCTGCGCTGCAAAACGGCCAGCAGTAAGCGCTGCGCGGTGGCGCAGTAGGTGGCGGCCTACTTTGTCACAACTTGCGCAGCTTCTTTACCCTTGCTTTACCGCCAAGATCAGAACCCCGGTCAACATTTGGCCGGGGTTCTTCGTTTCTGGAAGCATGGCCCCTCAAAGGAGTTGCAATGCCATTCACTGTGTCTAATTTTCAACATCGCATCAGCCCCCGTATCTGGGCGGCTGTCGTTGCTGTGGGTGGCGCTTCCGCGCTGAGCGGCTGTGTGGTGGCACCCATGGATGATGGTTATGCCGATTACGGCTACACCAGCACCACGGTGTATACCAACTATGGCTATCCACCGGCGCCGCGGGTGGAGTACCGCACGGTGGCACCTTCGCCCTATCACGTGTGGGTGGGGGGCGACTGGTTCTGGCCGGGTGGCCGCTATGACTGGCGCCCTGGCCGCTGGGCGCAACCGGGCTATCGCCCCGCACCACCACCGCCACGGCCGATGGTGCAGCCCCCTCGGCCGCCCCAGATGATGCCCATGCCCCGGCCGGACAGGCCCATGGTTCGGCCCCCAGAGAACCGGCCCGATCGCCCACCCATGGCACGTCCGGATCCCCGGCCACAGCCCCCCGGAATGCGCCCGGATGGTGGGCAGCGTCCACCCCAGATGCGTCCGGATCAGCCACGTCCTCCGCAGCAGGCGCGCCCTGACCGGCCAGACCGGGATCAAGCCCGTCCGCAGCCGCCGCAGCGCGCAGATGGCGGACAGCGCCGCCCACCGCCACCGCAGCAGCGGGATCGTGAGGACGAGCGCCGTCGCCCTTGACGGGTGGCACGGGAAAGGGCGTGGCCGTGGTTACGCCCACTGTGCAGAGCCTGTGGTGCTCGGCATGCGCACATTCAGCCCGCGACAGCGGGCTTTTTTATGCCGGTGCCATGGCTGGGGCAGCCAGCGCATCGCCGCGCGCTTTGGCGAGCAAAAAATCAATGCAGGTGCGCACGGCCCGGGTCTGGTGGCGATTGGGCAGGTAGAGCAAATACATGTGCGTGCCGAAAATGCTCAGGCGGTAGTCCTGCAAAGTGGTCAGCACCTCCCCGCTGGCCACCTTGTCCTGCACCACGTAGTCGGGCACCAGGCCCACACCCAGGCTGGCCAGAATGCCCTGGCGCAGAAAGGGGAAGTGCTCGGAGATGATGGTCGGCTCCAGCGTTACTTCCTGGCGCTCCAGGCCCTGGTAAGCCGCCAGACGCAGCTGGCGGCCCATGACGCCTGCGGTAATCAGCGGGCTGCCGTGCAGCTCCATCAGTGTTTGGGGCAGACCGTGCTGCTGAGCGTATGTGGCGGAGGCGCAGGCCACATAGCGCACATCGCCCAGGCTGCGTGCCACTACGGACAGCGGGGGCTCCTGCATCACGCGAATGGCAATGTCCACCTCATCGCGCAGATTGTCGGCACGGTTTTCAAACAGCACGTCCAGCACGATGCCTGGGTACAGCCGTTTGAATTCGATCAGCCAGTCGCTCACCACGATCTGCCCGTAGCCACTGGGAACGCTGATGCCTACGCGACCGCGCAGCTCTTGCCCCAGGCTGGTGATGGTTTCGCGTGCGGCCAGGATTTCGTTGTGGATGTTGCGCCCGTGTTCGTACAGGCGAAGCCCCACCTCGGTGGGCTCCACCCGGCGCGTGGTGCGCTTGACCAGTTGCACGCCCACAGACTTTTCCAGTTGCCCCAGGTGGTAGCTGACATTGGCACGTGTCATCTTCAGTTTGCGGGCCGCCTGGCTGAGGTTGCCGCTGTCGATGATCTCCACCAGCAGGGTGAGTGATTGCAGGTCCATCGAGGGTTTTCCCTTGGTATTGTTCAAAGTTATTTGACGGTCTGTCAATTTTTTGAGGAATTGTAAAGAAGCATTGTCGTAGTAAAAACGGCTTTTCCTATCCAAGAACATCCGGAGATACGCGCCATGAGTTCCGCAAGCAGCACTTCCGTCGTACAGACTCGCCTTGATGGTGAGGTTTTGGTGGTCAGCATCAACAACCCGCCAGTCAACGCATTGGGCCAGGCGGTACGCGCTGGTTTACTGGCAGCGGTTGAGCAGGCGGCGGCAGATGCGGCCGTCAAGGCCCTGCTGATCGTGGGTGAAGGCAAGGCCTTTATCGCTGGCGCGGACATCCGTGAGTTCGGCAAGCCTGCCGTGGCGCCTTCGTTGCCCGAGGTGTGCAACGCCATCGAAGCCAGCAACAAGCTGGTGGTGGCCGCCGTTCACGGCTCCGCACTGGGCGGTGGCTTGGAAATCGCTTTGTCGGCCCACTACCGCCTGGCGCTGCCCAAGGCATTGCTGGGTCTGCCCGAAGTGAACCTGGGCTTGCTGCCCGGCGCCGGTGGCACCCAGCGCGCACCGCGCGTGATGGGTGTGAAGGCTGCCACCGAGCTGATGCTCAGCGGCAAGCACCTGAGCGCCAAGGCCGCTGCTGCCGCCGGGTTGGTAGACAAGCTGGTGGAAGGCGATGATGTCGCTGCCGCTGGTTTGGCCTACACCCGTGAATTGCTGGCCGCTGGCACGGCCGTGCGCCGCACCCGTGACATTGAGATCACTGACAAGGTCACCGCGTTGGCGGACCTGGAAGCGCTGGCCATCGACACCGCCAAAAAGGCGCGAGGCCTGTTCTCTCCGCTGAAGATCATTGAGTGCGCCAAGGCTGCAGTGACCCAGTCGTTCGAAGAAGGTCTGGCCACCGAGCGTGCGTTGTTCCTGCAGTGCCTGGAAAGCCCCCAGCGCCAGGGCCTGATCCATGCGTTCTTTGCTGAGCGTGAAACCGCCAAGATTCCCGAAGCCAAGGCTGCAGCACCGCGCGACTTCCGCACGCTGGCCATCATTGGTGGCGGCACCATGGGTGCGGGCATCACCGTGGCTGCCCTGGATGCTGGCTACCCCGTGATCATGGTCGAGCGCGATGCCGAATCCATCGCCCGTGGCCAGGCCAATGTGGAAAAGGTCTACAACGGCCTGATCGCCAAGGGCCGCATGACCGAAGAAGGCAAGGCCGCCATCATGGCGCGCTACACCCCTTCGACCAGCTACGACGACCTGAAGGAGGTCGACCTGGTGATCGAAGCCGTGTTTGAAGACCTGGAAGTCAAAAAAGCGGTGTTCAAGGAACTGGACCGTGTGTGCAAGCGCTGCGCCGTGCTGGCCACCAACACGTCCTACCTGGACATTGACGCGATTGCCAATGCCACCGCACGCCCGCAAGACGTGATTGGCCTGCACTTCTTCAGCCCCGCCAACATCATGAAGCTGCTGGAAATCGTGGTGCCCGCCAAGGTGAGCGCCGACGTGGTGGCCACAGCCTTCGAATTGGCCAAGAAGCTGAAAAAAGTGCCGGTGCGCGCTGGTGTGTGCGATGGCTTCATCGGCAACCGTATCTTGGCGGTGTACAAGCAGGCGGCCGACTACATCATGGAAGACGGCGCATCGCCCTATGAAATTGACGAAGCCGTGCGCGGTTTTGGCTACCCCATGGGCCCCTTCCAAGTCACCGACTTGGCTGGTGGCGACATTGGTTGGGCCACCCGCAAGCGCCGCGCTGCCACACGCAACCCTGCAGCGCGCTATGTGGAAGTGGCAGATCGCATCTGTGAAAACGGCTGGTTTGGCCAAAAGACCCAGCGCGGTTTCTACCTGTACCCGCAAGGTGCGCGTGTCGGTCAGCCTGACCCCGAAGTGCTGGCGATTGTCGATGCCGAGCGCGCTAAAAAGGGCGTGACGGTGCGCAAGTTCACCCCCGAAGAAATCATCCGCCGCTACATGGCCAGCATGGTCAACGAAGGCGCCAAGGTCGTGGAAGAGGGCATTGCCCTGCGCCCACTGGATGTGGACGTGACCTTTATCTCCGGCTACGGCTTCCCCCGTTTCCGTGGCGGCCCCATGAAGTGGGCGGACATGCAGGGCCTGGACAAGGTGCTGGCCGATATCAAAGAGTTTGAGCAGGAAGACCCGCTGTTCTGGAAGCCCGCAGCCTTGCTGGAAAAGCTGGTGGCTGAAGGCAAGAACTTCGATACCTTGAACAAGGCCTGATTCACAGTTTTAGCGTGAAACCGCAGCGCACCTGGGGTGCGCTGCGTGCAGTACCTCACGGTGCTGCATCAAATAAAGAAGCTGCCAGTGCTTGATTTGCATAGCTTTCAAATAGAAAAGACTGTGAATCAAAGGCATAGCCAGCGCTAGCAGCTATCAAAAACATTTACCGAGACAAACACCATGAGCATGCGCGAAGCCGTCATCGTTTCCACCGCCCGCACCCCGCTGGCCAAATCGCACCGTGGCGAATTCAACGTCACGCCGGCGGCGCAGTTGGCCGCTTTCTCGGTCAAAGCGGCGGTAGAGCGCTCGGGCGTGGACCCCGAAATGATTGAGGATCTGATCCTCGGTTGCGGCAACCCCGATGGTTTCCAGGGCCGCAATCTGGGTCGCCAGACCGTGATCCGTGCCGAGCTGCCATTGAGCATTGCCGGTACCACCATCACGCGCTATTGCGCCTCGGGTCTGCAGTCGATCGCGATTGCTGCGGGCCGCGTGGTGGCAGAAGGTGTGGACGTGATGCTGGCCGGTGGTGTGGAAACCATTTCCGGCATCCGCGCGGGCAACAACTTGCCCACGGACATGGACCCCTGGTTGGTCGCCAACAAGCCCGACTTGTTCATGGCCATGATCGACACGGCCGATGTGGTGGCCAAGCGCTACAGCATCAGCCGTGAAGACCAGGATGCGTTCTCGCTGCGCAGCCAGCAACTGACCGCCGCCGCGCAAGCTGCGGGCGTGTTTGACAACGAAATCATTCCTTGCGCCACCCGCATGGCGGAAAAGAACAAGGAAACCGGCGAAGTCACCTACCGCGACGTCGTCGCCACCCAAGACAACTGCAACCGCGCCAGCACCACGCTGGAAGGTCTGGCCAAGCTGGAGCCCGTGAAGGGCGCGGACAACTTTGTGACGGCGGGTAATGCCTCGCAACTGTCGGATGGCTCCAGCGCCTGCGTGGTGATGGAAGCCAAGCTGGCCGAGCGCCTGGGCCTGCAGCCACTGGGTGCTTTCCGCGGTTTTGCTGTGGCCGGTTGCGAGCCTGATGAGATGGGTATTGGTCCTGTGTTTGCCGTGCCCAAGTTGCTCAAGCGCCACGGCCTCTCGGTGGATGACATTGACCTGTGGGAGCTGAACGAAGCGTTTGCCTCCCAAGCGCTGTACTGCCAGCGCCAGCTGGGCATTCCGCTGGAGCGCCTGAACGTCAACGGCGGTGCCATTTCCATCGGTCACCCCTTTGGCATGACCGGTGCGCGTCTGGCCGGTCACATCCTGCTGGAAGGCCAGCGCCGCAAGGCACAGGGCCAACGTGTCAAGTACGGCGTGGTCTCCATGTGCATCGCCGGTGGCATGGGCGCGGCGGGTCTCTTCGAAATTTTCTGATCTAGTTTTTCCGAGGTATCGAGATGGATCTTCAATTCACTCCCCAAGAACAAGCTTTCCGTGCGGAAGTGCAGGCCTTTTTGCAGGCCAATCTGAAGCCCGAGCTGGCCGCCAAAGTGCGCGGCGGCCAAATTCTGAACAAGACCGACCTGCAAGGCTGGCACGACGTGCTCAACAGCCGTGGCTGGCTGGCCAACCACTGGCCCGAGCAATACGGTGGTCCAGGTTGGGGCGCTGTTGAGAAGTTCATCTTCGAAAACGAATGTGCGCTGGCCGGTGCGCCGCGTCTGGTGCCGTTTGGCGTGAACATGTTAGGCCCCGTGCTCATCAAGTACGGCAATGAGCAGCAAAAGAACTACTGGCTGCCACGCATCTTGAACGGTGCCGACTGGTGGTGCCAGGGTTATTCGGAGCCCGGTTCGGGCTCGGACCTGGCTTCTGTGAAGACCACGGCGGTGCGCGATGGCGACCACTACATCGTCAACGGTCAAAAGACCTGGACGACGCTGGGTCAGCACGCCAACATGATTTTCTGTCTGGTGCGCACCAACAAGGACGTCAAGGCGCAGGCCGGTATCAGCTTCTTGCTGGTGGACATGAACACTCCCGGCGTGGAAGTGCGCCCCATCATCACCCTCGATGGGGAGCACGAAGTCAACGAAGTGTTCTTCACCGATGTGAAGGTGTCGGTGGAAAACCTGGTTGGCGAAGAGAACAAAGGCTGGACGTACGCCAAGTTCCTGCTGACCTATGAGCGCACCAACATTGCGGGCGTGGGCTTCTCGGTGGCTGCGCTGGAAAAGCTCAAAGTGGCTGCCAGCCGCGCCATGTACAAGGGTAAGCCCCTGTCGCAAGACCCGCTGTTTGCCGCACGCATGGCCAAGGTCGAAATCGATCTGGAAAACATGAAGACCACCAACCTGCGCGTGATCGCTGCGGTGGCGGGGGGCGGCGTGCCCGGTGCGGAAAGCTCCATGCTCAAGATCAAGGGCACCGAGATTCGCCAAGAAATTCTGTCGCTGATTCGCCGTGCCATGGGCCCCTATGCCCTGCCGTTTGAAGAGGCGGCCATGCATGGCCAGAACACTGAGCCGACGGTCGGCCCCGACGAAGCGTTCTCGGCCGCAGCGGCTTATTTCAACTATCGCAAGCTGTCGATTTTTGGCGGCTCCAACGAAATTCAAAAGAACATCATCTCCAAGATGATCCTCGGTTTGTAAGCAGAGCAAAGAAGGAACAAGACCATGAACTTCGAACACACCGAAGACCGCCGTATGCTGGCGGACACCTTGAACCGCTTTGTGTCTGAGCAATACGGTATCGAGCACCGCAACCACATCGCTTATGGCGAAGAAGGGCACAGCGCCGAGCTGTATGCCCAGTTTGCCGAGCTGGGCGCCATTGGCGCGCTGTTCAAAGAAGAAGACGGCGGATTTGGCGGCGCAGGCTTTGACATCAGCGTGGTGTTTGAGGCGCTGGGCCGTGGCTTGGTGGCTGAGCCTTTGCTGGGTGCACTGGTGGTGGGCCAGGCCCTGATCGCAGCAGGTACTGAATCGCAAAAAGCCAAGCTGGAAGACATCGTGGCGGGCGGCGTGATTGCTGCCTTGGCGCACGATGAACCGGGCAGCCACTATGAGCTGAATAACGTCAAGACCACGGCCACCAAATCGGCCACGGGCTGGACGCTGAACGGCGCTAAGGGCGTGGTGGCATTTGGTGCCAAGGCCGATTTGCTGTTGATCTCGGCGCGTACGTCGGGCAACCAGTACGACCAGGACGGCATCAGCCTGTTCTTGGTGGACGGCAATGCCGCCGGCATCACCAAGCGTAGCCTGCAGCGCTTTGAAGGCGGCCGCGTGGCGGAGCTGACGTTGAACAACGTGCAGTTGCCTGGCGATGCGCTGCTGGGTGCAGAAGCCAAGGGCCATGCTGTGCTGGAGCGTATCAGCGGCTATGCCCTGCTGGCGCTGTCCGCCGAATCGGTGGGTGCCATGGATGTGGCCAAGCAGCACACGCTGGAATACCTGCAAACGCGCAAGCAGTTTGGTGTGGCGATTGGTACGTTCCAGGCGCTGCAGCACCGCATGGCCGATGTGCTGCTGGAAATCGAGCAAGCCCGCTCTGCAGTCATCAACGCCGCCGATGCGATCGACAACGCCGAAGGCGCGGCACAGCAAAAAGCACTGTCTGCGGCGAAGTACACCGTGGGCTATGTGGGCACTTTGGTGGCCGAAGAAAGCATTCAGCTGCACGGCGGTATCGGCATGACTTGGGAATTGCCACTGGCGCACTACGCCAAGCGCCTGGTGATGATCGACCACCAGTTTGGCGATGAAGACCACCACCTGGCGCGCTTTGTTGCGCTGGGTCACAACGGCTAAATCAGTGTGCAGCGTTGTGCTGGCCCTGGTGCAAGGGGACGGAACATCGCTGCGTGGCAGCCCTTGCTTGGCATCTGCTGGGCGGTGGGCTGCACCTGAACCATGAGAACAATGAAGGAGATCTGCCGTGAGTGAACCCCTGTTGATGCGCCGTGAAGGTGCGTTGCTCATCCTCTCCAACAACAACGTGGCGGCACGCAATGCCCTGTCGCCTGCGTTCTATGCCGCAGTCACGGCTGCCTTGCAGCAGGCAGCGGCTGACCCCAGCGTAGGGGCCATTGTCCTGACGGGTGAGGGCGGTCACTTTTGTGCGGGTGGTGATTTGCGTCAGCTGGCCAAGCGCCGTGAACTGCCGGAGTCAGAGCGCCGCGCCAAGCTCGAAGGGTTGCATGACCTGATCCGTGCTGTGCGCGATTGCCCAAAACCAGTGATTGCTGCCGTAGAGGGCGCAGCGGCGGGTGCCGGTCTGTCGCTGGCATTGGCGTGCGACATGCTGGTGGCTGCCAAGAACAGTGTGTTCTCGGTTGCTTATGTGAAGGTAGGCTTGACGCCCGATGGAGGAGCCACGGCCTTCTTGGCCGAATACGTCTCCCGCCAGGTATTGACCGAGTTATGCCTGACGGGTGAGCGCATTAGCGGTGAACGCATGCACCAGCTGGGTGTGGTGAACCGCCTGACTGATGCTGGACAGGCGCTGGAACAAGCTTTGGTGTTGGCGCAGCGGATTGCACAAGGCCCGGAGCTGGCCATGGCCCGTATCAAAGACTTGTGTCGCCAAGCGCCGCGCAACACCTTGGACGCGCAGCTGGAGCTGGAAGCCCAATACATGGTGCGCTCACAAGAGAGCGAAGAAGCGCGTGAAGGCATTGGTGCATTTCTGGAAAAGCGCAGCTCGCAATTTCGCAGCGCGCAATAAACGCAGCTGCGAATCAACAACAAGGCTCAAGGAGACAAAAAATGACGATATCCACATTGCCAGAAGGCCAGGATTTCCCGCTGGAAGGTGTGCGCGTACTGGATTTGTCACGCGTGTTTGCAGGTCCCTTGTGTGGGCAGGTACTGGCCGATTTTGGTGCCGATGTGGTCAAGGTCGAACACCCGGGCCGTGGTGACGATACCCGTGACTGGGGCATGCGCATCGGCAAGACCGAGACCACCTACTACAACAGCATGAACCGCAACAAGCGTTCGGTCACGCTGGATTTGCAAAGCGCCGAAGGCGTGCAAATCATTTATGACTTGTTGCCGCAGTTTGACGTGGTGATTCACAACTTCAAACACGGTGGCGCTGACAAGCTGGGCCTGGGTTACGAAAAGCTCCGGTCCATCAAGCCTGACCTGATCTACTGCAGCGTGGCCGGCTACAACAGTGATACCCCGGAAGCCAAACGCCCGGGTTACGATCTGGTGATCCAGGCTGAAGCAGGCCTGATGGCCATCAATGGCGAACAGGGTACCCCTCCTTTGAAATTTGGTGTGGCCGTGGTCGATTTGATGACCGGCATGTACGCCGCACAAGCTGTGCTGGCAGCGCTGTACCGCAAAAGCCGTAATGGCCGTGGTCGTCAAATTGAATTGGCGCTGTACGACTGTGGAGTCACCATCAATGGCTACTACGCGCTGGATGCCATGCTGTTGGGGCACGATACACAGCGCTATGGCAATGCACATCCGTCGATCGTTCCCTATGGTTTGTTCGATGCAGTCGACGGCCCCTTGATCATTGGTGTGGGGAATAACCGTCAGTACGAGGCGTTTTGCCGGAAGGTGATTGAGCGCCCAGATTTGTTTGAAGATCCACGTTACGCAACCAATGTGGAGCGTGCAAAAAATCGGCATGAGATCTTGCCGCTGCTCAAACAAGTCATTGCGATCCACCCGCGGAAACAACTGCTCGAACGCATGCAGGCCTGTGATATTCCCTGCGGGGAGGTGGCGGGCTTGCACGAGGCGTTGACCAGTGAGCGCACGCAGCAAACAGGCATCTTCCAGCAGATGCCACACCCTGTGGCAGGGCAGACATGGGTGTTTGCACCGCCATACCGCATGGATGGTCAGCGCCTACCCATTCGTCACACACCACCCACATTGGGTGCGGCAACCCGCGAGGTGCTGCAAGAGTTGCTGTCTATGAGTGACGAGCAACTGCAAGCATTGAAAGATAAAGGCGTACTCACGTTGCCAGAACAACAGACTTGATTGAGCAGCGCAGCCTTTTGTGCAGCAAGCCCCCAAAGAGGGGTTCATGCAGGAGGTGAGTTGCGGATTTTTTTACATCCAACCCGTTATTTCAGGGAGACAACAACATGGATAGCACTCAAACAACGCGTCGTCACATCATGGCCGCGGCTGCTGCGGCAGTAGGTAGTAGCCTGATCGGCTTGCCTGCTTGGGCCAAGGCCAACTATCCAAACAAGCCCATTCGTTTCATCGTGCCATTCAACCCGGGTGGCGCGACGGACATCGTCGCGCGCGTGCTGGCGGAGGCAATGTCTAAGCAGTTGGGCCAACCCATCATTGTGGAAAACAAAGCGGGTGCTGCTGGCATGCTAGGCACAGACCAAGTCGCAAAAGCAGTGCCTGATGGCTATAACGTGGTGCTGTCGCTGAGCACGTCGTTACTGATTAATCAGTACCTCTACACCAAGATGGCCTACAACCCCCAAAAGGACTTGTTGATGCTGTCGGAGCTGGCTTCAGCCCCAGTGACTTTGGTCGTGCACCCTTCCGTGCCCGCCAAGAATATGCAAGAGCTGTTGGCGTGGGTGAAAAAGAACAAGAGCAAGGTTTCGTACGGTAGCTGGGGCGTAGGTTCCTATGCACACTTAGGTGGTGCATACATGAGCAAGAGCATGGATGCAGATATGAGCCATGTGGCTTACCGCGGTGAAGCGCCCATGATTCAAGAACTCATTGGCGGGCAACTGCAGCTGTGCTTCTCCAGCGCACAAAACACCAAACCTTTTATTGATAGTGGCCGTTTGAAAGCCATTGGCGTGACCGGTAAAGAGCGTATGACCGTCTTGCCGAATGTACCCACAATTTTTGAGCAGGGCGTGACCGATGATGCCTATGCCATCGCTGGTTTTGTCGGTATGGCTTTACCGATAGGCACGCCCAAAGACGTGGTGGATGCACTGTCTGCTGCGATTCAACAGGCAGCCCAAGACGCCAAAGTCAAAGAACGGATTGATGGTGCAGGTTTCCTGCCTGTATTTAGCAGTCCAGATGCATTTGCCAAGACCTATGCCCAAGCCGCACCTGTGTGGAAGCAGCTGATTGAAGTAGCAGAAGCCAAGGTCGATTAACTACAAATTCACAAGAGATGAGAGACAAAATGAACAACTTCCGTATGACCCGCCGTGTACTCTTGGCCGCCGCTTCAACTGTTTTGGCCAGCACCGCATGGGCGCAAACAGCATGGCCTAGTAAACCAATTACGTTGGTCGTGCCGTTCCCTGCCGGAGGCCCTACCGATGTGGTCTCGCGCATTGTGGGTAAAGAGTTGTCGGACCGACTTAAGCAGCCCGTGATTGTGGAAAATCGTGCAGGTGCATCAGGCTCCATCGCTGCAACGCAGGTCAAGCGTGCAGCACCGGATGGATACACCTTGATGACGCTGGCCACGCCCACATTGTTTGCACCTTTGTTTTACAAAGGTGCTGGCTACGATGTGACCAAGGATTTCACACCGATTTCCATGATCTATGACCTGCCCATCGTGATGGTGGTCAATCCTTCCAAGCTCCCCGGTGTGCATACCTTGCCTCAACTGATTGAGAAGGCGCGTGCGCAAAAAGATCCACTGAACTACACCACCAGTGGCGCTGGTAGCTTTGGCCATATGAGCATGGAGCTGTTGAAAGATTTGGGCAAATTCGACATGCAGCACGTAGCCTACAAGGGCGGCGTGCCGGCAATCACTGACACCATTGGCGGGCAAGTACCGATCATGTACGCCGATTTGGTAGCAGCACTGCCGCACATCAAGTCTGGGAAATTGGTGGCGGTGGCCGTAGGTTCGCCCGAGCGAGTGTCGGTGGTGCCGGAGGTCAAAACCATTGCCGAGCAAGGCATTGACGGTTTTGCCGCCGTGTCGTTGGGCGCACTGTTGGGGCCTAAGGAAATGGATCCTGCGGTCGTACAGCGCTTGAATAAAGAACTGAAAGAAATTTTGGCCAAACCCGATGTGCAAGAGCGTATCTTGGGCGCGGGAGCCATTGCCAACTTCATCCCTGCGGTTGAGCTGAAAAAGAGTTTGGAAACAGACTATGCCAAATGGAGCAAGGTGGTGAAGGAGAAGGGGATGGTCGCTGAGTAATGAGTTTTGCTCCGCGCACTTCCATATTGGCTAAGTCACAATTCTGAATTACTGAATTCATAGCTGCTAGCGCTTGTTGTATAAGCGCTAGCGAACGTTTTAATCAACAATCTCTGAAAGAACAAAGCCATGAAGGTATTGGTTCCAGTCAAGCGCGTGGTGGACTACAACGTCAAAGTCCGCGTGAAGTCCGATGGCACGGGTGTGGACATCGCCAACGTCAAGATGAGCATGAACCCCTTTGACGAAATCGCCGTTGAAGAAGCCGTGCGCTTGAAGGAAAAAGGCGTGGTCACGGAGGTGATCGCTGTGTCTTGCGGCGTGACCCAGTGCCAGGAAACCCTGCGCACCGCGATGGCCATTGGCGCTGACCGTGCCATCCTGGTGGAAACCGATGCCGATCTGCAGCCCCTGGCCATTGCCAAGCTGCTCAACGCTCTGGTGACTAAAGAGCAGCCTGGCCTGGTGATTCTGGGCAAGCAAGCCATTGATGGTGACAACAACCAGACAGGTCAGATGCTGGCTGCGCTGGCCGATCTGCCCCAGGCCACCTTCGCCTCCAAGGTCGAAGTCGCTGGCGACAAGGTCAATGTGACCCGCGAAGTCGACGGCGGCCTGGAAACCCTCAGCCTGAGCACTCCTGCGATCATCACCACCGACCTGCGCCTGAACGAGCCCCGCTACGTCACCTTGCCCAACATCATGAAGGCCAAGAAAAAGCAGCTGGACATCGTCAAGCCGGAAGACTTGGGCGTGGATGTGGCTCCCCGCATCAAGACCTTGAAGGTCGCTGAGCCCGCCAAGCGCGGTGCTGGCGTGAAGGTGCCCGACGTTGCCACTTTGGTGGACAAACTGAAGAACGAAGCCAAGGTCATCTAAGCGTCTAGGAGAGAAGAATCATGTCCGTACTCGTTATTGCTGAACACGACAACGCCTCCATCAAGGGCGCAACCCTGAACACCGTGACCGCTGCCAAGGCTTGCGGTGGTGATGTGCACGTGCTGGTCGCTGGTGAGAACGCCGCCGCCGCTGCTGCCGCTGCAGCCCAGATCGCTGGCGTGTCCAAAGTGATCCACGCCGACGGCGCTTCCCTCAAGGATGGCCTGGCTGAGAACGTGGCCGGCCAGGTGCTGGCCATTGCTGGTAACTACAGCCACATCCTGTTCCCTGCCACCGCTTCCGGCAAGAACGCCGCCCCTCGCGTGGCCGCCAAGCTGGACGTGGCCCAAATCAGCGACATCACCGCCGTGGTGTCGGCTGACACGTTCGAGCGCCCCATCTACGCCGGTAACGCCATTGCCACCGTGCAATCGAGCGACGCCACCAAGGTCATCACCGTGCGCTCCACAGGCTTTGACGCCGCTGCTGCCACCGGTGGCTCTGCGGCGGTGGAAACCGTGGCTGCTGTGGCCGACTCCGGCAAGAGCGCCTTCGTGGGCCGTGAAGTGACCAAGAACGACCGCCCCGAGCTGACTGCTGCCAAGATCATCGTCTCCGGTGGCCGTGCATTGGGCTCTGCAGAGAAGTTCAACGAAGTGATGACCCCCCTGGCAGACAAGCTCGGTGCAGCCATTGGTGCATCCCGCGCAGCTGTCGATGCAGGCTATGCACCGAACGACTTGCAAGTGGGTCAAACTGGCAAGATCGTAGCACCTCAGCTGTACATCGCAGCGGGTATCTCTGGTGCAATCCAGCACTTGGCTGGTATGAAAGACTCCAAGGTGATCGTTGCGATCAACAAGGACCCTGAAGCCCCGATCTTCTCGGTGGCCGATTACGGCCTGGAAGCCGATCTGTTCGCTGCTGTGCCTGAGATGGTGGGCAAGCTGTAAAGACGTTGCAGCAGCACCGCTAAAAGCACAAAAGGAGCCTTTGGCTCCTTTTGTTTTTTTATAGCTGTAATCGCTTTCTGATCAAGCCTTACAGGTTGATTGGATGGTGATTGCTAGGGGCCGGCCATAGATCGCAAACGCAGGAAAAAACGCTGGTCTGCTTGTATTAGTCCCTGGGAGCCAGACTTTATGCATGAAAAAAGGAGCCTCAAAAGGCTCCTTTCATAACAGGTTTCTCTGTTTTGGCCGATGCGGCTTAGAAGGTATGACGCACGCCGATTTGCACACCGTGTTGTTTGCCGTCTTCGTCCGTGGGGACGCCGTTCATGGACAGACCCAGGTTGGCGCCGCCGTTGTCCTTGTTCTTCAGGTAAGAGTAGGTGCCGTACAGCGCGGTGCGCTTGGAAAGGTTGTGCTCATAGCCCAGGGAAATCTGGTCGGCCTTGAGCTTGTCACCACCGGCCAGCACTTCGCGTTCATAGCGGTTGTACGAGGCCTTGACCACGCCTGCTGCACCCACGGGGGCTGCCAGGCCCAGCATGTAGGTGTTGCCCTTCAAAGAGCCCGTGGTGTCGCTTTGCAAACGGTTTTGGCGATAGGCCCCCGAGACTTTCATGCGGCCAAAGTCATAGCCCAGACCGGCTGAGTAGGCTCGCTCCTTGAAGTTGGTGTCGACAGCAGGCACGCCCAGCGGCACGTTGATGTCGTTTTGCTGCTCTGCAGTCAAGGCCGCGCTCCAGGGGCCGTTGTCGTAGCCCAGGGCCAATCCCCAGTAGGAGCCGTTTTTCCAGGTTTCGGTGGACTTTTCACCGAAGGCGTAATTCACGCCCACGTTAAAGCCGCCCCAGTTGGGCGAGTAGTAGGCCACAGCATTGTCTTTGCGCTTGGCGTCATAGAAAGGTGCAGTGCTGTTAAAGCCGTCAGCCCACATGCGGGTGCCGCCAATGCCGGCGTTGTTGAAGACGTCAAAGCGTTTCATGCTGCGGTAGGCGGCGCTTTCGTCACGGCCCAGGCGGATTTCACCGAAATTCCCCAGCAGGCCGACGGTCGCGCGGCGCTTGAAGTCCAGGCCACCGCCGGAGTCGCCGGTACCTTGGTCGGTCAAGATGCCTGACTCCAGCCAGAACTGGGCTTTCAAGCCGCCGCCCAGGTCTTCCGTGCCGCGAAAGCCAAGATGGCTGTCCATATTGCCGCCCGACTGCAAGCCGGACCAGTTGTTATCGCCGCGGATGTAGGTCACCGCTTCGTCAACGGTACCAAACAGCGTGACCGAGGATTGTGCAAAAGCAGTGCTGCCCAGGGCGATGAGCGGTAGCGTGGCCAACAGTTTTCTCTTCATTTCAAAACTCCAATCAAAAGCAAAAGTGAGTAATTGCTATTGTTATGAGTATTGATTTTGTGTGGTGTAGGACGAGCGGTGCTACACATTTTGTTGCGGCATGGCGAAAAAAAAGCTGCACAAGGCAGCTTTTTTGATAGCGATGAACGGTGATTACATCAACAGGTGTTCACCGGCGTTGTCGCCGCCCAGGATCACGTAGTTCACCTTGCGGATGTCCATCAGCTTGGTGCCACCGGCATAGCTGATGGAGGACTGCACGTCTTGCTCCATCTCGATCAGCGTGTTCTTCAGCGGGCCCTTCACAGGTTCCAGAATGCGCTTGCCTTCGACGTGCTTGTACTCGCCCTTGTTGAAGTCAGAAGCCGAGCCGTAGTATTCCTTGAACAGCTCGCCGTCCACTTCCACGGTCTTGCCGGGCGACTCTTCATGGCCGGCAAACAGCGAGCCAATCATCACCATGGTGGCGCCAAAGCGGATGCTCTTGGCAATGTCACCGTGGCTGCGAATACCGCCATCGGCAATGATGGGCTTGGTGGCCACGCGGGCACACCACTTCAGCGCCGACAGCTGCCAGCCGCCCGTGCCAAAGCCGGTCTTGAGCTTGGTGATGCACACCTTGCCGGGGCCCACGCCCACCTTGGTGGCGTCTGCGCCCCAAGCTTCCAGATCGATCACGGCTTCGGGCGTGGCCACGTTGCCGGCAATCACAAAGGCCGCAGGGATCTTGGCCTTCAGGTACTGGATCATGTTCTTCACGCTGTCGGCATGGCCATGGGCGATGTCGATGGTGATGTATTCGGGGCAGATGTCTTCGGCCACGAAACGGTCGACCGTGTCGTAGTCACCTTGTTTGACGCCCAACGAGATCGAGGCAAACAGGCCTTGCGACTGCATGGCCTTGGTGAAGGCCACGTTGTCGATGTCAAAGCGGTGCATCACGTAGAAGTAGCCGTGCTGCGCCAAAAACTTGCAGATCTTCTCGTCCAACACAGTCTTCATGTTGGCAGGCACGACAGGCAGGCGGAAGGTGCGGCCACCCAGCTCCACGCTGGCGTCACATTCCGAGCGGCTTTCCACGCGGCACTTGCGGGGCAACAGCAGGATGTTGTCGTAGTCGAAGATTTCCATGATTTTCCAAGCTCCAGAAAAAGGTCATGGTGGGAGTCTCACCCACCTCAATTTTTCAAAAGAAAGGCGCTTGGCTTGGTGCCCGGATTTTTGGCGTTGGAAAATTTTGGCCAAAAAAAACCGGACCACAAAAACTTGGGCCCGGTGATTGATTCTATAGGTCAGGGCATACCCGTAGTAACCGCCACTTTGAATGAACGGTATATGACTAGGCATATACCGCCACGGTGTGACCGGCATGCACCGGCGCCAGCGATGGGTGTGCCGCACTTCCTACAATGGAGGGCTATGTTCCCCATCGACTTGCTTGACGGTGCCAACGCTGGCACATCGCCCTCCCAGAACTCGCCCTTGCTGCAAGGTCTCAATGACGAGCAGCACGCCGCCGTAACCCTGCCGCAAGGCCATGCGCTGGTGCTGGCGGGAGCAGGCTCGGGCAAGACGCGGGTGCTGACCACGCGCATTGCGTGGCTGCTGCAGACCGGACAAGTTTCGCCCGGCGGCATCATGGCCGTGACCTTCACCAACAAGGCCGCCAAGGAGATGAACACCCGCCTGTCGGCCATGCTGCCTTACAACGTGCGCGGCATGTGGATTGGCACCTTCCACGGTCTGTGCAACCGCTTGCTGCGCGCCCACCATGTGGCTGCCGGACTGCCTGCGACGTTCCAGATTCTGGACACGCAAGACCAGCTCTCCGCCATCAAACGTTTGTGCAAGCAGTACAACGTGGACGATGAGCGCTTTCCGCCCAAGCAGCTGAGCTGGTTCATTGCCGGTTGCAAGGAAGAGGGCATGCGCCCCAAAGACGTGGTGGCCGCAGACCCCGACACCAAGAAGAAAGTGGAGCTGTACCAGCTGTACGAAGAGCAATGCCAGCGCGAAGGCGTGGTGGACTTTGGCGAGCTGATGCTGCGCAGCTTTGAGATGCTGCGTGACGACGTGCACCTGCGCCAGCATTACCAGCGGCGCTTTCGCTTCATCTTGGTGGATGAGTTTCAGGACACCAACAAGCTGCAGTACGCCTGGCTCAAGCAATTGGCGGGTGAGATGGTGGGCGGCCAGTTGCAAGGCACAGCCAGCGTGCTGGCGGTGGGGGATGATGACCAGAGCATCTATGCCTTTCGCGGCGCTCGCGTGGGCAATATGAGCGATTTTGTGCGTGAGTTTGGCGTGCAGCAGCAAATCAAGCTGGAGCAAAACTACCGCAGCTACGGCAACATTCTGGACAGTGCCAATGCGCTGATTGAGCACAACAGCGAACGGTTGGGCAAGAACCTGCGCACCGACCAGGGCGCGGGCGAACCAGTGCGGGTGATGGAGTCCCCTACTGATCTGGATGAAGCCAGCTGGATGGTCGGCGAGATCAAAGATCTGGTGCGCAACGACGGCTACAGCCGCCAGGAAATCGCCGTGCTGTACCGCAGCAATGCGCAAAGCCGGGTGATTGAAAGCAAGCTGTTCAACGCTGGTATTCCGTACCGCGTGTATGGCGGTATGCGCTTTTTTGAACGCGCGGAAGTGAAGAGCGCGCTGGCCTATCTGCGCTTGATTGAGAACCCGCACGACGAAACCAGCTTCCTGCGCGTGGTGAACTTCCCCGCACGCGGCATTGGCGCGCGCAGCATTGAAACGTTGCAGGAAGCCGCCCGCGCATCGGGCTGCTCGCTCAGCGATGCGGCCACGCTGGTCAGCGGTGCCGCAGGCACCAAGCTGCAAGGCTTTGTGGCCAAGATGGAAGTGCTGCGCGAAGAAACCGAAGGCAAAACCCTGCGCCAGACCATTGAGCGCGTGCTGGAAGTCAGCGGCCTGATTGACCACTATGTGAACGAAAAAGAAGGCCAAGACCGCATTGAAAACTTGAAAGAGTTGATCAACGCGGCCGAGAGCTTTGTCACCCAGGAAGGCTTTGGCAAAGACGCCGTGGCGCTGCCCATTGATGAAACCGGTGCACCGCTGACGCAAAGCCCCGTCAGCCAAGGCATTGATAGCAGCTTGCCCATGCTGGACCTGCCTTTGGGTGGTGTGGGAGGTACGGATGCTGAAACCGGAGAAACACTCTCGCCCCTGCAAGCCTTCTTGGTGCACGCTGCGCTGGAAGCGGGCGACAACCAGGCCCAAGCCGGGCAAGACGCGGTGCAATTAATGACGGTGCACGCCAGCAAGGGGCTGGAGTTTGACTGCGTGTTTATCGGTGGCCTGGAAGAAGGCCTGTTCCCCCACGAAAACGCCATGAGCGACCGGGGCGGGCTGGAGGAAGAGCGCCGCCTGATGTACGTGGCCATCACCCGGGCGCGCAAGCGTCTGTACCTGAGCCACTCGCAAAGCCGCATGCTGCACGGGCGCACCACGTTCAACCTGCCCAGCCGTTTCCTCGATGAGCTGCCCGAAAGTGCGCTCAAGTGGATCAGTGCCAAAGGTGGTTTTGGTAGTTTTGCACCTAAAAGTGGAGCTGGTAGCGCTTACGGATCAAGCCCTAGAGGTCAATTTGGTGCTTATACGCCCAAGGGCCCTGAAGTCTTCAAAAGCCCGGAAGTGCCGGTGCAAAAAACGGTGCCCGGCCACGGCATTGTCAAAGGCATCACCGTGTTCCACGCCAAGTTTGGTGAAGGGAAGGTGCTGTCCGTCGAAGGCACAGGTGACGATGCGCGTGCGCAGATCAACTTCCCACGTCACGGCACCAAATGGCTGGCGCTGGCGATTGCCAAGCTGACCATCGTGGACTGAGCCGCGCAAGCGCGCTGCAGGCATAAAAAAGGGACGCTGTCAGCGTCCCTTTTTTATGTGGTGGCATGCGTGCGGCTTACTTGTAGTCGTACGTCACATCATCGACATGCAGCGTGCGCTCGTGGTCTGGGGGCGAGAAGCAGTCGCGGAATGTAAAGACCGCCGAAGTCAGAAACATGGTGACCAGCCCCATGCCGAGCATGACGGTCAGGATGCTGGTGGCCAGGGCCGTGCCTGCGCCCAGCAGTACTGAAAGAACCAGGGTGATCAGCGACAGGACCAGGCCTGCTGCCAGTGCCAGGCCCAGCCAGCCCAGGGCATACATGAAGAAAGCGCGGAAGTTGCGCACACAGGCAATCACGCTGAAAAAGATCGCCTTGACGGGCGACACGCCGTGCCAGTGCACCAGGGCGGGGGCATGCCACATCAGCATGGCCAGCACGTTGTACAGCGCAAAGCCACCCCACAGGGCGATCTGAAAGCCAGGTTGCTGCACCAGCTCTTCGGCGCGCTCAGGCGTCATGGGCTCATTGCCCAGCGACATCTGGGCCAGGGTGCCGTCATCAAACACAGAGGTCAGCAGTGTGATCAGCACAATACCCACGCCGTAGAACAGGCCCAGGATCAGCAGGGCCTGCAGACGAGACTTGCCTGCCCGAAACGGGGTCAGCAGCAGACTGGGGCGTGGCGTGCGGTCGTGGGCGGCTTCGGAGGCGCCCAGCATCATGACCAGGAACACGGTGGGCATCAGCATCAGCGCGATGTAGGGCCCAATGATGGGGAACATGCCGATCAAGGACACGGCCGCCATGCTCAGAAATAGCAGCGCGGTCAGCGCCATGGGCTGGTGCCAGAAGGTTTGCATGCCCAGTTTGACCCATTGCAGGCCGGTACTGGCAGGAACGATATGAAGTTTCATGACGGTGGGGGAAGGCTGGCACAAGCTGCGAAGGGCAGCCATTGCAACGCGCTGAATGTACCCCACACCTCCCTGGCATAGCGGGGTGTGGGGCTGCTGCGTTGCCAAAGTCGCACAGGCGCGTGCCTGCTGCGGGGGTTAGGCCGTGGCGGCGGACTCCAGCGCCATGGGGTAGGCCACGCGCTGGCGCAGCACGCGCTCGAAGTGCGTAGGGTCGTGCGGCACCAGCATGGAAGCCTCGCGTGGCAGGTAGAAATCCCACAGGCGAGAGATCCAGAAGCGCAGCGCTCCGGCGCGCAGCATGGCGTTGAGCAACTGGCGCTCGGCAGCCTCCAGCGGGCGCACGGCCTGGTAGGCGGCCAGCATGGCTTGCGCCTTGGGGGCATCGTGCGCGCCGGTGGCGTGGTCAATGCACCAGTCGTTCAGGCACACGCACAGGTCGAACAAGAAGGTGTCGCAGCCGGCGAAGTAGAAGTCGAAGAAGCCGGTGAGGGTGTCACCGTCAAACATCACGTTGTCGCGGAACAGGTCGGCATGCACGGGGCCACGCGGCAGGGCCTTGTAGGCGCTGGAGGCGGCGGTGTGGTTCTGGAACGCCAGCTCGGCCTGCAGCAAGTCGGCAGCTTCCTGCCCTAGGTGCGGCAGGACCACGGGAACGGTTTCATTCCACCAGGGCAGGCCACGCAGATTGGGCTGCTCACGGTCGTAATCACGGCCGGCCAAGTGCATTTTTGCCAGCATGTCGCCTACGGCAGCGCAGTGCACGGCCTGGGGCTGCAGCTGGCTCTTGCCGTGCAGTTTTTGCACGATGGCTGCAGGCTTGCCGCACACCTTGTGCAGGATGTCGCCCGTCTTGGCATCGGCCTGCGGATCGGGCACAGGGATGCCCTGGTGGGCCAGGTGCTTCATCAGGTAGAGGTAAAAAGGCAGTTGCTCAGCCTTTAAACGTTCAAACAAAGTTAGCACCCACTCTCCTTGATCGGTTGTCAGAAAGTAGTTGGTGTTTTCAATGCCACCTTGAATGCCACGCAGCTCGGTGAGTTGGCCCAGGGGAACGCGGCGCAGCAATTCGCGCGCGTCTTTGTCGGAGACTTCGGTAAAAACGGCCATGCTCAGGCTCAAAAAAAGACAAACCTGCTGCAGCGTTGGTGCGACAGCAGGTGAAAGTGGGGGGCGGGTTTAGAACTGCAGCGCGCGCCAGACACGGCGACCATTGGTGCCGTCAGCGCCTTCGGTGTTCTGGGGCTGTACTTCGTAGGCGGGCAGGTTGCCCACCTTGGGTTGCACGGTGATGTTCTTGGTTTCACCGCCGACGCGCAGCTCATCCACACGGCTGCCGCCGTCTTCCACACGAATGCGCTCAATGCGCTGGTTGCGCTTATCGCCTTGCTGCTGCTCTGTCTTTGGAAGCTGCTCGGGTGCTTGTGCACTGGGTTGGGACGAGTTTTCGCCCTTGTCCTGTGCCAGCACGGGGCTGGTGAGCAGGAAGGAGGTGAGGAGGAGGGTGGCTGCGCGCATGCCGCCATTGTATTTCTGTTACCGGGCGTAGGCTACGCATGCACGCGCAATTGCTGAGGCTGGAGGGTATGGCGCACGCTGTGCGGTTGGTGTGCTGGCAAGACCATGAGATTCCAGCCAGGCGGCGCGGCAGGCACAATGGGCCGCTATGAGCAATTCCAAGACATTGGTGCTGGTAGACGGCTCCAGCTACCTCTACCGCGCCTACCATGCCATGCCCGATCTGCGGGCCGTACCGGGTGACCCCTCCAGCCCCGCCACGGGCGCCATCCGCGGCATGATCAATATGATGCAGGCGCTGCGCAAAGACGTGGTGGCTGACTATGCGGTGTGCGTGTTCGACACCTCTGGACCGACCTTCCGCGATGCCATGTACGACCAGTACAAGGCCACGCGCTCGCCCATGCCTGATGACTTGCGCAGCCAGATTGAGCCCATTCACCAGGTGGTGGACCTGCTGGGCTGGAAAGTGGTGGCCGTGCCCGGTGTGGAAGCCGATGACGTCATCGCCACGCTGGCGCACATGGCGGCTGGGCAAGGCATGGAAGTCATTGTCTCCAGCGGCGACAAGGACTTGAGCCAACTGGTCAATGAGCGCATCACCATCATCGACACCATGAACGGCAAGCGCCGCGATGTGGCTGGGGTGACGGCTGAGTTTGGGGTGCCGCCGGCCCAGATGATCGACTACCAGGCTCTGGTGGGCGATACCGTGGACAACGTGCCCGGCGTGACCAAGGTCGGCCCCAAGACCGCTGCCAAGTGGCTGGAAGAACATGGCTCATTAGACAATTTGATAGCTAATGCCGACGCTATCAAGGGCGTTGCAGGCCAAAACCTGCGTGATGCCATTGCCAGCGGCCAGTTGGCGTTGAGCCGCCAGCTCGTCACCATGAAGACCGATTGCGAACTGGCCGACTACATTCCCGGCCTGCCCGCACTGGACGACATCACCCTGGATGAACCCGATGCTGCCGGCCTGCTGCCGTTTTACGAGCAATACGGTTTCAAGGGCCTGGCCCGCGCCATCGGTGGCGCGGCAGCAGCCGAAGCACCAGCGCCCAGGGCCGACAAGGCCACCAAGCCGGCCCTGGCATCGCCGCAAGGCGATATGTTTGATGCGGACGATGCGGCGGCCACCGAAGTGGCTGTTGCGGCGCAGCAACAAGACGTGGTCTACACCACCATCCTGTCCGAGGCGCAGTTCCATGAATGGCTGGCCAAGATCAACGCAGCCGAGCTGACGGCCATCGACACCGAAACCGATTCGCTCGACGAAATGGTGGCGCAGATTGTGGGCATCAGCTTGAGCGTGGCTGTGGGTGAAGCGGCTTACATTCCGCTGCGCCACGAAGGTATGGATGTGCCCCAGCAACTGCCCATGGACTGGGTGCTGGCGCAGCTCAAACCCTGGCTGGAAGACGCTTCCAAGCAGAAGCTGGGCCAGAACGTGAAGTACGACCAGCATGTGCTGGCCAACCACGGCATCACCGTGCGCGGCTATGCGCACGACACCATGCTGCAGTCCTATGTGCTGGAAGTACATCGCCCGCACAACCTGACCAGCCTGGCGCTGCGCCACGTGAACCGCACTGGCACCACCTACGAGGACCTGTGCGGCAAGGGCAAGAGCCAGATTCCGTTTGCCCAGGTGCCCGTAGATAAAGCGGCGGCGTACAGCTGTGAAGATTCGGACCAGACCCTGGATGTGCATGGCGTGCTGTGGCCGCAAATTCAGGCCAACTCCGGTCTGCTGCACATTTATGCGCTGGAAATGCAGACCAGCGAGGCGCTGTTCCGCATCGAGCGCAACGGCGTGCGCATTGACGCCGGTGAGCTGGCGCGCCAGAGCAATGATCTGGGCGCACGCATCTTGCAGCTGGAAAACGAGGCCTACGAGATTGCCGGTCAGCCCTTCAACCTGGCATCACCCAAGCAGCTGGGCGAGATCTTCTTCGACAAGCTGGGGATGCCCGTGGTGAAGAAAACCGCCACCGGCGCGCGCAGCACCGATGAAGAGGTGCTGGAGAAACTGGCCGAAGACTACCCGTTGCCCGCCAAGCTGCTGGAGCACCGCAGCCTCTCCAAACTCAAAGGCACGTACACCGACAAGCTGGCGCAGATGGCGCTGCCACGCACTGGCCGCGTGCACACGCACTATGCGCAGGCCGTGGCGGTGACCGGGCGCTTGTCCAGCAACGACCCCAATCTGCAGAACATTCCCGTGCGCACCCCGGAAGGCCGCCGCGTGCGCGAAGCCTTTGTGGCCCCCGAGGGCAAACTGATTGCCAGCGCCGACTACTCGCAAATCGAGCTGCGCATCATGGCCCACCTGTCGGGCGATGAGGCCTTGCTCAACGCCTTCAAACACGGCCAGGATGTGCACAAGGCGACCGCCGCCGAGGTGTTTGGTGTGAGCGTGGATGAAGTCAGCAGCGAGCAGCGCCGCTACGCCAAGGTGATTAACTTTGGCCTGATCTACGGCATGAGCAGCTTTGGCCTGGCCAAGAATTTGGGCATCGAAACCAAGGCCGCTGCGGCCTACATCGACAAATACTTCCAGCGCTACCCCGGTGTGAAGCGCTACATGGACGAAACCGTAGAGCTGGCGCATGCCCAGGGCTATGTGGAAACGGTGTTCGGTCGCCGTCTGTATCTGCCTGAAATCAACGGCGGCAGCGGCCCTCGCAAGAAAGCAGCCGAGCGCGCGGCGATCAACGCGCCCATGCAAGGCACGGCGGCGGACCTGATCAAAAAAGCCATGGTGGCCGTGCAAGCCAAGCTGGATGCGGAAAAGCCAGAAATCCAAGTCATCATGCAGGTGCACGATGAACTGGTGTTTGAGCTGCCCGCCAGCGAAGCCGACTGGTTGCGCACCCACATCCCGGCCGTGATGGCCGAGGTGGCGCAACTGTCGGTGCCGCTGCTGGCCGAAGTGGGCCTGGGCGAGAACTGGGAAAAGGCGCACTGACGCGACATCTGAGGCTGTCGCTGTCGATTCTCCTGTGGGGAAATTATAAAAAGTGAGCGGCTAGCGCTGGTTATTTATAGGTTTCATCGTGTTTTCTACTTGAAACCTAGATTTTTCAAGCGCTGGCTGCTCTTTTAAAAATATGAGGGACATGTGATTCATCCGTCTTCATGGACGCCAGCAGTACGCATGGGGCTGTCCATCTCGGTGGCCACGGGGCTGTACGGCATCTCTTTTGGGGCGCTGGCCGTGGCGGCGGGGATGAGTGTGTGGCAAGCCATGGCGCTCAGCGCATTGATGTTTACCGGCGGCTCGCAGTTTGCATTCATCGGCGTGATTGCGGGCGGTGGTGCAGGCTCTGCGGCCTTGGGCGCGGCTTCGCTGCTGGGCGTGCGCAACGCAGTCTACGGCATGCAGATGAACCGCATGCTGCAGCCCGTGGGCTGGCGCAAGCTGCTGGCGGCGCACGTGACGATCGATGAGTCCGCAGCCACTGCATCGGGTCAGGTGACGGCGGTGGAGCAGCAGCGCGGTTTTTGGACGGCCGGTGTGGGTGTGTTTGTGCTGTGGAATGCGTTCACCCTGCTGGGGGCGGTGCTGGGCGATGCGCTGGGTGATCCGCGCCAGTGGGGCTTGGATGGCGCGGCCGTGGCGGCCTTTTTGGGCCTACTGTGGCCACGCCTGCAGCAGCGTGAACCCGTTGCGCTGGCGGTGTTGTGCGGCGTGGTGACCATGCTGGCGGTGCCTTTGCTGCCCCCTGGGTTGCCTATTTTGGTGGCGGCTGTGGTGGGGGCTGCATGGGGGCTGTGGCGCAGTGCACGGCTGGCGCGGGATGCGCAGTCCGCACCGGAGGCCAAGGCATGAGTCTGTGGTACTGGATCGCAGGGGCCTGCTTGGTGGCCTGGCTGACCAAATGGCTGGGCTATGCCATTCCGGCGCGTTTTCTGCAAAACCCGCGCATGACGCAGGTGGCAGCATGCATGACGGTGGCGCTGCTGTCGGCGCTGACGGTGATGAACACTCTGGCGGTGGGCACGGCCCTGGTGCTCGATGCCCGGCTGGCTGCGCTGGGTGTGGCAGCTGTGGCCCTGTGGCTGCGCCTGCCATTTTTGCTGGTGGTGGTGCTGGGGGCGGTGAGTGCGGCGCTGGTGCGCTGGCTGCTGTAGTGCTGGCGCATACCATGGAGCCCCAAGTGACCCCTTGACAGCTTGTGTACGCTGTTCTGTGAAGTTGTTCCATGGGGGCTTGAGCATCCACGTGAACAACTCAGGCTGCCGCAAGGATTGCAGCACTGCTTGCGGGGTTTAGAGAAAATGCTGGGCAGTTAGGGCATCAGGCCCGAGAGAAAACATTCGCTATGACATTGGTCGCCATTATCTTGGCCACCCTGGCTTCTGGAATCGGAAGCGTGTGGGTGGCTAACTTGCTTTTGACAGTGGGCTTTGGCAAAAGCCAAAGTGACCGTGCCCAACAAGGCTTGCTGAGCCTGGCGGCAGGCGCCTTGCTGGCCACGGCTTTCATGCACTTACTGCCAGAGGCTTTCAACAGCGAGGCCAGTGCGCACGATCTGTTCATGACGCTGCTGATCGGGGTGGTGTTCTTTTTCCTGCTGACCAAGGCAGAGCTGTGGCACCACGGCCATGAGCATAGCCATGGCGGACACGCGCATGGTGCACACGATGCGCATCACGCCCATGAAACCCATGAACACGCAGACCATGACCACCACCATGGCGCCAAAAGCAGTGGCTGGTCGCTGCTGACCGGTGACAGCGTGCACTGTTTTGGCGATGGCATCTTGATTGCTTCGGCCTTTGTGGCGGATATGCGCCTGGGTTTGATTGCTGCGGTGTCGGTGCTGGCACACGAGGTGCCACACCACATTGGTGATCTGGTGGTGTTGCGCAACAGCAAGCACCGGAATTTGGCGCTGCTCAAGGTCTCATTGGCTGGCGCGGTGACGGCGTTGGGCGGTGTGGTGGGCTACTTCCTGGTTGGACATATGGCGGAGTCGTTGCCTTATTTCCTGGTGGTGGCCTCCAGCAGCTTTGTGTATGTGGCGCTGTCGGACCTGATTCCGCAGCTGCAAAAGCGCCTGTCGGCCCCGGAAAGCCTGGTGCAGGTGGCATGGCTGGTGACGGGGATTGTGCTGGTGACCGTGGTCAGCGGCTTGGCGCACGGCGGGCATGCGCACTGAGTAGACAGCGCAATCGAATCTCCATAAGCAAAACGGCACCGAAAGGTGCCGTTTTTGATGCGGAGTGCAGTGGCGGGCCGTGTCAGGCGGTTTCTGTCTGCTGTGGCTCTGCGCGGCGCAGCACGCCTTGAATGGCTGCACGCACGGAGGAAAGCTGGCGGCGCGAGACCTGCAGAACTTCTGGCACGCTGTGCAGGCGCATGGCCCAGCATTCACCTTCTTCGTCGGTGTAGTGCTTCTCCAGCACACGCATCTGAGAAGGGTTGACCAGGGCGTTGCGGTGAATGCGCACGAACTGGTTGGGGAAACGGTTCTCCAGCTCGCTCAAGGAGCTGTCCAGGATGTAAGTGCGCGTGATGGTGCGCACCGTCACATACTTTTGTTCGGCTTTCAGGTACACGATCTGGTGCAGGGGCACGCGCTCTGCGCGGCCGCGGTCACGAATGACCAGTGCGGGGGCGGTGTCTGTACCGGTGCTGCCGTCCAGGGGGCGCGCACGGCGTACCTTGGCAATGGCTTGCTGCAGGCGCTCCAGGCGCACAGGCTTGGTGAGGTAGTCCACCGCATCCACTTCAAAAGCACCTGCGGCGTACATGGAGTGGGCGGTCACAAAAACCAGCGCAGGGGGCTGGGGAAGGTTGCGCAGTGTTTGCGCGAGCACCATGCCGTCGGGGCCGGGCATTTGGATGTCGAGCAGCACGAGATCGACTGGCACTTCGCTGCGTTGCAGAAATTCTTGCGCCTGTGCCACGTTGGCAGCTTCTTCGATCGTGAAGGGTAAAGAGGGGTCTTCGCATTCGCTGAGTAAAACGCGCAAACGATTACGAGCCAGCAGTTCATCATCAACGATCAGTACATGCATTTTTTATCTCCGGATAGTTTTGGTTTGCACTTAACTGGACGGTAGTGAAATTCGGACTTCAAATACTTCCTCTTTTTGCGTGGCACTGAATGTGGCTTGCACATCGTGCAGCAGGCGCAAACGCCGCTCTACGTTGGCGAGAGCCATGCCCTGACCTTTGCGGGCGGGGGCTTTGTCTCCGGGGTGTTTGTTGGAACTCAGTGTATTGGTGACACGTAACAAAATGAATTTTTTTTGAGTGAGTTGTGCGGAGATTGTTACTTTTGCGCCAATTTCTGAGGGTTCCACCCCATGCTTGACAGCGTTTTCTACCAAGGGCTGCAAGAGGAGTGGGGGCAAACGGACATGCAGTGCAGCAGGCTCCAAATCCCATTGCACTTGCAATCGTGTACCAAAGCGTATTTGCTCAATGTCCAGATAGCGCTGGGCCAGCTCGATTTCTTCGGCCAAAGCGATGGTGCTGCGCGGGTCCTGCAGGGTGGCGCGGAACAGATCACTCAAATCTTCCAGCAGGCGCTCAGCCTTGGAGGGCTCTTCACGCACGAGGGCAATCGCGCTGTTGAGGGCGTTGAAGAGAAAGTGCGGGCGGATATGGGCTTGCAAGGCGGTGAGCTGGGCTTTGGTCGCAGCCGGGGTTCTGCCTTCGGCGCGCAGCAGCAAATAGCCCACCAGCACTGCGGCAAGCAAACCGCCAGTGATGGCATTGGCCAACCAGTGCAGCCGTGCCACTTCACCTGTCATGGCCAGCATGGCTGTGGCGTAAATGCCCGCAACCACCCCCAAGGCAATCCCGATGGCGTACTGGTGGGGGCCATCCATGCGGTGCAAAACGCGTTTGAGGCTGCAGGCCAGTAGCAGCCACACCAGGGTGCCTGGCAAGCCGCCACTGGTGAGCCAGGCGGTGTGCAGCAGCCATTCCCAGGCGTTGGGGCTGGTGTAGAGCGCGGCAACGGCCAGGGTGATTTCGACGCCAAGTACGGCGCGCAGCACCACGCCGAGGTGGCAGGCATCAAAGATCAAGAGGGGGAGCGCTGCAGTAGGCTGAGGGGTTGTCGTGTCCAAAGACTCGGCAGATGGCGATTGGCTCGATAAAATTTGCGGCTTGTGCATAGGGCATCCGGGTGTTCCGGGTGTCTGTCGTAACTGGAAATTCTGCCCTCCCATGTCTGATAACACCACCACCCAGCCCTCCCACAACCAGCTCGACACCAAGGCGCAGGCGTGGTCAGCGTTGTTTTCTGAGCCAATGAGCGATTTGGTCAAGCGCTATACCTCCAGCGTTTTCTTTGACAACCGCATGTGGAAGGCTGACATCACCGGCTCTTTGGCCCACGCGGAAATGCTGGCCACCCAGGGTGTGATTGGTCAGGATGACTATGCGGCCATCCAAAAAGGCATGGTGCAGATCAAGCAAGAGATTGAGTCCGGCGCGTTCGAGTGGAAGTTGGATCTGGAAGATGTGCACCTGAATATCGAGGCACGCCTGACCGCCTTGGTGGGTGATGCCGGCAAGCGTCTGCACACTGGCCGCAGCCGCAACGACCAGGTGGCCACCGACGTGCGCCTGTGGTTGCGCGATGAAATTGATCTGATCGAAGGCCTGCTGAAAGAATTGCAGCTGTCGCTGGTGGAAGTCGCCGAAAAGAATGTGGATGTGATCCTGCCTGGCTTTACCCACCTGCAAGTGGCACAGCCCGTGAGCTTTGGTCACCACATGCTGGCCTATGTGGAAATGTTCAAGCGCGACGCCGAGCGCATGCTGGACGTGCGCAAGCGCGTGAACGTGCTGCCTTTGGGCTCCGCTGCTTTGGCTGGCACTACCTACCCACTGGACCGTGAGCGCGTGGCCAAGACGCTGGGCATGGAAGGTGTCTGCCAGAACTCGCTGGACGGTGTGTCCGACCGCGACTTCGCCATTGAGTTCAGTGCCGCCGCCTCACTGTGCATGGTGCACGTGAGCCGTCTGTCGGAAGAGTTGATCATCTGGATGAGCCAGAACTTTGGCTTCATCAAGATTGCTGACCGCTTCACCACCGGCTCGTCCATCATGCCTCAGAAGAAGAACCCCGATGTGCCCGAGCTGGCCCGCGGCAAGACGGGGCGTGTGGTCGGTCACCTGATGGGCCTGATCACCTTGATGAAGGGCCAGCCTCTGGCCTACAACAAGGACAACCAGGAAGACAAGGAGCCACTGTTCGACACCGTGGATAC
Source organism: Comamonas sp. 14P8.1.4 (assembly GCF_057799285.1). Classification (NCBI taxonomy): domain Bacteria; kingdom Pseudomonadati; phylum Pseudomonadota; class Betaproteobacteria; order Burkholderiales; family Comamonadaceae; genus Comamonas; species Comamonas sp. 14P8.1.4. Next base: position 525,834 of record NZ_JBYOKN010000001.1, read on the forward strand.
CTTGAAGGACACGCTGCGTATCTTTGCCGAAATGATCGGCGGTCAAGTGAATCCCGCCACCGGCACCAAGGATGGTGGCATCACCGTGAATGCCGCGAACATGCGTGCCGCCGCTTTGAAGGGCTACGCTACGGCCACCGACTTGGCAGACTACCTGGTCAAGAAGGGTTTGCCTTTCCGCGATGCGCATGAAACGGTGGCGCATGCGGTCAAGCTGGCTTCGCAAAAGGGCGTGGACTTGAGCGAGCTGCCTTTGGAAGAGCTGCAATCGTTCAATCCCAATGTGCAGGCCGATGTGTTTGAGGTGCTGAGCCTGGAAGGCTCTCTCAATGCACGCAACACCTTGGGTGGCACCGCGCCAGCGCAAGTGCGTATTCAGTTGAGTAAGCACCGCGCACGTCTGGGCTGATACCGATTGCCGCAACCCTGCGGTTGATCGCAGGAAGATTAAAAAAGGACGCTTCAAGCGTCCTTTTTTTGTGCCCGCAGCAACCCGCCGTGCAGTTGGTGGCGCCGTGAAATTGGCGATGTGGTGCATCGTCAATTGCTATGATTTTTTAAGAAATTTCTGTGTTTTTTGCTGATAAGCTGGCAGATGGCCGTGTATGGCTGCTTTTATTTTTAACTGTTGGAGAAATTTGTGACCCAAGCATCACGTCGTCGATTCCTGGCCCAAACTGCGCGTCAAGCGGCGGTACTGGCAACTGCCAGCATGGCGGGTTGGCGTGGCGTGTGGGCCTACGAAAAGCCGATTCGCATCCTGGTGGGTTTTCCCCCAGGGGGTGGCTCCGATGTGATTGCCCGTTTGTTGCAAGACCCCTTGAGCCAGCGTCTGGGGCGTACGGTCATAATCGAGAACAAGCCGGGCGCAGGTGGGCAGATTGCGGCGCAGCTGCTCAAAGCTTCGCCCGCCGATGGCAGCACCTTGTTCTTGACGCATGACCACACCATTTCGATCCTGCCGCAGGTGGTGCGCCATGCTGGTTTTGATCCGGTGCAGGACTTTGAGCCGGTAGGTGGTTTCGCCTCCTTTGTGAATACCTTTGCCGTGCCGGCGCAGCACCCCGCCAAGACTTTCCAGGAGTACGTGGACTGGGTGCGCACCGCGTCGGGTGCCCGCAGTGCGGTGGGTATTCCGGCCCCGGCTTCCACGCCTGAGTTTCTGGTCAAGCAGTTGGCCACACGCTATGGGCTGGATTTGATTGCCGCGCCCTACAAAGGCAGTGCACCCATGATTGGTGACATGCTGGGCCGCCAAATTGAAGCTGGGATTGGCTCGGTGCAGGATTTTGTGAACTACCACCATGAAGGCAAGCTGCGCGTGCTGGCGGTGCTGGGTGGCAAGCGCCAGCCCTTGTTGTCCGAGGTGCCCACGTTCTCGGAGCTGGGCATGAAGGGGTTGGAAGATATGCCTTACTACGGCATCTACGCGCCCAAGGGCGTACCTGCGGATTTCACCCAGCGTTTTGCCAAGGCGCTGGCCGAAAGTGTGCAGGAGCCAGCCATTCGCAAGCAGCTGGAAGCCCTGGGCCTGGTGGTGGATGCGATGTCTCCCGCGCAGTTGCACCAGCGTGAGCGCGCTTACACCGCAGCCTGGAAGCGCATCATTGATGACAGTGGCTTCAAGCCGCAGTAAAGGCACGCTTTCCACGGGAATGACCTTCGCAAGCCGCAGCACTGTGCTGCGGCTTTTTTGTTGCTTAACGTAAATGCATGTATCTCCGGTGCAAGGCGCCAAGCGCGCAATGCTAGGCTATGCAGCATTTCAAAAAAACAAAGAACAGCTGACGCAGTCTCTGAGATGTCTTGTGGCGCACTTGCTGGGGTATGGGGTCTTGGCGCTGCATGGCATCACTCCCGCCTCAGGGAGATGACAGGGGCGGTGTGGGCGTTTCTCTAAAACAGAGGCATGCGCATGCATACAAAATTATGGTGGGCCCTTGTGGCTGCGGGTGCGGGCATCGGCGGTGCTGCGCACGCGGTGTCGATCAGTCAGGTGACGCCCCAAGGCAGCGTCAACGAGGTGCAGCAGGTGGTGGTGCAAATGGCGTCAGACGCCAGCCGCATGGGCAATGCACAAGCACCAGCCCCTGTGCGCGTGCAGTGCAGCCCCGAACAAGCGGGTCAAGGCTCGGGCCGCTGGAATGGTCCGCGCGAATGGGTCTGGCAGTTCAACCAGACCGTGGTGGCGGGGACACGTTGCCAGGTGCAACTGGAAAAATCATTCAAATCGCCTTCTGGCGAAGCATTGACAGGCACAAGTAGCTATCAATTTGAGGTGGCTGGACCGTCGGTGGTGCAAACGTGGCCGGCAAGCTACGAGGCCGTGGATGAGGCGCAGACCTTTGTGCTGCAGCTCAACGGGGCAGCCACGCCGCAGAGCCTGCAGCAGCATGTGCATTGCCGCGCGGAAGGCGTGGGCGAACGTATTCCTGTGCGCGTGCTGGAGGGTGGCAAGGCGCAAGAGATTCTCAAAAACCTGGGTGTGTCCAGCAAAGGCCATTACGTGGCCCTGGAGTGCAACCGCCGCCTGACAGCGGGCAGCCAGATGCAACTGGTGTATGGCGCCGGGGTGCAGATGGCCGGTGGTGTCACCAATAAAAACACCAAGGTGCTGGATTTCAATGTACGCGAGGCATTTACCGCAGAGCTGCACTGCCAGCGCGAGCGTGCCAACGCCGGCTGTTTGCCGATTCGTGATGTCGTGCTTTCGTTCAGCGCGCCCGTCAGTGAGGCGCAGGCCAAGCAGGTGCAGCTGGTGCTCAATGGCAAAAAAATTCAGCCCGTGCTCGATAAGGAATCGACAGCCACATTCAATGAAGTGCGCTTCCCAGGGCCTCTGGAGCCGCTGGGCAAATACCAGCTGGTTTTGCCTGACAACTTCCAGGATGACGCCGGCCGTACGCTGGTCAATGCCAGCGCCTTCCCCATGACGGTGGCCATGGGCGATACGCCACCTCTGGTGAAGTTTGCCGCTGCCCCGTTTGGGGTGCTGGAGCGTTTTGCGGAAGGCGAGGATGGCACGGCGATCTTGCCGTTGACCGTGCGCCAGGTCGAGGGCATGGATGGCGAGAAAGCCACCTCGGGCGCAGGTGCGCAGGTGCGCAATCTGCGCCTGACGCGGGACACCGACATCATCCGCTGGTGGGGCATGGTCCAGCGCTATGAGCGCGGCTGGATGAGTCGCAAAGAAGCGCAGCGTGATGTGAAGTCTGCATTGCCCAAGCCTGTGGATGACAACGACCGTGACTCCATTGCACCGCGCACCGTATCGCTGCTCAAAGGGCAGCCGGGTGTGCAGGCGCTGAGTCTGCCCAAAGCCAAGGATGGCGATCCACGTCCGTTTGAAGTGGTGGGTATCCCATTGGCTGAGCCCGGCTTCCATGTGCTGGAGGTGGAGTCCCCCCGCCTGGGCGCAGTGTTGCTCGATGAGCGCATGGGTACGCCCCGCAGCATGTTCGTGCGAACGTCGGCATTGGTGACCAATCTGGCGGTGCACCTGAAGTTGGGGCGCGAAGGCTCGGCGGTGTGGGTGACTTCGCTGGACAAGGGCAAGCCCGTGGCACAAGCCCAGGTGCAGGTGTCGGACTGCCGTGGCAAGGTGCATGCGTCCGGTCAGACCGATGCGCAAGGCGTATTGCTGCTGCCAGCCTTGGGCAAGGAGGTGCCGCGCTGTGAAAACCACGATGCCAGCGGCGAGTGGTTTGTCAGCGCGCGCCATGCCGACCAAGGTGTGGAAGACATGGCGTTTGCCTGGAGTGGCTGGCAGCGCGGCATTGAGCCCTGGCGCTTCAATGTGCCCACCACATGGGGCAATGAGCCCGAACTGGTCGCGCACAGCGTGCTGGATCGCAATTTGGTGCGCACCGGCGAGCAGGTGTCGATGAAGCACTTTGTGCGCACCCAGACTGCGCAAGGCCTGGCCCTGCCCAAGAGCTGGCCGGTCGAGCTGGTGATCACCCATGTGGGCAGCGGTCAGCAGTACAAGCAGGCGCTGCAGTGGAGCAATACGCACAACGGGGGGCGCAACGCGGTCAGCAACTTCCAGGTGCCAGCCGCCGCCAAACTGGGGCTGTACACGGTAGAGCTGCGCTGGTCGGAGGCTGCCGATGGTGGGCAGCGCGTGCTGCAGTCGGGGGAGTTCAGGGTGGAAGCCTTCCGTCTGCCCGTATTTGCCGGCAGTGTGCAACCCACGCAAAAAGGCGCATTGGTGCAACCGAAAGAGCTGCCCGTGGCGGTGGCGCTGAACTTCATCAATGGTGGTGCAGCCAATGGGCACAAGGTGCAGGTCAGTGCCTTGCTGCGTGAACAGGGTGTCAGCTTTGAGCGCTGGTCAGGCTACAGCTTCAGTGCCCCGCGCGCTCCCGGTGAAGTGGATCGTGACACCGAAGACAGCAGCAGCGATGGTGCGCGCCTAGTGGCAGACAAGTTGCCGGTGACCTTGGACGCACAGGGCCAGGGACAGGTGAAATTGCCCGCATTGCCTGCCATCAAAGTGCCGCAAAGCCTGGTGCTGGAAGCCAGTTTTGCCGACCCCAATGGCGAGATTCAAACGCTGCGCAGCAGCCAGAGTGTGTGGCCTTCGGCGGTGCTGGCCGGGATTCGTACAGAAGGCTGGATGTCGGTAGGCCGCAAGATGCGCCTGCAGGTTGTGGCGGTGGATGCCCAAGGCCATCCACAAGCCGGAGTGCCCTTGAAGGTGCAAGCCGTGCAGCACACCACCACCACCACGCGCAAACGCCTGGTGGGCGGTTTCTACAGCTATGACAACCAGCGCAGCAGCAAAAATCTGGGCGAAGTGTGCAGCGGCAAGAGTGATGCACGTGGCCTGCTGCTGTGTGAGGTGCAGGTCGTCGAGGCGGGTGAGGTGGAACTGATTGTTTCGGCACAGGATGCGCAGGGGCACACGGCCCAGGCCGCAGACACCGTCTGGGTCACGGGGCAGGGTGAGCTGTGGTTTGGCGGCCAAGACCATGACCGCATGGACGTGCTGGCCGAAAAAACCAGCTATGCGCCGGGTGAAACGGCCAAGTTGCAAGTGCGCATGCCCTTCCGTGAAGCCACAGCCCTGGTCAGTGTGGAGCGCGAAGGTGTGCTGCACACCCAGGTCATGCAGCTGGAGGGCAAAGACCCAACGATCGAGCTGCCCGTGCAAGCCGGTTGGGGCCCCAATGTGTATGTGAGCGTGTTGGCTCTGCGGGGTCGCCTGTATGAAGTGCCTTGGTACAGCTTTTTCACCTGGGGCTACAAGGCGCCGCGCCAGTGGTGGAATGCTTTCTGGTACGGCGGTAAAGAGTATGTGGCGCCCACAGCGATGGTGGACTTGAGCAAGCCAGCGTTCCGTCTGGGTGTGGTCGAGCTGCAAGTGCAGGACAAGTCCCAGCAGCTGACTGTGGCCGTCCAGGCCGACAAGGGCAACTACAAGATTCGAGAAACCGCCAAGGTCACGATTCGTGCCACCTTGCCGGACGGCAAACCTGCAGCCCATGCCGAGGTGGCGGTGGCTGCTGTGGACAAAGCCCTGCTGGAGCTGTCACCGAACCGCAGCTGGGATTTGCGTGCTGCCATGTGGCAGCGCCGTGGCTGGTCGGTCGACACGGCCACTGCACAGATGGAAGTGGTGGGGCGTCGTCACTATGGCCGTAAGGCGGCCGCACCTGGCGGTGGTGGTGGTCAGGGGGCGCCGACGCGTGAGTTGCTCGATACCTTGCTGCTCTGGAATCCCAGGGTGCAGCTGGATGCGCAGGGCCAGGCGGAGGTCAATGTGCCGCTCAACGATGCCTTGACCAGCTTTGCCATCGTGGCTGTTGCCGATGATGGGGTGCAGCGTTTTGGAATCGGCAGTGTGGACATTCGCACCAGCCAGGATTTGCAGCTCATCAGCGGCCTGCCGCCGGTGGTGCGTGAAGGCGACAAATTTCGCGCCATGCTGACGGTGCGCAACAGCACCGCGCAGGCTATGCAGGTCAAGTTGCAGCCCAAGGCCGAAGGGGCAGAGCTGGCGGCGCAGACCGTGGAAGTGGCGGCCCAATCTGCGCAGGAGGTGGCCTGGGATGTCACCGCACCAACCAGTTTGGCGCAGGCCGCGCAAGGCGAATGGCATTGGCAGCTGGAAGCCCAGGATGCGAAGACCGGGGCCAAAGACAGCCTGGCCTTCAGCCAGCGCTTGCTGCCGGCAGTGCCACTTGCGGTGCAGCAGGCCAGCATTCAGCAAATCGATGGCCGCTGGGAACAAGCCATGAGCTGGCCTGAGAACGCCGTGCCCGGCAAGGGCGGCGTGCGTCTGTCGTTCAGCGACAAGCTGGCCGACAAGGAGCAAGGCGTACCAGGCTTGCGCGATTGGTGGGCCGCTTATCCGTATGCCTGCCTGGAGCAAACCGTGGGCAAGGCGATTGGCATGGGCGATACAGCGCTGTGGCAGAGCACCATGGCGCAGCTGCCGACCTATCTGGATGACGATGGCTTGGCCATGTACTTCCCGCCCCAAGACAACCGCCGGGCACAAGGCAGTGACAGCCTGACGGCCCATTTGCTGGCAGTGAACCACAGCCTGCAAGCGGTCGACAAACGGCTGCAGCTGCCTGCGGCTGAGAAGGCGCGCATGGAGTCCGGCCTGATCGCCTTTGTCGAAGGTCGTATCGAGCGCAAGCACTGGAGCCCGCGCCAGGACCTGGATGTGCGCAAACTCTCCGCCATTGCCGCGCTGGCCCGCAGTGGCAAGGCTCGCCCTGCGATGCTGGAGAGCATTCGCCTGGTGCCACAAGAGTGGCCCACCCATGCGGTGATCGACTGGCTGGGCATCTTGCAGCAGATGCCGCAGCTGCCTGGGCATGAGACACGCCTGGAAGAGGCGCAGCAAGTGCTCAAAACCCGCCTGTCCTACCAGGGCTCGCAAGTGGGCTTTAGCACCGATGCGCAAGACCAGTGGTGGTGGCTGATGCAGGGTGTAGACGTGAATGTGGCGCGCCTGCTGCTGACGACCATGGACGACCACGCCTGGGATGCGGAGCGCATTCGCCTGGTGACCGGCCTGCTGGCACGCCAGAAGCAGGGTTCCTGGGGCACGACGACGGCCAATACCTGGGCCGCTCTGGCGCTGCGCCAGTTCTCGCAACGCTATGAGCGCGATGAGGTCACTGGCAACACCACGGCCTTGCTGGGTACAGCCACCCAAACCGTGCACTGGGATGCTGCCGCGCAGCCCGCAGAACCCGCTGGCGCATTGCCCACAGGCAGCGCGGTGGCAACCAGCAGCGAAGGCCGCAGCGTGTTCCTGCCTTGGGGCGAGCGCCGCATGGGGCAACTGAGTGTGCAGCACCGCGGTACCGGCAAACCCTGGGTGGGCCTGCAGTCGATGGCGGCAGTGCCGCGCACGCAGCCACTGAATGCGGGCTATGTCCTGAAAAAGACGGTGACGGCCGTTCAAGGGGGCAACAGCCAGAGCTGGAAGCGTGGCGATCTGGTGCGCATTCGCCTGGAGATCACGGCCAGCGCCGATATGACCTGGGTGGCGCTGAATGACCCCATTCCTGCGGGTGCCACCATTTTGGGCAATGGCCTGGGGCGTGATTCAGAGATTGCGCAGCAGGGCGAGGGCCAACACACCGAGGGTGTCTGGCCTGCCTTTGTGGAGCGCGGACAAGACAGCTACCGTGTGTACTGGGACTATTTGCCCAAGGGGACGGCGTCGATGGAATACACCGTGCGCCTGAACAATGCGGGCGACTTTGCCTTGCCACCTTCGCGTGCTGAGGCCTTGTACGCCCCGGAAATGTTTGGCGAGCTGCCCAACGCCCGCTGGAAGGTGGCGCAGCCCTAAGCTGGGGTGAGGGCGGTGGTGGGGCAGCGGGTGCGGCCCTGCCACCGTTCACTACTTATGGAACGCAGGAGCATCCAAGGTATGCATTACTTGTTGACTTACGAATACACCGAAGATTACTTGGCGCGGCGCAGCGAGTTTCGCAGCGCGCACTTGTGCCAGGCGTGGGAGTGGCAAGCGCGTGGCGCACTGCTGCTGGGCGGTGCAGTCGGGGACCCGGCAGACAGCGCCGTGCTGGTGTTTGACTGTGACAGTGCCCAGATGGTGGAGCAGTTTGTGCAGACCGATGCCTATGTCCTCAACGGTTTGGTGCGCAGCCACAGCATTCGGCCGTGGACGACGGTCGTGGGCGCGCAGGCGAGTACGCCGGTCTATCCCGATTAAAGCGATCAGCACCTTGGTGCTAAAAAAGATAGCTGTTTGCGTTTGGATTGCAATGGTTTCACGGTGTTTTGTGCCTGAAACCAAAGTTTAGCAAGCGCTAGTAGCTATCTTTTTTACAGGTCAGCAGGGCCACATCGCCATACGGTAGGCGCTGTCCCAGAACATCCATTCCAGGCGGGCCGCATCGGTATAGGCGGTGTGCATGGCGGCAATCGTGTGGGCATCTGCTTGCGCAGCCACGCTGTCGACCGTCTGGCGCACGGCCCGCACATGGGCGTGGAATTCCTCGCCCCCATAGGTATCAATCCAGCTCTGGTAGGGATTGCCCGGCACGCTGTGTTTTTGCAGCAACACCCCGACTTCGGCATAAATCCAAAAGCACGGCAGCAAAGCCGCCAGGGCAACGGGGTAGGGCCGGCTCCAAGCGGTCGACTGCAAAAAATGGCAATAGTGGTGGCATGTGGGCGTCAGCGGCGTGTTGCGGAACTGCTCTGCGCTGACGTCGTAGGCGCGCATAAAGCTGTCGTGCAGCGCCCGCTCAGCCACCACCGCCTCTTGGGCGGCTGCGGCAAATTGCACCACCCCCTGTGCATCGTCGGCCTTGCCCGCTGCCACGGCCAGCGCGCGGCCAAAGGCGACGAGGTAGTGGGCATCCTGAATCATGTAGTGCTGAAACACATCGCGGGGCAGGCTGCCGTTGGCCAGTGCCTGGTTGAAGGGCAGGGCCGTCGTGGCTTGGAACAGGGGCAGGTTGCGCTGCCAGGCTTGGTCACAAAATTTCATGATTCAGATGATGTGGGACAAGAGAGAATCCGGAAGTACGTGGCACACGCACGAAGGGCTCGGTTGTACGCTAGAGGCGGCAAGACGGCTGCCTCGCCACCCAGAACTGCACGTTGAACCCCGTCATGCGGACGGAGAGAGTTTGTTATGCGTTTGATCACCTGGAACACCCAATGGTGCTGCGGCTTGGATGGCGAAGTTCGCCCTGAGCGCATTGTGCAAACCATTCAGTCCATGGGGGAATGCGATGTGCTGTGTTTGCAGGAAATCGCCATCAACTACCCCCAGCTGCGTGGCGGTGCACACAACCAGCTGGCGCAGTTGCAAGCCCTGCTGCCCGGCTGGACCGTGCTGTTTGGCCCAGCGGTGCAGGAGTGGACGGCCGCAGGCGTGCAGCAATTTGGCAACCTGATTGCCACGCGCTTGCCGGTGCTGCAGGTGCAGCACTACCCCTTGCCTTACCCCGCGGACGACCATGTGCGCACCATGCCGCGCATGTGCACGGTCGTCACCGTGCAAGACCCGACACTGGGCCAGGTGCGGGTGATGACCACGCATCTGGAGTATTACTCCAAGCGCCAGCGCATGGCCCAGGCGCGCTATCTGCGGCGGATGCATTTTGAGGCGCTGTCGCAGGCGTTTGCGCCTCCAGCACCGTTCCAGGATGGGTCGCCCTTTCAGACCAAGCCGCACACGCAGCATGCCGTCTTGTGCGGGGATTTCAATCTGGAGCCGCATGAACTGGAGTATGCAGCGCTGGGCTCACCGGCCGCAGTGATCGAGTGCCTGGAAGCGGGCTGGCCTGAGGGTGTGGTGGGCGCGCGTTGGAACGATGCCTGGCGCGTGCTGCATCCTGATGCGCCGCAGCCTGACACTTTCCGCGTCTTTGACCGCCAGTTTGGTCCCGAACCAGGTGCTTGTGACTTTGTCTGGGTCAGCGACAGCTTGCGTGCGCAAGTGCGTAGCTTTGAAGTGGACCAGCAGACCCAGGCGTCGGACCACCAGCCTGTGCGCGTGGTGATCGGCGAAGGCTCGTTGCCGCTCTTTTAAGCCGGTATGGCTGCACCGTACCTTTGCACAGCTGGGTCATAGGCGCGGGGGCCGTCGCTGGGTGGTCCACAGCGCTTGAACCTTGCGGCTGCAGGCTGGGACATAAAATTGCTCCATAGCGTGGTGATGCGTGGCGATACAGGGGGCAACAAGTGCGTGGTGTGCAGGTCTTGAACACAGTGGAAAAGTGCCTGCGCAAGCTGGTGGTGCCCGGCGTGATGTGCTTGCCGTTGCTGGCCTGGGCACTGCCCACGCCGCAGGAGGTGCGCAGCAGCTTTCGTTCATCGGAGACGTACATCCTCTCGCGCGAAGGTGATGTGCTGCAGCGCGTGCGCACCGATCTGGCCGTACGTCGCGGTGCATGGGTGGCGCTGAGCGAGGTCTCATCCGCGCTGAGACTGGCCCTGCTGGTCAGCGAAGACCAAGATTTTTATGCACACAGTGGTGTGGACTGGAAAGCGGTCTCTGCGGCGGCCTGGGGCAATTTGTGGAACAGCAAAACGCGTGGAGCCAGCACCATCACCATGCAACTGGCGGGACTGTTGGATGAAGACTGGCGCTCCAGCAACGGTGGGCGCAGCCTGGGGCAAAAACTGGGCCAGGCTTTGGCCGCCACCCAATTGGAGCGGCGCTGGCGCAAAGACCAGATTCTGGAGGCCTACCTGAACCTTTTGCCCTTCAAGGGTGAGTTGGTGGGCATTGATGCGCTGAGCCGCACCCTGTTTGGCAAAGCTGCACATGGTTTGGACGACACGGAAGCGGCGATCACGGCGGCCCTGGTGCGTGGCCCGAACGCCAGCCCCGCAGTGGTGGCGCAGCGTGCCTGCGGTGTGTGGCAAGAGCTGGCGCGCCAGCAGATGCAGCCTTCTGCAAGCGATTGTTCGGTCATGCAATGGCGAACCGAACAAGCCTTGCGTGCGCGATTGTGGCCGGCCAGCGAAGGTGTGGCTTCGCACTGGGCGCAGCGGGTGTGGAGTGGCTATGACAAGGCGCAGCCTGTGCCGGCGCAAGGAATCACCACCACTTTGAGTGCCAAAGTGCAGCAACTGGCGCTGGAGAGCTTGCAGCGCCATTTGCGGGAGTTGCAGGGCCGCAATGTGCAAGATGGCGCGGCGGTGGTGTTGGACAACCGCTCCGGGGAGGTACTGGCCTGGGTGGGTTCTTCCGGTGCGTTGAGCCAGGCCAGTGAGGTGGACGGTGTGCTGGCATGGCGCCAACCGGGCTCCACGCTCAAGCCATTTTTGTATGCCCAGGCGCTGGACGAGCAGCGATTGACAGCGGCCTCGCTGCTGGAGGATTCCTCGGCGCAAATCACGACTACTTCCGGGCTCTATATCCCGCAGAACTACGACCGGCGTTTCAAGGGCTGGGTGTCGGTGCGCATGGCGCTGGCGGCTTCTTTGAATGTGCCGGCTGTGCGCACGCTGGTGATGGTGACGCCAGATGCGTTCTTCAACCAGCTGCGCGAACTGGGGCTGCCGCTGCGTGAAAACGCGGGGTACTACGGCTACAGCTTGGCGTTAGGCAGCGCAGAGACGCCTTTGCTGCATCTGAGCAATGCTTACCGTGCGCTGGCCAATGGTGGCAAGTTCTCGGCTGTGGCGCCATTTGTGCCTGCGCTAGCAGGTGCGGCAAAGCCAGCGCCAGCGGTACAGGTCCTGTCGCCGCAGGCAGCGTTTGTGATTGCCGATGTGTTGTCGGATGCGCAGGCCCGTGCCGTCACCTTTGGTCTGGACAATGTGCTGTCTACCCGGTTTTGGACGGCGGTGAAAACGGGGACCAGCAAAGACATGCGCGACAACTGGGCGGTGGGCTGGTCACAGCACTACACCGTGGGGGTATGGGTTGGCAATGCCTCGGGTGAGGCCATGCACAGTGTCAGCGGCAGCAGCGGTGCAGCCCCCATCTGGGCAGACATCATGGCGGGGCTGCATGCGCGCCGATCCAGCCGACCTCCTATGCCGCCGGCAGGCGTGGTGCATCAGCCCGTGACGTTTGTGGCAGCGTCGCCTGTCGGGCGCCTGGAGCCAGACCGTCAGGAGTGGTTTGTTGCAGGCACCCAGCAGGACCAGTTTCATGAGCCTGTGGCTGCAAGTCATGTGCAACCCGCATCCACGGTGAGGGCGCGTATCGTGGCACCTGCGGATGGCACGATTTTGGCGTTAGACCCTGATATTCCCCCGCAACAGCAAAAACTGCAGTTGCAAGCCACGCGCCAGGATGTGCGCTGGTTTTTGGGGGAGGAAGCCCTGGGGCAGGGGCAGAAAGTGCAGTGGCAACCATGGCCTGGGCGCTATGTCTTGCAGCTCAAGGACCTGAAAGGGCTGTTGCTGGATGAAGTGGCGCTGGAAGTGCGTGGCGCAGGGGTGAAAGCGCGATAACGGGTGTATTGATCTAGCGCGGTGCTTGGGTGGATGGCGCTTCATACAATGCACGTCTTAAGCCTAAGTTTATGATCTACCGATTCTTTTCACACCGCGTGGCATGGCTGGCATTGATTGTCTCGCTGGGTATTGGCGCATTGTTTGCGCACACCATGTGGTCCATGCACAAAGAGCATTGGGACTACCAGCTCAGAACCAACGCCAACCTCAGCAGTACCCTGGCCAAAGGCCTGGAATGGTCGCTGGATGCCATTGACCTGTCGTTGCAAAAAACAGCGATTGCCTTGAATGAGTCACAGGTGCTGGAAGAGGAGCACAGCAACGATCAGCGTGCGGTGCTGGATTCTCTGTGGCGCGATATCCAGAACAGCGATTTGTTGGTGCTCAACAGCCAAGGGCAGGTGGTGCACCGTGCCAGTGGTGTGCAAAGTGTGGGCAAGCAGTTCATCGGCCACGACTTCTTCCAAGCTTTTCGGATACACCAGCACCCCGGGGTTTTTATTGGCCAGCCCACCAAAGACTTGCGCATGGGCGAGTACGTGCTGCCTGTGGCGCGCGCAGTCCGTGGCAAATATGGCATCTTGGTCGGGGTGGTTGTGGGCACCTTGCGGATGCAAGACATCAATGCCTGGTTGAGCACCATGGACTTGGGGGCACACAGCGGCGTGAATGTCATCCGCGAGGATGGCTTGGTGCTGACGCGTTTCCCGTACCAGTCGATGTCCGCCTCTGCCAGTTTGGCAGGCTCTTCGAACTTGGCGCAATTTGTGGCCACCCCACAAGGGAGCTTTGTGGGCACGGCGGTGATTGATGGTGTGGAGCGCTTGTACACGCACAACCGCGTGGGGCATTTCCCGGTGGTGGTGAATGTGGCCCAGTCCACACGCACGATCTTCCAGGCCTGGCGACGCAATGCCTGGCAATTGGGGGCTTTTGCAGCGCTGCTCATGCTCAGCTGCTTCGGGTTGGCCGTGTTGTTTGCGCGGGAGCTCACGCGCCGAGAAACGACAGAAACCGATCTCTTCACAGAGAAAGAGCGCATGCGCCTGACCTTGCAGGCCATTGGTGACGCGGTGGTCTGTACCGATGCGCAAGGGCACATCACGTATTTGAACCCTGTGGCACGCCAGATCACGGGGCTGGAGCTGCGTGAGGTGGAGCACCACCCCATCGAAGTCTTTCACGCCTTGCCGTATGCCGTTGCAGGTGGCGCCCAAGCCTCTGCGCTGCGCAGAGCGTTGGAGACAGGGCAGTCCGTAGACCGTTCGCGGACGACCTTGCTGCACCGCGGTGGCGGCGTGCTGATGGAGATGGAAGAGTCTGCCAGCTTGGTGAAATCGCTGGATGGGACGGTGCTGGGGGCGGTGGCGGTGCTGCGGGACGTGACCCAGGCCGCAGCGCATGAGGCACGGATGCAGCGTTTGGCTTTTCACGATGTGCTGACGGGTCTGCCCAACCGTACGTTGCTGCAAGACCGGGGGCGCCAGGCCATGGCACACAGCAAGCGGGCCCAGGACATCATGGCCGTGCTGTATTTGGATCTGGATGGCTTCAAGCAGATCAATGACAGCCTGGGACATCAGGCGGGCGATGCAGCCCTGGTGCATGCCGCCAAGGTTTTGCAAAGCTGTGTGCGAGAAAGCGATACCGTGTGCCGCTTGGGCGGGGATGAGTTTGTGCTGCTGCTGTGTGAGTTGACGTCGCAGGATCACCTGCAAAGCATTGCCCAGAAGATTCAGCAGGCCTGCTCGACGCCTTTTGTTTGGCAGGGCCGTGCGTATGTGTTGCAAATCAGTGGCGGCGTGGCGTTGTACCCCCAACATGCGCAGCAGTGGAAGGCGTTGCTGCATTGTGCAGATACGGCGATGTACACCTCCAAGCAGGCAGGTCGCCATCAGATACGGCTGTACCAGCCGCAGGGACAGGCGTCGCTTTTGGCTCAGGCACAGGTTCCCGAAGGCGTGGACTGAGGGGTTGTACCCGGTGGGCAGCGGCCAAATTTCAAGCCCACACAAAATTCATTCACGCAGCGCACCTGTGGCTCAGACTACGATATGCGCCGTTATTCAGAATGAGTGAGGGCTGACCCGTGGCTGACCTGTCCAAAATTACCTGTATCGAAGATCTGCGTGTGATCGCCAAGCGCCGTGTGCCGCGCATGTTCTACGACTATGCCGACTCGGGCTCTTACACCCAGGGCACTTACCGTGCCAATGAAGAGGAACTCCAGAAGATCAAGCTGCGCCAGCGCGTGGCGGTGAACATGGAAGGGCGCAGCACGCGCACCACCATGATTGGTCAGGATGTGGCCATGCCGGTAGCGATTGCGCCCACCGGACTGACGGGCATGCAGCACGCGGACGGTGAAATCCTCGCAGCCAAAGCCGCCAAGGCCTTTGGTATCCCATTCACGTTATCGACAATGAGCATTTGCTCGTTGGAAGACATTGCCGAGCACACGGACAACCACCCTTTCTGGTTCCAGCTGTACGTCATGCGAGACCGGGGCTTCATGGAGCGCCTGATTGACCGCGCCAAGGCCGCCAACTGCTCGGCACTGCAGCTGACCCTGGATCTGCAAATCTTGGGGCAGCGGCACAAAGACATCAAGAATGGTCTGTCCACCCCGCCCAAGCCCACGCTGATCAACCTGATCAACCTGGCCACCAAGCCCCGCTGGTGCATGGGCATGCTGGGTACCCAGCGCCGCAGCTTTGGCAACATCGTCGGTCACGTGGATGGCGTGGCAGATATGTCGTCCCTGTCGTCGTGGACGGCGGATCAGTTCGACCCGCGCTTGAACTGGGGTGATGTGGAGTGGATCAAGAAACGCTGGGGCGGCAAGCTGATCCTGAAGGGACTGATGGATGCGGAAGATGCCCGTTTGGCGGCACAAAGTGGCGCCGATGCGCTGGTGGTGAGCAACCACGGCGGGCGCCAGCTGGACGGTGCACCATCTTCCATCGAGGCATTGCCCAGCATGGTGGAAGCAGCCGGCAAGGACATCGAAGTGTGGATGGATGGTGGCATTCGCAGCGGTCAGGATGTGCTCAAGGCACGCGCGCTGGGTGCGCAAGGTACGTTGATTGGCCGTAGCTTCCTGTACGGCCTCGGGGCTTTTGGCCAGGAAGGTGTGAGCAAGGCGCTGCAGATCATCCAGAAGGAACTGGACACCACCATGGCGTTCTGCGGGCACACCAACATCAACCAGGTGGGTCCAGAGATTCTGTTGCCAGGCACCTACCCCAAGCCTTTCCCCAAGGCATGACCGCATTTGGCTGCAACTGTGTAGCTTTGTAAGGTCAAAGAAGTTACAAAGCGCGGGCGGGCACGTCCTACAGGTTTTACGCAAGGCTTACGCCTAAATGGCACCAGGGTTCCATCCTGCGAAGGGTGGTGGTTCAAGTGCCTATTGAAGGAGTAATCACATGCTGGATACCTTGGTACGTGAGATCAGTGCACGCTGGGGCTTGGCGGAGCAAGGCCGCCCTCTGGTGCAGATGCTGGTTGCGGCAATCAGCAATCCCGCCACGGGCGGTCTGCCCGGTTTCTTGGATAAGTTTCGCCAAGCGAGCTGGGGCGAAATGGTCAACAGCTGGGTGGGCAGCCAGACCGTCTCCCATGCACCCACCACGGCGCAGGTCGAAAAGGTACTGGGGGCAGAAGGGGGCTTGCTGCGGCAGCTGTCCTCGCACCTGGGGCTGCCGTACGACAAGGTGAGTGCTGCAGTGACGGGTATTTTGCCCATGCTGGTGGAGCGCATGACACCCGATGGCTCCATTCCTGCCGTGCTGCCTGCGGAGTTTGCCAGCTACGCCCAGGAAGGGCAGAACTTGCTGGGCATGGGCGCTGCCGCCTCGGCGGCGGCTTCCGGCGCTGGTCGTACCGTCGCTGGTGCGGCAACAGCCGCCACTGCGTCTGCGGCGTCTGCCAGCAGCGGAACTCTGGGTAAATGGCTGCCTTGGTTGATTGCGGCTCTGGTGGTGATCTTCGGCGTGAGCTACTGCAGCAAGAGCAAAGACCCGGTGGTGGCAGTGGCCCCTACGACAGAGCCAACGCCCGCACCTGCGCCTGCCCCGGAGCCTGCGCCAGCAGTCACTCCCGCGCCTGAACCCGCACCTGCACCTGCCGCGAGCGATGCCAGTAACGCAACGACCAGCAACGGCCCAGCGGGGGATGTCGCCATAGCCGCGCCGGATGGCGCCGGTGTGCTGGATGGCATGCACGACGGCATGCCGGTGCTGCGGGTGTTCTTTGACACCGGCAAGACGGATGTGGCAACGGCCTTCGCAGACAAATCCAAATCGCTGGTTGAGTTTTTGCAGGCCAATCCTGATGTGAAGGCGGTCATCTCCGGTTTTAACGATCCCACGGGAGACCCCGCGCGCAATGCAGAGCTGTCCAAGCAGCGTGCTCAAGCCGTGCAAAGCGCCCTGCTGGCGCAGGGCGTGGCTGCGGATCGCACGGTGCTGGAAAAACCGGCAGAAACCACCGATGCTGCTACCAGCAATGCTGCGGCACGGCGTGTAGATGTGATGCTGCGCCGTTAGCCCGGCAGCGCGCCCTTGCGTATCCGTGGCAAGGGCATGTTCTGTGATGGTGTGGCTTCAGCAACGGTGACAGCGGTTGCTTGCAGTCACACCCAAAGTACCAAGTCAGCCAACTGCGGCTTGGTACTTTTTTTGTCCGTGCCCGCGGTGCTGGTTACGCAGTACTTATTAATTTAAGAGCAAGTAGCGCTTGATTAGTAATGGATTTGAATAGTTTTATTAATGAAATGATTTTTGGGTCAGCGCTGACAGCTATTGAATTTGAGGGCGTGCACATCACGCATCGCTGAAGAGCGCGCCCATCTTCGTGATTGTGCGGGGCGCAGCGGCTGGGCCGTGGCTATGCTTCGCGCACACAGCAGTGACGCTGGTTATGGGTTGGGCTATGTCTTTGTCTCTTCAAGAAATCGCTTGGTTGTGGGTGCCGTTTACGCTGTTTGCAGCGGTGGCTCAAACCGTGCGCAATACGGCGCAGCGCTCGCTCACGCAGCAACTGGGCACGTTGTCTGCCACCTTGGTGCGTTTTTTGTATGGTCTGCCGTTTGCCGCCGTTTTCCTGGCGCTGCTGTACGTGCTGCCCGCGCAGCCACCGGCGTTGCCGCACTTCAGCGTCGCCTACTTTGGCTGGATTGCCCTGGGTGCTTTCTTTCAGGTGGCCGCAACCGCTGCCTTGCTTCTGGCCATGAAAGAGCGCAACTTTGCGGTCGCGGTGACGTTGTCAAAAACCGAAATTTTGCAAGTGGCCTTGTTTGGGGCAGTGTTCCTGCACGAGCTGCCTACGTCCGTGGCGCTGCTGGCGATGGTGATTGCAACGCTGGGCGTGCTTTTGCTGTCATTGCCGCCCCGGGGGCAGATACTGTCGATTCAGGCATGGTTCAGCAAGTCAGCGCTGTACGGTCTGATTTGTGGTGCGTGCTTTGCGATTGCGGTGATTGGCTTTCGCGGCGGTGCCCTGGCCTTGAATGCGCAGACCCCCTGGCTGTCCGGCGGCTGGGGCGTGTTGGTGGCGCAGGCGCTGCAAAGTATTTTTCTGGGCGCGTGGGTGGCGTACAAAACACCGCAGGGCATCATGCCGATTTTCCGTGCGTGGCGGGTGTCGCTGCTGGCGGGCTCCATGGGGGCCGCAGCTTCGCTGGCTTGGTTCACCGCCTATGCCATGCAAAGCGCGGCAGCCGTGCGTACGCTGGGAATGGTTGAGGTGGTGTTCAGCTATTTGGTCTCGCGCCGTCTGTTCAGTGAGAACTTCAGCACCGCAGAAAAGCTGGGCATGGCATTGATGGTGCTGGGCCTGGTGCTGATTTGTCTGCAAGGGGTGTAAAGCTTCTTTCACAATAGCGGGGTGACACGCACAGAATTGCCCCGTCGTATTGCCCACCTGGATATGGATGCCTTCTTTGCATCCGTAGAGCTGTTGCGTTATCCGCAGCTTCAAGGCCTGCCGGTGGTGATTGGCGGCAGCCGCCATACGCCCGAGCATGAGGCCGCCTTGATCGCGCAGTGGGGCGCACTGGAACGCATTCCGCTGGACGCATTTCCCCGCCTGGGGCGTTATGTGGGCCGGGGTGTCATCACGACAGCCACGTATGCCGCGCGCCAGTTTGGGGTCGGCTCAGCCATGGGCATGATGAAGGCCGCACGTTTGTGCCCGCAGGCCATCTTGTTGCCCATCGACTTTGTGCGCTACCGCCATTACTCACGCACCTTCAAGGAGGTGATCCTGGCGCGCGCACCGTGCATGGAGGATCGCGGCATCGATGAGGTCTATATTGATTTCACTGAAGTGCCTGGTGGTCAGGAGGCCGGAGGCCGTGTGTTGGGCGCGCAGCTGCAGCAGGCGATTTGGGAAGCTACGGGGCTGACGTGCTCGGTTGGCGTGGCACCGAACAAGCTGCTGGCCAAGATGGCCAGTGAGTTCCACAAACCGCAAGGGATTTCGATTGTTCAGCCGCAAGATTTGCAGGCCCAGATCTGGCCGCTGCCGTGCCGCAAGATCAATGGCATCGGGCCCAAGTCGGGTGCGAAACTGGAGGCGCTGGGCATTGTCACTATTGGGCAATTGGCGGCGCAAAGCCGGGTATGGCTGATGCAGCACTTTGGTGCGTCGTATGGCGCATGGTTGCATGCGGCTTCCCACGGTCACGATGAACGGCCGGTGGTGACCGAGAGTGAACCTGTGAGCATGAGCCGTGAGACCACCTTTGCCCGGGACTTGCATGCGGTGGAAGACAAAGCTGAACTCGGCGCCATCTTCACCCTGCTGTGTGAACGTGTGGCGCAGGATCTGCAGCGCAAGGGGTATGCCGGGCGCACGATTGGTATCAAGCTGCGCTATGCCAATTTCAAGAGCGTGACGCGGGAGGTGACGGTGGATGCGTTGACGCAGGATGCCCAGGTCATTCGCCATGTGGCCGGGCAGTGTCTGAAGCGGGTGCCTTTGACGCAAAGTATCCGGCTGCTGGGGGTGCGCGTGGGGAGCTTGGTGCACTGGGATGCGCAAGCAAAGCAGGCTCAAGGTGTTTCGCTTGGAAATGCGCGCAAGTCCGCACAGCACGGGGATGGGGTCTCGCTGCCGCTGTTTGAATGAGCCGATGCCGCGCTGGGGTGCGTAGCGCGGTGAAAAAATCAAGTACCTACGCGTCTGGTGATTGCTTGCTGCGGCTGCTGTGTATTTTTGGTGCTGCGGGAATACTCGATTAATTGATGATTGTCAGCAAATGCAACTTGGTTATGGGATGATCGCCCGTTTCCCTTTGCTGCATCACCCTGGTGCAAAAAAGGCAGGTCAGCTTGGAGATGCGAGTGCGAGCCAACTTCCCCGTTACACAAAATAACTACGATTTCCCGGGCGATGAATTGCTGGTCTCTGTGACCAACACCAAAGGTGAAATTACCCATTGCAACCCCGCATTTGTGCGTGTAAGTGGCTTTGAGTATGAGGATTTGCTGGGCCAGCCCCACAACCTGATTCGACACCCCGACATGCCGGCTGCGGCATTCAAGGACATGTGGCGCACGATTGCGCATGGCTATCCATGGACGGGAATTGTGAAAAACCGCCGCCGCAACGGTGATCACTACTGGGTGCGAGCGAATGTGACGCCCATCATGGAAGGTGGCAAGCCAAAGGGCTATTTGTCGGTGCGCACCAAGCCCAGTGCTGCCGATGTGCAAGCCGCCGAAGCCTTGTATGTCGAGATGAATGCCCAGGCCCAGGCGGGCCAGGAAACCATGCGCTTGCGCGCGGGTGAAGTGCGGCCTCTGGGGTGGCGGGGTCTGTGGGCGCAACGCAGCGATGTGGGTTTGCTCGCGCGCATGGTGCTTATGCTGGTGGTGGTTGCAGCAATCACCATGTGGCCTGACGTGCAGGGCTGGCAAGGCCCTGCGGCTTGGGGCATGCGCTTGGCAGCGTTGGTGCTGGGCGGCGCATGGATTGCCTGGCGCTTCCATTCTCGTTGCACCAGTGGCATTGAAAAGGCCAACGCTTGGGCGGCCCAGATGGCCAGCTGTAATTTGTCCAGCGCTTGCACA
Source organism: Comamonas sp. 14P8.1.4 (assembly GCF_057799285.1). NCBI lineage: Bacteria > Pseudomonadati > Pseudomonadota > Betaproteobacteria > Burkholderiales > Comamonadaceae > Comamonas > Comamonas sp. 14P8.1.4. The sequence continues at coordinate 546,332 of NZ_JBYOKN010000001.1, forward strand.
CACGATTACACCGGTGAGATGGGCACGCTGATGGCCCGCTTGCAGCAAATTCAAATCAATTTGCGTGCCGTGGTGGGGGATGTGCTGATCGAGGTGGGTGGCTTTAACAGCATGTCCAAGGAGATCTCGAACAGCAGCCTGGATCTGTCCAAACGTACGGAGTTGCAGGCGTCCGATCTGGAGCAGACTGCGGCTTCCATGGAAGAGATTGCTGGCACGGTGCTGCAAACGGCAGATACCGCCCAGCAAATGGAGCTGGAGAGCAACCAAAGCAAGGCGGTGGTCAGCCGCAGTGGTATGGTGATTCAGGAAGTGGGTGAGGCGATGGAGCGTATCCGCCACTCGTCCACGCGCATGCGGGAGATCATCGGGGTCATTGAAAGCATCGCGTTTCAGACCAATTTGCTGGCGCTCAATGCGGCCGTGGAAGCGGCCCGTGCGGGCGAGCAAGGCCGGGGGTTTGCGGTGGTGGCTGGCGAAGTGCGTGCGCTGGCGCAGCGCAGTGCGACTGCCGCCAAGGAAATTGGTGGCTTGATCAACAACACGGTCGATGGCATCAGCGAAGGCAATGCGCGCATGCAGGCGGCCGGAAAAACCATTGAAGGCATGGTGCAAGCGGTTGAGCGTGTGAGTGAGCTGGTACACCAGATCAGCTTGGCCACGCGTGAGCAATCTATTGGTATTGCACAGGTCAATGAAGCGGTGGCGTCCCTGGATTCGATGACCCAGCAAAATGCGGCCATGGTGGAAGAATCCTCCAGCGCAGCAGATGCGCTGCACACACATGCTTTGCGCTTGCAGCGTTCCGTTTCGTTCTTCAACGTTTAATCCTGGGAACAGTCGCGTAAAAGCAGCCTACTGGCTGCTTTTTTTATGGCCTTTTGTGCAACAACAAAGCGTGTGAAAGTCGCAAGCTTGGTTAGCATGCAGGGATGCAAGTTTTGTTTATCGTTTTGGCGATCATTGCACTGCTGTTGTGGGGCATAAGAAGTTATCGTCCCAAAAAGCAGACACCGCCACGTACCAAGGTACCACCGGCGGCAGCGGTCGCCTCCAAACCTGAACCGGAGCCAGAAATGGCGCCAGGCATCAGCAGTGATGTGAAATTTCGGATGCTGGGTGAGCGTGGTATGGGCGGTCCCATCTATGGCGATGTGCTTTGCCACGATGGTGTGTATTTGCCGCATGTGTGGGAGTCTGACTTTCACACGTCGTTCGATGGTCGCTGGATTCGCACGGGTTCTTACGGTGAGTCGAAACCTCGCTTGCTGGACCGTAAAAGCCGCCGCTCTTGGTTGCTGAGTGTGGCTGAAGCCAGTTTGGTGGACGACTTGCACTGGCGCTTGCCACGCTGGAGCGGTGAAAGCGAGGGCGGTAATGGCGTCGCAGCGGAAGGGCACAACGTGCTGTCCGATACCGCCTTTGATACCTGGATGACCAAGCACGTAGCGGCCAAGGCTGAAGCCCTGACAGGGGTTTGTGATTTGTGGATTCCAGCGGATTGCGTGCCGCAGGAAGCCCAGGCAGTGCCTCCCAACATTCCCCAGCAAGACAATGCCGTGGCGCAAGTCACGGTGCAGCGCCACTGGCCAGCTTTGCTGCGTGAGCTGGACAACCCTCTGGAGCCCTTGTATCACCCGTACTGGCAATTGCAGCTCAACGGGGATGCACACTCATGGATCATTGACGACGACAGCGCTTTCATCTGGCGCCCGGATGGCCAAGCCTTTGCCTGCTACGGCTACCCCGTCACGGATAGCGCTCGCCAGGCCGGTCTGCGCTTGGGGGTGTGGAGTCTGGCATTTGGGGGGCAACAATGGTCGGAATGGCTTCCGCAAGATCGCAAGCTCTGGGCGGTATCAGTCGCTGAGCCACAAGATTCCGAAACGACTTTGCCAGCTTTGCGCTGGGATGGCATTGACCTGTTGCAATCCATGGAAATGGATACACCCGAGTTGGAACGCTTGCACGATGGCCGCAGCTTAAGCAGCGTGATGAGCGCGTTGTACGCCCCTTCCAAGCACCGTGAAGATGGCCGTTTACTGCTGAAAAAGATTCCTGTCCGCCAGTTTTTTTGGCGCCGAGATTTGCACAACCCTACACGCTGGACCGCGCAAAGTGCACCTGTTGCGGGTGAACCTTTGATTTGGGATCTGGTGCATGAGGCAAAGGATGAGCTGGGCGCTACCGCCGCGTACTCGGTGCAGTGCGGAGAGCATCAGCTACCTGGGCTGTGGGAGCTGGAGCATGTGGTGGTGGATGGGCAGTGGGCCATTTTGTGCCCTTGGGGCACGTCTGCGCTGCAAGGTGGCAAGCCTGTGCCGCAGGTTTGGGATGGCAAACAACTGAATGCGCTGAACGTCCACTGGCCGGTATTGCGCATGCGCCCCCATGTTTTGCCGGGCCATGCGCAGTTGCTGGTGGTAGTGGGCTGTGGGCCGGACAACAGCAATTTGGCCAGCAGCGGCTTGTGGCGCTGGCCCTTGCAAGTGGCCGATGAAACCAACCTCACAAAAAATGGCTGGACACCGGCTTACGAATGGCGTGACATTGCGGTGGATGCACAGGGTGTTTGGCAACTGCTGCCGCGCTGGCGCGAAGTACAGCAAGTGCAGCATCCTTCGGCAGATGGTGACTACGTCTGGCGCCACAAGGTGGCACAAGATGCACTGTGGTGGTGGGGTGGTCTGCACAATCAGATGAACAACAACTGGCGTCCCAAGGCGCCACGCTGTGAAGGCGTTTTGGTGACTCAATCCGGGGCTGTTTTGTGCGGTGTGGGTCCAGTGGCATGTCCCCACCATGCGGGGGATGGATGGCTCTCGTTGGAATGGCTGGCTCGCGGCGCCAGTGATACAGAAGCCAATCATTGGAAGCTGCATTGGCTGCGCCCCCACAAGCATGAGGTCTGGACTTTGGAGCTGCGTGCCTTCATGCCTGTGCTGCAGGCCTGGGATGCAACCCAAGGTGTGCAGTGGGTGGATGTGGAAGTGCCGGCCGCAGAGGACGGTGGGCCTGTACAGACCACGCAGCACATCATTGCGCCGATGCGTTGGGAAAGCGCGCAGCTGGATGTGCTCAAACAAAGCCCTGTGGGCCTGTGGGTACGCAAGCAGGATGCGGTCTATGCTGATGCCATTGCACTGCGGGATGATTGGCCGTGGGAGCGACCTCAAGTGACCTCCGCGCAGCGCACATAAAAAAACCGGCCTTGGAGCCGGTTTTTTTATGTGCATGCAACGCATGCGTTGCATGGCGGCCTGATTAAGGCTTGTTGCCAGTTGGGAAGGGCCAAGCAGCTTGTGGAGCCAACACAGTTTTGGCCACAGGCGCTGTGGTTTCTGCAGCAGGAGCAGCGGCCTTCTTGGCAGGAGCAGCAGCCTTCTTGGCAGGAGCAGCAGCCTTCTTGGCAGGAGCAGCGGCCTTCTTGGCAGGAGCAGCAGCCTTCTTGGCAGGAGCAGCAGCCTTCTTCGCAGGAGCAGCGGCCTTCTTCGCAGGAGCAGCGGCCTTCTTCGCAGGAGCAGCGGCCTTGGCAGTCGTTGCAGCCTTCTTAGGCGCAGCGGCCTTGGCAGTGGTTGCCGCCTTCTTAGGCGCAGCAGCCTTGGCAGTCGTTGCCGCCTTCTTAGGAGCAGCAGCCTTCTTCGCAGGAGCAGCGGCCTTGGCAGTGGTTGCAGCCTTCTTAGGCGCAGCGGCCTTGGCAGGAGCTGCAGCCTTCTTCGGTGCTGCGGCCTTGGCAGTCGTTGCCGCCTTCTTAGGCGCAGCGGCCTTGGCAGGAGCTGCAGCCTTCTTCGGTGCTGCGGCCTTGGCAGTCGTTGCAGCCTTCTTAGGCGCAGCAGCCTTGGCAGTGGTTGCCGCCTTCTTAGGAGCAGCGGCCTTGGCAGTGGTTGCAGCCTTCTTAGGAGCAGCGGCCTTGGCAGTGGTTGCAGCCTTCTTAGGAGCAGCGGCCTTGGCAGTCGTTGCAGCCTTCTTAGGCGCAGCGGCCTTGGCAGTCGTTGCAGCCTTCTTAGGTGCAGCAGCCTTGGCAGGAGCAGCAGCCTTGGCAGGAGCAGCAGCCTTGGCAGGAGCAGCAGCCTTGGCAGGAGCAGCAGCCTTGGCAGGAGCAGCAGCCTTTTTAGGTGCAGCGGCCTTGGCAGGAGCAGCAGCCTTTTTAGGTGCAGCGGCCTTGGCAGGAGCAGCAGCCTTTTTAGGTGCAGCGGCCTTGGCAGGAGCAGCAGCCTTTTTAGGTGCAGCGGCCTTGGCAGCAGGAGCTACCTTCTTGCTTGCTTCGGTCTTGGTTACGGGGGCAGCCTTTTTATCAGCCGCTTTCTTTGCAGTTGCCATCGTTTTCTCCTTCATCAATTTGCACACAGCGTTTGCGTAATCGAGCTTAAAGAGCGATTACGAGCCATCGCGACGTGGAGTGGTTCGACGCATGGACACACAAACGCCCCATGCCATCACCTGTAGAAATAATTTGTGATGGCATGGGCGCATTATGAATTCCATTGCAGGAGTTTGCGAGGCTTTATAGCGACTTAATCCCAAGAAAGTGCGCCGCCGGATTGGTATTCGATCACGCGTGTCTCAAAGAAGTTACGTTCTTTCTTCAAATCGATCATTTCACTCATCCATGGGAACGGATTTTCTTCACCAGGAAAAAGCTCTTCGAGCCCGATCTGTGTCGCGCGCCGGTTGGCGATGTAGCGCAGATAGCCTTTGAACATGGATGCGTTCATGCCGAGCACGCCGCGTGGCATGGTGTCTTCGGCATAGGCGTATTCCAGGTCCACGGCTTGGCGAAACAGCGCGTTGATTTCTTCTTTGAACTGCGGTGTCCACAGGTGTGGATTTTCGAGTTTGAGCTGGTTGATCAAGTCGATGCCAAAGTTGCAGTGCATGGACTCGTCACGCAGGATGTACTGGTACTGCTCGGCAGCGCCCACCATCTTGTTTTGGCGGCCCAGTGCCAGGATCTGTGTGAAGCCCACATAGAAGAACAGTCCCTCCATCAGGCAGGCGAAAACAATCAGCGACTTCAGTAGGGTCTGGTCGTTTGCGGCAGTGCCCGTGTGGAAGTGCGGGTCCATGATCGCTTCGATGAAGGGGATCAAAAACTCGTCCTTGTCGCGGATCGATTTGATCTCGTTGTAGGCATTGAAAATCTCGCCTTCATCCAAGCCAATCGACTCCACGATGTACTGGTAGGCATGCGTGTGGATGGCTTCTTCAAACGCTTGGCGCAGCAGAAACTGACGGCATTCGGGCGCGGTGATATGGCGGTAAGTCCCTAGAACAATGTTGTTCGCAGCCAACGAGTCGGCCGTTGTAAAAAAGCCCAGGTTGCGTTTGACGATGCGTCGTTCGTCCTCGGTCAGGCCATTGGGGTCTTTCCACAGCGCGATATCGCGTGTCATGTTGACCTCTTGCGGCATCCAGTGGTTGGCGCACGTTGCGAGGTATTTTTCCCAGGCCCATTTGTATTTGAAGGGCACCAGTTGGTTCACATCGGTCTTGGCGTTGATGATGCGTTTGTCCGCCGCATTCACGCGTTGCTGGGTGCCTGCTGGCGCGGTAGATACGGCAGTCGATGGGGATGTGGTTTCGTCATCAAAACTCAGCATGTGGTACTCCCTGTGGTAAGCAAAGGTGCAAAAAAGTGAGCTGGCTGCGCTTGCTGTGCTAAGGGTTTTAAGCAGTGATGCCTTGAACCCTTGGTGCTTTGCGCGCTGGCTGCTATGAAATCAATGAACGCTTTATTGGCAGGCTTCGCAGCCTGGGTCATCGATGGCGCAGAACTTCACGTCGGTTGCTGTAGCGCCGGTGCTGGCCCGCGCTGCGGCGGCGGCCCGGTCCAGCGCGCTGGAGGTCTCGACCGCAGCGGGTGACACCGCATTGAGCGCACGGCTTTGCACTGTCGATTTCTCTGCCGCTGTGGCGCTGGTGGTGCGCAGGTAATAGGTGGTTTTCAGGCCGCGCAACCAAGCTAGCATGTAGGTGTCGTGCAATTTCTTGCCGGAGGCCCCGGCTATGTAGATGTTCAAACTCTGGGCCTGGTCAATCCACTTCTGGCGGCGTGCAGCGGCTTCCACCAGCCAGCTCGGCTCCACCTCAAACGCGGTGGCATACAGCTGTTTGAGGTCCTGCGGCACGCGGTCGATGGCGCGCAGCGAACCATCGAAGTGCTTGAGATCCATGACCATCACGCTGTCCCACAAGCCCAGTTGCTTCAGGTCACGCACCAGGTGCTGGTTGATGATGGTGAATTCGCCCGAGAGGTTGGATTTGACCGACAGATTGCCAAACGAGGGCTCAATCGACGCATCCACACCGACGATGTTGGAGATGGTGGCCGTGGGCGCAATGGCGACGCAGTTGCTGTTGCGCATGCCATCGGCCTGGATTTTCTGGCGCAGCAACGCCCAGTCCAGGCGCTGGCTGCGGTCCACATCAACATGGCCGCCGCGCTGCTGGGACAGCAGCTCCAGCGAGTCCAGCGGCAAAATGCCTTGCGACCACAAGGAGCCGGCGTAGCTGGAGTAGCTCCCGCGTTCCTTGGCCAGCTCGGTCGATGCCCAGTAGGCGTAGTAGCAAATGGCTTCCATGGATGTGTCGGCAAATGCCACGGCGGCATCGCTGGCGTAGGGGGTGCGCATGGCATACAGCGCATCCTGAAAACCCATCAAACCGAGGCCCACCGGGCGGTGGCGCAGGTTGGCATCGCGGGCCTTGTCCACCGCGTAGTAGTTGATGTCGATGACGTTGTCCAGCATGCGCATGGCCGTGGTGATGGTCTTGCGCAGCTTGGCGTGGTTCAGCTGCCCTTTTGTAATGTGCTGTGCCAGATTGACGGAGCCGAGGTTGCACACCGCGGTTTCGCTCTCGCTGGTGTTGAGCGTGATTTCCGTGCACAGATTGGACGAATGCACCACACCGACATGCTGCTGGGGGCTGCGGATGTTGCAGGGGTCTTTGAAAGTGATCCAGGGGTGGCCGGTCTCAAACAGCATTGAGAGCATCTTGCGCCAAAGGTCCATCGCCGGTACGGTTTTGAAGAGCGGTAGCTGTCCGTTCGCTGTCTGGGCTTCGTAGGCGGTGTAGGCCTTGGCAAAGTCCTGGCCGTAGCGATCGTGCAGATCGGGAACGTCGCTCGGGCTGAACAAGGTCCATGTCCCTTTTTCCATCACACGCTGCATGAACAGATCGGGAATCCAGTTGGCCGTGTTCATGTCGTGCGTGCGGCGGCGGTCGTCGCCCGTGTTTTTGCGCAGCTCCAAAAACTCTTCGATGTCCAAGTGCCAGGTTTCCAGGTAGGCACAGACCGCGCCTTTGCGCTTGCCGCCCTGGTTGACGGCGACAGCGGTGTCATTGACCACCTTCAGGAAAGGCACCACGCCCTGTGATTCGCCGTTGGTGCCTTTGATACGGGCCCCCAAGGCGCGCACCCGCGTCCAGTCATTGCCCAGGCCACCCGCATATTTGGACAGCAAGGCGTTTTCTTTGAGTGCGTCATAGATGCCGCCCAGGTCGTCCGATACCGTGGTCAGGTAGCAGCTTGAAAGCTGCGAACGCAGCGTGCCGCTGTTGAACAGCGTGGGCGTGGACGACATGAAGTCAAAGGACGACAGCAGCTCGTAAAACTCGATGGCGCGGGCATTGCGGTCGTCCTCATGCAGTGCCAGGCCCATGGCCACGCGCATGAAGAAAGACTGGGGTAGCTCAATGCGTGTTTTACGCACATGCAGGAAGTAGCGGTCATACAGGGTCTGCAGGCCCAGATAGTCGAATTGCTGATCGCGCTCAGCCTTCAAGGCGGCAGCAAGCCGTGGCAGGTCGAACTGCAGCAGCGCGGGGTTGAGCAGCTCGTTGTCTACGCCTTTTTGTACAAAGCCGGGGAAGTAGTCGGCATAGGCGGTGGGCATGTCTGCGGGCTGCACATCGCGCTCCAGCACTTCGCGCACGATGGTGTGCAGCAGCAGCCGGGCGGTGACATAGGTGTAATCCGGGTCGCGTTCAATCAGGGTGCGTGCCGCCAGAATGGCCGCCTTGTAGACCTCGGCCAGCGGCACCCCGTCGTAGAGATTGCGCAAGGTTTCTGCCACGATGGGCGCGGGGCTGATGTCGGCGTTCAGGTCGTGGCAGGCGGCGGCGATCAGTGCTTGCAGGCGTGCTTGATCCAGCGGCAGGCGCTGGCCGTGATCGGTCACGTGCAGCGTGGGGCGAGGGGCTGCTGCCGCTGCGGCCTCTTCAGCGGCTTTGTGCTTGGCGGCCGCACGTTCTTGGTTGCGTGCTTCGCGGTAGAGCACGTAGGCGCGGGCGACATCCTGATGGCCGCCGCGCATCAGTGCCAGCTCCACGTGGTCTTGCACGTCTTCAATGTGGAAGGTGCCGCCTTCGGGGCGCGAGCGCAGCAGCGCGCGAACGACGGTATTGGTCAGCGCCTCCACCGTTTCACGGATGCTGATGGATGCAGCGCCTTGTGGGCCACGCACGGCCAAAAAGGCTTTGGTGACCGCGATGGCAATTTTCTGGGGCGCAAACGGCACCACATCGCCGCTGCGGCGAATGATTTGGTAATGGTCAATCACCGCAGGGATGCCGGGTGTGGCGAAGTCAGCGTGCGCGCTATCCAGAGAGTGGTGCATGAAAGGCCTCTTGGTGCTGGTCTGGTGCAGCGGCAGGTGTCTGCACACATGGAGAGAAGCACAGGCAGTGAAAAATCTACCTGTGGTGTTTTGTGTTTATTAAAAACACCATGGGTAGTATTTGTGCGTTGTTTAAAAAACGCAAAGTGGCGTTTCAGCTACCCGGCCAGAGTTGCAGTTGACAGGCGTGCAGGCGTTGCAGGTGGCGCGTTTGTGCCGCCAACGTCAGCGTGCATGGGGCCTAACGCAGGAAAGTGGCGTGCAGGCCTTGTGTGGTGCGACAGACCCAGACGCAAAAAACATAAAAACCCAGTGCGCTGATATGGTTATAAGCGCTATATGTATGTGTTTGTTTCTTTTTATAACGCTATATCTAGTGTTTTTTTTGTGTGGTGCATGCCCATGGAAATTCAAAAAAAAGAGCGCTTTGCGCGCTCTGTGGAAGGTTTTTGAATCTATTACTGCATCAAGCCCACTGTTTCTGGGTGCTAGCTGCTCATGTTTTGGATGGAAGCTGCAATTTCAATCCATGCAGCAAAGTTTGCAGCTTGGGCCAGTCAAAACCAGGGCCGGGGTCTTGCTTGCGGCCAGGGGCAATGTGCTCATGCCCGGCGATCTGGGTAACGGGGTATTGCTTTGCCAAGGCATGGCACAGCTGGCTCAGTGCCTGGTACTGCGCTGATTCAAACGTCAGCCCTTCAAGGCCTTCCAACTCGATACCGATGGAGAAGTCATTGCAGTTGGTGCGCCCGTTCCACTGCGATTGGCCGGCGTGCCAGGCACGGTCATCACAGCTGACAAACTGCCAGACCACACCGTGGCGGGTGATGAAAAAGTGGGAAGACACCTCCAGCCCCCGAATGCCTTGAAAGTAAGGGTGGGCATCCCAGTCCAATTGATTGGTAAACAGCTGTTGCACGCAGCCGGTGCCGAACTGCCCCGGCGGCAGGCTGATGGAGTGCACCACGGCCAGATCCACGCAGATGCCCGCAGGACGCGGCCCGAAGTTGGGCGACGGCAGGTGCTGGGCACTGGAGAGCCAGCCTTGCTGCCAGGTGGGGGAGGGGGTCTCGGTGTTACGCGTCATACAGCGCATTGTCGCTGGATGACTCGCTGTCTTCGGGGGAGAGTGAAATATTGAGGCGCGCGATACGGTAGCGAATCTGGCGCAGGCTGATGCCCAGGCGTGCCGCAGCCGCGGTGCGGTTGAAGTTGCACGCTTGCAGGGCACGCAGCAAGATGGCGCGCTCTTGCTGGTCCAGCCAGGCTTGCAGATCGCTGGGCAACGGCTCGCAGGTCTGTGTGTGGACGGTGGTGGGTGGAATGGGAGATTCCTGCTCGGTGTTGGCCGAGGTGGCGATCTCTTCATTCAACGCGATGGAGCGGTGCAGCAAATTCTCAAGTTCGCGCACATTCCCCAGCAGCGGTTGTTGCTGCAACTGGGCCAGCACCTGCTCGGACAGCGGCAGCGGGGCCGCCATGCCATCACCTGCGATGCGTTGCAGCAGGGCGCTGCACAGGGCTGGCAAATCTTCGCGCCGCTCGCGCAGCGGCGGGATGGGGATGTCGATCACATTCAGGCGGTAGTACAGGTCCTGGCGAAAACGCCCAGCTTGTACATCGGTGGCCAGGTCGCGGTGGGTGGCGCTGACAATGCGCACATCCACCGGCTCTTCCTGCGTGGTGCCCAGTGGGCGCACGCAGCGCTCCTGAATGGCGCGCAGCAGCTTGGCCTGCATGGGCAGTGGTAGCTCGCCAATCTCATCGAGGAACAAGGTGCCGCCGCGTGCGGCGCTGAAGAAACCTTCGCGATCGGTGGTGGCGCCGGTGTAGGCACCCTTGCGTGCGCCAAAAAACTCGGCCTCCAGCAGATGTTCCGGAATGGCGCCGCAGTTCACGGCCACCCAGGGGGCGTGGGCACGGTGGCTGCATGCATGCAGCGCACGGGCCACCAACTCTTTGCCAGTGCCGGACTCGCCCGTGATCAGTACGGGGGCCATGCTTTGGGCCACCTTCTGGATGCGTTGTTTGACTTGCTGCATGGCCACCGAATGGCCCACCAGCCGGTCCAGTGCTGCCGAGGCATTCAGCAACTCTCCCGTGCCGCCGCTCGGAGGCTGGGTGGCGGTGGAGGGTGCCGCTTGCGGCGCGGCAGCGGCAGCCTCGCTTTGCACGGCCGACGCCACCACGGTGCGGAACTGCTTGAGGTCCACCGGCTTGGTCAGGTAGTCGAAGGCCCCATAGCGCAGGGCCTCGACCGCGTTCTCGGCAGAGCCGTAGGCGGTCATGACAATCGCACGCTCCTTGCGGCGTTGCTCACGCAACTCGCGCAGCAACTCCATCCCCATGCCGTCGGGCAGGCGCATGTCTGTGATCAAGACATCAAACCGGCAGATTTGCAGCTGCGCGCGTGCCTCGGCCAGGGTGCCGGCTGTCTCGACGCGATAGCCTTCGCGCAGCAGTGTCAGCTCATAGAGCGTGCGCAGATCCGGCTCATCGTCAACAACAAGAATGGTGGCGGGGGAGGTTCGCATGCCCCAGATCAGATCACAACCGGATCAAACAGGGAAGCGTTGGCTGAGTGCAGCACTCGGCCACGAAAGTGCACGGTGAAGGCATTGCCAGATTGCATGCCACGGGCTGTCAGGCGGTCGATGCGGCTGTAGCTGATGTTGCCGCCGTGGCGTTGGCACAGCTCGCGGCAGATATACAGGCCTAGTCCGGTGGAGCGGCTTTGCGAGGAAAAAAAAGGCTCAAACAAGTGCTTTTGCACCGAGGCTTCTACGGCAGGTCCTTCGCTCCAGACCTGAAACCAGAATTGCTCATCGGGGCCCATGCCCGAGAGCAGTTGCAGCGCATCTTCATGAAGGCCCTGGCAATGGCGGGCCGCGTTATCGAGCAAATTCACCGCCACGCGGCGCAGGTGCTCGCTGTCAAATGCAACATAGGCGTGTGCACATTGGGGGCTGAAGACACCCTGTGTACATGCAGTGTGCTGCTGGCGCCACTCTTTCCAGATGTGCTCCAGCTCCTCATCCAGTGCCAGGGTGCGGGAGTCGCTGTGCTGGATTTGCTGCTGTACGCGCGCAATGTCCAGCACATCTTCGGCAATGCGTGCCAGGCGCTGGGCATTCTGTTCCACCATGTGGCTCAGGCGTTGCTGGGGGGCTTGCGTGAGTTCTTCGGCCAGCAAAGCGTTGGCCTGCACGATGGCCGCCAGCGGGTTGCGGATTTCATGCGCCACGGCGGCTGACATGCGGCCCATGGCCGCCATTTTTTCGGTGCGCAGGCGCGCCTCGACTTCCCGCAGATCATGCAGGAACATGACGCACAACCAGGCGTGCGGCGCCAGGACACTGTCCGGGGTGTTGTCATGCTCCAGCTCAGGTATCAGCACATCGTGGTCGAAGTGCGTGGTCAGCCAGGTGCGTACATACAGCCCGGTCGGGCTTTGACCGGCGGGCATGAGGTGAATGTGCTGGCTCAGCGCCTGGCCGCAGGCATAGGTTTGATCCACCAGGTCCCGCAGGGGCTGCCAGTCGCCATGCTGCAAATTGTGCAGTCCCAGAGGTGCGGGCACCCCCAGCAGCTCACAAGTGGCGGGGTTGGCCATGCGGACCTGGTATTGCTTGTCGACCACCAGCACACCTTCGGAGAGGTTGGCCACAATCAAGCTATTGACCTGGGCCTGGGTCAGTGCAGCCTGGCGGTTGGCACGTGCTTGGCGCTCTTGGTAGGCCAGGCGCTGGGCCAGCTGGCGCGTCAGGTAGGCCACGGCAAAAAAGCCCGCGCACACCAGCGCGGTCTGCATGTACTCCTCGCTGGTGGTGCTGCCCGTACGCAGGGCGTGAAGAATGTCGATGCCTAGCAAGATCAAGGTGATGCCGGCGGTGGTGGCCAGTGCAAGGCGCATTGTGCCAAGCACCGCCACGGTCAAGATGGGCAGCGCCAGCAAAGGCGTGTAATGCATCTTGCCGGTTTGCATTTCTTGCAAAAAGCAGATAGCCAGCACATCGGAGGCCAGCAGCAGCAGCCATGGCCAGCGCCAGTACGTGGCCGGGGGCTTTTGGTGCAGCACCACCCAGCCCAGCAGGGCGATGACCAAATAGCCGGTGGTGAAAAGCCACAGCCAATGCGTGCTGGGCGGCAGGCCGGTGGACGTCCAGGTCTGGGTGGCGAGCAGTGCGATCAGCAGGGTGGCAACCAGGACCCGTGCTGAAAGAAAAGCCTGCCAAAGCCGGCGTGCACTGTGAAGGGGAAGTGTGGTCACGTGAGGCAGGCAGGTGAGGTGGTAAGAACTAGCGCGGGCCGAGGTGGCGGTGCTCGGTGCTGCAATAGTGATTGCGGTCCGGGCTGGTGATGGCATCGCTGGCAGGCAGGTGCAGCCCGCAGTGCGCGCAAGTCACCATGTCTTCGGGGTTGCGCAGGCGCGGTTTGGGGGCGGGCGTGGGTGGCGTCACCTTGCGGCGGTTATTGCGCCAAATGCCGATGGCGATGATCACGACCAGCGCAACGATTAAATACTTCATGACAAGCGCCCCAGCATGACGACTTCCAAAACAAAACGTGAGCCCGCATAGGCCAGCAGCAACAGCGCAGCCCCAGCGTAAATCAGGTGCACAGCATGGCGGCCGCGCAGGCCAAAGCGTGAGCGACCGATCAGCAGACCGGCAAACGCGATCCAGGCCAGCAGCGAAAAGACGGTTTTATGGTCCCAGTGCCAGGCGCGGCCATACAGCGACTCGCCAAACAGCCAGCCAGCCAGCAAGGTGGCGGTGAGCAGCACAAAGCCCGCAGTTACAAAACGGAAGGTCAGGCGCTCCAGCATCAGCAGGGGCATGCCGTTTTCGTCATTGACGGCGCTGCGCATGCGGCGTTCGGCGCGGGACATCAGGCCTGCATGCACCACGGCAGCGGCGCACAGTCCATACGAGGCAATACCCAGGGCCAGGTGCAGCGGCAGCCATGCCGAGACGTGCACGGCTATCGGTTTGCCCGGGAACAGCTGCGACAGCAGCACGGCGATGGCGCCAAGCACCGAGAGCACGCCCACCGCGCGCATGCGGGGGTAGAGCTGTTGCTCAATCGCATACATGGTCAGCATCAGCCATGCCGTCATGGACAAGGCCGGGGCAAAACCAAAGCGCGCCGGGGTGGCGATCAGCCCTGCGGCCACGGTCAGCAAGTGCAGGATCCAGGCGGAGCGCATGGCGATGCGCGTGTGGCCCTCTGCCAAGCGCTGGGCACCAAAGGCGGGGACGAGGTAGGCCACGATTGATGCCAGGGCCAAAGCCATGGCCCAAACCGGTGTGCCGACGAAAAATTGGGTGGAAGACTCCATGTCTGCAATCATAGCTGCCCGCCTGCGTGCTGCAGCAGCTGTTGCGTGCAGACCTTGCTGGGTCATCGTGCGTGTGTACTTGTCGGGGGACAGGGCGTGCCGCGTGGGCAGCGGGTAGAATTGACAGCTTGTTTGTACAGGGCTGCCCGCGGCGGGCAGTACGGGCTTGGCCCCCTGCCCCAGGCGCCGGGCCCACCGGGTTCAGCCGCACACGGCGCACAGTTTCTCTCTTCGGACACATCTGCTTATGGCATCCGCACTCACCGACAAACTCTCGCGACTCGTCAAGGAGATGCGTGGCCAGGCCCGCATCACCGAATCCAATGTGCAAGACATGCTGCGCGAAGTGCGCATGGCCTTGCTGGAAGCGGACGTGGCCTTGCCCGTGGTGCGTGATTTCATCGCCCGGGTCAAGGACAAAGCGCTGGGCCAGGAAGTGCTGGGCAGCTTGAAGCCTGGCCAGGCACTGGTGGGGATTGTGAATGCCGAGCTGGCCGCCACCATGGGCGAAGGCGTGGCAGACATCAACCTGAATGCACAGCCCCCCGCCATCATCTTGATGGCCGGTCTGCAAGGTGCCGGTAAGACCACCACCACGGCCAAACTGGCCAAACACCTGATTGAAAAGCGCAAGAAGAAGGTGCTGACCGTCTCGGGTGACGTGTACCGCCCTGCGGCGATTGAACAGCTCAAGACCGTCACCGCCCAGGCCGGTGCGGAATGGTTCCCCTCTACGCCCGACCAAAAACCGCACGACATCGCGGTGGCTGCCCTGGACTACGCCAAGAAGCACTACTTTGATGTGCTGCTGGTGGATACGGCGGGCCGTCTGGCCATTGACGAGCTGTTGATGGCCGAAATCAAAGATTTGCACGCCACCCTGAACCCGGTGGAAACCTTGTTTGTGGTCGATGCCATGCAAGGTCAGGATGCGATCAACACCGCAAAAGCTTTCAAGGAAGCGCTGCCGCTGACTGGTATCGTTTTAACAAAGCTGGACGGTGATTCGCGCGGTGGTGCTGCGCTGTCTGTGCGCCAGATCACCGGTGCGCCTATCAAGTTTGCCGGTGTTTCTGAAAAGCTCGATGGCTTGGAAGTCTTCGACGCCGAGCGCCATGCGCAGCGCGTGCTGGGTATGGGCGACATCGTGGCCTTGGTGGAGCAAGTCACCAAGGGCGTGGACATGGAAGCCGCGCAGAAGATGGCCGAGAAGCTCAAGAGCGGCGACGGTTTTGACCTGAACGACTTTTTGGCGCAATTGCAGCAAATGAAGCAAATGGGTGGTCTGTCCAACCTGATGGACAAGCTGCCGTCCGAGATGATGGAAAAGGCTGGAGCCGTTGACATGGACAAGGCCGAGCGCGAAGTCAAGCGCAAGGAAGGCATCATCTGCTCCATGACCATGAAGGAGCGCAAGCGCCCCGAGATCATCAAGGCCACCCGCAAAAAGCGCATTGCTGATGGCGCGGGCGTGCAGGTGCAAGAGGTCAACCGCCTGCTCAAAGAGTTTGAGCAAATGCAGACCATGATGAAGAAAATGAAGGGCGGCGGCCTGATGAAGATGATGAAGAAGATGGGCGGCATGAAAGCCATGAAGGGCATGATGGGCGGCGGTGGCATGCCCAAGCTGCCTTTCTAAAGCATTGCCGCACGGCCCCTGTAACCGCATCGCTTCACAGCCATGCGGTTTTTTTTGCCCGTTCATTAAAAAAGAGAGCTGCTGGCGCTGGTGAAATCTGTGGTTTGCATCGATTTGTATCTGAATGGCTGTATGCATCAGTGCAAGCAGCTCTTCTTTTTTACTTTTCCAAGGCATTTGCCCATAATGCAACGCATGCACGCACCATCTTCTTCTGACCCACAGCCACTGTCTTTGCGCCGTACCTGGTTGTTGCTGGGGGCGGCGGCCGTGCTGGCCGGTTGCGCCAGCGGGACGCGTGAAAGCGGTGCACGGCGCAGCAGTGCAGCAACGTCGGGCACGCGCAGCGCTGGCTCGCGCTTGCCAGTAGGCGCGGATGCCTTGCAACTGCATGGCGATCTGCGCGAAGCCATGCTGGCGCGCACCATGCTGGTGGTGAATACGCCGTACACCTACGGTGGCAACTCGCCCGAAGGTGGGT
Source organism: Comamonas sp. 14P8.1.4 (assembly GCF_057799285.1). Classification (NCBI taxonomy): domain Bacteria; kingdom Pseudomonadati; phylum Pseudomonadota; class Betaproteobacteria; order Burkholderiales; family Comamonadaceae; genus Comamonas; species Comamonas sp. 14P8.1.4. The sequence continues at coordinate 562,414 of NZ_JBYOKN010000001.1, forward strand.
TTGACTGCAGTGGGTTGATTCAATGGGCCGTCAAAGGCATTCATGAAGGGCGCCTGCCGCGTACCACCTCGCAGTGGGCGCAGTCCAGCGCGCCAGTGCAGGGCCGGGGCCTGGAGCGTGGCGATTTCGTGTTCTTCAACACCTTGGGCGGTGCGTACTCGCACATGGGCATTTTTGTGGGCAATGGCCAGTTTGTGCATGCCCCCTCCAAAGGCGGCACCGTGCAGCGTGTGCGCATGGACAACGTCTACTTCGCCAAGCGATTCACCGAGGCGCGCAGCATCTTTGCATAGGTCCCGCTTGCGGTATTGCCTGACAGACAGGGCAATGCGGCATGGTCAGCATGTCCTTTTTGGAGGATTGAGCCATGCCTGTGAAACAAGCCATCCATCGACCTGTCCTCGGCATTGCCGCCGCGCTGGCCCTGCTGTCGGGTTGTGAAGATACGGGTATTCAAATGCGTGCAGATACCTTCCCCATGGGGCAGGCCGCGCATTTTGATCAGCCACCGCCGACCCAACCGATATTCGGCTCGAACAAGTTCTTGCGCAGCAGCGATGTGCTGCCGCTGGCCAAGGCTGACATTCGGGAGCCCCTGCCTGCGCTGGTGCCTTTGCCGGCAGCGGTGGCCAATCAGCCCGTGGTACAGCCCCAGGCCAGTACGGCAGAACCTGCAGAAAAGCAGGGTGGGGTGACCCCAGCAGCGGGCATGGCGGCTGTCATCACCAATGCCCAGGGCGACGGGGAAAAGAACAAGCTGGACGGCGGTGTCACCAAGTAGCGCCCCAGCAGGCAAAGAAAAACCCCGCAGCGTTTGCACACTGCGGGGTTTTATGTTTTGGTGGTCATAGTGGGACTTGAACCTACGACATCAGCATTATGAATGCTGCGCTCTAACCAACTGAGCTATACGACCGAACTCTGGTGGTCGTAGTGGGACTTGAACCTACGACATCAGCATTATGAATGCTGCGCTCTAACCAACTGAGCTATACGACCAAGAGAACGCGATTATATATCAAGTTTTAGAGGTGAACGAAGTTCGCGGGGCGCTTATTCACAAATGCGTCCATGCCTTCCTTTTGGTCTTGGGTGGCAAACAGTGCGTGGAACAGGCGGCGCTCAAACATGACGCCATCGTTCAGGCTGCCTTCAAAGGCGCGGTTGACCGATTCCTTGGCGGCCATCACAGCGATTTGGGAGAAGCCGCTGATGGTGATGGCGGCGCCCAGGGCTTCGTCTGCCAGCTTGTCAAAAGGCACCACGCGGCTGACCAGTCCGGCGCGCTCGGCTTCGGTGGCATCCATCATGCGGGCCGTCAGGGCCATGTCCATGGCTTTGGATTTGCCTACGGCGCGCGGCAGGCGCTGGGTGCCGCCGGCACCGGGGATCACGCCCAGCTTGATTTCTGGTTGGCCAAACTTGGCGTTGTCGGCGGCAATGATGAAGTCGCACATCATCGCCAGCTCGCAGCCGCCGCCCAGCGCAAAGCCGCTGACAGCGGCAATCACGGGCTTGCGGATGCTGCGAATGGTTTCCCAGTTGCGGGTGATGTAGTCGCCCTTGTAGGCATCGGCAAAGCTGTACTTGGCCATGGCGCCGATGTCGGCCCCTGCTGCGAAAGCGCGTTCGCTGCCGGTGATGATCATGCAGCCGATTGCTTCATCGGCATCAAAGGCCTGTAGGGCCGCGCCCAGCTCGTTCATGAGCTGGTCGTTCAAGGCGTTGAGTTGCTTGGGGCGATTGAGGGTGATGATGCCCACTTTGTCCGCTTCCACGCGGACTTCGATCGTTTCGTATGCCAAGGCTTGTCTCCTAATAGTCATGGGTGTGGCACACATGACTATACCCAAGCACTTGGCAAGCCAGGCTTACAGCACCAGCCAGTGGTCGACCGCGGCAGCGTCCGAGATTGTGAGCTTGTAATTGGAGATGGGCGCTTCGGCGCCGGGCAGCGCCAGGGGCAAACGCAGCAGCTGGCGGTCGCGTGCCACCAAGGCGGTGATCGCGGGTGTGCCTTGCGCGACATACAGGTCCAGCTCTTCCAGTTTGGTCAAGCGCCACGCGGTGGGCGTGTCTGGCAGCTCGATGCCGTACCACTCGTCGCCCGCCATGAAGCCTGCTTGCTCGGCCAAACCACTGCGCAGCACCTGTTTGATGAGAACACTGTGGCTCTCCTGCACACGCAGCCCCAGCGCTTGTGCTGCTGCGGGTTTGTCGGTCTGGGCCTGCACGCCATGGGCAGCCAGCAGCTCGGGCAGCGGCAGCTCTTGCGTGCCGTGCACCCATGCCTGAATTTCGGCTTCCCAGCTGCGGCCAGTCTGTGCTTGCAGCACGGCCAGCACATCGGCTTCGGTCATCGCACTGCCTTGGCAGTGTGCCCACAGACCCCGCATGAAGGCGTCCAGTGTGGTCTGGCCTTCTTGGCGCAGCTTCAGATCCAGGCACATGGCCACCAAAGCGCCTTTGGTGTAGTAGCTGACGGTGGCGTTGGCGGTGTTCTCGTCCTGGCGGTAGTACTTGACCCAGGCATCAAAGCTGGATTGGGCCACGCTTTGCACCTTGCGCCCTGGGGTTTGCTGAACCTGGTTGAGGGTTTTGGTGATCAGCTTGAGGTAGCTGGCGTTGTCAATCAGGCCAGCGCGGCGCAGCAGCAAGTCGTCGTAGTAGCTGGTAAAGCCCTCGAAGAACCACAGCAGCTGGGTGTAGTTCTCCTGGTCATAGTTGTACGGCACCAGTTCGGCGGGGCGCAGGCGCTTCACATTCCAGGTGTGGAAGTACTCATGGCTGATTAGTCCCAGCAACTGGGTGTAGCCATCGCTGGCTTTGTCGACGCCGCGGCGAGGCAAGTCCGGGCGACTGCAGATGAGGGCGGTGGAGTTGCAGTGCTCCAGTCCCCCATAGCCGTCGTGCGTGACGTTGAGCATGAACACATAGCTGGCATGCGGTGCCACGCCCCAGAAATGGATTTCTGCTTCACAGATCTTCTGGGTATCGCGCAGCAGGCGCTCTCCATCGAACGAGGCGGGCGCGCCGGCCACCACAAAGCGGTGGGGTACCCCGCTGGCCACAAAGTTGCCGCTCCAGAAATCACCCATCTCCACAGGGCAATCCACCAACTGGTCGTAGTGGTCGGCCGCATAGGTGCCAAAGCCGCGTTCGTCGATGGCGATGGCACTCAGGCCGGTGGCCAGCTGCCACTGTGGAACCTGGGCCGATGGCTGAATTTGTAGGCGATGTGGCTGCGCTTCTTGTCCGTGTACACGCAGTAGCAAGCTGGTGCCGTTGAAAAAGCCGCGGCGTTGATCCAACCAGGCCGTGCGCACCGACGTGTCATAAGCGCTGACTTCGTACTCCAGCACCAGCGGTTGGGCTGCATCGCAGCGCACTTCCCATTGGTGCTTGCTCAGTTGCTGCAGTGGCACGGCTTGCCCGTCTTGGAGCGCGTGCAGATGCTGCAGATTCTTCGCAAATTCACGCACCAGGTAACTGCCAGGAATCCACACCGGCAGCGAAACGCGTTGCTGGGCACTGGGCTGTGCAATGGTGAGCGTGACGCGGTACAGGTGCGCATGCAGGTCATGCAACTGAACGCGGTAGTGAAGGGCAGAGCTGGTGTGGAGCATGGTGGTGTGGGTGGAGAAGCAATCCACGGGATGCCGGGCGGTCATGCCGCAAATTAAACAGGCTGCCGAGGCAGCCTGTGGTGGTCACATTATTTTTTGTGGGCCGCGTTGAGGTATTTTTCCACTTCGCTGGCGGGAATGGCTCCCGGCACGCGGGTGTTGTCCGCAAAGATCAAAGTGGGGGTGCCCGTAATCTTGTGCTTGCGGCCCAGCGCCAGATTGCGCTGGATGGCATCGATATCGCAGCTGGCCGCTGCAGGCGCCTTGTCGCGCAGCATCAGGTCATGCCATGTCTTGGCGCCATCCTTGGCGCACCAGATATTGCGCGACTTCTCAGCCGAGTCACGGCTCAGGATGGGGTAGAGGAAGAGGTAAATCGTGACGTTGTCCACATTCTGCAGATCGCGCTCAAAGCGCTTGCAGTAGCCGCAGTTGGGGTCTTCAAACACCGCCAGCTTGCGCTCGCCCTTGCCATGCACGATCTTGATGGCGTCTTTCAGGGGTAGGTTCTTGAAGTCGATGGCCGTGAGCTGGTTGATCCGGTCTTCGGTCAGGTTGCGCTGGGCCTTGGTATCGATCAACTCGCCTTGGATCAGGTAGTCACCGGTTTCGTTGGCGTAGAACACATCGGTGCCCACGCGCACTTCGTACAGGCCCTTCATTGGGGTGGATTTGACCTCATCCACTTGCTGCAGCTGGGGAATACGCTCCGCCAAGGTCTTGGTGATTTGGTCTTGGGGTTGGGCAGCGATGGCGCAGCCCCAAGCAGCAGTGGCCAGCAATGCCGCGGCAAACAATTTCATGGCAGAGATTTCCAGTGATAAATACAAACAGGGGTTGGGTTCGCCGGAGAGGGAAAGGTTCCCCGGCGTGTCAAAACGCTCAGCGCTCCAGGCCCATGGCCTGGCGTGCCGTCCAGTCCTTGAGCAAGCCACTGCGCTCAAAGCCGCGCAGCCCCCAGTTTCGCAGGGTCTGCAAAGGGGCTTCAGGGCGGGTGAACAGTTGTTGCAGGCCATCCATGGCCAAGCCCAGGGGGGCCAGGCCAGCCTTGCGCTCGCGTTCGTAGCGGCGCAGCAGCTTCAAATCACCGGTGCTGCGCCAGTCGCCGCGGCTTTGCAAAATGCGCGACAGCACTTGCACATCGGCCAGGCCAATGTTCAGCCCCTGGCCCGCCAGGGGATGTACGTTGTGTGCCGCATCCCCCGCCAGTACCCAGCTGGTGGGGTTGCGATCTGCGGCAGTGCCCGGAAATGGGCCGCACCAGCGCTTGGCCACGGCCTGCTGCAGCGGCCAGGACATGCGGGGGCCTTGCAGGCTGAGCTGGCCCAGGCTGCCCTGGCTGATGTCCATCAATGCCTGGGTGAAGCGGGCTTCATCGGCCTCAAGCCATTGCGGGGCATCGGCTTGAGCGACCGACCACACCACGGCCACGCTGTGGCCGCCTTCGCCTTCTACGGGCAAAAAGGCCAGAATGCCTTGCGGTGAAAACCACTGGCGTGCCACTTGGTGGTGGGTGAGCTCACAGCGCAGTCGGGTGGCAATCGCATGCTGCCCGTAGGGGGTGATGTCAAAGTCCACACCAAATTCGGCACGGGTCGCACTGGCGCGGCCCTCGCAGATGGCGGTGAGCGGGGCTGCGACCGGGGCCTCCACGACTTCCACCTGCGGCTGGTAGCGCACGGCTTCCGCCAGGCGCTGCTCCAGCGCAGGGACATCAACAATCCAGGCGAGGGAGTCAACGCCTTGTGCGGCGGCATCAAAGTGCACGCTGCCGTCCACATCGCCATGCACTTCCATGTGTTTGACGGGAGTGGCGTGCTGGGCATCAGGCCAGGTGCGCAAGGATTCCAGCAATTGCTTGGAGCTGGTGTTGAGTGCGTAGGCCCTGACATCCGCTTGTGTGGATGCAGCGCGTGGTGCTGCGACCAAAGCGACGCGCAGCCGCTCGCGAGCCAATAAAAGTGCCAGGGTGCGGCCGACAATGCCGGCTCCGCGGATACATACGTCAAAGGTTTGCGCCATGCTGTGCATTGTAGGAGGCCTGGGGTCTGCCTTGCGGCAGGACGGTTTCCTGCCTGTCAGCCGGTGCGGAATGCGCGGGGCGCACATTCCGCGCGTCACAATAGGCGCATGACCGTTTCTCCGATTGATCAAGCCGATGTCACGGGCACCATTGGTGCGCTGTGGGTGTTCCCCATCAAGTCCTGCGCGGGTATTGCAGTGCAGCAGGCCACTTTGCTGGCCACCGGTCTGGAGTGGGATCGAGCCTGGATGGTGGTGGATCCGCAGGGGGTGTTCATTACCCAGCGTGAGGTGCCGCAAATGGCCCTGATTCAACCGCGCATTGATGCCGAAGGCGGGCAGCTGCACCTGCAATGCCCGGGGCTGGAAGATTTCAGCGTGCCGCTGGCGTTGCCTTTCATGGACAGTGCGGCCTCGCAACGGCCCGTACAGGTCTGGAACAGCCAGGTGCAGGCCTGGGACATGGGTGAGGCGGCCGCGCAATGGTTCAGCCAGGCCTTGCAGCGCACATGCCGCCTGGTGCGTTTTGATCCGGCGCAGCAGCGCTGGTCCAGCACGAAGTGGACAGGGGGCATTCAGGCGCCCAATCAGTTTGCCGACGGCTACCCCTTGCTGGTCACCACCAGCGCGGCCTTCGAGGCGCTGAACGACAAGCTGCAAGCCCAGGGCCATGCCGCTGTGGATGGCTTGCGCTTTCGTGCCAATGTGGTGCTGGATGGACTGGCCGAGCATGAAGAAGACTTTATCGACACGCTGTGGGTGGATGCGACAGAGCCGGTGGCCATTCGTCTGGGCAAGCCCTGTTCGCGCTGTCCCATTCCAAACATCGATCCGGCCACGGCCCAGTCCAGCCCCGAAGTGGGGAATGCCATTGCAAGCTACCGCCAGGATTCCCGCCTGGGTGGCGCCATCACTTTCGGGATGAATGCTGTCGTGGCGCAGGGCGCGGGCCAGGTGTTGCGCGTAGGGCAAGTTGTAGGCGGGCAACTTAAATTTGACTAAAGCGCGCAGCTCTTCGTTAAGATGCCGCTCAATTTTTGGAGGAGTTCACCATGAAATACCTATTGTTGGCAGCGACCGCTGCACTGGCTCTGGCAGGTTGTGCCACACAGGGGGCCGTGGACACGACGGCCAAGGAAGGCGCACCTTACGTGGCCAAGCCTGACTATGAGCACGCCATGGTGTGCGACACGCGTTACGACGACCTGCAAAAGTGCGAAGCCACCATCAAGCAGCTGTGCGGAGACCGCGGTTTCCTCGATCTGCGCATTCGTCCCCTGCGTGAACCAGGTGCCAGCGTCGACAGCTCCACGCACCGCTTGCTGCAGCTGCAGTGCAAGCCCCGCGCAAGCAAATAATAAGCACCAATCGCTAAATTGGTAGCTGCTAGCGTTTGCTGCGTAAGCGCTGGAGCTGCTTTTGATGCTTGAAGGTCAACCAGGCGGGCTTGGTTGGCCTTTGTTTTTGGGGTGGACATGCGCGCGCCGCAATCTGCCCCGCACCAGCAGAGATTCGCTGATCATTACAATCGGCATAGTTTTTCGTGACAAAACGGGCACAAAACTCTGCAAAAACAGAGCGTCCACGTCACATCTGCCCCAGAACACCGAATACGCCTCAATGCGGATCGGGCACTTCCACCACGGCTGTGTGGTGCCAGATAGTGCATTGATATTTAAGGAATTTCCATGAGCCTCAAATGCGGCATCGTGGGCCTGCCCAACGTCGGCAAGTCCACCCTTTTCAACGCGCTGACCAAGGCTGGCATCGCCGCCGAGAACTATCCCTTCTGCACGATCGAGCCCAACACCGGTGTGGTGGAAGTGCCTGATCCGCGCCTGACCCAGCTGGCCGACATCATCACGCCCGAGCGCGTGGTGCCCGCGATTGTGGAGTTTGTGGACATTGCTGGCCTGGTGGCGGGTGCCTCCAAGGGTGAAGGCCTGGGCAACCAGTTCCTGGCCCACATCCGTGAAACCGATGCCATCGTCAACGTGGTGCGCTGCTTTGAAGACCCCAACGTGATCCACGTGGCCAACAAGGTGGACCCGATTGCCGACATCGAAGTGATTCAGACCGAGCTGTGCCTGGCCGACTTGGCGACGGTGGACAAGGCTCTGAACCGCTACTCCAAGGCAGCCCGCTCGGGCAACGACAAGGAAGCGGCCAAGCTGGTGTCCTTGCTGGAGCCTATCCAGGCGGCCCTCAATGAAGGCAAGCCTGCGCGCGTGGTGCCCGTGTCCAAGGAAGACGCACCGCTGCTCAAGCCTTTCTGCCTGATCACCGCCAAGCCCGCCATGTTTGTGGGCAATGTGTCGGAAGACGGTTTTGAAAACAACCCGTTGCTGGACCAGCTCAAGGCCTATGCCGACGCACAAGGTGCCCCAGTGGTGGCTATTTGCGCGAAGATCGAAGCCGAAATGTCCGAGATGGACGATGAAGACCGCGACATGTTCCTGCAGGAACTGGGTCTGGAAGAGCCCGGTCTGAACCGCCTGATCCGCGCTGGCTTCAAGCTGCTGGGTCTGCAAACCTACTTCACCGCTGGCGTGAAGGAAGTGCGCGCCTGGACCGTGCGCGTGGGTGCTACCGCGCCCCAGGCTGCTGGCGTGATCCACGGTGACTTTGAACGTGGCTTCATCCGTGCGCAAACCATTGCATTTGACGACTTTATCGCCTTCAAGGGCGAGCAAGGCGCCAAAGATGCCGGCAAGATGCGTGCAGAAGGCAAGGAATACATCGTCAAAGACGGCGATGTGATGAACTTCCTGTTCAACGTCTAAACGACTGCCACCCGCATGCAAGGTGTGCACGCCGAGTTGGTGGCGGTGCTGGCAGCGGTCAGCCAGGGCAGCCCTCGGGTGCTCACCACCCGCGGTGGGCAGGCCCTGCCTGCGGGGCCTTTCCAGATGGTGCACCGCTCGCTGCAGGCGGGCCTGCGTGCTTGGGTGGAAACCCAGACCCAGCACAGCCTGGGCTATGTGGAGCAGCTCTACACCTTTGCCGACCGCGAGCGGCAGGAAGCGGCCCATGTGCTGTCCATCAGCTACCTGGGGCTGACGTGTGAGCCCGAGCAGCCGCCGCAAGGCGACACCAGTTGGCAGGACTGGTACAGCTACTTTCCATGGGAAGACTGGCGCGAAGGCGCCCCAGCCGTGCTGGCTGACTGCATTGCCCACCTGCAAGCCTGGGCGGATGAAGCCTCGAACAAGGCTTTGAAGCAATACCGGCAAGCGCGGGTAGCTATTAATTTTGGATTGAAAGACCAGGTCTGGAACGAAGACCTGGTGCTGCAGCGCTACGAGCTGCTGTTTGAAGCCGGGCTGGTGGAAGAGGCTACGCGCCGTGGCATCATGGCCCGGGCGGTCTTGCCGGGGCGCGCCATGCAGCACGACCACCGCCGTATTCTGGCCACCGGCATTGCGCGGCTGCGCGCCAAGATCAAATACCGCCCCGTGGTGTTTGAGCTGATGCCGCCCGCCTTCACGCTGCTGCAGCTGCAGCAGACCGTGGAAGCGCTGGCAGGCCGTGATCTGCACAAGCAGAACTTTCGCAGGTTGATGGAGCAGCAAGCCCTGGTCGAAGAGACAGGGCAGCTCACCGCAGGTGCTGCGGGGCGCCCGGCCAAGCTGTTTCGCTTTCGCAGCGATGTGCTGCAGGAGCGGGCCACGGCGGGCAGCAAGCTGCCGCTGGCGCGTGGTGCGTAGTCGCTGATAAAAACAAGAGCTGAAAGCGCTTGCTGTATCTAGGCTAGAGCCGGAAATCGCTCAAAGTCTCACAGCGGCGATGGCAGCGCCCAGAGGATGGCGCTGGTCATCAGCAAATAGCGCAGGAACTTGCCAATCGCCATATAGAACACGCAGGGCCAGAACGGCAGCTTCAGCCAGCCCGCAACAGCACACAGCGGATCGCCCACCACGGGCAGCCAGCTCAGCAAACAGGTTTTGGCCCCCCATTTGCGCAGCCAGATGCGGGCACGCCGCTCGGCGCGGCTGAGTGTGCGGGGAGGCTGCTGCCCTTGCAGCGGCGGCAGTCCCTGGCGGCGACGCTGGCGCGCCAGGTTCCAGGCCTGGTGGGCACCACGGCCCATCCACCAACTGATGGCACCGCCGATGGTGTTGCCCGCCGTGGCTACGCCAATCGCGGGCCAGAACAGTTCGGGGTTGAGCTGCAGCAGACCGACCACCGCTGGTTCGGAGCCCAGGGGCAGCAAGGTGGCAGACACCAGTGCCACCACGAACAAAGTGCTCAGACCAAACTGCGGCAGTGCCAGCCATTGCAAAATTTCTTGAAACCACGCTTCCATCCCCGCAGTGTAGGGGGCTGTCTGCTGGCGCGCGGCAGAGGCTTAGCCTAAGCTGGGGGTATGAACATCGCATTTACAAGCAGGAATGGTGCGGCGCAGCAAGTCGGTGTTGCGCTGTGTGTGGTGCTGACCATGGGCTGCAGCGCCATCGCCAAAGACAGCACCATGCCTTCGCCGGCAGAAGCACGGCATATCGCTGAAGATTGCGCGCCCTTGCTGGGGCAGTCCAACGCCCGGCATGCTCTGCAGCTGGTGAGCGTGCTGGTGCAGTCGCAAGGCATGCGTCTGGTGGCGCAAGCCTGCCCCTTTGTGCAGACAGCGGGAGGGCAGATGCAGCAGGTGCTGGATGTGCGGGTGCAGGTTGTCGACAGTGAAACGGCCTCTAATTTCGTGCGCGGCCCCCTGGCGGATGGCGAAGAGGTGGACATGGGAGATGTACACATGGCCTTGCCCGCCCTGGCGCACAAAGCCGCCGCAGCCCAGGAGGAGGATGTCTCCCCCGATGTGCAGTTCAACCGCAGCTGGCTGGCTGGCGTCATGCGGGGGCGCGGCTGGAATGGGGTGAGCGGGCACTGGTGGGCTTTTGTGCCTGCGGCCACCAGCCGGTGAATGCCTTGGCGCGTGCGCACACGCGCTTTTACCTGATTCTTTGCTAGTGTCTTTGTAGCGCGCTGGTGTGCTCATTTTTTGAGCAGCTACAATACTTCGCTTTCCCTGCCGCGCCTCTTTTCTTCGCCTGCCTTACCCATGACTGCGCTTCGCATTGGTCAGCACACCCTGACGAATAACCTGTTTGTTGCCCCCATGGCGGGCGTGACGGATCGGCCGTTTCGCCAGTTGTGCAAGGCGCTGGGCGCCGGTTACGCGGTTAGCGAGATGGTCACCAGCCGCAAGGATTTGTGGAACAGTCTCAAGACCAGTCGCCGCGCCAACCATGCGGGCGAGCCGGGCCCGATCTCGGTGCAGATCGCAGGCACGGACGCGCCGATGATGGCCGAAGCCGCCATCTACAACATCGAGCGTGGCGCGCAGATTATCGACATCAACATGGGCTGCCCTGCCAAGAAGGTCTGCAACAAGTGGGCGGGTTCCGCTCTGATGCAAAACGAGCCCTTGGCCGTGGAGATTGCCCAGGCGGTGGTGGAAGCTGCGCGCCCCTTCAACGTGCCCGTCACTTTGAAGATGCGCACCGGCTGGTGCGATGCCCATAAGAATGCCGAGCTGCTGGCCCGCCGTTTTGAGGATGTGGGCATCCAGATGCTCACCGTGCATGGCCGCACCCGCGAGCAAGGCTACAAAGGCTTTGCCGAGTACGACACCATTGCCGCCGTCAAACAGGCCGTGCAAGTGCCGGTGGTGGCCAATGGCGACATCACCAGCCCGGAAAAAGCCCGTGATGTGCTGGCCTACACCGGCGCAGATGCCGTCATGGTGGGCCGTGCTGCGCAGGGCCGCCCGTGGATTTTTCGCGAGATCAGCCACTTTCTGGCCACGGGCACGCACCTGGCACCACCCTTGGTGACCGAGTTGCGCACTTTGCTGCTGGATCACCTGCAAGACCACTACAGCCTCTACGGCGAGCTGACCGGCGTGCGCAGTGCGCGCAAACACATTGCGTGGTATTTACGCGCTTTGCCGGGCGGGGAAGAATTTCGCAAACACATCAACACCATCGACGACTGCCAAGTGCAGTGGCAGGCTGTGGCTGACTATTTAGCGCAGCTGGGCCAGCAGATGGAGCGTCTGCCCGCAGTGATTGCGGCAGCAGATGCAGAGCAAGAGATTGAGGAATTGGCTGCATGAGCACCCAAGCAAACAACAACCAAAGCATTGAAGAATGCGTTCGCGCCAGTCTGGAGAGCTATTTCAGCGATCTGGGTGGCGAAACCCCCAGCAACATGTATGACATGTTGCTGCGCCTGGTGGAAAAACCACTGCTCGACGTGGTCATGCAGCAGTCGGACAACAACCAGTCGCGTGCCGCCCAATGGCTGGGGCTGAACCGCAACACATTGCGCAAAAAGCTGCTGGAACACGAGATGCTTTGAAGCATCGAGGGTTCCTGTATTGATAGCTGTCAGCGCTTGCTAGATAAGCGCTGAGTAACGATTTCATCATTATTGAGTTGCACCATGAAAGCACTGCTCTCCGTCTCCGACAAGACCGGCATCGTTGAATTTGCACAAGCTCTGCACGCCATGGGCGTACAGCTGCTGTCCACCGGTGGCACCGCTAAGCTGCTGGCCGACAAGGGCCTGCCTGTGACTGAAGTGGCCGAAGTCACCAAGTTCCCTGAGATGTTGGACGGCCGCGTCAAGACCCTGCACCCCATGGTGCACGGTGGTCTGCTGGCCCGTCGTGATTTCCCCGAGCACATGGCTGCACTGAAGGAACACGGCATTGAAACCATCGACCTGCTGGTGGTGAATCTGTACCCCTTCGAAGCCACCGTCGCCAAGGCCGGTTGCACACTGGCTGACGCCATTGAGAACATCGACATCGGCGGCCCCGCCATGGTGCGCTCTGCGGCCAAGAACTGGAAAGACGTGGGTGTGATCACCGCCGCTGACCAGTACGACGCTGTGCTGGGCGAGCTGAAGGCCAACGGCAAGCTGTCCAACAAGCTGCGTTTTGAGCTGTCGGTGGCGGCATTCAACCGCATCAGCCAGTACGACGGCGCGATCAGCGACTACCTGTCGAGCGTGACGTTCGAAGACGAAAAGCTGAGCGAAGAATACGTGCCTGAGCGCACTGCTTTCCCGGGCCAGAGCAACAGCCAGTTCGTGAAGATTCAAGACCTGCGCTACGGTGAAAACAGCCACCAGCAAGCCGCTTGGTACCGCGATCTGTACCCCGCACCGGGCTCGCTGGCGACCGGCGTGCAACTGCAGGGCAAGGAACTGAGCTACAACAACATTGCCGACGCTGATGCGGCCTGGGAATGCGTCAAGAGCTTCGAGACCCCCGCTTGCGTGATCGTCAAGCACGCCAACCCCTGCGGTGTGGCCCTGGGCGCGAATGCCTTTGAAGCCTATTCCAAGGCCTTCCAGACCGACCCCACCAGCGCGTTCGGCGGCATCATCGCCTTCAACCGCCCTGTGGACAAGGCCGCTGCCGAAGCGGTGTCCAAGCAGTTCGTCGAAGTGCTGATGGCCCCTGAGTTCAGTGCTGAAGCGCTGGAAATTTTCAAGGCCAAGGTCAATGTGCGTCTGATGAAGATCGCCTTGCCTGCAGGCGGTGACACTGACTGGGCCAATGGCCGCAACGCCGTGGAATCCAAGCGCATTGGCTCTGGCTTGCTGCTGCAGACTTCGGACAACCACGAACTGAAGCTGGCCGACCTGAAGGTTGTGACCGTCAAGCAGCCTACGCCTGAAGAGCTGAACGACCTGCTGTTCGCCTGGAACGTGGCCAAGTTCGTCAAGTCCAACGCCATTGTGTTCTGCAAGAACGGCATGACCATGGGCGTGGGCGCAGGCCAGATGTCGCGTCTGGATTCGGCCCGTATTGCCTCCATCAAGGCCGAAGCGGCCAAGCTGTCGCTGCAGAACACCGTCGTCGCGTCGGATGCATTCTTCCCCTTCCGCGATGGTCTGGATGTGGTGGTCGATGCAGGCGCTACCTGTGTGGCACAGCCCGGCGGCTCCATGCGTGACCAGGAAGTCATTGACGCCGCCAACGAGCGTGGCGTAGCGATGGTGTTCACCGGCGTGCGTCACTTTCGCCACTAATCAGATTTTTTAATCTAGCCCTTGATACTTCGTTGCAAGGCCTTGCCGTAGCGCTGCTACTGCCTGTGGCCTTGCGCCTCGTTTCAACCGCCCATCTGCGATGGGCTGGGCTATCTCAAAAAATCTCGCTGGCACAGCAAACGACCTTGTTGAAGCTAAGTTGAGCAAGGGCGCGCACACTCGGCATGGTTGTTTCGGCGCCATGCCGTTTTTTTTGGCGAAAGGATTGTTTCATGCAGGATTACGACGATGAACCCGTACAGCGGCCCAAGTGGCTGGGCTGGGTCATCATCATTGGCATGATTGCCGTGGTGCTGGGTCTGATGAATCTGGGGATTCGCCTGTATGTGGGCACCCCTGCAGACCAGAGCACGGCAGAGCGGGTGCAGGACATGGTGCAAAAGCGCCCTGAGCTGGCCATCGGACAGCGCTATATGGATGCCAGCGACTGCATGCGCTGCCACGGCATTGATCGCAAGTTTGTCGGGCCCAGCTTTCTGCAGGTGGCTGACCGCTATCGCGATCAGAGCGAAGCGCAGGCTTACATCGCCCGCAAGATCCGTGAGGGCAGCGTTGGCGTATGGGGCGAGACCATCATGCCCCGCCACCCCCAGGTGACGCAGGAGCAGGCGCAAGGCATGGCCGACTGGATTTTGGCGCTACCGCCCACCAACGCGCCTTAAGCCCATCGGTGCTTTCAACCCATGCAGCCGAGTCAATGCACGTTGACTCGGTTTTTTTGCGCAGTTTTCATGATCTGTGCAGGATGCTTGCGCGATGCATCATGCGGCGCATGTTTGTTGATGCAGCATATCGCTATCGAGATTGACCAGGTTGTGCAAGCACAGTGCACGCAAAGCAAGCGTTGCAACGGGTGTTAGCGCACGCTTATGGCGAAGATGGCGGGTTATCCCTAGGATCAACGCTTTGAAACGATAGCCTGGGCCGCGCAGTGCGCGTGGCGTGGGCTGACAAAGGTTGGACATGCAGTGGTTAAGAACAAAAACCGTCGCTCAGGCATTGGCCGATGCGGATGAACCCGGTCACCAGCTCAAGCGGACGCTGGGTACGTTTGATTTGATGATCATGGGCCTGGCCGTGGCCGTGGGCGCAGGTATTTTTTCGGTCGGTGCCCGTGCGGCGGGTACGTTTGCCGGGCCTGCGGTGATCTTCTCTTTCATCATCGCCGCCTTCACCTGCGCGCTGGCCATCATGTGCTATGCGGAGTTTGCTTCCAACGTGCCGGTCACGGGCAGCGCCTATACCTATACCTATCTGACGCTGGGTGAGGGCCTGGCCTGGATCATTGGCTGGAATCTGCTGCTGGAGATGATCTCGGCCGGCGCCGTGATTGCCAAGTACTGGGGCATTTATCTGTCGACGGTGTTTGCCACCGTGGGCTGGGACATTCCGCAAACACTGCAGCTGGGCGGCCTGACGCTGAACTGGGGGCCGTTCTTCATCGTCTCGGTCTTTACGCTGCTGCTGATGGCGGGCACCAAAGAGTCGGCCAAGGTGAACAACTTCTTTACGTTGGTGAAGCTGGCCATTACGCTGTTTGTGATTGTGGTGGGCTTTACCTATATGAACACCGACAACTTCACGCCGTTTATTCCACCGGCACAAGCGCCTGTGCTGGGGCATGGCGTCAGCGGAGATGTCTGGGGCCAGCCCATGCTGGCCTGGCTGTTTGGCGCAGCACCGAGCCAGTACGGCTGGCTGGGGGTGATCTCTGGCGCGGCGCTGGTGTTTTTCGCCTTCCTGGGCTTTGACATTGTGGCCACTTCGGCCGAAGAGGTGAAAGACCCGCAGCGCACGCTGCCGCGCGGTATTTTGGGTGGCTTGGCACTGGTGACGGTGCTGTACATCCTGGTCACGCTGGCGCTGACTGGCATGGTGCCCTACACCGAGCTGGCTAAGGCGCAGAACCCTTCATTGGCCACAGCGTTCATGGCGGTGGGCGCAGATTGGGCTGCGCAGGTTATTTCGATCGGCGTGCTGATTGGCATGACCACGGTGGTGATGGTGCTGCTGATGGGCAGTGCCCGCGTGTTGCTGGCGCTGAGCCGCGATGGCCTGCTGCCCCGCAGCTGGGGTGTGACGTCGGCCACGCGCAAAACCCCGGTGCGTCTGCAGATTGTGGTGGGCGTGGTGGTGGCCATGCTGGCGGGCTTTACCAATGTGGAAGCGCTCGAAGAGATGATCAACATTGGCACCCTGTCCGCCTTTATCCTGGTGAGCATTGGCGTGCTGGTGCTGCGCAAGAAAAACCCGCAGGGCACTGGCTACCGCGTGCCGCTGGCACCGTGGCTGCCCATCTTGTCAGCGCTGCTGTGTGTGTACTTGATGATGAATCTGACCACGCTGACCTGGGTGCGCTTTCTGCTGTGGATGGCGCTGGGTGTGCTGATCTATGTCTGCTATGGCATGCGCCATTCGCGCCTGGCCCAAAAGCAGTAAAAATGAGAGCGGCTAGCGCTTGCAATAACTTGTTTTCAATATCTAAAGTGATTGAAATGTAGGATTTATTAGCGCAATCAGCTATCTTTTTTAAAACCCGGTGTCGGTAACGCACCGGGTTTTTTTGTGACCGGCTTCCTTTACAGTGGCTGGCAAGGAGTGCTTTGATGATTCCCACCGCCACGGGCCCCGACGGCCACATCCGCTGCCAATGGTGCTTGTCCACCGACCGCTATGTGCGCTACCACGACTTGGAATGGGGCTTCCCTGTGGCCGATGACCGCAGGCTGTTTGAGAAGATCAGCCTGGAGGCTTTTCAGTCGGGCTTGAGCTGGTACACCATCTTGCAAAAGCGCGAGAACTTTCGCGCAGCGTTTGCGCAGTTCGATTTTCAGCAGGTGGCGCAATTTACCGAGGTCGATGTGCAGCGCCTGCTGCAAGACGCGGGCATTGTGCGCCACCGCGGCAAGATTGAAGCGGTCATCCACAACGCCAGCCGCGCAGTGGAGATGGTGGCGCAGGAAGGTTCTCTGGCGGCCTTCTTCTGGCGCTTCGCCCCCGTGCAGACCGCTGCGGCGCAGCAAGTGCTGGCGCAAACCCCAGAGTCGCAAGCGCTGGCCAAGGCGCTCAAAACCAAAGGCTGGAAGTTTGTCGGGCCAACAACCTGCTACGCCTTCATGCAATCCATGGGCATGGTGAACGACCATGCCCAGGAGTGCGTGACACATGCCGAGGTGGAGCGGGTGAAACGCACATTTCAGCTGCCGCGCTAAAAAAAGCCCCGCAGGCGCGAACGCGTGCGGGGCGGGCAGAGTGTGCTGAAAAAGTGTTTACAGCGTTTTGAATACGGCACGTGCCGCGTCAATCGTTCGGTCGATATCGGCTTCGGTGTGAGCGGCGCTCACAAAGCCCGCTTCGTACAGCGCAGGCGCGAAGTAGTGACCGCGCTCGAGCATGCCGTGGTAGAACTTGTTGAACAGCGTGCCGTCGGTCTTCATCACCTCGTGGTAGGTGGTGGGCAGTGTGGGCAGCAGGTAAAAGCCGAACAGGCCGCCTTGCCAGTCAATGCTGAAGGGGATGCCAGCGGCATCGGCTTCGGACTTCAGGCCCTGCATCAGCATGCCGGTTTTCAGGTGCAACTCGGCGTGGAAGCAGGGCTGGCTGATCAGCTCCAGCGTCTTGAGGCCACAGGCCGTGGCAATCGGGTTACCCGACAGCGTGCCAGCCTGATAGACGGGGCCCAGGGGCGAGAGCTTTTCCATGATGGCGCGGCGGCCACCAAAGGCGGCCATGGGCATGCCGCCACCAATCACTTTGCCCATCACGGTCAGGTCGGGCGTGAAGCCTTCAATCTTTTGCGCATACAGGCTCTGGGCGCAGCCCAAGGCCACGCGGAAACCGGTCATCACCTCGTCGTAAATCATCAGCGCGCCGTGCTCTTGCGTCAGCTCACGGATGCGGCGGGTGAATTCCACCGAAGCACGCACAAAGTTCATATTGCCCGCGATGGGCTCCATGATCACGCAGGCAATCTCGCTGCCCATCTTGGCGAACGCTTCTTCCAGCTGGGTCACATCGTTGTATTCCAGCACGATGGTGTCTTTGACCACATCGGCGGGCACACCAGCGGAAGACGAGCTGCCAAAAGTGGCCAGGCCCGAGCCGGCCTTGACCAGCAGCGAATCGGCGTGGCCGTGGTAGCAGCCGTTGAATTTGATGATGGTGTTGCGGCCGGTGTAACCACGGGCCAGGCGCAGGGCGCTCATGCCGGCTTCCGTGCCGGAGGAGACCATGCGCACCATTTCCATGGAGGGCACGAGTTCACGAATTTTTTCGGCCAGCACGACTTCGCGCTCGGTCGGTGCGCCAAAGCTGAAACCTTCGAGCACGGCGGCCTGCACGGTTTGCAGCACTTCAGGGTGGCCGTGGCCCAAAATCATCGGGCCCCAGGAGCCGATGTAGTCGACAAACTGCTGGTCGTTGGCATCCCAGAAGTAGGGGCCTTGCGCACGTTTGACAAAGCGTGGTGTGCCGCCAACGGCATTGAACGCACGCACGGGCGAATTCACGCCACCGGGGATGACGCCCTTGGCGCGTTCGAACAAGGGTTGATTCAGGTCAGTGTTTGGTGTCATGGGAAGGCATCACAAAGCCCTCAAGGGGCGGTAGATGCCCCTCGTCGGAGGGGCGTTCAGACAGTGTTGGGCCGGTATCTTCGCTGCTTTCGCTCGCTTCGGCACCTTCTTCGGGCTGCGCCCAAAACATGCGGTCGGGTATGAGTTGACCCATACCGGGGCGAAAGCCGCTGCCCAAGCTGCGGTCTAAATATTCCAGTGCTTCCTGCGCTGCCGCACCGAGGTCGTTGCCGGCCGCCAGCAAGGCGGTCAGAGCGGCAGACAAAGTATCGCCAGCGCCGTTGAAGCTGCCATCAAACAGCTCGAACTTGCTGCTGCCGATGACGGCTTCGGTCGAGGATAAAACGTTGTCAATGTGCTGCTCGGGCAAGGGAATACCCGTCACCAGCACAAAGGGTACGTCCAGGGCTTCGGCCGCTTTGGCAATGTCGCGTGCGGTGGGTGGGCGGCTTTGTTTCCAGTCGGGCAGCAGCCAGCGGCTGAGCGTTCCGTGGTTGCCAACCAACACGGATGTTTGAGGCATCACAAGTGCCTGGAAGGCATCCAGGTATTCTTCGAGGCCATCGCCTTGCCACCAGGACAGGTCGGGCATGTAGCTGACAAGCGGTATGTCGGGGTAGTCGCTGGACAGCTCGGCAATCGCAGCCAGATTGGCAGGGCTGCCTGCGAAACCCACTTTGATGGCGCGCACCGGAATGTCTTCCAGCACCGTGCGGGCCTGGTCAGTGACGGTTTCATCGTCCATGGCCGTGTGTGAGAACACGTGGCTGGTATCGCGTACCACCACGCCTGTCACCACCGCCACAGGGTGACCACCCACCGAAGCAATGGTGGTGATGTCTGCCGTCAGGCCGCCCGCGCCACTGGGGTCGCAGGCGTTGAAACACATCACGCACATTGGTTGTGCGAGAACGGTCTCTGTGTTTTCGGGGGTGTTTTTCGCAGCTGGAGCTGCTGGGGGCTGAAATGCCATGCGTTGTCCCAATGACCGCCTCTCTGTCAAGGGGCTTGGTAAGTGCCTAGATACAATCATTGCATTCTATTGGAAGCGACTTTAAGCTGTGGCAGACCCTAAAACTTGGATGTGTTTGATTTGTGGCTGGATGTATGACGAATCGGTGGGCGACCCCGATCACGGCATTCCAGCAGGTACGCGTTGGGAAGATGTTCCAGAGGACTGGACGTGCCCTGAATGCGCGGTGGGCAAATCGGACTTTGAAATGGTTGAGATTTGAGAGGGTGACAGGCGCTGTATGGCCCTGTTTGGGACTTCTAATAACCCAAGGGGCATTTCAAATTGAGTACAGCAGGAGCATCTTTCAAAGTGTTGGTGGTGGACGACAGCAACACCATTCGACGCAGTGCTGAAATCTTCCTCAAGCAAGGTGGCCATGAAGTGCTGCTGGCGGAAGATGGTTTCGATGCACTGGCGAAAGTCAATGACTTTCAGCCACAGCTGATTTTTTGCGACATCCTGATGCCGAAGTTGGACGGCTATCAGACGTGCGCCATCATCAAGCGTAATGCACATTTTGCAGACACACCCATTGTCATGCTGTCTTCCAAAGACGGTGTTTTTGACAAGGCGCGGGGGCGCATGGTGGGGTGTCAGGAATATCTCACCAAGCCGTTTACCAAAGATCAGCTGCTGCAAGCGGTGCAGCAGTTTGGCAAAGCGTCTTCTGCCGTGATTTAAATCTAATACAGCGAGAGAGGAGAGGGCCATGGCCATTCAAAAGGTACTGGTGGTGGATGACTCGAAAACCGAGTTGATGTTTTTGACAGACCTGCTGCAAAAGCAGGGTTACCAGGTGCGCACCGCAGAAAACGCCCAAGAGGCGATGGCGCGTTTGGGCGAGGAAAAGCCTGACCTCATCTTGATGGATGTGGTAATGCCTGGTCAAAACGGCTTTCAGCTCACGCGTGCCATTGCGCGTGACACCAAATACGCGGATGTGCCGATCATCATGTGCACCAGCAAGAACCAGGAAACCGATCGGGTCTGGGGTTTGCGCCAGGGTGCTAGTGACTACATCACCAAGCCTGTCGATCCCACGGAGCTGCAAGCCAAGATCGCGGCCCTGCACAACGCTTGAGCTGAGGCGCTATGGCTAATCGACAAGCGCTGCGTGAACTGCAGTCACGCTTGGCTGACCGCTTGCAAGCAGCGCGTACCAATACGTCCCAAGGGGCGAACTGGCTCGCGGTGCAAGTGGGCGGCTCTAACTACTTGTTGCCCCTAGAGCAGGCGGGCGAAATCTTCTCCTGGCCAGGCGTGCTGCGCGTGCCCTATACCAGCGCATGGTTCTGGGGGGTGGCGAACTTGCGCGGCAGCCTAGTGGGGGTGGTCGATCTGTGTGCTTACCTGGGGCATCCCGTCGAGCGTACGGAGCAGTCCTTGCATGAGGTGAGCTTGCTGGCGATCAACCCTGGCTTGCAGGTCAACGTCGCTTTGGTCGTTGATCGCTTGTTGGGTTTGCGGGGCAGTGAAGACTTTATCTCCACGCCCGTTGAGCCAGCGCAGGATGCAGCGCAGACGCTGCCCGGTATGGTGGGGGCCAGCTATACCGATAGTGCGGGCAGTGTTTGGCAAGTTCTGCAATTGCACCAGCTGGTGCAGTCGCCGGAATTTCTGAGCATTCGCATCTGATCTTTTGATTTTTCGAGGTTGAGCATGTCTTTAGTCCAGCAGGTCAGCAACATTTTTCGTCGTCCTTCGCGCGGCAAAGATGACAGAGTGGATGGGGTTGGTGCAGAGGATTCCACGCAGCAGACGCTGACCGCGGATACGCTGCAAAGCGTTCAGGACACCGATTTGATGGATGACCTGCTGGTTGAGCAGGGCACCATTGATTTGCCGTTGATGGGGCCAGCGCCTGCTGCCACCCATCAGCGTCGTTTGCTGACCATGCTGGCGCTGGGTGTGGTGCTGCTGGCGTTGGTGGCGGGCTGGGTGCTGCAGCAGGCAGACCGCTCTGCCAAACAGCTGGCCGCTACGGGCCAGTCACTGATGCAGTCGCAGCGTTTGGCCAAGTCGGTGACGCAGGCGTTGCTGGGTAAAGACCCTGCATTCGCCGAATTGAAAGACAGTGCCACCGTGCTGGGGCGCAATGTGCGCGCCCTGACGCAGGGTGACGTAGAGCTGGGTGTGCAAAGCGTCGATGCCTCTTTTGAGCAGGACCTGGGCTCGGTCAGTACGCTGGCCCAGCGCGCAGAAAAAAATGCCCAGGCTGTTTTGGCACAAAAAGCGGTGCTAACCCAGGCTGGTGATTCGCTGCGTGCTATCAATCGTCAGTCGTCCAGCCTGCTGGAGTTGGCAGAGGCGGTGGCCAATACCAAGTTGCAGTTCGGTGCCTCGGCGACAGAAATTGCGGCTTCGAGCCAGCTCTTGATGCTGACGCAGCGTATTGGTAAGTCTGCCAATGAGTTTCAGACGATTGACGGCGTCAGCCCTGAAGCGGTTTTCTTGCTGGGGCGTGACTTGAACTCTTTCAAGGAGCTGGCGGACGGCCTGCTCAAGGGCAGTGCGGAATTGCGCCTGCCAGCGGCACGCGACCCCCAGGTGCGTGAGCAACTGACGGCCATGCTTGAAGAGTACGAGCAGACCCGTGCCCAGGCGACCTCGATTTTGAGCAATTTGCAGGGCCTGGTCGCAGCGCGTGAAGCGCAGAACTCGATCATTGGCGACAGCGAACCTTTGCGTTCGCAGCTGGAAAACCTGCAAAACAAGCTGTCGGGGCTGGCCGGTATTTCGGCTGGGCAGATGGCGCTGCTGGTGCTGCTGGGCTTGTTTGTACTGGTGTGTGGCGTGGGCATTTCCCGCGTGCAACTGCTGGACAGCCGTCAGCGCCAGGTACTGGCGGAGCAGCAGCAGCGTGATGCACGCCACCAAGAGCAAGAAGCCAAGCGGGTGAATGACGCCAACCAGGCGGCGATTTTGCGTTTGATGAATGAACTGCAAAACGTGGCGGAAGGCGATTTGACGCAGGAAGCCACGGTGACGGAAGACATCACGGGCGCAATTGCCGACTCGGTGAACTACACCGTGGAAGAGCTGCGTTTGCTGGTGGGCAGCGTGCAGAACACGGCGCAGCGAGTGGCGAAAACCACCGCCCAGGTGGACAGCACATCTTCGGAGCTACTGGCGACATCGGCGGAGCAACTACGCGAAATTCGCGAAACGGGTCAGTCGATTCTGGATATGGCGACACGTATCAATACGGTGTCGAGCCAGGCGCAGGAGTCGGCCACGGTGGCCCGTCAGTCGCTGCAAGCGGCAGAGCAAGGTCAGCAGGCGGTACAAAACACGATTGGCGGTATGAACGCCATTCGCGATCAGATTCAGGAAACCTCCAAGCGCATCAAGCGCCTGGGTGAGTCGTCCCAAGAAATTGGCGAAATTACCGAGCTGATTTCGGACATTACCGAGCAAACCAACGTGCTGGCTTTGAACGCCGCCATTCAGGCGGCATCTGCGGGCGAAGCAGGGCGCGGCTTCTCGGTGGTGGCGGAAGAAGTGCAGCGGCTGGCGGAACGCTCGGCCGATGCGACGCGCCAGATTTCGGCGCTGGTGAAAACCATTCAGACGGATACCCAGGATGCGGTGGCGGCGATGGAGCGCTCCACCCAGG
This sequence comes from Comamonas sp. 14P8.1.4, assembly GCF_057799285.1. Classification (NCBI taxonomy): domain Bacteria; kingdom Pseudomonadati; phylum Pseudomonadota; class Betaproteobacteria; order Burkholderiales; family Comamonadaceae; genus Comamonas; species Comamonas sp. 14P8.1.4. Next base: position 585,325 of record NZ_JBYOKN010000001.1, read on the forward strand.
GTGTGGTGGAAGGCGCACGGCTTTCGGACTCTGCGGGTACCGCGCTGACAGAAATTGATAGCGTTTCGCGCAGACTGGCTGTGCTGATTGAGCAGATTTCATACACCACCCAAAGCGAAGCTGCGCTGGCCAATGATGTGGCTGGCAATATTCAGCACATTTTTGCGGTGACAGAGCAAACAGGTGACAGCACGCGCAGCACGGCGGAGCAAGTGCGTGACTTGGCGCACATGGCGGAAGAATTGCGCCAGTCGGTCTCTCGATTCAAGATTGGTTGAGCCTCAGCCTCTCGATAGCACACAGGATTGCGGCTGAAACATGCCAAGGATGGATGATGTCACCCACTGAAGTCACAGCAACAACGGGCCAGGCCTTTCACGGAGAACAAGACTTAGGCCCATTGGCATGGGTGTTGGAAGAGTTGCGCAAATCATTGGACGGAGCGGTCAAGGCCACACGCCGGTTTGTGCGCGAGGCCGAGGAAGTGCGCGATTCGGATCTGGCGGCGCTCGACAGCAGTCCCTTGCGTCTGGCCAAGCAGCAGTTGCACCAGTCCAGCGGTGCGCTGGAAATGGTGGGCATGCCGCAGCCTGCATTGCTGCTGCGCGCCATGGAAACGGCGCTACAGCACTATGTGCAAAACCCTGCCGACTGCACCGAAGCCGTGGTGCAAACCATTGAGAAATCCAGCTTTGCTCTTCTCGAATTTCTAGAAGCCACCTTGGCTGGCAAGCGTATTTCTGCGGTGGCACTGTTCCCGCAATACCGCGATGTGCAGGCGCTGTATGGCCATGAAGGCAAGGTGCACCCTGCCGATTTGTGGCCGATTGAGCGTCGATTGCGCGATCCGGAACTGTCGCGGCAAGTGGCACCGCTGAGCTACAGCCCTGAGCAGCGCCAAGTGCTGGATGCTTCGGTCCTGCAAATTGTCAAAGGCCAGGATGTGGCAGCGGCCAGCAGCCGCATGTGTGATGTGTGCCTGGGCTTTGCACAGGCACAGACGGAATCTCCGCTGCGTATCTTCTGGAAGGTCGCCGCTGGCTATTTCGATGCCATGGGCCACGGCTTGCTCAAGGCGGATATCTATACCAAGCGCGTAGCGTCTCGGGTGCTGATGGTGTCTGCGGCGTTGGCCAAAGGCGATCCTGTGGCCCCTGAACGCCTGCTGCAGGACATGCTGTTTTTCTGTGCCCAGGCAGGTGCAGACCCAGACATCACGCATGGCGCGACTGTGTGGCAGGCGGTCTATACGGCCTTTGGGCTGCAGCGTCACAGTGCGGTGAACTACGAGCAGCCGCGGTTTGGTCGTTTTGATCCGGCGCTGCTGGCCCAGGCGCGCAAGCGCATTGCCTCGGCGACGGAAATCTGGTCATCCCTGGCAGGTGGCGATGTTCACAAGATCAAGCCAGCAGTCGATCAGTTCACCTTGGTGTGCGACTCTCTCACGAAACTGCACCCGGAAAGCCAAGCCTTGGCCACTGCCTTGATGCAGGTAATGCAGAGCGTGGCGTCTCGCGGGCAGCCTCCTTCTGCGGAAGTGGCCATGGAAGTGGCAACTTCGGTGCTGTACCTGCAGGCCGCCTTCGCATCGCTGGATTTGGCGGATGAAGCCATGGTGGCGCATGGCGCTACGTTGGCACAACGGCTGGTTTCGGTGCTAGAGGGTTCTGCTGCGCAGCCGCTGGAGCCGTGGATGGAGCAGCTGTACCGCCAGGTGAGCGATCAGCAAACCATGGGCAGTGTGGTGGGGGAGCTTCGTGGCACGCTGGCAGAGGCTGAGAAACTGCTGGATCAGTACTTCCGCAACCCCAGCGATGTCTCCATGCTGGGCGCAGTGGGCGCCCATTTGACGCAAATGCGCGGGGTGCTGTCCGTTCTGGGGCTGGATCAGGCCGCGCAAGCCATGGTGCGTATGCGGCAAAACGTGGAGCGTTTGCTGCAAGGCGATGTACCAGACGCTGAGCAGCGCGTGCTGTTCGAGAAAATGGGCAACAGCTTGGGCGCTCTGGGCTTTTTGATCGACATGCTCAGCTACCAGCGCAACATGGCGCGCAAGCTGTATGAGTTTGACGAGCAGGAAGGCGAGCTCAAGCTGCTGATGGGCCGCGTGCGTGTACGCGCTGGCGATGGTGCGGCCAACAAGCCAGTGGCCGAAGTGGTGCAGGAGCGGGTCGAGCAGATTGTCCAGCCTGTGATCTTGTCCAGAGCCGCCGCGCCTGCCGCTGTAGCCGAGGCGCCACAGCCCTCCAGCGACCTGGTTCAGGAAGCGCGGGAAATGCCTGCGGCGGTGGCACCCGTGGCTGCGGAAGCGGCTGCGCCCGCCGAGGCAGTGCTGCAGGTTGAGTCGGAAGATACCGATAGCGAGTTGCTGGGCATCTTCCTGGAAGAAGCCCGTGAGGTGGTGGCCAATGGTCGCATCGCGTTGCAAGCCTTGGCTGAGGAACCCGCCAATTTGAGCGAGCAGACTGTGCTGCGCCGTGCGTTCCATACGCTCAAAGGCAGCTCACGCATGGTGGGGCTCGATGATTTTGGGCAGGCAGGCTGGGCGATGGAGCAAATGCTCAATGCCTGGCTGGCAGAGCAGAAAGCCATGTCCGCGCCCATGCAGGATTTGTCGCTGCAAGCCTTGAATGGTTTTGAGGCTTGGGCCAATGCCATTGAATCCAATGTGGCACAGCAGTGGCAATCGGCGCCTTTCCGCGCCAGTGCTGATGCGATGCGCCTGGACAATCGCTTCATTGCGCTGGATATGGCTGCGGTGCAGGGCACCACAGCTTCCGATGTGGCAGCGCCTGTGGCCGCGCTGGAAGAAGCGCAGCAAGTGGCGGCTGATGCACTGTCGATGGTCGACGACGCAGCGCTGGCTGCCGATGTGCAGTTCGATGCGGGCGCGTTGGCCGGTGAGATGCTGCCTGCTGATGTGGCACCCCTGGTGTCTACGCCTGTAGCAACGGATGCCGGGCTCGAACTGGATTTCAACCAGCTCGAACCTGCAGCACCTGCACCAGCCGATGCGGATGCGGATGGCGCCTATGCGAGTGTGTCAGCGGTTCCTGAGGCAGAAGAAATCAGCTTTGATGAGTTTGATGCCTTGCTGCAAGCTGCTGGAGATGGCGTTTCCGCGCCCATTCTGCCGCCTGCAGACACCGCTTTGGTAGCCGAGGCAGCAGTTGCGGCCCCTGCGGTAGAGGAAGCACTGGTGCACGATGACGTGCTGCCTACGGAGACAGTGGCTTCGGAGCAGCCAGCTGCGGAGCCTGTAGCGCCTGCGCAGCCAGAGCCCGAAGTGCAGTCCAAGCAAATTGGCAATCTGTCCGTGCCTTTGCCGCTGTTCAATGTCTATTTGAGCGAAGCCGAAGGCTGGTCCTACCGTTTGCTGGATGCGTTGACCGCATGGCAAGAAAACGTGGACGAGGCGCAGCCAGAAATGGTGGAAGCGTGGGCTCATTCACTGGCGGGCAGCTCTGCCACCGTGGGTTTCACCGCACTGTCTGGTCTGGCGCGCCAGCTGGAGCATGCGCTGCAGCACGTTGCTCCGCAGAGCCGGGGTGTGCCGGAGCAGGTGCAATGCTTTGTGCGCGCTGCGGACGAAATACGTGGCTTGCTGCACCAGTTTGCGGCGGGTTTCTTGTCCAGTGCATCCCAGCAGGTGCAGGACGCGTTGCAGCACATTCTGGATACCGAGCCGGGTAGTTTGCCTGTGGTGGCTGCAGACGCAGCGCCGGCGGTAGAGTCGCCAGCGGCAGCGCCGGTGCAGGAATACACAGCGCCTGCGCCGCAACCGGAGTTGGATGCGATTGATGCCGCCATTGCCAAGGCCATGGCCTTGGGAGAGGCGGAAGACGACGACATTGATGCCTTTGACGTCATCGACCCCGATCTTTTCCCGATCTTTGAAGAAGAAGCCATTGAGCTGCTGCCCACTTTGGGCGCGGCCATGCGCGAGTGGGGCACACACCCCACGCGCCTGGAAGCGCGCAGCACCTTGTTGCGTGCCTTGCACACGCTCAAGGGCAGTGCACGCCTGGCAGGTGCCATGCGCCTGGGCGAAATGGCGCACCGGCTGGAGTCCGCGCTGGAAGCGCTGGACGTAGACACCGTCACCACCGAGCAGATCGAGCCGCTGTTTACGCGCCTGGATGCCATGGAGGCGGACTTCAACGTGCTGCGTGCCGTGGGTGTGCAGGCCGAAGGAGAGCCCCTGCGCGTAGAGCCAGCCGCTGTGGCGGTGGCGCCAGAGCCCACAAACGGAACCCCCGTGGCTTCTGTGCCCGTTCCGGTGGAGATGGCTGCGGCGGCAGACCCAGTGCCCCGTCTGGCACCTGCGGCATTGCCTGCGAGCGACACAGCCAAGCCAGCCGTGGTGGGTGGCGTGCGCCAGCACACGCAGCAAACCGTGCGTGTGCGTTCGCAGCTGCTGGATCGATTGATCAATGAGGCCGGCGAAGTGATGATTGCCCGCTCGCGCCTGGATGAGCGGGTGGCGGGTATCAAGACGTCGCTGTCGGACCTGACCAACAACCTCGACAAATTGCGCCAGCAACTGCGCGATGTGGAGGTGCAGGCCGAGTCCCAAATGCAGTCGCGCATGCAGCTGTCCAAAGAGGCAGGCGCTGACTTTGATCCGCTGGAGTTTGACCGTTTCACGCGGGTGCAAGAGCTCACGCGCATGATGGCTGAGTCGGTCAACGACGTGGCCACTGTGCAGCGCAATTTGCTGCGTGACGTGGCTGGCGCTGAAGATGACTTGATTGCGCAGGGCCGCCAAGCGCGAGAGCTGCAGCGCGATTTGCTGCGCACGCGGATGGTGGAGTTCGACTCGATCTCCGAGCGGCTGTACGCGGTGGTGCGCCTGGCGTCCAAAGACACGGGCAAACAGGTCAAGCTGGGCTTGGCAGGCGGCACCATCGAGATGGACCGTGGCGTGCTGGAGCGCATGGTGCCTGCGTTTGAGCACTTGCTGCGCAACTGTGTGGACCACGGCATTGAGCTCCCCGCGCAGCGCCAGGAGGCGGGCAAATCGGCGACAGGCACCATCAGCATTCAGGTGCAGCAAGAGGGTAACGACGTTGCGGTGACTTTCCACGACGACGGTGCCGGCCTGAATGTGGCGCGCATCCGCGATAAAGCCCTGTCTTTGGGCTTGGTGACGGCGGATGAACTCGTGGATGCCGCGCGTGCTGCGCAACTGGTGTTCATGCCTGGCTTTACCACCGCGCAGCAGCTGACGGGGGTGTCGGGCCGTGGTATCGGCATGGATGTGGTGCGCTCCGAGGTGCAGGCGCTGGGTGGCCGTATTGAAACCCAGTCCGAAGAGGGCAAGGGCTCGGCATTCCGTCTGGTGCTGCCGCTGACCACCGCGGTGACGCAGGTGGTGATGCTGCGCGCTGGCGAGTTCTCGGTCGGTGTTCCTGCCAGCTTGGTGGAGGTGGTGCGCCGCGTCAGCCTGTCTGACCTGGAAGCCGCCTACCGCAACGGCGCGCTGGTGGATGGCGATGAGCGCATTCCCTTCTTCTGGGCCGGCGCTGTGTGGAGCCAGTCGCCCCGCAGCCTGGATGTGGGTGTGGGTAAAACCCGCCCGGTCGTCATTTTCCGCAGCGCTTCGCAGCGCATTGCGCTGCACGTGGACGAAGTGTTGGGTCACCAGGAAGTGGTGGTCAAGAATCTGGGGCCACAGATGTCCCGCTTGCCGGGCTTGACCGGCATGTCGGTGCTGGCATCGGGCGCGGTGGTGCTGATTTACAACCCGGTTGCGCTGACAGCGGTGTATGGCGACAGCATTCAGCAATTGGGCGAAGGCTTGCCTGCGCTGCTGGATGCGCAAACGGCCAAGCAGCTGCAACGTGATGCGGCACCGACGGAGCCCGCATCCGGCATGGTGTCGGCCAGCCAGGTGCCACTGGTGATGGTGGTGGATGACTCGATCACCGTGCGCCGTGTCTCGCAGCGCCTGCTGCAGCGCGAAGGCTACCGCGTGGTGACCGCTGCCGATGGCTTGCAGGCACTGGAAAAGCTGCAGGATGAAGTGCCTTGCGTGGTGCTGTCCGACATCGAAATGCCCCGCATGGACGGCTTTGATTTGCTGCGCAACATTCGTGCGCAGGCGAACTTGCAGCAGCTGCCCATCATCATGATCACTTCGCGCATTGCGCAAAAGCACCGCGATCACGCCATGGAACTGGGCGCCAACCACTACCTGGGCAAGCCCTATTCCGATGAGGAATTGATGGGGTTGGTGCACCACTATGCAGTGGGCAAGGCCTTGCCCCAGGCTAAGCCGCAAGCACCGAGCGAGGTGCTGGGCGCTGAATAATTCTCTGCGCCCTCAAAAAAGAGAGCTGCCAGCGCATGTGATTTCTGGGTTTGAGATGTAAAACATCTTTAAACCAAGAGTTATCAAGCGCAGGCAGCTCTTTTTTTATGTGCACTCCAGGGTGTGAGCCGCCAGGGGTCAATATCGCAGCGTGAGCAGGCGCGCTGTTCGCCGCTAAAATACCCAGTTATGCCCGCTGAATCTGCGCCTATCAATTTGACGCACCATTTTCTGATCGCCATGCCCGGTCTGGAAGATGAGTCCTTTTCTCGCAGCGTGGTGTATTTGTGTGAACACAATGAGCGCGGTGCGCTCGGGCTGATCATCAACAAGCCTTCCACGCTGAGCCTGCAATCCCTGCTGAGCAAGATCGATCTGCCCCTGGGGCGTGAAGATCTGCAAGATGACCTGGTCATGCGCGGTGGCCCCGTGCAAACCGACCGTGGTTTTGTGCTGCACGACCCCATCATCATCGAAGACGCCGAGGACGACGAATCGGCCTATGCCTCCACGCTGGCCATTCCGGGCGGCCTGGAGATGACCACGTCCAAAGACGTGCTCGAAGCCATCGCCCATGGGGCGGGCCCACGCCGCGTGGTGGTCATGCTGGGCTACGCCTCCTGGGGCGAGGGGCAGCTGGAGTCCGAGCTGGGCGAGAACGCCTGGCTGACTGTCGATGCAGATCCCCAAGTCATCTTCGACACCCCCGTTGAAGAACGCTACAACAAGGCCATGGGCCTGCTGGGGCTGCAGCCCTGGATGCTCTCTCCCGAAGCAGGACGCGCATGAATTCCGAAACTTCTTCCACACGGCCCAGCCCCGCTGCTGCGCAGGCCGTGGATATGTCTGCGCCTGCCGCCCCGTTCCCGGCGCACATTCAGCAGTTCCTGGCCTTTGACTTTGGCACCAAGCGCACCGGCTGTGCTTCGGGCAACCGCGTGTTTGGTGGTGCCAGTCCGCTGCCCACCATCAAGGCCGAAGGTGCGGATGCGCGCTTTGCAGCGGTCGAAAAACTGATCAAAGAGTGGCAGCCGCACGCCCTCGTCATTGGTGTGCCCTACCACCCCGATGGCAATCCGCATGAGAACACCGCCAAGGCGCTGAAGTTTGGTCGCCAGCTGCGCGGGCGTTTCAATCTGCCTGTTTACGAAGTCGATGAACGCTACAGCACCACCGAAGCCCTGGCTGGTGGTGCCAAAGATGCCGATGCCGCATCGGCCTGCATCATCTTGGAGCAATTTTTGAGGAGCATTGCATGAGTCTTTCCGCTGGTTCTTTGGTGCTGGATGCCGAAGCCTTGTACAAGGAGCTGCTGCGCGGCGTGCGCAGCCTGATGGGCCCGAATACGCAACTGGCGGGCGTGGCCTCGGGTGGTGCATGGCTGGTCGAGCGCCTGCACAAGGATCTGGGCCTGGCTGGCAAGCCCGGCGTGCTGTCCTCGGCCCTGCACCGCGATGACTTTGCCCAGCGCGGCATGGCGCAAAGCGTGCAGACCCAGCTGGACTTCGATGTGAACGGCGCTGACATCCTGGTGCTGGACGATGTGCTCTACACCGGCCGCACGGTGCGCGCCATCCTCAACGAGTTGTACGACTATGGCCGCCCCGGTTGCGTGCGCCTGGCCGTGCTGGTGGACCGTGGTGGCCGTGAGCTGCCTGTGGCCGCCGAATTTGCCGCCGCACGCGTGGCGCTGCCAGCCAGCCAGCAGCTGGCCCTGGCACGCACAGAAGACGGTACCTTCCAATTTGAAGTCAAAGAGGCATAACGTGCTGTACAAGCGCAACCCCCAACTGAACAAGAACGGCGAGCTGATTCACCTGCTTTCCACCGAAGGGCTGTCCAAGGACATCCTCACGCAGATTCTGGATACGGCCGACAACTTCGTCAGCGTCAACGACCGCGAAGTCAAGAAAGTGCCGTTGCTGCGTGGCAAGAGCGTGTTCAACCTGTTTTTTGAAAACAGCACCCGCACGCGCACCACGTTCGAGATTGCGGCCAAGCGTCTGTCGGCCGACGTGTTCAATCTGGACATTGCCCGCAGCTCGGCCAGCAAGGGCGAGACGCTGCTGGACACCATCGACAACCTGTCGGCCATGGCCGCGGACGTGTTTGTGGTGCGCCATAGCGAATCGGGCGCGCCTTACTTGATCGCCCAGCACGTGGCACCGCATGTGCACGTGGTCAATGCCGGTGACGGCCGCCACGCCCACCCCACACAGGGTCTGCTGGACATGTACACGATCCGCCACTACAAGAAGGATTTCTCCAACTTGCGCGTAGCGATTGTGGGCGACGTGCTGCACTCGCGCGTGGCGCGCTCGGACATTCACGCACTGACCACGCTGGGCGCGGCCGAAGTGCGTGTGGTGGGCCCCCGCACGCTGGTGCCCGCAGACATGGCGGCCATGGGCGTGCGCGTCTTCCACAACCTGGAAGAGGGCATCAAGGACTGTGACGTCATCATCATGCTGCGCCTGCAAAACGAGCGCATGAGCGGCGCGCTGCTGCCGTCCAGTCAAGAGTATTTCAAGAGCTTTGGCCTGACCGAAAAGCGCCTGGAGCTGGCCAAGCCCGACGCTATCGTCATGCACCCAGGCCCTATCAACCGCGGTGTGGAGATTGACTCTGCCGTGGTGGATGGCCCGCAGGCCGTGATCTTGTCGCAGGTGACATTCGGGATCGCCGTGCGGATGGCCGTGATGTCGATTGTTGCGGGCAACGAAGCCTGATATGTCAGGCCATCCCTCTGAGGCGCTGTGCGCCTTTCCCCTTCTCTCGCTGCGCGCAGCGGGAAGGGGGACGACACCGTCGCTGCGGGGCGGCCCTTGCTCGGTGTCCCCTGCGAAAGCTGGCTGTGCCAGCGCAGGTGGTGCTCGGGTGGAAGATATTTTTATAGCTGCTAGCCTTAGTGAAATAAGGGCTAGCAGCCAATTTGGTGATTAACCATGAAAATCTTGATTCAAAACGGCCGCGTGATTGATCCAGCGCGCGGATTCGATCAGGTGTGCGATGTGGCGGTGGCTGCGGGCCGTGTGGTGTCGATCGGCCAAGCCCCGGCAGGCTTTGCGGCAGACCGGGTGATTGACGCCTCCGGTCAGTGGGTGTTGCCCGGTTTGGTGGACTTGGCCGTGCGCCTGCGTGAGCCCGGCCATGAACACGAAGGCATGCTGGCCTCGGAAATGGCCGCCAGCGTGGCCGGCGGCGTGACCAGCCTGGTTTGCCTGCCCGATACCGACCCCGTGCTCGATGAGCAAGGTCTGGTCGAAATGCTCAAGTTCCGAGCCGAGAAGCTGCACCAGTCGCGCCTGTTCCCCATGGGGGCGCTGACCAAGGGACTGCAGGGCGAGACCCTGACCGAAATGGCCGAGCTGACCGAGTCTGGCTGCGTGGCTTTCGGCCAGGCCGATGTGCCGCTGCCCAGCATCACCACGCTCAGCCGTGCGCTGAGCTATGCCAACACTTTCGGCTATGCCGTGTGGCTGCGTCCACAGGACAAAGATTTGGGTAAAGGCGTGGCAGCCAGCGGTGCGCTGGCCACGCGCATGGGTCTGGCTGGCGTGCCTGTGGCGGCAGAAACCATTGCGCTGCACACCATCTTTGAGCTGATTCGTGGCTCGCAAACGCGTGTGCACCTGTGCCGCATCTCCAGCGCTGCCGGGGTGGAGCTGGTGCGCAAGGCCAAGGCCGAAGGCCTGAACATTACGGCCGATGTGTCCATCAACTCGCTGCACCTGACAGAAACCGACATCGGCTACTTTGACAGCAGTGCCCGCCTGATTCCACCGCTGCGCCAGCAGCGCGACCGCGATGCGCTGTCTGCTGCACTGGCCGATGGCACCATCGATGCATTGGTCTCTGACCACTGCCCCGTGGATGACGATGCCAAGGTGTTACCGTTTGCCGAGGCAGAAGCCGGAGCGACGGGCGTGGAGCTGCTGCTGTCGCTGGCGGTGAAGTGGTCGCAAGATGGCAACGTGTCTTTGGCGCGTGCGCTGGAAGTGGTGACTGCTGCGCCTGCACGCTTGCTGGGCGCATCACTGGGTACCCTGCAGGCCAGCCTGGGCCAATTGGTCGAAGGCGGTGCGGCGGATCTGTGTGTGGTCAACCCACAAGCCGCCTGGACAGTGGGCGCATCAGAGCTGGTCAGCCAAGGCAAGTGCACACCGTTCAACGGCTATGAGCTGCCCGCCCGCGTGCAATGGACGCTGGTGAATGGCCACGTGGCGTTCGCGCGCGCCTGACCGTGCGGCTGCGGTTGGCTGCCTGGGAGATATCAACGTAATTGCAAGGGAGGATGGGCCTGATGGCGGGAACTTGGCGTGCAATGCGGCGCTTGGCGCAGATGGTGTGGCATTCCCTCAAAGGGGTGCATCTGGCGCGCCATGGGTTCAACCAGCTCGATGGCGCCAGCCAGCACCGCATGGTGGAGCGCTGGGCCCGTGAATTCTTGGCTACGGCGGGTATTACCTTGCGCGTTGAAGGCCAGCCCCTGATGCAGGGGCCTGTGCTGCAGGTGGCCAATCACCAGTCATGGCTGGATATTCCCACCCTGCATGCGGCGCAGCACTGCCGCTTCATCTCCAAGGCTGAAATTGCCCGCTGGCCGCTGGTGGGCCACCTGGCGCGTGCGGCAGGCACGCTGTTTGTGCAGCGCAGCTCGCGCCGTGACACACAGCGCACCGTGCAGGCCATGGAGGCTGCGCTGGCGCAAGGCGACATCCTGGCGGTTTTTCCTGAAAGCACTGTGGGTTCCGGGCGGGAGTTGCTGCCTTTTCACGGCAATATGCTGCAGGCTGCGATTGATGCCGATGTGCCCGTGCAACCCGTGGCCATGACTTTTGTGGATGCGCGCACGGGGCAGGTCTCGCTGGTGCCCTGCGAGGCGTATCTGGACGAAGCCATGTTGCGCAGCCTGTGGCGCACCATTGCTACCGATCATCTGGTGGCGGTGGTGCACTATGGTGCTGCGCAAAAAGCCAATGGGCGCGACCGGCGTACCTGGGCGCAGGATCTGCAGGCCAGTGTTCAAGCCCTGCGTTGGACCGAAGCCGGGCAGTGCCAGGAAACGCAGCCGCAGACCTTGGACAAGGCGGTTGCCGCCAAGTAACAACCCGGTGCCCCAGCATGGGGTCACTATTTGCAAAGGGGCGCGTATGACGGCCTTGGTGGTTGAAGTGGATGTCGCCGTCATCGGCGCTGGTACAGCAGGCATGCACGCGTTCAGCACAGCGCGCCGAGCGGGCGCGCGTACGGTGATGATCGATCACGGCCCTTTGGGCACTTTGTGCGCACGCGTGGGGTGCATGCCCTCCAAGGCGGTGCTGCATGCCGGCCAACGTTGGAGCACGCTGCAAAGTCTGTTGCCTGCCGGTGGTGTGGCGCAGCTGCCTGCAGGCCACACCACGCCGCAGCAGCTGTGGCAAGAAGCGTTGGCCGTACGTGACCAGCTGGTGCAAGGCAATGTGCGGCAGGTGAGTAAGCTGGGCGGCGATGATTTGCTGCACGCCAGCGCACGCTTTATCGCCCCCGATACCTTGGCGCTGGATGACGGACGCCAGGTCAAGGCACGGGCTTTTGTGGTGGCCACGGGCTCGCAGGCGGTCAAACCTGCCGATTTGCAGGCCAGCCTGGGTGATGCGCTGATTACGACCGACGAGCTGTTTTACCTGCCCGAGCTGCCGCGCAGCGTGGCAGTCATGGGGCTGGGCGCCATTGGGCTGGAGATGGGGGTGGCCTTGTCGCGCCTGGGTGTGCGTGTGGTGGGGGCAGGGCGTTCTGCGGTGCTGGCCAAGCTGTCAGACCCGGAAGTGGCAGCCGTTGCCCAGCATTATTTTTCGCAGCAGTTGCCGCTGGCGCTGGGTGCGCGGCAGATGACTGTGTCGAGGGCGGAGGGCGGCACCGTGCGGCTGCAAGCCGGGGATCTGGAGCACCAGGCGCAATATCTGCTGGCTGCCTTGGGGCGTGTGCCCCGCTTGCAAGGGCTGGAGATCGCTCAGGCCGGTGTGCAGCTGGATGCCCAGGGTCGTCCGCAGATGGAAGCGGGGCAGCTGCGCTGCGCAGGCAGCATGGTGTTTTTGGCTGGCGATGCAGCGGCCGGGCGCAGCCTGATGCATGAAGCTGGGCATGAAGGCACGCTGGCAGCACAGCAGGCCTTGCTGGCGCTGGGGGATGGGCCATGGGCACAACTGGCCCCCCGCCACCGGACCGTGCCCATGTCCATCGTGTTCAGCGACCCTGATCTGGCCGAGGTGGGACTGCGTTTTGACCAGCTGCCCCAGGGTGCCATCATTGGTACGGTGCGTGGCACCGACAGCGGCCGCTCCAAACTCATGGGGGCCGCGCATCATCAGCACATGGTGCGCATCTATGCAGAGCCTGGCACGGGGCGTTTGCTGGGCGCCAGCCTGATGTGCGCGGCGGGTGAGCATCTGGCGCACCAGCTGGCCTGGGCCATCCAGCGTGAAGAAACGGTCGAGCGCATGCTGGAGCTGCCTTACTACCACCCGACGCTCGAAGAAATGATTGACACCGCACTGCGGGACATGCGCCGGAGCCTGCGTGCGGCATGACCGAGGCGGTCGCCCCACTTGGGGCTCCCACTGTGAAAGGACACGCTTTCTGATGCGTAAATTTTGGATTCCTATGGCCGCGTTTTTGGGTATGACGGGCGTTGGCATGGCCGCGTATGCATCGCATGGCTTGGGCTTTATCGCCGATGCTGCCGTGCGTGAAGCCACGCGTGGCACGCTGCAGATGGCGGTGCAGCAGCAAATGTTCCATGCACTGACCCTGCTGGGGTTGGGCATTGCAGCGCTCAAGGGGCTGGGTAACCGCTGGCTGTGCGCTGCAGGCGGTTTGTGGGTGCTGGGCGTGCTGCTGTTCAGTGGCCTGATTTATCTGCGCACCTTCACGGGCGTGGAGGCTTTGCGTCCCCTCGTTCCTTGGGGCGGAAGCTGCTTGATGCTGGGCTGGCTGGCCTTGGGCCTGGGCGGCTGGAAAGCGGCGCGCAGCGCCTAAACTTGCGGCTTATGAGCGACATCACCATCTTTCACAACAACCGCTGCAGCAACTCGCGCGGCGCTTTGGAGATTCTGCGCGCGCGCGGGATTGAACCGAATATCGTGGACTACATCGCCACGCCGCTGACCGCCGCAGAACTGGCGGAGCTGGTGGCCCACTTGGGCGTGCCCGTGCGCGAACTGCTGCGTACCAAGGAAGCGGCCTACAAGGAGCTGGGGCTGGACAACCCCAGCGTCAGCGATGCGCAGATCTTGCTGGCCGTGGCACAGCACCCGGCGCTGCTGAATCGCCCGATTGTGGTCACCCCCAAGGGCGCAGCGCTGTGCCGCCCGCCAGAGAAGGTGCTGGAGCTGCTCTAGGCTTGGCCTTGGGCGGCATGCACCTCGCTGGCTTGACAGCTGACAGCTGGCAGCCACGGCGGTGTGGGCCACCGCACAGCGTTGTTGTGCCATTGCGCTGATTGCGGTTGTGTGCCGCAGCGCAGCAATCCTGCGAAGAATGCTGAGGGGGTGTTGGCGTGGCGTTAGCAGCCCGCGCTGAATTGCCTGTCTCGGGCGCTCTGGCGCTCTTCGCGCAGTTTTTCCATCTTCTGTGCGCTACCGCCTTTGCGCGCCAGTTCGTCGATCTTTTGAATGCGTCGGCTGGTCGCCTCGCACTCCGCGCGGTTCTTGCCGGCCTGGCGCTGTGGCGGGGTGTTGGCTTGCGCCTTGTCCAGTTCACGCTCGGTGCGCTCCCAGGCTCTGGCGTCGCGCTCTTCCTGGCTCCGTGCGTGTTTGCGCTGGCGCGTCTTGGTGAGGTCCGTGTCTGCGGTCGTGGCGGAGGCGCCTGTGGCCGCCTCTAGCGCAATGGTGCTTCCGCCTGGGCAGGGCTGGCTGCTGTAGCTGCTGCCGCAGCGGTAAACCTGCGCGTGGCTGGGGGGGGAGAGGAGCGCCAGCCAGAGCAGGGCTGCCAGCGCGGCAGTGGTGGTTGTCGTAGGAAGGTGCTGCATGCGGACCATGCTAGAGCCAGGTGGCCATCCCTACAAGCGATCTCATCAAGAATTTTAAAAAGAGAGCTGAAGGCGCTTGATGGGTAAGGGTTAGAGGCAAAAAAAGACTGAAACACTCAAGGTTTGTCTTTGGGTTGCAGCGACTGCTGCAGTCGCTGCGTGGCAGATGCTGTGCTTCCACGCACTTGCGCTACTGCCTGGTTCAACCCTTGTGCCGTGGCTTGGTAGGCCGATTGCGTGGCATCACTGACGCTGCGGCCGGCCTGCTTGACGCTGTCGGCCGCCGATTGGGCCGTGCTCACAATGCTGTGCTTGATGCGGCCATACACCGCCTGTGTGATGTGGCTGCCGCAGTCTTTGACAATGCTGCCCAGCAATTGTGCGGCCCGGTGGGTGGCGCTGTGCTTGATGGCCTGGCGCTGCGGCGATTGTTCAGGCGCGCAGTAGGCATCGGCAATCAAGCCCACACGCAGGGTCAAAAAGGCATTGGCAGCTCCACTGGCCAGGCTGTTGGTCAGCAACTGACCCATGCCCCCCAGCCCGGGAATGCTGCCCATGGCGGCCGGTGTGGCCGATTGCACAATGGGCGCCGTCAGCTCGGCAAAGTCCACATCATCGATGCTGCTGGCCACCAGCACGCTGGCGCCCACATTGCCATACAGATAGGTCATTTGCCGCAGTGAGGGGCGCAGGCCATAGATGCGTGCAATGCGCCACACCAGCTGAATCTGGCTGACCAGTACCACCAAGCCGTCCAGGCGCCCGTTTTGCAGCAGTGCCGTGCTGGTCAGCACAGCAGTGGCGGTGCGGCGGGTTTCCTGCTCTGCGGCGGTGCGCAATTGGGCCAGTGCGTGGTGCACATCGTCCTCGCTGGCCAGGGCCACGTCTGCCAAGCGTGGGTTGCGGGCCAGATGCAGACGCAGGTGCTGCTGGTAGTCTTGCACGGCCTGTGCATCTGCCAGCGCAGGCCAGCGCAGTGCCGCAGGCATGCGCAGCAGCCATACGGTGGGCAGCACCACGGTGGCGATCAGCAAGCCGATCAGGCACCAAAACACCGGCTGGCCTGCACCAGCATGCAGGCGATCTGCGGCATCGGCCAGCTGGCTGACCATGGCGGCAGCAACCACCGCACTCCAGATCACGAATGCGCTGGCAACCATCCAAAGCAGGCGAGAGGTAAAGCGTGACATGGGCAAGCGCTCCAAAGCAAAACGGCACCCAGTGTGCCTGAGTGCCGTTGGTACTGCTGGGAGTCACGCCATTTAGCCGGCCACCAGCAAGCCTTGTTTTTCAATGATGGCGATGACCTCGTCCAGACCCTCCAGGGTTTTGAGGTTGGTCATCACAAACGGCTTGAGCCCCTTGGACGTGGTGCGCTGCTGGATGGTGTCGCTGCGCATGATGTCCAGGTTGGCGCCCACGTGCGGGGCCAGGTCGGTTTTGTTGATGACAAACAGATCGCTCTTGGTGATGCCTGGGCCACCTTTGCGCGGAATTTTTTCACCGGCGGCCACGTCGATCACGTAAATCGTCAAGTCACTCAGCTCGGGGCTGAAGGTGGCGGCCAGGTTGTCTCCGCCGGATTCAATGAAGATGATGTCGGCGTTGGGGAAGTCTTTGAGCATGCGGTCAATCGCTTCCAGGTTGATCGAGGCATCTTCGCGAATGGCCGTATGCGGGCAGCCACCGGTTTCCACGCCCATGATGCGCTCGGGCGGCAAGGCGCCGCTGATGGTCAGCAGGCGCTGGTCTTCCTTGGTGTAGATGTCATTGGTGATGGCCACCAGGTCCCATTTGTCGCGCATGGCTTTGCACAGCATTTCCAAAATGGTGGTTTTGCCCGAGCCAACAGGCCCGCCAATGCCCACGCGCAAGGGGGGCAGTTTCTTGGTGCGGTGGGGGATGTGATGCAGTGCAGTGCTCATGATCTGAAAAGGCGTGAGTATTGGTGTTCATGCCGGGCCGACAAAATGGCCAGCATGGGAGAGAAGGCCTGACGCTGCGCATCGGGCAGCGCCAGGGCGTGTTCTACGGCCTGGGGAATGCCTGTGGTCAGCCGCGCCAGAATGCGTTGCCCCGCGCTTTGCCCGAGCGGCACGGCCTTGATGGCGGCCTGCACCATGTTTTCGGCCCAGCCAAAGGTGTAGGCCAGCAGGGCATCGCGTGCGCTGGCCCCCGTGAGGTGTGCGGCCAGGGCAAACGCCAGCGGGTAGCTCGCATCTTGTGCGGCCAGCCAGTGGATGCGCTCGAGCGCCTGGGCGTCGTCGGCATGGCGGTTTTTCAGCCACTCCATGAGGGAGCGGCCCATCTGCTCGGTTTGCAGCCGCAGTTCGCTGCTTTCACGCGTGCAGCGCACCCAGTCATTCAGTGCAGCCAAACGGCAGCAGTCATTGCTGGACCATGCTGGCATGGCCTGGGCAATGGCCGCCATGTCACCGCGTGACTGTGTCAGGTGCAACTGCGTGTTCAGCCACTCGGAAGCTTCAGATTCGGTAGCTACCAGCGCAGCATTGACGGCGGATTCAAGCCCTTCTGAGTAGGAAAAACCGCCGATGGGCAAGGCTGGTGAAGCCAGCCACATCAGCTGCAGAAAGCTGCTGGACGACAGGTGCAGTGCGGGCGCAGTCATCGGCTTACTCCGCACGCAGGCTCAAAAACTTCAGGCCGACAATGCCCATGATGATCAGTCCGAAGCAGGCCATGCGGGCCACGCTGCGGTCTTCATCCAGCATCAGCATGCCGTAGACGGCGGTGCCAACCGCACCAATGCCCACCCAGACCGCATACGCTGTTCCTACGGGAATGGTGCGCGTGGCCAGCGACAGCAAATACATGCTGGCCGCAATGAAGGCGCCACAAAACAGGCTCGGCCACAGCTTGGTAAAGCCTTCGGTGCGGGGCATGGCCGCGGCGTAGAAGATCTCGCACAGGCCCGCAGCAATTAAATACAACCAACTCATCCGCAGCAGCCCTTGTGGTGGTCATGCCCGCAATGGGGGTGGTCGTGGTGATCGTGATCATGGCTATGCCCACAGCTACCATGGTCGTGCCCATGGTCATGGGCGTGGGCATGGCTGTTTCCGTGGTGATGGTGACTGTGGCCGTCATTGGTCACGTGGCCGCCATAAGCGCCGCCTTCAGGCTCAAACGGCAGATCGGCCTCCACCACGGTCATGTGCATGCTGCGCAGCATGTCGGCCAGCACATGGTCGGGCTCGATCTTCAGGTGATCGGGCTGCAGCTCTATCGGCACATGGCGGTTGCCCAGGTGGTAGGCCGCACGCATCAAATCAAACGCCGTGCCGTGCGCGGCACAGGCGGTGATGTGCAGCACGCGTTGCGGTGCGGCAATGGCGCGGATCATGGTGCCGTCTTCAGCCACCAGGACGTCACCGCCGCGCACGGCCTGGCCACGGGGCAAAAAGATGGCCAGTTCGCGGCCCTGGCTGTCGGTGGCGGCAAAGCGCGATTTCTGGCGCACATCCCAGTCCAGCTCCACGGTGGCAGCGCGCTGCAGCAGCACACGGGCCAGGCCCTGGCCTTGGGGAAGGAGTTTGTTGACGGTCAACATAAGCGGTTCTACTTTCAAAAAGGGAGCTGGAAGCTGGCGCGAATCGTGCATTCCACACGTTTTCGTTCACTTGTTAGCATGACAGACATGTCAACCCCTTTTGCACATTCTTCGTCGGTGGTCACCGGCTGGCAGCCTTGTGGCGCCAGCCATGTGGCTGTGTATGGCACGCTGCGTGCCGGTGGTGTCAATGACATCGCGCGTCTGCGTGATGGCAGGGGGATCACAGGTCGCACCACCTTGGTTGGCACCCTGTACGACATGGGCTGGTACCCGGGGCTGAGCCTGCAAGGCACGCAGCAGGTGCTGGCCGAGGTGTACCCGCTGGATGCCGCTTTGGAGCAGGTGCTGGACGGCTACGAAGGCATCTGGCCGCAAGACACGGGCGAATACACCAAGCGCATCCTGACCGTGCCCGTGGCGCTCACCGGTGGCAGCACCCAGATGCTGGCCGTGCTGGTCTATGAAGCCTTGCCCACCGCAGTCACCCACTGCCCCGTGATTGAGGCAGGGGACTGGCTGGCTTGGTTCAACACCCACAAGGCGCATCTTCAGAACAAAAAGTAGCGCTGCGCCATCGGCAAGCTGGTGGCGGGCTCGCAGGTCAGCAAGTCACCATTGGCGCGCACGGCGTAGGTCTGGGCATCCACTTCCATGCGTGGCGCCAGATCGTTGTGAATCATGTGCTGCTTTTGCACACCGCGAATACCTTTGACGGCCGACAGCGTCTTGTGCAGACCAAAGCGCAGGCCAATGCCGGCAGCCAGACCCGCTTGCGACACAAAGGTGAGTGAGGTCTTGGCAATCGCACCACCAAATGCACCGAACATGGGCCGGTAGTGCACGGGCTGCGGCGTGGGGATGGACGCATTCGGGTCGCCCATGGCCGCCATGGCGATAAAGCCGCCTTTCAAGATGCACGCGGGCTTCACGCCAAAGAACGCGGGCTTCCAGATCACGATATCCGCCCACTTGCCCACTTCCAAGCTACCCACTTCATGGCTGATGCCGTGGGCAATCGCGGGGTTGATGGTGTACTTGGCGATGTAGCGCTGGACGCGGAAGTTGTCGTTGCGCGCGCCGTCGCCCTGCAATGGCCCGCGCTGCTGCTTCATCTTGTGTGCTGTCTGCCAGGTGCGCAAAATCACCTCGCCGACACGGCCCATGGCCTGGCTGTCGGAGCTGAACATGCTGATCGCGCCAATGTCATGCAGGATGTCTTCGGCCGCAATCGTTTCCTTGCGGATGCGACTTTCGGCAAAGGCCAAATCCTCGGCAATGCCCGCATCCAGGTGGTGGCAGACCATCAGCATGTCGACGTGCTCATCGAGCGTGTTGATGGTGTAGGGGCGTGTAGGGTTGGTGGAGGACGGCAGCACATTGGCTTCACCCACCACTTTCAGAATGTCGGGCGCGTGGCCGCCGCCCGCGCCTTCGGTGTGGAAGGTATGGATGGTGCGGCCTTTGAAAGCGGCCACTGTATCTTCCACAAAGCCGGATTCGTTCAATGTGTCGGTGTGGATGGCCACCTGTGTGTCGGTCTCTTCGGCCACATCCAGGCAGTTGCTGATGGCCGCTGGCGTGCTGCCCCAGTCCTCGTGCAGCTTCAGGCCAATGGCGCCGGCACTGATTTGCTCATGCAAACCATGCGGCAGGCTGGCATTACCTTTGCCCAAAAATCCCAAGTTCATCGGGAAGGCATCAGCCGCTTGCAGCATGCGCTCCATATTCCAGGGGCCGGGCGTGCAGGTGGTGGCAAAGGTGCCGGTGGCCGGTCCGGTGCCGCCGCCAATCATGGTGGTCACGCCACTGGTGAGCGCTTCTTCAATCTGCTGAGGCGCGATGAAGTGGATGTGGGTGTCGATGCCGCCTGCGGTGACGATATTGCCTTCGCAGCTAATGATCTCGGTGCCCGGGCCAATGATAATGTCCACGCCCGGTTGGGTGTCGGGGTTGCCGGCTTTACCGATGGCGGCAATGCGGCCGTCTTTCAAGCCAATATCGGCTTTGACGATGCCCCAGTGGTCAACGATCAGCGCGTTGGTCAGCACCGTATCCATCGCCCCTTGTTCGCGGCTGCGTTGGCTTTGCGCCATGCCATCGCGAATGGTCTTGCCGCCGCCAAACTTCACTTCCTCACCATAGCCGCCAGCGGCCAGCGTGAAGTCTTTTTCCACCTCGATGATGAGATCGGTATCGGCCAGCCGCACACGGTCACCCACGGTGGGGCCAAAGGTCTCTGCGTAGGCGCGTTTGTCCATCTGAGCCATCACAAGTTCCCCTGTACTAGGCCGCGAAAGCCGTAGATTTTTCGATCGCCGCCAATGTCGACCAGCTCTACCGTGCGCTGCTGACCGGGCTCAAAGCGCACGGCCATGCCGCTGGCAATGTTCAGGCGCTTGCCGTGGGCAGTCTGGCGGTCAAATTCCAGTCCGGCGTTGGTTTCGGCAAAGTGGTAGTGCGAGCCGACCTGGATCGGGCGGTCGCTGGCGTTTTTCACCAATACGGTGACGCAGGGACGGCCGGGGTTGAGCACGTGTGCACCCTCGTCGACCAAGATTTCTCCGGGGATCATTTCATATCTCCTTGGGTGGTGCCTCTGCATATGCCAAAGCGCACTACATGGGGCATTGCACGACGCAAACGCAGAGGCAGCGAGCAAGGGCCGCCCCGCAGCGAGGCTGTCGTCCCCCTAGAGGGGGAAGGCGCGTAGCGACTCAGGGGGGGCATATCAAGCCAGCCGGGTCAGCATGAACGCACCCAATGCGGCGGTCACGCCACCGGCCAGCTTGGCCAGCACGGCGTGGCGTTGCATCACTTGGTGGCCCAGCACCATGCCGCTGAGGTGCAGCAGGGCAGAACCTGCTGCCATGCCGATGACGGCGGCCAAGGCGGTGGGCAAGGTGTTGGCCGCCAGCTCCTGGCCGTGCGCAGCACCGTGGAAGAAGGCAAACACACCGGCCAAGCCTGCGGCGGCGCCCATGGCCATTTTTTGCTGTGCCATCACCAGCAGGCCCAGCACCAATACAGAGGCAGCAATCATGGGTTCCACGGCAGGCACTTGCAGGCCGGCGAAGCCCGCCAGGCAACCTGCGACCAGCAAGGCCACAAAGGCGGCCGGTGCCGTCCATTGCTTGCCCGAAGACTTGAACGCCAGTGCGCTCCACGCGCCCACGGCCAGCATGGCGGCCAGGTGGTCGGTGCCACCAAAGGGGTGGGCAAAGGCGTGGGTCAGGCTGTCCAGAAAGTTGTGGTGGCCACCGCCATCAGTGCCTACATGGGCCAGGGCAGACAGGGGCAGGGTGGCCACAGTGGCAACGGAAGTGGCGATCAGTTTCTTGGTTTTCATAGCTGTAAGCGCAGGTGAAATAAGGGCTGGAGGCCAAAAAGGCTTGCAATCAAATAATCGGTTCGTGCACGGTCACCAGCTTGGTGCCGTCAGGGAAGGTGGCTTCCATCTGGATGTCGGGAATCATCTCGGGCACGCCGTCCATCACGTCGTCGCGCGTCAGCACGGTGCGGCCTTCGCTCATCAGCTGGGCCACGGTTTTTCCGTCGCGCGCACCTTCCATCACAAAGGCGCTGATCAGGGCCACGGCTTCGGGGTAGTTCAGCTTCAGTCCACGGGCCTTGCGGCGCTCGGCCAGCAGGGCGGCGGTAAAGATCAGCAGCTTGTCTTTCTCGCGCGGAGTTAATTCCATATTCGTTTCCTCAATCAGGCCGCGCGGGGTTCAGTCCAAGGGTGTTGCTGGGTCAGCGCGCTGTATGCCGGTGTGGGATTGCAAGAGACGTGCCAGTGCTGGCTGTGGTGCAAGCGCTGCGCCTTGTTTTGGTGCTGCCGGACTGCATCGCAGCAGCAGCCGCTGAACGCTTTGGGGCGTTGCGCGGCTAAAACGGTGCGCCCGTGCCGTTCATCGTTGTTTGCTGCACCTTTGTGGTGATTTCGGATGCCTGTCGAAAAAGTGGCACATGGCTTGCATTGGGCTGGTGACACCGCCGCAACTTTCCCCATGGCGGGCACGTTCAATCCGTCCTTTGAGGAGCACTTTTCATGATTCAGCGCCGTTTTACTCTGAAGACTTTGGCTGCCACAGCTGCTGTGGCCAGTCTGGGCTTTGCCGGCATGTCGGTCCACGCGGCGGACACCATCAAGGTGGGCGTGCTGCACGCGCTGTCGGGCACCATGGCCATTTCGGAAACCGCGCTCAAAGACATGGCGCTGATGACGATCGAAGAGATCAACGCCAAGGGCGGCGTGCTGGGCAAGAAGCTCGAGCCCGTGGTGATTGACACAGCCTCCAACTGGCCGCTGGCGGCGGAAAAGGCCAAGCAGCTGGTCAGCCAGGACAAGGTAGCAGTCACTTTTGGCTGCTGGACTTCGGTGTGCCGCAAGTCGGTGCTGCCGGTCTATGAAGAAACCAATGCGCTGCTGTTCTACCCTGTGCAGTACGAAGGGGAAGAGCTGTCCAAGAACGTGTTCTACACCGGCGCTGCACCCAACCAGCAGGCGATTCCTGCGGTGGAATACCTGATGGGTGAAGACGGTGGATCGGCCAAGCGCTGGGTGCTGCTGGGCACTGACTATGTCTACCCCCGCACGGCCAACAAAATCCTGCGTGCCTTCTTGAAGGCCAAGGGTGTGGCCGACAAGGACATCATGGAAGCCTACACACCGTTCGGCCACAGCGACTACCAGACCATCGTGGCTGACATCAAGAAGTTCGCCGCCGGTGGCAAGACGGCAGTGGTCTCCACCATCAATGGCGACTCCAACGTGCCGTTCTACAAAGAGCTGGGCAACGCCGGCATCAAGGCGACCGATGTGCCTGTTGTGGCTTTCTCGGTGGGGGAGGAAGAGCTGCGTGGCCTAGATCCCAAGCCGCTGGTGGGTCACCTGGCATCGTGGAACTACTTCATGAGCGTGAAGAACCCGACGAACGACGCCTGGATCAAGCAGTGGAGCGCCTACGCCAAGGCCAAGAACCTGCCCGGCCAGTCCACCAAGCCTTTGACCAACGACCCGATGGAAGCCACTTACGTGGGCATTCACATGTGGAAGCAGGCGGTGGAAAAGGCCAAGTCCCTGGAGTCTGACAAGGTCATTGCGGCGATGGCTGGCCAAACCTTCAAAGCACCCAGCGGCTTTACGCTGACCATGGACCCCAAGAACCATCACCTGCACAAACCCGTGCTGATTGGCGAAATCAAGGCCGACGGCCAGTTTGACGTGGTCTGGAAGACCAAGGGCCCCATCAAGGCGCAGCCCTGGAGCCCCTACATCGAAGGCAACGACAAGAAAAAGGACGAGCCCGAGAAAAAGTAAAGCAAGGGGGAGCTGGCACAACAGTTGCAACGGTTGGGCCAGTACCGGAACCTTTGTTGCAAGGGCCCGTCCGGAGTGACGGGCTTTTTGTTGATGGGATGCTTATGTTTTCACCTTTCTTGCTCCGATGCAGGCCCTGGTTGGGGGCGGTGCTGGCCGCTAGCGCCCTGTGCTGGCAGCCCGCTGCCCAGGCCTTAACGGCCGAACAGGCGCTGGCCATGGCCGATGGCGATAACAACAGCCGCATTGCCGCGATACAAGCGGCAGTGGCCACAGGCGAAGCAGCCCGCGTGGCTGACTTTTTGAATGCGCTGCGCGACGGTGAGGTGCAATACACCGCAGAGCGCGCTTTTATTGTGCGTGGTGCTGAGGCGATGGACCCGGTCACCGGCCAAGCCACGGCTTTGCCTGAAGGTGCAGAAGATGCCAGCACCAACAACCGCATGCGCCGTGAAATTGCCCAGGCACAAGCCGCTTTGTACTTGCTGGTGGGCGATGATGCCGAACGGCTGGAAGCCGCCAAGGCCATGCTTCAGGGCGCCAGCGCAGAGCGCTTGCCGCTGCTGGAAAAAGCGCTGGCCCAAGAAACGAATGCAGCGGTGAAGACCGAGCTGGAGATGGCCAAAGCGGCCGCCCTGCTGGGCAGCGCAGACGCTCCCGCGCGCATCACCGCCGCGCAGCAACTGGCGCAGCGCGCCACGCCCGCGACGCGCTTGCTGCTCAATGAACAGCTGAGCCAAGAATCTGACGAGAAAGTGCAAGCCGCGCTCAAGCGTGCGCTGGCCGAAGTGCGCGACAAGCTGGCCTGGGGGGAGCGGCTGGGTGTGGCTTTTACGGGCATCAGCCTGGGATCCATCTTGCTGCTGGTGGCATTGGGCCTGGCCATCACCTATGGGCTGATGGGTGTTATCAACATGGCCCACGGCGAGCTGATGATGATTGGTGCCTACGCCACCTTTGTGGTGCAAGGCCTGTTTCGCAACTATCTGCCCAATTACTTCAACTGGTATTTGCTGGCGGCGGTGCCGGTGTCGTTCATGGCATCTGCCTTGGTGGGCGCGATCATGGAGCGCGGCGTGCTACGCTTTCTCTACGGTCGCCCGCTGGAGACGTTGCTGGCCACCTGGGGCATTAGCTTGGTGCTGATGCAGCTGGTGCGCACCACGTTTGGTGCGCAGAACGTGGCGGTGGAAAACCCCGTGTGGATGAGCGGTGGCCTGCAGGTGCTGCCCAATTTGATGCTGCCGTGGAACCGCGTGATCATCATCGCCTTTGCCTTGGCGGTGCTGGCGGGGGTGGCCTACATCATTGCCAAGACCCGCATGGGGCTGTTTGTGCGCGGCGTCACGCAAAACCGCCCGATGGCCTCCTGCATGGGGGTGAACACAGCACGCGTGGACACCATGGCCTTTGCTTTGGGCAGCGGCATTGCCGGTCTGGCGGGTTGCGCGCTGAGTCAGGTGGGCAATGTGGGGCCGGACCTGGGGCAAAGCTACATCGTGGATTCGTTCATGGTGGTAGTGCTGGGCGGCGTGGGTCAACTGGCAGGCACAGTCTATGCCGCGCTGGGGCTGGGCATTCTCAACAAGTTCCTCGAAGGCTGGACGGGTGCGGTGCTGGCCAAGATTGCCGTGCTGGTGTTCATCATTGCTTTCATCCAGAAGCGTCCTCAGGGCATCTTCGCAATGAAAGGCCGCAGTGCGGAATGACCATGAAGCAATCCCCTGTGCGGCTTCGCCGCTTCCCCGCTTCCCCGCTTCCCCGCTTCCCCTTTCTCTCGCTGCGCGGGAAAGGGGGCAACAGCCTCGCTGCGGGGCGGCCCTTGCTCGCTGTCTCTGGCGAAAGCGGGCTTTGCACACGCTCTGTGAAGGATCACAGCAATGACTAGTTCTGTATTGAAATCGAATGTGTTCGTGCCCGTGGAGTTGCCCCGGCGCAAACCGCTGTTGACCAAGGTGGGCTGGTCCGCCTTCATGGTGGCGCTGGTTGTGGTGTGTGCGCTCGCGCCGTTGCTCAATTTATGGGTGCCTGAGGGCAGCGTGCTGCACCTGTCGGACTACGGGGTGCGGCTGCTGGGCAAGATCATGTGCTTTGCCATCTGCGCGCTGGCCATGGATTTGATCTGGGGCTACACGGGCATTTTGAGTCTGGGCCATGGCCTGTTCTTTGCGCTGGGCGGCTATGTGATGGGCATGTACCTGAGCCGCGAAGCTGCAGGCCCTGATGCCTTGCCCGCCTTCATGGTGTTTTTGGACTGGAAGACGTTGCCGTGGTTCTGGAAGTTGTCGGACAGCTTTGCCGCCACCTTCATCCTGATCTTTGCGGTGCCAGGCATCGTGGCCTTTGTGTTTGGCTGGTTTGCCTTTCGCTCGCGCATCAAGGGCGTGTACTTTTCCATCATCACGCAGGCACTGACCTACGCGGCCATGCTGCTGTTTTTTCGCAATGAAACCGGCTTTGGTGGCAACAACGGCTTTACGGATTTCAAACAGATTCTGGGCATGCCGCTGGCTACGCAAGAGATGCGTATGGCGCTGTTTGTCATCACCGGCTGCACGCTGCTGGGCTTCTTTTTGCTGGCGCGCTGGCTGGTACGCAGCAAGTTTGGCCGCGTGCTGCAGGCCATTCGCGATGCAGAGTCGCGCGTCATGTTTTCGGGTTATGCGCCGCTGCCGTACAAGCTGACCATCTGGGTCATCAGCGCCATGATGTGCGGTGTGGCGGGCGCACTCTATGTGCCGCAGGTGGGCATCATCAACCCGGTGGAGATGTCCGCTGCCAGCTCGATTGAAATGGCCGTGTGGACGGCCGTGGGCGGGCGCGGCAGCCTGATTGGCCCCATCGTGGGAGCATTTGCAGTCAACGGCGCCAAGAGCTGGTTGACGGTGGCTGCGCCAGAGTTCTGGTTGTACTTTCTGGGTGCCTTGTTCATTGCGGTGACGCTGTGGATGCCCCACGGTATCGTTGGCGTGGTGCGCAAGCTGCGCGGCAAATTCCAAGCGAAGAAAGAGGGAGGTGCGGCATGACCCCCGACCTGATGGAAGCGGGTCGCCAGCGTATCCAGGCGGCGGCCCAAAAGGCGGCAGAAAACACCGAGTCCGGAGGCCGCAGCGCCAGCATGGCGCGCATTGCCACGCCGGGTGTCGTGGATGTAACGCATGGCCGCATCCTGTACCTGGAAGATGTGCATGTCAGCTTTGATGGCTTCAAAGCCATCAATGGCTTGAACTTAGACATTGCCCCTGGCGAGCTGCGCTGCATCATCGGCCCCAATGGCGCGGGCAAGACCACGATGATGGACATCATCACCGGCAAAACACGGCCCGACAAAGGCTCGGTGTTTTTCGGCTCCACCATCGATTTGCTGCGCCACAACGAGCCACAAATCGCGCAGCTGGGCATTGGCCGCAAGTTCCAAAAGCCCACGGTGTTCGAGCAGCTCACGGTGTTCGAGAACCTGGAGCTGGCACTCAAGACCCACAAAGGGGTCAAGCACAGCATGTTCTTCCGGCTGGACAGCGCGCAAAGCGACCGGCTGGCACAGGTGCTGCACACCATCCATCTGGCGGGCAGCGTGAACCGCATGGCTGGCGAGCTGAGTCACGGGCAAAAGCAGTGGCTGGAGATCGGCATGCTGCTGATGCAAGAACCCAAGCTGCTGCTGTTGGACGAGCCCGTGGCCGGCATGACCGATGACGAAACCGCGCGCACGGCCGAGCTGTTCTTGAGCCTCAAAGGCCAGCACAGCCTGATGGTGGTGGAGCACGACATGTCGTTCATCAACACCATCAGCGAGAAGGTGACGGTGCTGTGCGATGGCAGCGTGCTGGCTGAAGGGACGTTGGCCCAAGTGCAGGCCGATGAGCGCGTGATTGAAGTCTATTTGGGTCGGTAGCGATATGCACATCAGCCTTGATACGTTGTTGCAAAGCCTTGCCGTAGCGCTGCTACTGTCTGCGGCTTTGCGCCTCGTCTCAACCGCACCTCTATGAGGTGCTGGCTGATCTACATATCTTGCGGGAGTTTAAAAGTTATAGCTGCTAGCGCTTGTGATTCAATGGTTTTATGTGGTTATTTGCTTGAAATTAAAGAAACACAAGCGTTAGCAGCTATCAAGATTGAAAAGCGGTTTTCTAAAAAGAGAGCTGCTTGCGCAGGCCAGATCTGCGCTGGAGGCCAAAAATGCTAAAAGTTGAAAACCTGCACCAGTACTACGGCGGCTCCCACATCCTGCGTGACGTGAGTGTGCAGGCGGAACCCGGCAAAGTCACCGTGCTGCTGGGCCGCAATGGCGTGGGCAAGACCACGCTGCTGAAAAGTTTGATGGGGCTGGTGCCCATCAAAAGCGGCACTATCGAATGGAAGGGCCAGCCCATCGCAAAGCTCACCCCCTACGAGCGTGCCCGCGCAGGCATCGGCTTTGTGCCGCAAGGGCGTGAGATTTTTGGCCGCCTCACGGTGGAAGAAAACCTGCGCATGGGCTTGGCTTACTGCAAAGGCAGCACGCCGATTCCGCCGGATTTGTACGCACTGTTCCCGGTGCTGAAACAAATGCTGCATCGCCGTGGCGGTGATTTGTCAGGTGGCCAGCAGCAGCAGCTGGCCATTGCCCGGGCTTTGGCACCGGCGCCGGGGCTGTTGATTCTGGATGAGCCCACCGAAGGCATTCAGCCCAGCATCATCAAAGACATTGGTCGCGTGATCCGCATGCTGGCCAAGGAGCGCGGCATGGCGGTGCTGTTGTGCGAGCAGTACTACGACTTTGCCGAAGAGCTGGCCGATGACTATGTGGTGATGGAGCGCGGCGAGGTGATTGCCGCAGGACCGGGCGCCGAGATGAAGGACAAGCAAATCCAGAAGCTGGTGGCCATTTGATGCCGCAGTGCAGCCTGCGTGTGGGCCAGCCGTGCCTGCCCTGCATTCATGGGGCGGTGGGGTGGTTCTTGCGAAAGTACTCCCATTCCTCAACTTCTTGCCCGTTGGGTAAGATGCACATGGCATGTGTGCCTTGCGCGGTGTGTTCCATGCGCAGCTTGCCGCCTTGCTGAATGCAGTAGACCGAGGCCGGGTTGGCAATGCCCACAGCGTGTGCGGGTGGCTGTGCCGGGGGGGATGCGCTGCAGGCGCTGAGCAGGAGGGTGGCCATGGCCATGGTGGTGCGGGTTTGCATGAAATGCTCCTTGGGGACTGGACTGCCGTTGCTTATACGGGCAGTCGCGTGGGCAGTGTGGCCGCCACCGAGGTGGCTGGGTGGGCATGGCGTGCTATGGCCTGCCGTTTAACGCTTGGGGTGCTGGGGGCGTTTGGCCGCCAGCGCCGCCTCATACAGCGGCAGTGCCTTGGGCACATAGGCGTCGAGTTCGCTGATGCGCTTCTCGCCAGCCGGGTGGGTACTGAGGAATGCAGGGCTGCTTTTTTGCGCCACTTGCTGCATTTTTTTCCAAATCGACGAAGCATTGCGTGGGTCGTAACCCGCGCGGGCCATCAGCTCCAGGCCAATGATGTCAGATTCCAGCTCCATGGCGCGCGAGTTGGGCAGGTGCACCAGCATCTGAGAGCCCGCATTCATCAAGTCACCGGGCATGCCGGTGGCAAGGGATACGGTGCTGGTAATCAGGCTGGAGATGGTTTTCTGGGAGGCCTGCTCGCGTGAGTGTTCACGCAAGGCATGGGCAATTTCATGCCCCATGACGGCCGCGATTTCGTCATCCGTGAGCTTTAGCTGGTTGACGATGCCGGTGTATACACCAATCTTGCCGCCAGGCGCGCAGAAGGCGTTGATCTTATCGGATTCGAACACATTGATTTCCCAGGCCCAGTTTTTGGCATCGGGGCGAAATGTATCGACGTGGGCAATCAGGTCGTACCCAATGCGGCGCACGCGCTGCGTCATGGCTGCATCGGTGTTGAGCTTTTTCTTGGCCTGTGCGTCGGCCGTGAGTTGCTGAAAGCCTTGGGCGGCCTGGGCATTGATGACGTCGCTGGAAACCAGCAGCAGCTGGCTGCGCTCCAGCCCAATGGCGCCGGATTGGGTGGTGTTGGCGCAGCCTTACAGCACGGCGAGGGTGAGCAAGGTGCTGCCGATGCGGCCCAGCCAGCGGAAGGCGGTGTCAAAAACCATGGGTGTGCGAGTGCGGAGCAATGAAGTCGGGGAAGACGGATGCATCTGATTCAATCACAGTTGGGCCACCATTTCTCAGTGGTTCACTGTGCACCAGGCCACACAGAAACAGCCAGGCCGTATGGGGCAAGATGCTCCATACGGCCTGGCTGCTGCCCCACGCGCGGGGCGGGGTGTATTACTGAATGTTCAGTGTGGTGGTCTTGTCCACGGGCTGCAGGCGCTGCAGTTGCAGCGTCAGCACACCCAGCTCCAGCTTGGCGGTGGATGCGGCGGCATCAATCGGGTGGGGCAGCTCCCAGCTGCGGCGGACTTGGCGAGGGGCGCCTTCCACGCTGTTGAGGTGCACCATGTGTTCTTCAATACGCAGCTGCAGCTGCTCGCGGGTCAGGCCTGGCACATCCACGCTCAGCACCGTGGCAGCTTCGGTCTGGCTGACCTGAAAGTCCGCATTCAGCTGCTGGGTGGCGTTGGTAGCGGCTTGCATGAAGCGCTGCAGGGCGGCATCGGGACGGATAGCGTGGCGGATGATGGGGGTAGCCAAAAACATGCGAAAACTCCTTGGTGTTGAGTGGCGCTGTCTGCGCCTGGATGTCTCTCAAATGCGCACCCTTCACCGCTTTTCAAGGCATTTTTTTCAAGAATAAATTTCGCCAACAACCCTTGAAAAATGCTTTTCTGTCTTTATCGCGCGCAATTGATGGGGGTCGCCGTGCCTTCGCCTGGGCCACAATGTGCCAAAAAAAGGCGCTGCATGTGCAGCGCCCGAACCTGCGGTATCTGGGGTCAGTACCGAGGAGACAAACCGGAAGATGATCTGTGCCGCTCAGAAAGCGGCGCTGTGTGCGGCCAGCACAGGGTTGCCTTGCAAGGCCGTGGAGCTGCGCCCGTCTGCACCCTCAGGCACGGTGCCGACCAAGGTGGTGCGATAGAGCTGGCGGTCAAAGTCGAGGTCAAAAATGTCTTGCGGTGCGACGTGGGCGGTCGAGCGGTTGTCCCAAAACGCGATGGAGCCGCTCTCCCACTTGAAGCGCACGGTGAATTCGCTGCGCACCGCGTGTTCCCACAGCAGCTCCTGCAGCACGCGGCTTTCGCGGGTGCGCAGGCCCGAGATGGTTTTGAGGAAGCTGGGGCTGATGAACAAGACTTTTTCCCCGGTTTCCGGGTGCAAGGTGACCAGCGGGTGTTCGCTGACGAGCGTGTTTTCTTGAATCAGCGCCAGGTATTCGGCGGTGGGGTTGGCACCTGCCGGGGGGCTGAAGCGGTGCTCACCACGCAGGGTGTGCAAAAACGCTTTCAGCGGCTCAGACAGCGCTTCATACGCGGCCACCAGATTGGTCCATTGGGTATCGCCGCCATAAGGGGGAATGGTCACGCCACGCAGAATGGAGCCTGCGGGTGGGTTGACGGCAGCGGTCACATCGGTGTGCCAGCCTGTCCAGGGGCGGCGTTCGGGCTCGCTGCCATAGCTGTTGGCCCGGCGGTGTTTCGCGATGGAGTACAGCGCAGGGTGGCCATCCACATGGCCAAACACCGGGTGGCCAATGGTCAGCTCGCCAAACTGGCTGGAAAACGCCACATGCTGTTCATGGCTGAGGTGCTGCTCCCGGAAAAAAACCACTTTCCATTGCAGCAATGCCGAGCGAATGGTGTGCACCTCGGCCGTGGTCAGCGGCTGGCGCAGATCCACACCGCTGATCAGCGCGCCAATATGCGCCGATTGTGGGGTGACGGTGAGGTGGGGTGTGGCGCTCTGGGCATCCTGCAGGCGTTGCTGCAGCAGTTGGCGTGGTGCAAGGTTCAAGGGGGCATTCATGGTGGGGCTCCAGTCATCAAAAAATGGGGGGCTTAGCGTGGGTTGGCTTGGGCCACGCGCTGGGTGGTGGCGGGCAGCAGGCCCAGTTCGCTCAGCAGGGCATGGTCTGCCGTCACCTGCTTGCGCACCAGCTGGGCTGTGGCTTCCGGGCCCTGGAACCACGGCTCCCACTGGTTCAGGCGCACAAAGTCCAGCCATTCCTGGCTGGCGGTGACCTTGCGCAGGGCCTGCAGCCAGTAGGCCCGTTGTGCGGGCGTGGCACCGGGGGCGGTCAGCACGCCCTGGAACGATTCGCTGACGTAGTTCACGCCTTGTTCTTTCCACGTGGGGGCGTCGGCAAAGTAGCCGCCCAGGCGCTGGTCGGCAGCAATCGCCAGTACACGCACGCGCTTGGACTGCAGATAGGGCAGCAGATTGGGGGTGGTGGCAGACACCACATCCAGGTGCCCCCCCACCAGCGCATTCATGGACTCTGCCGAGGATTTGTAGGGCACGATGCGCAGCCCCAGAATGTCAACGCCAGCTTGCTTGAGCGGCTGCGCTGCACCCAGGTGGATGTGGTTGCCCAAGGTCTGCGCAATGCCAATTGAGTACTTGGCCGGGTCTTGCTTGAGGGCATCAATCAGATCCTGGGCGGTGTGCAGCGGCGAATCGGCGCGCACCACCACGGTGACAAATTCTCGGAACAAGGTGGCAACGGGCTGGGCTTTTTGCAGATGGGCGGGCAGCGCGTTTTGCGCCAAGCTGTTGCCGTAGCCGGTGCTCAGCGTCATCAGCGTATGGGCATCTGCGCTGGAACGGTGCAGGGCCTCCAGCGCCACAATGCCGTGCGCCCCCGATTTGTTGGTGACCACAAAGCTGGGGGCATAACCGTCCCGGATCAGCAGTTCAGTGAGTTTGCGCGCCGCCACATCCAGGGCGGCGCCCGCCCCGCTGGGGACGATGAATTCCGGCGTCTTGGTGGGTTTCCAGTCTTGCGCCTGGGCGGTCTGCCAAGGCAGTGCCAGCGCGCAGGCCATGGCCACGCAGCCCAGGCTGCGGCGCAGAAAAAGGTGGTGGGTGAATGGGGTGGGCGTGGCATGCATCGAGCGGTTCCTTTGTGTTCACAACACAGCACATTGCTGCTGAAAACAGACTGTAGAAACCGCGCTGCATTAAAGGAACGAATGTTTTCGCATGTCCAAGCGCGTAAACCGCCTAAGCCAGATTGCTTATTTGCTTGTTCACATAGTCCATATGCGCGGGGCGGTGCCGCTCAGGCACCAGTGCTGTTCGCGCCAGCACACGCGCACCTGTTGCCACAGCTGCATCAGGGGCTCGACCACTGGTGCCAGGCCGCGCAGCACCAGCATGTGGTCATTGGGGGCGGTAATGCCGCACCAGGCCCCTTGGGGGTGCGCATCCAGGACGGCACGGGTGGCATCCAGCAACTGCTCACGCTGCGGGCGCGACAGCGGGGTACCGCAGGCCAGCAGCATGCTGCCCATGCAGCGCTGGCCTGCCAGGCCCAGCGCACCGTCCATCAGCAGGGCATCGTCTGCGCGCACGCTGCCGTGCTCCAGCCAGCGCCCTGGCCATTCCATGTGCTGGGTGAAGGACCCTTGCACAAAAGGCTCGTTGGCGTGCGGCAGGCCAAAAGCGGTGATGTCCCAGGCGATCAGCTCGGCCCCTTCGGCCAGATCCAGGTTCAGCCGATTGTGGGCATCGCACTGGGTGTAGGCAATGGCTTCCAGGGGCAGCCATTCCAGCTTGGCGCCGGCTTCCAGCTGCAGCCGGGTTTGCTGGGTGGCCGGGGCACCGCTGGATTTGTAAAAACGCGTGGCACCCGGTGTGGTGACCAGTGCGTGGGCACCGGCTTGCACGCGCGCAGTGATGTCCAGCGTGTCGCCACTGACCAGCCCCCCCGGTGGGTGGACCAGCACGTTGTGGCAAATGCCATCACCTTCCGGGTAGAGGCTGCGCAGCACGCGCAGGGGGCCGTCATGGCGAAAGTGCACGCGTGTGCGTGCAGCATGGAGGGAGTAGTCGAGATCGAGTTGAGCAAGCCAGGGCATGGCAACAGCCAAGCAAGAAATGCGCCTGTTGCACCAAATCAGGGCGGTGCGTGGGCGCTGCGCTGGTGCCGGTCATCGGGGGAGAACCAGCTGTCCTCATACACCGCCAGGGCCTCGTCCACCAGGCAGGGGCCTGCGCATTCCACCGCCTGTGCAGCGCTGGCAAACACGTCGTGGCAGCTCAGCTGAATGGGGCGCAGGTCGGGCCGAATGTGCTGCAGGCGCTGCCAGTCCAGCCCATAGACCACGCGGCGCAGGCCGACGGCGCAGATGGCGCTGGCACACATGGCGCAGGGCTCTGCGCTGCAGTACAGCGTGGCGTGGGCCAGCACTTCGGCGGGCAGGCGCGCTGTGCCCAGCTGGCGCACCGCATTCATTTCGGCGTGGCCGGTGCTGTCACCGGTTTCCTGGGTGTTGCTGAAGGCCTCGGCCAGGATGCGGCCGTTGTCTGCCACCACGATGGCGCCAAAAGGCCGGTTGCCGCGAATGCGTGCGGCATTGGCCCAGACAAACGCCTGGCGCAACCAGTGGCTGTCAGGCTCGTTCAAGGGGAGTTCGTCTTCCGGGGGCATCTGGTCGGCGTGGCTGTTGGACTGGAAAAAGCGAGCGTGCATGGTGGCCTTTCCTGAGGGGGGAGCTGCGCGTGGCCACCGTGCACCCGCTGTGGGTGCTGCACCGTGGCCTTTGCTGCCATCAATGCACAGGCCGTGCCAGAGACGATGGCCCAGCGTAGGGCGGTGTGGTGGAAATTTGTAAGCTGATGTGAGACACCCTGTCGGCGCTGGCCCAGTCATGCAGCGCAAGGCCTGTTCATGCACGTTGTGTCATTGAAAAAGAGAGCTGCTGGCGTAGGTGCATCAAGCGCTAGAGGCCTTTTTTATCAATATGGTGCAGCGGATGCTCGCCACCGGTGCGCAGTGTGTAGATACGGCGAAAAGGTGGTGCAAGGCCGGCTGCGTATTGGCCGCTAATCTATTCGGCGTTGGCTTGGCAAAAGCAACAACAATTCGCGTGCCAAGCCAGTCAGGGATGGGGATCTATATCGTCAATTGGGTGTGATGCAACCACATAGAACTTAGCGGCCAGGTCAAAGGTCATCGAGGCGGCATGTCACAAAACGACCCGCTTCGGTCATTCAGCCAAGGAATGCATCATTCGGCGCGTAGGCACTCTTCAAAATACATGCACATCCTGCCTTGCATCCGTGCACTGCAGACTTACCAGTAAACTCCGCCTAGCTTCACAGGAGAGAACATTGAACCTCGAAAACGTCTTTGGTGTCAGTCGTGATCAAATCGCCACCTACATTGAGCGTGAGCATGTTGATAACGCTCTGAAGTCGGCTCTGAAAGATACCCGTCAGATCCTTATTTACGGGTCGGGAAAACTTCCCTTCTGCACCGGCATGTTGCCTCAGAGCAGCGTGTGACTGTTCATTGTGGTCCCACGACAACCGCTGAAGACATTTATCGGTCATTTTTGCGTCAACGTGGTGTTGAGATAGTTACAGAGAAGTCGTCTGGGTCATCGCGCGATATGGGCGTCACAATTTCCGCCAAATTCACTGCAATGATCCCGCTTTTTGGTAATGGGAGTGCCGAATCTAAAGGTGAAGTGAGGGCTGGTGCCAAGCAAGATGAGAAGCGTAAGGCAATCGAGTTCAACCTAGCTAACGCTCAAGATGTTGGCGAATTGCTGCACCAAGTCCCTGGATCGAGTGATTTTTTCTACGTGCTCGAAAACTTTCACTACCTTACGGACGTTGTTCAGCGCCAAATGGCATTTGATCTTCGCACTTTCGAGGAAATGGGGATTCGCTTCATTATTTTGGGTGTTTGGCGCGAGCGCAACCGAATGGTTCAATACAACGGAGATCTTCAAGACCGCATCGCAGAAGTGCCAGTGGAGCCTTGGGAGATACCGGACTTTCAGCACATTTCAGACGTGGGCTCAAAAATATTGCGAGTTACTTTTTCACGTGAAATCAGTGATCGAATCTTCACTGAAGCTCATGGTTCCGTGGCTGTAGTTCAGGAGCTATTGAAGAAATTGTGTGAAAAGGCTGGGGTCACAGAATCCATAGCCCAACACCAACCTGTGAATAGTATTGATGACAATGCCCTGCTTGACGCTGCAATTGAAGACAAAGTTTCAGAATATTCGGCGCGCCATGTTCGGAGTCTCGAATCAATAGCTGCCGGTTCCCGTGCGCGTCGTGCAACAGACGATACTGCGGCCCTTTTTCTTCCTTATCACCTCGTGCGTGTGATGGTACATCGCTCGTACAACGAACTGAAAGACGGTATTGAGCGCAAGACTCTTCAGCAGTTGATCCAAGAGCAGCATAGGACGCCTGACAATGTAAGGACGTCAGACGTCACTGGTATGTTGTCCCGCCTAGCAACGCTTCAAGCGAATCAGAATATTGTCCCGCCGCTTTTCGACTTTGATCCTGGGACGCGCCGGGTCAAGGTGGTTGACTCGACACTGTACTTTTTCATCGACAACTGCAGCCCAGAAGATGTTATGTCAGAGATACCTCACCCAGATCCCGAGCCTGAGATCAATCCGGATGTAGCGTGAAGCCTTTGATTGGGGTTGGGAGTTAAATAACAACGACTGCTTCTGGCCGATAGCTGCCAGAAGCAGTTGCAACAGCGCAGCGGTTCAAATGTGCAGTGCTGCCATCGCGTTCCAGCATTCACAGCCTGATCCACTGCGTAATGAGGTGGTGGATGTGAGGTGGTACCCTGCGAGCGCTTGGTGAATGGGGCACATCCACCGCAGACAAAAAAAGGCCTGCACAAGGCAGGCCAAAGTCGAGGTAAGAGGAGGCGGCCATGCCGCCAGCGATGCCTTAGTGGTTGTTGGAGCCGCGGTGGGCCCAGCCGGTGGTGCGTTTTTCTACCCAGCTGAACAGTTCGTACATGGCCATGGCCATGACACCGACCACCAGCAGACCCGCAAAGGCCAGGCCCATTTGCATGGACGAGCCCGCCGAGATCAGCAAATAGCCAATGCCTTCGTTGGCGGCGGTCATCTCCGAGACGGTGGTGCCCACAAAAGCCAGGGTGATGGCCACTTTGAGCGAGCCGTAGAAGTAGGGCAGCGAGCGGGGCAGGCCGACCTTGATCAGTACATCCCAGCGCTTGGCGCCCAGCACGCGCAGCACGTCTTCCAGCTCAGGCTCTAGCGTGGCAAGGCCGGTAGCAATGTTGACGGTGATGGGGAAGAAACTGATCAGGAAAGCCGTGAGGATGGCCGGGCCCACACCAATACCGAACCAGACCACCAAAATGGGCACGAACGCGGCCTTGGGCAGGGCGTTGAAGGCGGTCATCAAGGGGTAGACGGCGGCATAGGCCAGGCGCGAGCTGCCAATCAAAAAGCCCAGCAGCACGCCCACCACAATCGCCAGACCAAAACCGGCCATGGTGACCCAGAAGGTGCGCCAGGCGTGGGCAGCAATGACGGTGTGGTATTCGAAGAAGTCTTTGAGAATCAGCGCCGGGCTGGGGAAGATGAAGGGCGAGACCTGAAAGGCCGCGCACAGCACCTGCCACAGCAGCACCACGGCCAGCAGCAAGATCCAGGGCGACCAGCGCTCCAGCTGTTTGTTGTTGAGCTTGTACATCGTTGTTTCCTGCCCTTATTGGTTGATGACGGCGCCGTCTCTGCGCATGGCACCAATGTGGCCGCGCAGCTCCAGCACGATGTCGGTGAACGTCTTGGTGTAGGTCAGCTCCAGATCGCGGGGGCGAGGAAAATCAATGTCTCGCTTGACGACAAAGCGGCCCGGGCTTTTGCTCATCACGTAGACGGTGTCGGCCAGAAACACGGATTCGCGCAGGTCGTGCGTCACCAAAATCACGTTGAACTGCTGCTCGGCATGCAGGTCGCGCAAGATGCACCACAGCTCTTCACGCGTGAAAGCGTCGAGCGCGCCAAAGGGCTCGTCCAGCAGCAGCATCTTGGGTTCGTGGATCAGCGCGCGGCAGATGCTGGCGCGCTGCTGCATGCCGCCCGACAGCTGCCAGGGGAATTTGTCTTCATAGCCACCCAGC
The DNA here is from genome assembly GCF_057799285.1 of Comamonas sp. 14P8.1.4. Lineage (NCBI taxonomy): Bacteria > Pseudomonadati > Pseudomonadota > Betaproteobacteria > Burkholderiales > Comamonadaceae > Comamonas > Comamonas sp. 14P8.1.4. The sequence goes on from NZ_JBYOKN010000001.1 coordinate 622,595, forward strand.
CCCACTTTTTTGAGCAGGTTGCGGGCGCGCTCTTCGTATTCTTTGCGCTTGGCTTTGAACTGGCTGCGGTGGGGTTCCACAATTTCCAGCGGCAGCAGCACGTTGTCGACCGTGGTGCGCCAGGGCAGCAGCGAGGGCGACTGGAAGGCCATGCCGGAAATCTTCAGCGGGCCCGTTACCGGCTGGCCATCAATCAAAATTTTGCCCATGGAGGGCATGCGCAGGCCGGTGGCCAGCTTCATGAACGTGGATTTGCCGCAGCCCGAGGGGCCGACGATGGCGATGAATTCGCCTTGCTTGACCTGCAGGTCAATGGCTTCGACGGCAAAGTGATTCTGTGCCAGCAACTCGTCGTTGTAGGCCAGCCAGACATCACGGAAATCTACGAAAGGGGATTCGGCAGCGCTGTGCATGCGTTCTCTTCACTCAGTGCGCCCGCCCGCCAGGGCAGCGGCGGTGGGCGCAGGGTTGGGGTGTGGCTTACTTCTTGGGCAAGATGTCCAGCTCTGTCGCTGGGGGCAGGAAGCTGTCGTTCCACACCACGCTGGGGTTGATGCGGGTCTTGGTGCCGTAGGCGTCCGAGACTTCCGAGGCCATCAGCGACAGGCGGCTGCTGTTCAGGCGGCCAAAGCCTTCCTTGCGGGCGTCGGCGCTGTTGACCACGGTGTCAATCGCCAGCTGCAGGCGGCGGGTTTCCAGCGCTGCATTGGCGATGCCGTCACGCGCTTTCACGTACTGGATGGCATCGGCCGGCTTGGCAATGACTTCCTTGGAGCCCTTGGTGAAGGCCGACAGGAATTTCTTGATCGCTTCAGGGTTTTCTGCAATCAGCTTGGGGCTGGCAATGATGACGTTGCCGTAGTGCTTGACGCCGTGGTCGGCGTACTGCATCAGCACCACGTCTTCGGCCTTCACGCCGCGCGCTTCAATGTTGAGCAAGCTGGTGAAGGTAAAGCCGGTGATGGCGTCCACATCGCCGCGCACCAACATGGTTTCACGCAGCGGTGGGTCCATGGAGGTCCAGGTCACGTTGTTGATCTTGTTGGCCTTGGCAAACGTGGGGAAGGCTTTGCGGCCCGCATCAAACACGGGGGCGCCGAGTTTTTTGCCGCTCAAGTCCGCCACGGTTTTGATGCCGCTTTTCTTGAGTGCCATGACTGCAGCAGGCGTGTTGTTGTAGACCACCATCACGGCTACGGGCTTGTTGGGGGCATCGACGTTGTTTGCATGAAACTCCATCAGCGAAGCCATGTCGGCAAAGCCCATGTCGTAGGTGCCCGAGGCTACGCGCTGCACGGCAGCACCCGAGCCGTTGCCCGCATCGATCGATACATCCAGGCCCGCTTGCTTGAAGTAGCCCTTGGCTGCGGGCTGCAGGAACAGGGCCGATGGACCTTCAAAACGCCAGTCCAGCAGGAATTTGATGGGGGTGCTTTGGGCGTGGGCCACGCCGAAACTGCCGGCCAAAGCCAGGGCAGCGGTTGCTTGCAAGAAAGTGCGTTTTTGCATGAAGACTCCTGGGGATGCAAGGTGGTTGAACACTGCCGCTGCGTTGCCACGTTCAACAGGGCGCGGCGGGGTGGTGCCCAGGGAGTGAGCAAAAGCTGTGCCTGTTTTTTGTATGCACTTTTTGTATGGGGATAGGGCGGGTGTGCCAGCACTTGGTGCAGGCTGCACCAAGGTGACAGCGCAGCAGGTGCAAACCCTTAAAAATGGTGCAATGCAGCAAGTGGCTGCACCCTTGTGAGACACGCCCATGGCACGCATTCAGCTTCCTGACTTTGATGACGCAGTGTTTGGCACCGTTTTGGTGTGCCCGCCGCCGCTGCACCCCGGTGCGCATACGGACAACGTACAGCTGCTGCAACTGGCATCGGTGGCGCGCTTTCGGTTTTTTGAATGGCTGGGTTACCGCGAAACCGATGTGGAAGGCGCCCAGATTTTTGTGGGCGACCAGGCCGTGCAGTACCGGGCTGAGGCATTCCCGCAGCAGACGGTCGAAGTGCAGATGGCCGTGCGCGATGTGGCGGGCAAAGGGTTTGATCTGGTCTACCGCCTGGTAGATGCCACCAGCGGCAGCCTGATCAGCCTGGGCAAGATCGGCATCGTCTGCGTGGACCCACAGAACCGACGCCCCTGCGTGGTGCCCGCCGCTTTCACGGCACGACTGCTGGATCTGGAGCCGCTGGCGCTGTTGCCCGTTTAAGCAGAATTCATAAAAAGAGAGCAACTAGTGCTGGTTGAATATGCTGTTCAGGTAGAAAAGAATCTGAAGCGCAATCAGGACGAGCGCTAGCTGCTCTGGTTTTTAATGTGCCTGTGCCCAAAGCGCATCTGCCATGCGGCGGTGGGTGTGAATGATGTGTTGCAAATCCCCGGTCTGCAGCTGCCCGCCGGCCACCACCACGCGCCCGTTGATCACGCTGGTGTGTGCATGGGTGGGGGTGCAGAACACCAGGGCGGCTACCGGGTCGTGGCCTGCGCCAGCGTAGCCAATCTGCTGCATATCGAAGGCCACCCAATCGGCCGACATGCCCGGTGCCAGCGCACCAATATCGTCCCGGTTAAGTACCTTGGCACCACCCAGCGTGGCAATCTCCAGCGCTTGGCGCGCCGTCATGGCGGCGGGGCCGTGGCCCACGCGCTGCAGCAGCATGGCCTGGCGCACCTCGCCCAGCATGTGCGCGCCGTCGTTCGATGCGCTGCCATCTACCCCCAGGCCCACGGGCACCCCGGCATCGCACATGCGGCGAATCGGTGCAATGCCCGATGCCAGCCGCATGTTCGAGCACGGGCAGTGCGCCACGCCCGTGCCCGTGCGCGCAAACAGGCGAATGCCGTCTTCATCCAGCTTGACGCAGTGCGCGTGCCACACGTCAGGCCCCACCCAGCCCAGGCTCTCGGCATACTGCGCCGGGGTTTGGCCAAATTTTTCGAGCGAGAAGGCTACGTCGTTGTCGTTCTCTGCCAAGTGCGTGTGCAGTGATACACCATGCGCACGCGCCAAGGTGGCGGATTCGCGCATCAGGTCGCGCGTGACGGAGAACGGCGAGCACGGTGCCAGCACCACGCGCAGCATGGCGTGGCGGCGGTTGTCGTTGTATTGCTCAATCAAGCGCAGGCTGTCGCGCAAGATGGCGCTTTCCTCTTCCACCACGCTGTCGGGCGGCAGGCCACCCTTGCTGCGGCCCAGGCTCATGGAGCCGCGTGCTGCGTGAAAGCGCATGCCCATGGCGCGGGCAGCATCGATGGCATCGTCCAGCCTGGCGCCGTTGGGGTACAGGTACAGGTGGTCGCTGGTGGTGGTGCAGCCCGAGAGCATCAGCTCAGCCATGGCGGTTTGCGTGCTGGCGTAAATCATCTCTGGCGTCAGGTGTGACCACAGCAGATACAGGTTTTGCAGCCAGCCAAACAGTTCCGCATCTTGCGCGGCGGGTACGGCGCGCGTGAGGCTTTGGTACATGTGGTGGTGGGTGTTGACCAGGCCCGGTATCACCACCTTGCCGCGCATATCCAGCACCTGCGCGCTGCCATCATCGATTAACGCTTGGTAGTGCGCGGGCAGTTCGTTGCTGGGGCCCACCCACTGCACGGCGGGGCCGTCAGTCACCAGGGCTCCGTCTGGGATTTCGCGCCGCTGCGCATCCATGGTTACCAGTACATCTGCATGCAGTGCGATTACGGTCATTGCTCTTTCCTTAGGCGGTTCAGTGCGTGTACATGGTGTACACCGTGTGTATGCACATGGGCAAGCAAGAGTTGCGCCATTGGTAGTGGCCACGGGGGAGGGGGCAAGGGGTCGCGCGCATGACATGGCACAAGCAATACGTGCATCTACACTGATTTGCGCACCTGCCCATTGCGGGTGCAGGAGACATGCATGCCCCGCCACGCCCCCACAACCACCTCGGCCAACCCGCAGGCCGCCCCCGCACAACCGCGCAGCACCGATGTGCGCTGCACCTGCTTTATGGTGCGCAGCCTCTCGCGCAAGATCACGCAGCTGTATGACGACACACTGGCGCCCAGCGGCCTCAAAGGCACGCAGTTCAGCCTGTTGCTGCAGGCACGCACCCGGCGCGGTCAGGCGCCGCTGACGGTGTCTGCTCTGGCCGCTGTGCTGCATACCGATCGCACCACCATGACGCGCAATCTGCGCACGCTGGAGCAAGCAGGCTGCATCACGCTGCAAGCGGGGGCTGATGCGCGCAGCCGCTGTGTGGTGGTGACAGCGGCGGGCGAGGCAGCCTTTCGCCAGGCACTGGGCCTGTGGAAGCAGGCGCAGGCCCAGATTCGCACCCTGTGCGGGGCCGAGCAAATCATGGCGCTGGAGCAGCTGGTCGATCATTTGCTGCCGCGCATGGCCGCTGTGCAGGAGGCCGCGCAATGAGCGCTAGTGCGGCCTTGCCCGCCGCCAGCCACCCTTTGCTGCGCGGCGCGATTTTGCCCACGCTGCTGCGCTTATCGATTCCGAACATGGTGGCCATGGGCATGGCCGTGCTGGTGGCGGTGGCCGAGACGTATTACGTGGGGCGTTTGGGCACCTCATCGCTGGCGGCCATGGCGCTGGTGTTTCCGCTGGCCATGCTCACGCAAATGATGAGCAACGGCGCCATGGGCAGCGGCGTGTCTTCGGCCATCAGCCGTGCCCTGGGGGCGGGCGATAAGGACAAGGCCTCGGCGCTGGCCGTGCACGCCATCGTGATTGGTGGCGTGGTGGGCCTGTTGTATGCACTGCTGTTGGTGCTGTGCGGTGGCGTGTTTTACCGCTGGCTGGGCGGGCAAGGCGAGGTGCTGTCGATTGCCACCGGCTTTGGCCGTGTGCTGTTCAGCGGTGCGGTGCTTGTGTGGCTGTGCAACACGCTGGCTTCGGTGGTGCGTGGCACGGGCAATATGCAGTGGCCTTCGGCGGTGATTTTTGCCGCGTCCATCGTGCAGATTCTGGTGGGCGGTGGTCTGGGGCTGGGCATCGGGCCGCTGCCGCGTTGGGGCATGTCGGGGGTCGCGCTGGGCAACATCGTCGCCATGCTGCTGGCAGTGCTGGGGCTGGCCTGGTTTTTATGCTATGGGCAAGACAAGGTGGTGCTGCGCTGGCGTGCCACCCCGCTGTCGTGGCCGATGTTCCAAGACATCCTGCGTGTGGGCGCGTTTGCCTGCATTTCACCCGTGCAGACCTCGCTGGCCGCGCTGATTTTTACAGGCATGGTGGCGCGCCTGGGGCCGCAGGCGCTGGCGGGCTATGGCATTGGCCAGCGGCTGGAGTTTTTGCTCATTCCCATCGCCTTTGGCGTGGGCGTGGCGGCGGTGCCCATGGTGGGTATGGCCATGGGGGCAGGCCAGGTGCAGCGTGCCCGCCGTGTGGCGTGGACCGGGGGCTGGCTGGCCGCCGCCATCTTGGCGCTGCTGGGCGTGGGCGCGCTGCTGTGGCCCAGCGCCTGGTCGGCCATCTTTGCCAGCGATGTGCAGGTGCTGCACTACGCCAACCTGTATCTGCGCAGCCTGGGCCCGGTGTTTGGCCTGTTTGGCATGGGGCTGGTGCTGTACTTTTCGTCGCTGGGGGCGGGCTATGTACGTGGCCCGGTCTTGGCGGGCAGTGTGCGTTTGGCGCTGGTGGTGGGTGCCGCCGTGTGGCTGGCTGTGGGCGGCAGCACCAGCGTGCAGGGGCTGTTCCTGCTGTCTGCCTTGGCCATGGCGCTGTATGGCCTGTGTACGGCTTGGGCGGTGTACCGCACGCCCTGGCACGTGCAACAACGATAGTGGCCAGCGCCCAAAGAAAAAGGGTTTCAGCCACAAAGTGAACTGAGACCCTTGATTCAAAAGCGCAGGCTGCTACTTTTTACGTATTAAGGCTGGCTGCAAGAGCTATCCAGCCCCGCCATGCCGGCCATTTTTTGCAAGCTGCTGCGCTGCTGCAAGCAGGTCTGCAAACGTGCTTGCTCGGCTTGCTGCTGTGCCAGTTGGGCGGCCTGGGCGCGCTGCATCTGTAGCTTGGCCACTTTGTCGCGCAGCTGTGGCATCACGGCCAGAGCGGCTTTCTCGCCTTCCACAATGGCTTGGGCGCGCTGGGTAAAGTCGGCGGCGCCAATGTCCAGTACCTTGGGGCGCACGGTGATGTCGGCGCGGGCCAGCTCGGCCTGACCGAGCTTGTGCCCCATGATGGCCAAAGACTGGTTCATGGTGCCCAGCATGTTGCTGGGCTTTTGGCCACGCGGTTTGTCCGAAATGTCGACAGCAATCACGATGTCGGCGCCCAGCTCTCTCACCGCATCCACGGGCACCGGGCTGACCACGCCGCCATCCACATAGTGCTGCTCGCCGATCTGTACGGGCTCAAACACCCCGGGAATGCTGCTGGAGGCGCGTACCGCCTGGCCCGTGTTGCCCTTGGCAAACACGGTGCGCTTGCCGTCTTCCAGCCGGGTGGCGATGGCCACAAAAGGCTTGCTCAGCTTGTCCAGGGGCTGGTTTTTCACCTGGGCGTTGACATAGTCCTGCAGCTTCTGGCCTTTGACCAAACCGCCGGTGGACCACTGCAAATCGCGAATGCTGGCTTCATCCAGGGCCACGGCCTTCTCTTGCAGCTCAAAGGCATTCATGCCGCTGGCATACATCGCGCCCACCACGCTGCCTGCGCTGGTGCCCGCCACCACCTCGGGCGTAAAGCCATTGGCTTCCAGCATCTTGATCACGCCAATGTGCGCAAACCCTTTGGCCGCACCGCCGCCCAGCGCAATGCCAATGCGCAGGGGCTGCGTGGCGGTCGATGCGCTGGGGCTGGCGTTGGGCTTGCTGGGCACACTGCCGCAAGCGGCCAGCAGCAATGCGCTGGCACAGGCCAAGGGGCGAAGGAAATTCTGACAATGCATGGCGAAATCTTGCATAAAACCCGGATGCTGCACGGCACATGCCCTGAAAAACGCTGCTGGCCTTGTGTGCTTGTGTCCATGAAAAAACCCGCAATCTCCAGAAAGAAAGCGGGTTTTAGAGATTTTTAAGAGCGCTTGGCTGCTGGATTGGTCCCCTCGACAGGAATCGAACCTGTATCTGACCCTTAGGAGGGGCCCGTTCTATCCATTGAACTACAAGGGGACGCGGGCGCTATTGTAAGTGTTGCACGCGAGGCAGCAGATAAAGCGCTGGCTGCCAGCCTCGCGGGTTCAGTCCTTGGTCTTCGTGTAGATCAAATCCACCGCCGTTTGCACGCCGGTCTGGCCGCGCAAGGTCAGGCGCTTGGACAGGTCGTAGAAGATGAAGAGCGTACCCATAGCCCCCGAGAGGCTTTGCTCATAGACCACATACAAGTCCTTGGACAAGCGCTTGCCCACGCTGACTGCTGCGTCCTGGGTGCCGTCTTCGCTGGGGCCTTTAAGGCCCACTTCATCCAGACCCAGCTGGCCGGCAAAGTTGCCGCCCGCCCCGCCGCCGCTGAGCAGAGCCAGCGCGGCTTGTTGCAGCAGTGCGGTTTCAGCACCGCCTGCGGCGGCGCTGCGGCCCATGACGATCCAGGACAGTTTTTCCGCATCTGACATTTCAGGTTCAGAGAACAGCGCAACACGTGGGGCGTTGGCACTGCCAGTGACTTTGACGCCAGCCCGCACCTCGATATTGGGGCGGATGGCAATGATGTCGATGGCAGGGTTGGCATAGGGGCCGCTGAAGCGGATGGTGCCGCTTTCCACGTCCAGCGATTGGCCCCAGGCGCGGTAGCGGCCGTTGACGGTGTGAATCTCACCCGTAATGCGCGGACCGTTGGTGACCTGCAACTGGCCTTCCAAACGTGTGGTGATGCCATAGCCTTGCAAGGCAAAGTCATTGCCCAGGTCCAGGTTGACCTGAATGTCCGGGGGCTTGACCGCTTGCACCGAGCCTGAGGCCTGCGCTGCCGCCTTGTCGGCCTTTTCCTGCGCCGCTTTGCGGCTGGCCGCAGAGGTGACGTGCACGTCGGAATCCAGTGAGGGGGCGGAGCTGTCAGCCAGCATGATGGCGGCGCGATCGACCTTGAGGTCACCGCGCAGGCTGACCTGGCCCTCATGCATGGCGGCATTCAGGTCACCGCTGACGCTCAGTTGCCGGTCGGCACGCACCAGCACCTGCAGGCGCTGGGCCACGGCGCGGATATCCATGCGAATGCCGGAGCTGCCTTCGGGCGCGTGCGGGTCAAACTCCACAAACCCGGTGCCGGTCAGCGTGCCGCCGTCCTTGGGGGCCGCGGTCAGGTTGCCGCTTTGGCCGAGGATGCGGGTGCTGCTGCCTTCACCACCTTGGAAATACAGCTCGGTAATGTCCAGGCGCGAGCCTTGCAGGTGTGTGCGCAGGCGGCCGGCTTTCAGGTCCACACCGTCCAGCAAAGACAGGATGCTGAGCGCATCGGCGCTGAGCTGGCCATTCCACTGCGGGGCGCTGCGGGTGCCGGAGATGGCGATGTCGGCGTTGAAGGTGCCGCCCACGCGCCAGCCAGGGGGGGCAAACAAGGCCCAGATGCCGATGTTGGGCAGGTTGGCTTTGACGTTGCCCGAGATGGCGGCGTTTTGCGGCCAGGCCCAGCCCTGCTTGCCGTGCTGCACCTGGCTGCGCAACTGGGCCTGCACTTGTCCAGCGCGCTCGGAGTTCCAGACCAGTTGTGCTTGCAAGTCATTGCCTTGGGCACCGATTTGCAGCTTCAGATCTTGCAGGCGTGCACGCATGCCGCGGTTGCTGCTGACAGCGCGCGAGCGTGCCTGCTGGGTGTCGGCATTGACTTCGCTGGCCCCCGAGCTGCGCACGGCGGTCACCGGCGGTGCGTCTGCGTCTTCGGCAGACAGGCGGATGTCACCGCTGGCGCGTTTCAGCAGCACATCGGCGCGCAATTGGCGGCCGGTGTTGTCAATGTCCCATTGGCCTTGCAACACCAGGTCACCACCGATGCCAGCGCTGGCCAGCAGGGCTTGCGTGGGGTCTGGATTGATGGCGTCTACCCATGCCAGTGGCACGTTCTGCAGGCGGCCCTTGGTTTGCAGGGTCCAGCCTCCATCACCGGCTTTGCGCAGTACCAGGGGTTCCCACTGCGCGCTGGCGTTTTGGCTGCCTGCGCTGGCAGGGGGCGTGATTTGCAGATGACCGGCGCTGGCTTGCAAGCGCGTATTGCGCACCGGGTTGCCCGTGGTGTGCTGACTGAGTGTGACCGGAGCTTCCAGCTGCGCACGCCAGGAGGTGGCGGCAGAGCCTTGCGGGCTCCACTGAGCGGTCAGCTGGTGAATCTGTGTTTGCCAGTCCGTGGCAGAGGCACCTTTTTGCGTCAGCAGGCCAGCGGTCAGGTGGGTGTCCAGTGCCATGGTCTGCGCATCGATCTGCGCTTTGCCTTGCAGGCGCAGGTTCAACGCTTCGGGGCTGCCCGTCGCTTGCAACTGCAGTGCCTGCAGCTCGGTGGCTGCACCGCTTGCAGGCAGGTAGCGCAGCTGTGGCGACTGCACCTTGGCCGTGATTTGCAGTCCGCTGGCCTGGATGGGGGCCGCCGGGTTTTGCAGGCGCTGCAGCAGGTGGCTCCAGCCGCCGCGCCATTGCAACTGGGCCGTGGCGCTGCCTTGCAGCTTGGCACCTGCCAATGGATCACCGCCCAGTGGCAAGCGCGTCAGCCACTGGCCCAGCTGCTCTGCGGAGGCCAGGTTCAGTGCCACATCCCCCTTGCCTGCCTGCGGGCCAGCATCCACGTCGATATCTACCTGGGCGCCGGGCACCTGGGCATGCAGCTTGCCTTGCATGGTCTGGGTCTGGGTGTCAAAGCGCAGGGCAGGTGTTTGCAGCTTGGCTTGCAGCGCATGGACGGACAGATTGCGCAGTTGCAGCAGCGGTGCCTGCCATGTGCCTTCAGCCTGGGCGGACTCCAGACGCAGCGCTTGGGCGGAGCGTGCCTGGCTGGCTTGCAGCTTGAGCTGGAATTGCACGCGCTGCTCGGCATCCGTTTCGGCCTGCAGGCGGCCGGAGATGGGTGCTGCATCGAGCGTGCTGTAGAGGTCTGCTGGGTTGACGGCTTGCAGGTCCGCCTGGCCTTGGACGGCCTGCGTTTGTGCGTTGAAGCTACCTTGGGCTTGCAGATGGGCATCGCCACGGGCGCCGAAATTCACGCGGGCGTTGTGCAGTGCCCAGGTCTGTGCCCCGTCGAAGCTGGCGTGTGCCGTGATGCTGCGCACGGGCAGGGCTTGCTTGTCCCAAGGGCCTGGAATGGTGTTGGCAAGGTCGGCATCCAGTTTCCAGCCACTGCCTTCAGGACCGGCCTGCACCGTGCCATTCAGGTCGGTGCGGGGCCCGCCGGGCATGAACAGCGCGGCATCAACATGGCGCAATGCGGCATGTGCCTGCTCCAGCGGTTGTGCCAGCCAGGGGCGAACCATTGCGGTGATATCTGCCGACAAGGCATCGCTGCGCGCAGCGGGTTGTGCGTCCGCATCGCCCTGGGTGTGCGCCTGTGCGCTCAGGTTCAGGCGGGCAGCTTCTGTGGCCAGTGTGCCTTCGACAGTGGCCTTGGCGGTGATGTCGAGCATCTGCTCCGGCTGGTTCGGCAAGGGCGCGCGGATGGCGCCTTCTACTGCGGCTTGCAGCTGCATGGGGGCTGCGGCCTGTAATTGCAGCTTGGCGCCATACAGCCCTTCGGCGTAGCGCAGGCTGCTGACTTCCAGCTCATGGTGGGTGCCGTCGTAGTGATAGCGGCCGTAGAGTTCGGTCACGACGGCTTCCGGTGGGCCTTCCCAGACCAGACGTTCGATGCGTACGGGTACATCCAGGCGCATCGGCAGCAGCAAGGACTGCAGAGGCTCGGTCGGGGTGTCTTCTTTGGGCTGGGGGGTGCTGCGAATGCGCAGCTCATCCATGTTCACACGACCAAAGCGCAATTCCCGGGAGAGCAGGGGTTGCAGGCGCCAGGCAATGTCTGCCCCTTTGATTTCCACCTGCAGCGCAGGGCTGGTCCAGCGCAGCCATTCGATGCGGCCACCAGCGCGCAGACTGCCTTCAATGCCGTTGGCTTCGAGCTTTTGGTCGGCGGGCATCCAGCTGGCGACGCGTGCCAGGGTGCGGCTGAGAGAGTCGGCCTGGCCTGCCCACCACCATGCCACGCCCAGCAGGCAGCACAGAGCAATCAGCAGCAGGGCTGTGCTCATCATCAGCCAGCGTAGCCAGCGCCGGCGGCGGCGTGGCTGCGCGGCAGCAGGGGCGGGGGACGTGGAAGTCTCCAGTTGAGGTTCTTGACGTTCTTGCATGAAATCAGAAATTGAAGCCCAAGCGCAGATGCAAACGTATCTTCTTGGTTTCGAGGCCGTAGGCCAGATCCGCTTGCAGTGGGCCGACAGGGCTGCGCCAGCGAATGCCCGTACCTACGCCGACAAATATTTTGTACACATCCAGGGAGTCGGTGACCGTGCCTGCATCGACAAAGAGGGCGTGTTCCCAATCATTGCGGTTTCCCGCAATGGTGATGGGGCGCTGCCATTCCAGGCTGCCGGAGGCCATGTAGCGGCCACCAATGAGCTTGTCGTTATCGGTACGAGCCCCCAGGCTTTGGTAGCTGTAGCCACGCACCGTGGTGTCACCGCCAGAGAGAAACAGCTGCGTGATGGGCACGACGGCATCGTCGCGCGCGATGACGGCACCGCCATTGGCGCGCAGGGCCAGGCGGCTGCGCCGGCCGGTTTCTCCTTCGGCGCGTTCAAACGGCAGGAAGTACAACCAGCGTGCTGCCAGGCGGGTGAAGGGCTCGCGCGCGGGGGTCAAGGTAGTACCTGCACCCGCTTCCCAGCCTAGGCCGTAGCCGCGTGTCGGGTTGGTCGGGCTGTTGAAGTAGCGGCCCGTCCAGCTGTAATTGACTGTCAGGGATGAGCTGGAAGGGGGGGCACCTTCACCCTGCGCTTTGGCAATGTCGTACTGCAGAAAGTAGCTGCGGTCGATCTTGTCTTCGTTTTTGCTGCGGCCTCCCAGGACGGTCAGGCTGTTGGCGGTGTAGTCGGCCAGTTCTTCGCGCGCGGCTTTGCCGCCGAAGAAGTAGTTCCAGCCGCTGTAGTCCGGCAGCGAGGTGACGCGCGTGGAGATCAGCGGGTTCTTCTTGTCGAGCTGCAACTTGCTTTGTGCGCGCCAGTCCAGGTAGGGTACGCGGTTGTGCGTGTGGTCAATGGAAAAGCGTGCACCCGTGTCGGTGCTGATGCCCAGGCCATAGACCCATTTCTGCAATTTAGCCTCGCGCACCTCGGCGATTACCGGGGCGTGTACCTCGGTCTCGCCGGGTTGGGCCACATCGGTGGCCAGGGTCAGGAAGACGGAGTCGTAGTACCCGCTGTTGGCCAGGCGTTGCTGCGCATCCAGCAAGGTGGTCTGGCGGTATTCATCCCCCACGGGCAGGCGGGCTAGGCGAATCAAGCCGGCAGGGTTGTAGCGTTCAGCCCCTTCGATGACCAGGGGGCCGAAGTAATAGGCCGGGCCAGGTTCGTACGTGGCCTTGACCTGGGCTTGCTGCGTGTCGGTGTCGATATCGGCGCGGCTATCCACCAGGCTGGCTGTGGGGTAGCGGCGGTTTTGCAGGCGGCGCACGCCATCGTTCTTGGCACTGCTCCAGTCCGATTGCGTGAATTGCGCATCCACAGGCAGGCCCCAGTTGCGGCGAATGCTCTCGCGCATGTTCAGGCCCTTGGGGTCATCGGCGTTCACACCACTGAAATCGACCTCGGCGCTGGCAATCTTGGTGGGCTCCCCCGGGTCGACCTGCACCAGGACCTTGCGCGGGGTGTCTGTGTTCTCGGGGGTTTCGATCAGTTGCAGCTCGATGGTGGGCGAGAAGTAGCCCATGGTGCCCAGCAGGCTGCGGATATTGCCGTCGGCCGCGCTCAGCAGGCGGCTGAGTTCGTTGCGGCGCAGATCGCTGAGCTGGCGGTAGCGCTGCAGCTCCATGTGCTGCTCCAGCAGCTGGCGCACATCTTTGGGGGCCTCGACTTCCAGCGTGAAGCTGGGCGGGCCATTGCTGGCATCGGCATGGGGATCTTTGGACAGCACGCTGCAACCGCTGAGCAGCAGGGCACTGGCCAACAAAGACGCCGACTGCAAGGCCGGCGTCTTTGTGAGGAGGGGCTTAAGCATGGATTTATTTTGACAGCAGCCTCATGGTTTCTTCCAAACCTTTTAGAGTGAGGGGGTACATCCGCCCGCCCATCAGCTGGCGAATGATGTCAATACTTTGGCGGTATTCCCACACGCCTTGCGGTTCGGGGTTGATCCACGCATGGTGTGGAAAGGCATTGGTCAGTCTTTGCAGCCATTCTGCGCCCGGCTCGTCGTTGTTGTATTCCACGCTGCCGCCAGATTGCAATATTTCGTAAGGGCTCATGGTGGCATCGCCGACAAAGATCAATTTGTAATCTTTGTTGTACTTGCGAATGATGTCCCAGGTGTCGAACTTTTCAGCAAAGCGGCGGCGGTTTTTCTTCCACATGAAGTCATAGACGCAGTTGTGGAAGTAATAAAACTCCAGGTGTTTGAACTCGCTTTTGACGGCCGAAAACAGCTCTTCCACGCGCTGGATGTGGTCGTCCATGGTGCCGCCCACGTCCATCAGCAGCAGCACTTTCACGTTGTTGTGCCGCTCGGGCACCATCTTGATGTCCAGCCAGCCGGCATTGGCGGCCGTGCTGCGGATGGTGTCGGGCAAGTCCAGCTCCAAGTTGCTGCCTTGGCGCGCAAATTTGCGCAGGCGGCGCAGGGCGACCTTGATGTTGCGCGTGCCCAGTTCCTGGGTGTCGTCATAGTCGCGGTAGGCGCGCTGCTCCCACACTTTGACGGCGCTGCGGTTTTTGCCCGGGCCGCCAATGCGCACGCCCTGCGGGTTGTAGCCGCCGTGGCCAAAGGGGCTGGTGCCGCCGGTGCCAATCCATTTGTTGCCGCCTTCGTGGCGCTCTTTTTGCTCTTCGAGGCGCTTTTTGAGCGTCTCCATGAGCGTGTCCCAGTCCATTTTCTCGATGGCGGCTTTTTGCTCGGGCGTCAGTTCCTTGTCCAGCAGCTTGCGCAGCCATTCTTCGGGCAGCTCTTTCTTGAAGTCGGCCACCATCTCCACGCCCTTGAAGTAGGCAGCAAAGGCACGGTCAAACTTGTCGTAATGCTTTTCGTCCTTGACGACGATGGTGCGGGCCAGGAAGTAAAAGTCGTCCAGGCTCCAGCCGTCTTCGCTGCGTGGGCCCACCACGCCAGCTTCCAGCGCCTCCAGCAGCATAAGGTATTCCTTGACCGATACCGGCAATTTGGCAGCGCGCAAGGTGTAGAAGAAATCGATCAGCATGGAAGATACATCTAAAAAAGAAGCTGCTTGCGCTTATGCAATAAGGGTTTGAAGGTGTTTTATGCCAGATATCAAGTACTGGCAGGCGCTGGCTGCTTCAATTTTTCAAGCAGGCGCTGTTGTGCGGCAGGCCATTCACTGGCCAGCATGCTGTACATGACGGTGTCACGCACCGTGCCATCCCAGCGCTGGGTGTGGTGGCGAATGATGCCGTCCTTGTGCGCGCCTAAGCGTTCAATGGCTTGCTGGCTGCGGGTGTTGAGAATGTCGGTGCGCCAGCCAATCACGTCGCAACCCAGGGTGCCAAACGCATGCTGCATGAGCAGCAACTTGGCGGCGGTGTTGACATGGCTGCGCTGCGCGCTGGCGGCGTACCAGGTGTAGCCAATCTCCAGCCGGCGCGCGCCGGGCACGATGTCGTGGTAGCTGGTGGTGCCCAGCACCTGCTGTGTTTGCGCATCCAGCACCACAAACGGGCAGCGCGTGCCTTGGGTCTGCATGTCCAGCGCTTTGTGGATATAGGCCTCGGTTTCATCGTGCGCAGGCACCCAGGTCACGTGCAGATTCCATTGCTCGCCATCGGCGGCGGCTGCCTGCAGCCCGGCCGTGTGGGCCAGACTCAGCGGTGCCAGATGGATGCCCCAGCCCTGCAAATGGGTGGGAGGGGCAAAGCATGGTGCAGGGGTTTGAGCAGACATAGCCACAGAGATTAATCGGCCTCAGGCGTTGACAGCTTGTTTTTTGCCTGCTGGCGGCCTCGCCAAATACGAGCGATGTGCAGCCCGGCGCCGCCGCCCAGGCCCACCATCAGGATGCCGATCATGCTGGAGCCGCTGTAGCCATCGGCAAAGATGTCGATGCCCACGGCCTGTGCCAGGCCGTAGCCCGCCAGGGCCCCCAGCATGAAGCACACGGCATCGGACACCCCTTCGAGCAGCATTTTTTGGGCAGAAGCCATGGTTGATCTCCCTGATTCTTGGTGGTGAAACCTGCAAAGCTAGGGCAAATGCAGGCTTTGCGCATTGGGGCAAGCCTGCAAAACCGCTGTCAGCACGGTGTCAGAGCCGCCATCTTGGCGTCATCAGCGGTTGCGCTGGTTCATGAAGACCAGTTTTTCAAACAGGCTCATGTCTTGCTCGTTTTTCAGCAGCGCGCCCACCAGCGGTGGTACCGAGACTTTCTGGTCCGCCGATTGCAGCGCCTCCAGCGGAATGTCTTCGGCCACCAGCAACTTCAGCCAGTCGATCAGTTCGCTGGTCGAGGGCTTCTTTTTCAGACCGGGCAGATTGCGCACGTCATAGAACGTTTTGAGCGCAGCCGTGAGCAAATCGCCCTTGAGTGTGGGGAAGTGCACGTCCACGATCTGGCGCATGGTGTCTGCGTCCGGGAACTTGATGTAGTGGAAAAAGCAGCGGCGCAAAAAGGCGTCGGGCAGCTCTTTTTCGTTGTTGGAGGTGATGAACACCAGCGGGCGGTGCTTGGCGCGAATCATTTCGCGCGTTTCGTAGCAGTAAAACTCCATGCGATCGATTTCGCGCAACAAGTCGTTGGGGAACTCGATGTCGGCTTTGTCGATTTCGTCAATCAGCAGGGCCACGGGCTGGTCGGCGGTAAAGGCCTGCCACAGCACGCCCTTGACGATGTAGTTGCGAATGTCTTGCGTGCGCTCGTCACCGAGCTGGCTGTCGCGCAGGCGCGAGACGGCATCGTATTCGTACAGACCTTGCTGCGCCTTGGTGGTGGACTTGATGTGCCACTGCAGCAGCGGCATGTCCAGTGCGGCGGCCACTTCTTCGGCCAGCATGGTTTTGCCGGTGCCGGGCTCGCCCTTGACCAGCAGCGGGCGCTGCAGTTGGATGGCGGCATTGACGGCCAGCATCAGATCCTGGGTGGCTACGTAATTGTCGGAACCTTGGAATTTCATGGGCGTGATATCAGCGTAAACATTGATGTGGGTGCTTGACGACTGCTCTGATAATGAATTTTCAAAAGCAGATCCCAGCTGAACTTTGCAAAGGATTTTGTGCACAAAATGATCAAAACATGGACCGCGGTGTTTGCAATGTTTGTCGCTTGTGCGACGTCGACCGCCTCAGCGCAAACGCTGCAGGGCGATATCAAAGCAGGTGAAGGCAAGGTGGCCATGTGTATCGGCTGCCATGGCATTCCAGGCTATCAAGCCAGTTTTCCTGAAGTGCACAAGGTGCCGATGATCTCTGGGCAGTCTGCCGCATATATTGCCGCAGCGCTAGATGGCTACCGAAAGGGCGGCCGTCGCCATCCCACCATGCGGGCGGTGGCAGAGCCATTGACGGACCAGGATATTGCAGATGTATCCGCTTACTATGCGGCGCACGAAGTCAAGTCCCAGGCGGCGCAGCCCCACGATCCACCGGCCCAGGTGGCTGCATTGATTGAAAAAGGGGCGTGTTTCAGTTGCCATGGCCAGAACTTTGCCAAACCCATCGATGCCAGTTACCCGAAAGTGGCGGGCCAGCATGCGGACTATGTGTATGTGGCCCTCAAGGCCTACCACACAGTGGGTAATCCCATTGTGGGGCGCGACAGCGGCATCATGGCTCCGGTGATTGCGCAGTTCAGCATGCAGGAGCTGAAATTGCTGGCCAATTACATCGGCAGCCTGCATGGAGAGCTGGCGACTGTGCCGCAGTCACCGTTTCGTTGAAGGGTGAGTAATTGCTTTTAAAAAAAAGGCCCGCAACTGCGGGCCTTTTTGTGTCGATGGGCTGCTGGGCTGGTGCTCAGTCGCGGGTGGCGCGGCGCTGCACCGCAGCCACGTACTGGTTGCCATCAGGTGGGTAGCCGTTGCGCTGGCTGTCTGCCAGCATCTGACCCAGGCATTCCATGACCTCATGGTGGACCTTGTGCAGGTCACCCCGGCGTTTGGCCAGCAATTCGACCGCCTGGCGAATGCCGCGCGGCTGGTCAATGCTGCACTGTTCACTGATGGACAGGTGCATGGACAGGTGCAAAAAAGGGTTGGTGCGCTCGGGTTCCAGGTCGTAATTGCGCTTGACGGCAGCCTCCACGTCGTCCAGCTCGGCAAAGTACTCGGGGTGTTCATCAATCCACAGGCTGGCCAGTGTCTCAATCGCCTCCATGGGAGCGTTTATTTTCATTTTGCTGCGCACGCTGCAGAAAAAACGGCGCACGTCAGCTTGGGTCGGGTTGAAAAGCATGATGCCTGCCAGCGTAGCATGCCCGCCGCCTTCCGGTCGCCAAGGTGGCAATCGCCATGCCATGGGGCCAGCGTAAGATCACGCGCTTCGGGCGTTTGGCCTTGGGATGGTGGCAAATGGATTTTTCGACTTGGGTTGCATTTTTTTCGGCGTGTGTGTTCATTGCCATCTCTCCGGGCTCAGGGGCGGTGCTGTCCATGAGCCATGGTCTGGCTTACGGTGTGCGCCAAACCTCGGCCACGATTGGTGGCTTGCAGCTGGGTTTGTTGCTCATTCTTTTGATAGCAGGTGGCGGTGTGGGAGCGGTGCTGATTGCCTCGGACATTGCCTTCACCCTCGTCAAGGTGCTGGGGGCCGGCTATTTGATGTATCTGGGCTGGAGCCAATGGCGCAGCGTGGGTAATGGGGTGGATGTGGGGGATTTGCAGGCAGCCCCCATGCCTTGGAAGCAGCGCACCTTGGCAGGCTTTCTGACCAATGCCACCAACCCCAAGGGCATCATCTTCATGGTGGCCGTCTTGCCCCAATTTCTGTCAACGCAGCGTCCGTTGTGGCAGCAATTGCTGATCATGTCTGTGACTTGCCTGGCGGTGGATACCGTGGTCATGCACGGTTACGCGGCCAGTGCCAGTGCCTTGCGCCGTTGGATGCGCAGCCCGGAAGCGATGCGCTGGCAGAACCGCATTTTTGGCGGCGTGCTGATGCTGGTGGGGCTGGGGCTGTTTTTTGTGCAGCGTACCGGCCAGCAAGGGTAATCCTTGGGAGTGTCTGGTGGTGTGCTGAAAGCATAGCTGCTAGCGCTTTAAGCATAAGGGCTAGAGGCTGATTTTATTGTGAAATACCTAGGGCCAACCCCTGTCGCTGTTTCGACAGGTGCAGGCCTTGGGGCTTTCTACATTGAAGGCATGAAAACCTTCCACGCCTATGCCGAACTGCGCGACTGCGCAGGCCAAGAATTTGCCGTGACGGACTGGGTCACGATCACCCAGGAGCAGGTCAACCTGTTCGCAGACGCCACAGGAGATCACCAGTGGATCCACATTGATCCGGAAAAAGCCGCACAGGGCCCGTTTGGTGCACCGATTGCCCACGGGTTTTTGTCGCTGTCGCTGCTGCCCCTGTTTTTCAGCCAAGCGGTGCACATCGAAGGCGCCACCATGGGGGTGAACTATGGCTTGAACAAGGTGCGCTTTCCGGCCCCTGTGCTTGTCGGGAGCCGGGTGCGCGCCCGGGTGGGGGTGCAATCGGTAGAGCCTGTGGGCCCCGATAGCGTGCAAATCACCTGGGCGGTGACGGTCGAGCGCGAAGGGGGCGACAAGCCCGTGTGTGTGGCGGAATCCCTGTCGCGCAGCTATGGCGCTGCCATGGGTACATGGGCGGCCGCGTAAGCGGCGCAATACACAGGCTGGCGCTTAGTGCGCGGGGCCGATCGGCGTCATGAACCCATTTTGGCGCCAGGCTTCAAACACCGTGACTGCCACGGCGTTGGACAGGTTCAGGCTGCGCTGGCCTTCCAGCATGGGCAGGCGCAGGCGCTGGCTGGTGGGGAATGATTCACGCAATTCGGGAGCCAGACCACGTGTTTCACACCCGAAGACAAACCAGTCACCCGGCTGAAACTGCAACGCGTGTGCAGGCTGGCTGCCGTGCGTGGTCATGGCAAACATGCGGCTACGGTCGGGCTGCATGATGTCCAGAAAAGCTTGCCAGTTGGCGTGGCGGCGCGTGCTGGTGTATTCGTGGTAGTCCAAGCCCGCGCGGCGCATCAGGCGGTCTTCCATCGAAAAGCCCAGCGGCTCGATCAGGTGCAGCTGGCAGCCGGTGTTGGCAGCCAGGCGAATGATGTTGCCTGTATTCGGTGGAATTTCAGGCTCTACAAGAACGATATGGAACATGGCGGCGTATTGTCCGCTTTTGGGCTTGTCCTTGTCGTGACTTACGGCGTTCGTGCCATGCACAGCACGTGCACCTGCGCAGCCCCCGCTTGCAGCAGGCAGCGGCTGGCTGCGGTGAAGGTGGCGCCAGTGGTCATGACATCATCGACCAGTAGGACGTTCTTGCCTGCAATGTGGTGGCGCTGTGTGGGAGGTACGGCAAATGCGTGGCGCAGATTGCGCAGCCGCTGGGCACGGGTCAGCGCACTTTGGGCGGGGGTGTCATGCAGGCGTTGCAATGTAAGAAGTTGGCGCTTGCTTTGGTTAAGGTTTTGTACCAGCTGCGCTGCGGGGTTGTAGCCCCGCTCGCGCATGCGTTCTTTGGACAGCGGGATGGGAATGAGTACATCCGCCCTATGCACGGCGTGCTGTACCTGCGGCGCTTGCTGCATCCAGCGGGCGAAATGCTGGGCCAGTGCGGGTTGCTGCTCAAACTTCCAGCGGGTGATCAAGGCGTTCCAGGGGTAGGCGTAATCCACCCAGGCTTGTGCCTGCTGCCACACGGGGGTGCGTTGCAGGCAGGTGCCGCAACGGGGCCGCTCGGCGTTCAGGCCGGGCAGTGCCAAGGCGCAACCTGTGCAGCGCCAGGGTTGCTGTCCAAAGCGCTGTTGGCAGTGCAGGCACAGCACATCGGTACTGGGCCATGCATGGCAGGCCAGGCACTGGCTGGGCAGTGTCAGTGACCATTTCGCAGAATGGGATAGCCATGTCGGCCAGCGCAGGGGCATGAAATCAATATACTGCCGCAGCACCTGCCTCTGCCATGCCGTGTGGCGGAGGGGTGGCTGAGTGATTTTTCATGTCTGAGAACCTTCCCCCCACCATCGATCCTGTGGCTGCCGCGCGTTGGCAGCAGTCTGCGCCTGCGCAGTCGCCTTGGTTGCATGAGGAGGTGGGGCGACGCATGCAAGAGCGCCTGCAATGGATTTGCCGCAGCCCCAAGACCTGGTGCGACTGGCAGCCTGTGCGTGGCGGGCTGCAAACCCATGGTTTGATCGCCCAGCGTTACCCTCAGGCGCAAGCCTATGTGGTGGAAACAGCAGCCCATCTGCAGGCTGTGGCCAAGGCGCAGTGGGACAAGCCATGGTGGAGTCCTGCACGTTGGACGGGGCCCTCCACCACCGTGGAAATGCCTGCGGCGGGCAGCGTGGAGATGCTCTGGGCCAATATGCTGCTGCACAACCAGGCGCAGCCCATGCAGATGCTCAAAGCCTGGCATGAGGTGCTGGCAGTGGATGGCTTTGTCATGTTCTCGTGCCTGGGTCCTGACACGGCCAAGGAAATGCGTGCGCTGTATGCGCAGCAGGGCTGGTCGGCGGCAGGTCACAGCTACACCGATATGCACGATTGGGGTGACATGCTGGTGCAGGCGGGTTTTGCCGAGCCCGTGATGGATATGGAAGCCATCACGCTGACCTTTGTCACGCCTGAGCGCTTGCTGCAGGAGCTGCGCGAGCTGGGCTGTAATTTGCATCCACAGCGTTTCGCGGGATTGCGTGGCAAGGCATGGCTGGCGCAGCTGAAGGCTGCCATGAACGATGCCCTGCGTGTGGATGGCAGCGAAGGCCAGCTGGCCATCACTTTCGAGCTGGTCTACGGCCATGCTTTCAAGCCCACGCCACGTGTCGCTGTAGAGAGTGAAAGTGCCGTGTCTTTAGAGCAGATGCGCAGCATGCTCAAGAAAGGCCGGGAGCAGGGTTTGCGATAGGCGAAAACCTGCTTTTGCAGCTTTGATTTAGAACAAAGCGCACTACAATTTTTTCAAACTACTGATAGCAAGCACTCACGGGTTCAAGAGCCTGTGCGGTGCAAAGCCAAAGGTCAATCAGGCCTTCAGAGGGAGACAAAATTGGTGTGCCGCTATGCCTTGCAGGCAGGCTGGACCGCAAAGCTTGCGTCAGCCTGCAGTGTGTTGCTTTCTTTGTGCCTTGCATGGCTGCGTGCATGCGGGCTACGTTCCCATCGGTTGAATTCTGCCCGGCGTCCTACAAGGGGTTGTCGCAGTTTGGCCATTTCCTGCTTGAAATCCCTGTACGCATTGGTGTGCCGTTCTTGCAAACTGCAAGTGTGGCGGTCTGGTGCTGCGTGCCAGGTTCCCTGATTTCCCCATTTTCTTGGCAAGACTCCGCACGGCACTGCACAGGCAGGCGTGCCATGGAATCCCGGAGGCTCAGACGCAAGTGAGAACTATGAAAAGCAGTATTTCCCCACTGGTTTCTTGGTGTACGGCAGCGGCAGCATGGATGGCGTGCACGGCACACGCGGTGCAGAACTTGCCAGGTGGTCCCGCCGTCAAGCAATTGAACTTGCACCCGCCAGTTACGCGGATTGCGCAGGAGCAGCATTTTCTGCACTGGATGATGCTGTCGATTTGCGTGGTGATCTTTGTGGCTGTGTTTGCGGTGATGTTCTATTCCATCTGGAAGCATCGCAAATCCCAGGGTGCGAAGGCCGCCAACTTCCATGAGTCCGCCACAGTGGAAGTGGTGTGGACGGTGATTCCTTTCATCATCGTGATTCTGATGGCCTTGCCCGCGACGAAAGTGCTGGTGGCGCAAAAAGACACCACCAATGCGGAATTGACCATCAAGGTCACGGGCTACCAATGGAAATGGGGCTACGACTATTTGAAGGGCCCGGGCGAGGGGCTGAGTTTTCTGTCGACGATCGATAGCAGCCACCGGGTGATGTCCAACAGTGGTGATGTGAGCAATGCGCCCAATGATTACCTGCTGCGAGTGGACAACCCGCTGGTTGTGCCGGTGGGCAAAAAGGTGCGCATCATCACCACGGCCAATGACGTGATTCACAGCTTCATGGTGCCGGCGTTCGGTATCAAGCAAGACGCTATTCCTGGCTTTGTGCGCGACACCTGGTTTAAGGCGGAAAAGCCTGGTGACTACTATGGCCAGTGTGCGGAGCTGTGTGGCAAAGAGCATGCGTACATGCCTATCCACGTGAGGGTGCTTGACAGTGCCCCCTATGCGGCATGGGTGGATGAGCAGCTGAAGCTGGCTGCCGCGAAAAAAGACGACCCCATCAAGGAATGGAAGCTCGATGAGCTGGTTGCACGTGGTGCCAAGGTGTATGCGGCCAACTGTGCCGCGTGTCACCAGGCCACAGGCAAGGGGGCAGGGGCCATCAAGCCCCTGGATGGTAGTGCGCTGGTACGAGGCTCTTTGGCAGACCCCATGCATGTGGTGCTTGAAGGCCGCGCGAATGGTGCCATGCCGTCGTGGAAGCAGCTCAGCGACGTCGAACTGGCTGCTGTGCTGACCTATGTGAAGAACCACTGGAGCAATCAAACCGGGCAGCTGATTCAGCCTGCGCAGTTCACCCTGGCGCGCAAAGGCCAATTCCCCGAAGGCGGTGCCGCACCAGCGCCTGCTCCGGAAGCTGCAGCACCTACGTCGGCAGCCCCAGAAAAATCTGCGGAGCCGGCTGTGGCCACCCAGGTGCAGATGCCTGTGCGGGTTTTCTTCGCCACGGGGCAAAGTGCTTTGGATGACAAGGCGCAGGCTGCCATCCTGCAAGCAGCCCAATCGTTGAAAGAGCACACCGATGTGAAGATCGCCTTGTCGGGCTATGTGGATGCGACGGGCAGTGCACAGGTGAATGCGGAACTGGCCAAGCAGCGTGCCCAGGCCGTGGCGAAAGCCTTGACGGATGCAGGTGTAGCTGCCGAGCGTATCGAGCTGCGTAAACCTCAAACCATTACGGACAGCACAGGTGCCGATGAACAGGCGCGCCGTGTCGATATCGTGGCTGCGCAGTGAGCGCATCGAATAGAAAGAGCAAGGGAGACCCGCACATGAGCGCCATTTACCCACCTTCTCACGACGCGCACGGCACGGATGCCCACGACGATCACCACGATGATCATCACCACGCTACGCCCAAAGGATGGCGTCGCTGGCTCTATGCCACCAACCACAAAGACATTGGCACGCTGTATCTGCTGTTCAGCTTCACCATGCTCATGGTGGGCGGCATTCTGGCGCTGTTGATTCGCGCTGAGCTGTTTCAGCCAGGCTTGCAGCTGGTCAACCCCGAGCTGTTCAATCAGCTCACCACCATGCACGGTCTGATCATGGTGTTTGGCGCCATCATGCCGGCCTTTGTGGGCTTTGCGAACTGGATGCTGCCGCTGCAAATTGGCGCGTCGGATATGGCTTTTGCACGCATGAACAACTTCAGCTTCTGGCTGATGGTGCCTGCGGGCATCATGCTGGTGACTTCGTTTTTCATGCCCGGTGGCGCCCCGGCGGCAGGCTGGACGCTGTATGCACCGCTGACGCTGCAAATGGGCCCGTCCATGGACACCAGCATCTTTGCGATGCACATCATGGGTGCCAGCTCCATCATGGGGTCGATCAACATCATCGTCACCATCTTGAACATGCGCGCGCCCGGCATGACGCTGATGAAGATGCCCATGTTCGCCTGGACGTGGCTGATTACGGCATACCTGCTGATCGCCGTGATGCCTGTGCTGGCCGGTGCCATCACCATGACGCTGACGGATCGCCACTTTGGCACCAGCTTCTTCAACCCTGCGGGGGGCGGTGACCCGGTGATGTACCAGCACATCTTCTGGTTTTTTGGGCACCCTGAGGTGTACATCATGATCTTGCCGGCTTTCGGCATCATCAGCCAGATCGTGCCGGCCTTCAGCCGCAAGAAGCTGTTTGGCTATGCCTCCATGGTGTATGCGACCAGCTCCATTGCCATCCTGAGTTTCATTGTCTGGGCGCACCACATGTTCACCACCGGCATGCCGGTGACAGGGCAGCTGTTCTTCATGTATTCCACCATGCTGATCTCGGTGCCGACGGCCGTGAAGATCTTCAACTGGGTGGCCACCATGTGGCGTGGTTCCATGACGTTTGAGACACCGATGCTGTTCTCGGTCGGCTTTATCTTCGTGTTCACCATGGGGGGCTTTACCGGACTGATTTTGTCCATGGCCCCGATCGATATTCAGCTGCAGGACACTTATTACGTGGTGGCGCACTTTCACTATGTGCTGGTAGCGGGCTCGCTGTTTTCCATGTTTGCGGCCTACTATTACTGGGCGCCCAAGTGGACTGGGGTGATGTATTCCGAAACCCGCGGTCGTATTCACTTCTGGGGGTCGTTGATTTTCTTCAACGTCACCTTCTTCCCCATGCACTTCCTGGGTCTGGCGGGCATGCCACGCCGCTATGCCGACTACCCCATGCAATTTGCCGATTTCAACGCGGTGGCTTCTGTGGGAGCCCTGGGTTTTGGCTTGATGCAGGTGTATTTTTTCCTGGCAGTGGTGATTCCCGCCATGCGTGGCCGCGGTGCCAAAGCCCCGCAAAAACCGTGGGAAGCCGCTGAGGGCTTGGAGTGGGAGGTGCCATCGCCTGCGCCATTCCACACGTTTGAAACCCCTCCCAAACTGGACAGCACGGCCACCCGTGTGATTGGATAACACCATGATTCATCCCAAACACAGCAACTCCATGCCAGGCCGCACCGAGGCATGGCAGCTGCAGCGTCAGCGCAATGTGCGTATGGCCCTGGTGCTTGCTTCGATTGCCGTGACGTTTTTCGTCGGTTTCGTGGCCAAGATGGCGCTGCTGGGCGGTTAAGGCACAGGCACCGTCATGAGCTTGCACAAGCGCCGCGCCAATCTGCAGATGGTCACCAAGTTGCTGGTGATCACGGTGGGCATGTTTGCGTTTGGGTATGCATTGATCCCAATCTACAAGCATGTGTGTGAGGCGCTGGGCATCAACATTCTCAGCATCTCGGAGCGGCAGGTGCCTGGCAACGGTGTGGTGGGCAAGCTGCCTGCCAATACGCAGGTGGACACCAGCCGCACGATTACGGTGGAGTTTGATGCGAATGCGCGTGGGCCTTGGGACTTCAAGCCCGAAACCGTTTCCATGCAGGTGCACCCAGGTGAGTTGGCCACGGTGATGTACGAATTTCAAAACGTGCAGGACCGCGCCATGGCGGCGCAGGCCATTCCCAGCTATGCACCACGCAATGCAGCACCGCACTTCACCAAACTGGAATGTTTTTGCTTTAACCAGTATGAATTGCAGCCTGGTGAGAAAAAGGAATGGCCGGTGGCATTTGTGATTGACCCCAAGTTGCCCAAGGATGTGACCACCATCACCCTGAGCTATACCTTCTTTGAAGTCGGGGGGCGTGTGCCTGCAGCGCCGCAGACGCCGGTGGCGGCCAGTGCAGCCAAGGCTTCGGAAGGGTCGCGCTCTTGACCGCGCCAGAGGAGCCCCGTCCGCCTTCGCTGTGGCGTTCCATGGTGGCCATGGCGTGGGCTTTTTTGGGGGTACGCAAGGGCAGCGAGTGGCACAAGGATGCGGCGCAGATTAAGCCGCTGCAGATTGTGGCGGTGGGGTTGGTAGCGATTTTTGGATTTGTGTTGTTATTGATTGCAGTCGTGAATTGGGTGGTTTAGCGCGCAGCGCTGGGCCGATCGGTAATGGTTGAGATGCGTGATGACAGGAGCTGACATGGGTACACCGCAGACAGCAAGCACCCCTTATTACTACGTTCCAGCAGAGTCGGGCTACCCCATCTGGGCTGCCGCCGGATTGTTCTTTGTGGTGCTGGGCGCAGGCATGTGGGTCAATGGCCACCAGTGGGGCATGTGGAGTTTCATTCTGGGACTGTCGTGGTGGCTGGTGGTGCTGTACCGCTGGTTCAGCGAGGCCGTGGCCGAGAGCGAACGCGGCCTGCTGGGGCGCAAGATTGATCTGTCTTACCGATGGAGCATGAGCTGGTTCATCTTCTCGGAAGTGATGTTTTTCGGCGCCTTCTTCACCGCACTGTGGTGGGGGCGGGCGCACTCGGTGCCTGCCCTGGGGAGCCTGGACAACGCCTTGATCTGGCCGGGCTTCAGCGCGGTCTGGCCCAGCGTGCAGGCGGGGGCGACCGCGTCTCCAGCTGGTACGGTCGAGGCATTTCAGACCGTGGGACCATTTTGGTTGCCCACCATCAACACGGCCTTGCTGCTGACATCTGGCGTCACGCTCACCATCGCCCACCATGCCCTGCGTTTGGGGCAGCGTGCCAAAACGATTGGCTTCATGTGGGTGACCGTGCTGCTGGGGATCATCTTTTTGTGTGTGCAGGGCTATGAGTACTTCCACCTCTACACCGAACTGAACCTGAAGCTGTCCTCCGGCATCTTCGGCTCCACCTTTTACATGCTGACGGGCTTCCACGGCTTCCACGTGTTTATCGGCATGTTGATACTGCTGTTCATCACCTTGCGGCTGCAAAAAGGTCATTTCACCGCAGAGCGCCACTTTGGCTTTGAAGGTGCCGCCTGGTACTGGCACTTTGTGGACGTGGTGTGGCTGGGCCTGTACATCCTGGTCTATTGGATGTGAGCGGTGGCCACGGCATATGGCCTGAATGCGGGGATTGTGGGGGAGTGAGGCGTGAGTAAAAGAGAGCGGCTAGCGCAGGTGAATACTGGGTTTCAATATCAAATCGTATTGAAGCTGAGGGTATTCAAGCGCGGGCTGCTCTCTTTTTTATTTCAGCGTGCTACAGGCAAGCTGCTGGGCTGGATGTACCCGAGCTTCCATGCCAGCAGCAAGCACACAAAAAGCACCACCGACAGCAGCACGCGCAGCGTGAGTGCGCGCGCCATGGACTGGCTGCGCGCGGCATCGCTATCGCTTTTGCGCAGCATGAAAAAGCCTGCTGCTGCCAGGCAGGCCACGATGGCCAGCAAGAAGAGGGCAATGGCATATGTCATGCAGCCCATTATGGGGTGCTGCGCATGACACGCAAGCGGGTCAACCTGCGGTGGTGGATAGCCACGGTGGTGGCTGTGCTGGGCGTGTGTCTGGGTGTGGCGCTGGGCTGCTGGCAGCTGGATCGCGCAGCGCAAAAGCAGCAGTTGCACGATGCCCGGCAGCAGCAGTTTGCCGCACCCGCGCTGGATGCACAGGCCGTGCACGATCGCTTGAAGCAAGGCGAGGCGGCAGTCGCTACGTGGTTGCACCGCCCTATTCAACTGCAGGGGCAGTGGCTGCCTGCGCACACGGTGTACCTGGAAAACCGCCAGATGCAAGGGCGCCCCGGCTTCTTTGTGCTGACCCCGCTGCAGTTGGCGGGCGGTGATGTGGTGCTGGTGCAGCGCGGCTGGATTGCCCGCAATTTTCAAGATCGCCTGGCGTTGCAACCGGTGGAGACGCCCACTGGAGTGGTCGGGGTGACCGGCCGTCTGGCCGCTGCGCCTGCCCGCTTGTATGCCTTGGGGGATGAGGCGGCTGCAGATGCCCCCACGCACATTCGCCAGAACCTGGATGTGAAGGCATATGCCGCCAGCAGTGGCTTGCCACTGTGGCCAGTCACGGTGGTGCAAACCGGCGCAGCCAGCGAAGGCCTGTTGCGTGATTGGCCACAGCCGGGCAGCGGCATTGCCACGCACCACGGTTATGCCTTCCAATGGTTTGCCATTGCCGCAGTGCTTGCTGCCATGCTGCTGTGGTTTCAATTTTTGCAGCCTGCTCGCAGAGCCCGACAACGCCATGCCGCCTGAAACGACCGACTTGCAGCCTTTAGGCCTGACCATCCATAGCCCGCCCAGCATGCAGAGCCTTTCGCAAAGCGTGCAAGACAGCGCAAGCCGTCGGCGTGGGCGCTGGAAAATGCTGGCGGTGCTGCTGGTGTGTGCAGCGCCGGTGGTGGCGTCGTACTTCACCTATTACGTGATTCGCCCGGAAGCGCGGCGCAGCTTTGGGGCGCTGATTGCGCAGCAACCGGCCATTCCGGCATCGCTAATGGGCACCACACTGACGGGGCAGACACAGCCACTGACCGCGTTGCAAGGGCAGTGGCTGCTGGTCAGTATCTCCAGCGGCGCCTGCAATGCAGCGTGTGAAGCCCATCTGTATCTGCAGCGTCAACTGCGGGAAGGGCTGGGGCGGGAGAAAGAGCGCCTGGACTGGGTCTGGCTGATTGACGATGCACAGTCCCCGGCGCCAGCACTGGCCCCTGCGTTGCAATCGGTCCAGGTGCTGCACGTGCAGCGCGATGCACTGCAGCAGTGGCTGCAGCCGGAAGCGGGCCATGCACTGGAAGACCACCTGTATGTGGTTGACCCACAAGGCCACTGGATGATGCGCTTTCCGGCCAGTTTGGATGCGGCCAGTGCTTCGCAGGCCAAGCGGGATCTGGAGCGTTTGCTGCGGGCGTCTTCCTCCTGGGACCAGCCAGGTCGCTAGCTGGCACAACCTGCGGATGAGGTGGCATTTACCTTTGCGGTTATGGTTGTGCCATTGATGATTGAATGAGAAAGCCATGCGCAGAAGACACGCTTTGCATACTTTGATGGTGGGCGCCACCAGCATCACCGCTGCAGCCTTGTTGGCAGGTTGCAAACCCGAGAAGATTCGCCTGGAAGGCGTAGACATCACCGGGGCGCAGTACGGGAAAGACTTCCCTTTGCCTGATGCCCATGGCAAGCAGCGCTCGGTGCAGGAGTTTGCCGGTCAAGTGGTGGTGGTCTTTTTTGGCTATACCCAGTGTCCAGATGTGTGCCCGACGACCTTGCAGGAGTTGGGCGAAGCCAAATCCATGCTGGGTGCGCAGGCGGATCGTTTGCAGGGTGTATTTGTGTCGCTGGATCCGGAGCGTGATACGCCGGAAGTGCTGCGTGCATATGCGCAAGCGTTTGATCCCCAGATGGTGGCGCTGACGGGCACCCCTGAGCAGGTGGCCGCTGTGGCCAAAGACTTCAAGGTGTTCTTCAAAAAGGTGGAGGGCAAGCAGCCGGGTAGCTACACCTTGGACCATTCGGCGGGCTTGTATCTGTATGACCCCAAGGGGCAGTTGCGTGTGTACCACCGCTACGGCCAAGGTGCGCAGGCGTTGGCCAAGGATGCCAAGGCCTTGCTGGACGAAGCCGCCGCCTGAGCGTGGTTGATGTTGTAGAGACTTGCGCTAAAACAGTCGGTACGTGGGGTGCATGCGGTAGCATGGGCCGCCCGAGCCGCTTTCATTGGGTTGGCGGTGCTTGGCATTGTTAATGCACGCATGAACACCTCAGCCCCTAGATCCCCGATCGAACCACCCTCTGCACCTGTGGCGCAGCGACCATCGTTCATGGGGGGGCAGGAGGTGCCAGCGCCGCACACAGCCCTGTGGGGCGATTGGGTGCGCGAGGCTTGGAATGCAGCCCCCGACGGCATTTTGCTGGTGAATAGCGAGGGCACCATCGTCGCCAGCAATGCAGCGATGGGCTTGATTTCTGGCTTTGCACCCGAGGAGCTGGAGGGGCAGTCGGTCGAAATGTTTCTGCCAGCGAGCCTGCATGCCTCGCACCAGATGGATGTGCGCCAGTTCTTTTTGCAGCCGCGTCGTCACAGCATGGGGCAGGGGCGCACGCTGTGGCTGCAGCGCAAGGATGGTGCGCAAGTTCCTGTGGATATTGCGCTGGGAAATTTTGACCGGGCAGGCGCCCCCCTGGTGGTGGCCTTTGTGCGGGATGTCACGGAAATGCGGCGCATGGAAGAGCGCATGCAATACCAGGCGGCCTACGACATTCTGACGGGCCTGCATAACCGCTGGACCTTTACCCAGCGCCTGCAGGAGAGCCTGCAGCACGCGCAGGCGCAAGGCGACCCTGTGGCCTTGCTGCTGCTGGACCTGGATAACTTCAAGGCCATCAATGATGGCTATGGGCATGCGGCGGGTGACCACGTGCTGCAAGAGGTGGCCAAGCGCCTCAAATCCGTCATGCGCAATCAGGGCGTGCTCTCGCGTTTGGGCGGGGATGAGTTCACGGTGCTGCTACCGAATACGGATGCTGCCCAGGCGCAGGCGTGGGCGGAGCAGATTTTGCATGCCATGTCTGCGCCATGCCGCTGGGGCCATGCGCAGCTGGACTTCGGTGCCAGCATTGGCATCGCGCTGTCTCCGTTCGATGGTCGAGACCCGTCCACACTGCTGCGTTATGCGGATATGGCGATGTACCGGGCCAAAGAGCATGGCCGGGGCAACTTTGTCTTTTATGACGACAGCATGGGCCATGAGATGGCTGAAAAGGTGCTGCTGTCTGAGCGCTTGCGCCTGGCTCTGGGCTATGAGGGCATGAAGCTGTATTACCAGCCGCAAATCGATATCCGTACCGGCCAGGTGTGTGGGGTCGAGGCATTGTTGCGCTGGACAGATCCTCTGCTGGGGGAAATTACACCTGACCGGTTCATTCCGGTGGCGGAGTCCTCGGGTCTGATCATCAGGCTGGGTAACTATGTGCTGGATGCCGCCTGCAAGCAGATTGGTCTGTGGTTGGGGCAGGGGCAGCCCATGCGGATTGCGGTGAACCTCTCGGCCCAGCAACTGCGGCATTCCAGTCTGGTGCAGCAGGTGCGCGAGGCCTTGGAGCGCCACGATGTGCCCGCTCAATGGCTGGAGCTGGAAGTGACAGAGTCACAGGCCATGCAGGACCCGGAGCATGCATGCCGCATCCTGGCTGAGCTGGCGGGGCTGGGGGTGAGTCTGGCGCTGGATGATTTTGGCAATGGCCACTCTTCACTCGCGTACCTGCAGCATCTGCCGGTTCAGCGCTTGAAGCTGGGCAAAGACTTCATGCGTGAAGGTCGCTTGGGGCACAAATTGCTCGGCGCGATCATTCAACTGGGCCATGCCCTGGATATGCAGGTGGTGGCCGAAGGGGTGGAAACCGAAGCCCAGCGCAGCCAGCTGGAAGCGCTGGGGTGCGAGTGTTATCAAGGCTGGCTGTCTTCCAAAGCGATGACTGCCTTGCAGTTCGAAACCTGGCGAAGCCAGCGCCAGTAATACGCGAGCAGCTATAAAAAAAACCACCGCTTGCGGTGGTTTTGGGTGTACCGTGCGCGGGGCGTATCACTGATTGCGGATATTTTGTTCCTTGATCAGGCGGCTCAGCTCTTCAGTATCTTTCTTGACGCGATTGGCCAGCCCTTGGGGCGAGGTCGCCACCATTTGCCAGCCTTGCTGGAAGAGTTTTTCGCGGACTTCAGGGGTGCGCGCAATTTCGATCAGCAGCGTGGCCAGCTTGGTGCGAATCGCCTCGGGCATGCCGACTGGCGCTGCGAACGCGTTCCACATCTGCAAGTCAAGGTTCACGCCCAACTCGGCCATGCTGGGAACGTCGGGCGCCAGGGGGCTGCGGCCATTGGAGGTCACGCCAATCAGGCGCACCTTGCCCGCTTGTGCCTGAGAGTGGGCCAGTGCAGGGGGAAGCATGGCCATTTGCAGCTGGCCGCCAGCCATGGCGGTGGCGACTTGTGGGTAGCTGTTGTAGGGCACATGCAAGGGGTTGATGCCGCTGCGGGTCTTCAACAATTCGGTGCCCAGGTGGCCGATGGTGCCAATGCCCGGGGTGCCGTAGCTCCACTTGTCGCCAGCGGCTTTGGCGGCCGCAAAGAAAGCCTTGCCATCCGCATCTTTGGGAACGCCGGGTTGCTCCACCGGTGCCGTCAGCACGAGTGGCGACACGCCCACCAGTGTCAGCGGGGCCAGATCCTTGAGGGGGTCATACGGTGCGGCAGGGTTGAGGATTTTGGCAATCGTCATGTTGCCGTTGATCATCAGTCCGATGGTGTGATCGTCCTTGGCGCGCGCCACTTCGGCGGCGCCAATATTGCCGCCAGCACCGGCCTTGTTTTCCACAATCACAGGCTGGCCCAGCAGCTTGGACAGCGGCTCGGAGAAGGTGCGCGCTGTCAGGTCAGGGGAAGAGCCACCAGGGAAACCCACCACAATGCGCACCGGCTTGGTGGGCCATGCGCCGGCAGGTGATGCAGCGAAAACAGATGTGGTTGCGGCTGCAGCAACCAATGCTGTACTTGCAGCCAATACCGTGCGGCGAGTGATGGTGAGTTTCATAGTCTGTGGTGCAGAAAAATTGCAAGAAACAAAAATTTCTCGCAGGAAAAAAGAAAGCCCGGAGATTATCCGGGCTTGTATATGCATCAATCTGGCATTTTTTTACCGGACAGCGCAGGAACGTTCTTACGCGAACTCGGTCAACGCTTTTTTCATCTTTTTCATGGCAGCCACTTCAATTTGGCGGATGCGCTCGGCGCTCACCCCATATTCGGCAGCCAGCTCATGCAGCGTCATGCCGCCAGAGCCATCATCGTTCACTTTCAACCAGCGCTCTTCCACGATGCGGCGGCTGCGATCGTCCAGCATTTCCAGCGCCTGGGCGATGCCGTCGGACGCCAGGGCATCACGCTGGCGGTTTTCGAGCATGCTGGTGGGCTCGTGCGCTGCATCAGACAGGTAGGCAATGGGGCCAAAAGCGTGTTCACCGTCGTCGCTGGGGCTGGGGTCCAGCAGCACATCACCGCCGGACAGGCGCGTTTCCATCTCCATGACTTCTTCGCGCTTGACGTTCAGCTTGGCGGCCATGGCGTCAATTTGCTGCGCAGTCAGCGTCTCACGCAGGCTCAGTTCGTCATCCATGGCGGCATCTGCCTGCATGCCTTGTTTGAGCGAGCGCAGATTAAAGAACAGCTTGCGCTGCGCCTTGGTGGTCGCCACCTTGACCATGCGCCAGTTCTTCAGGATGTATTCGTGAATTTCGGCCTTGATCCAGTGCATGGCGTAGCTGACCAGACGTACGTTCTGGTCGGGATCAAAGCGTTTGACGGCCTTCATCAGGCCGACATTGCCTTCCTGGATCAGGTCGCCGTGGGGTAAGCCATAGCCCAGGTACTGGCGCGAGATCGAGACCACCAGACGCAGGTGGGACATGATCAGACGCCCAGCGGCGTCCAGGTCGTTGTGTTCTTTGAGTTTGCGGGCGTAATCCTGCTCTTCCTCTTGGGTGAGCATAGGCAAGCGATTGGCCGCTGTGATGTACGCGTCCAAATTACCCAGTGGCGGCACCAATGCCCAAGGATTCGCAGGTGCCAAGGCCGAAGCAGCAAGGGTGCTAGTTGGGTTTGTCATTGCACTCATCCTTTCATCCATCACTTCATATTAGCACTCTATAAGAGGGAGTGCTAAGTCATAAGTTCCGCAGCGCTGTGTCAGCAGATGTTGACGATGGCTGGTGTGAGCTGGATGTGGGCTTTTTCGTGTGTATGCAAATGTTTTTTTGAAGGCAAACAATGCACGATGATTTGCTGTATTTCTTCATTTTTCTTTAGATTTCAGTAATTTCTGAAATTTAAAATGCCTTAAGTTATTGATTTTAAATATTATTATTTACTATTGTGGTTAAGTCTTATAGAAGTTAAAAAATATATAATTTCGCCTTTCATTCTGAAAAAACATCATGTCTAGTTCTGAAAATACGACATCGCGCCACCTGTGGCCGCGTGTCTTCGGTGCGGTGCTGGCCCTCGTAGGCCTGGCGCTGCTGATCGGCGGTATCCGCCTGGCCACTTTGGGTGGCTCTTGGTACTACCTGATTGCTGGTGCTGCCATCGTGGCATCTGGCGTCATGCTCGTGCGTGCCAAGCCACAAGGCGCTCTGCTGTTCCTGGTGGTGGTGATTGGTACCGCTTTGTGGACCGTCGCCGAAGCGGGTGGCCAGTTCTGGGGCTGGGTGCCTCGTATGGCTCCCATGCTGGTGCTGGGCCTGATCGCTGCCCTGGCACTGCGTTCGCTGAAGCCTTCCGCTAAAAAGCTGGCTGTGCCCGCTGCCGCAGTGCAAGCTGTGGTGATCGCCGCTGGCGCCGTGGGCGTGTTCACGCCCCACAGCGAAGTGTTCAACGCCAAGGTCGATCAGATCGTCAAGGACGTTCCCGTCGTGACCGATCCCAAGAGCGCTGCCAACAACTTCACCCAGTTTGGCCGTGACCATGCAGGCACCCGCTTTGCACCTCATGACCAGATCAACGCCAGCAACGTGAACAAGCTGGAAGTGGCTTGGACCTACCGCACTGGTGCAACCCTGGGCTTCCCGAACGAAGACGTGGGCGCACCTATCCAGGTGGACGGCACCATGTACCTGTGTACACCTCAGAACAAGGTGATCGCAGTGGACGCGACCAGCGGCCAGGAAAAGTGGACATTTGACCCCCAATCCAAGCAGACCAAGCACTGGCAGCGTTGCCGCGGCGTGGGCTACTACGAAGTGCCTGAGTCCGAAAAGCGTGCTGACGGCCATTGCAATGCCCGCATCATCACCACCGACAAGCAAACCCGCCTGTGGGCTGTGGATGCCAAGGACGGCAAGCTGTGCGAAGGCTTCGGTGACACCGGCAAGGGTTACTCGGACCTGAGCGTGGGCATGGGTGACTACAAAGAGTGGTACTACATGCAGACTTCGCAGCCTCTGGTGGCTGACGGTCGCGCCATCGTTGGTGGCTGGGTCTGGGACGGTAAGGAGCTGAACGAGCCTTCCGGCGTGATCCGCGCTTACAACCTGAAGGACGGTTCGCTGGACTGGGCCTGGGACTTGGGTAACCCCGAGATCACCAAGCTGCCTCCCGAAGGCCAAACCTACACCAAGGGCACGCCCAACTGGTGGACCCACGGCGCCTATGACGCCAAGCTGGGCCTGATCTATCTGCCTTTGGGCAACCCTACACCTGACTTCTCGCTGAACCACCGCACCGAAGCGATGAACAAGTATTCGTCCTCCGTGGTGGCACTGGATGTGAAGACCGGCCGCGAAGCCTGGCACTTCCAGACGGTTCACCTGGACCTGTGGGACTACGACAACGCGACCCCTCCCACACTGGTGGACATGCCTGACGGCACGCCCGCTCTGGCCATGGGTACCAAGACCCACCAGCTGTTCCTGCTGGACCGCCGCACGGGTAAGCCTTTGGCAGACGTGACAGAAGTCCCCACACCTGCTGACAACGACACGCTGGCTCCCGGGGAACTGCCTAGCGCCAAGTCGCAACCTTGGTCGACTGGCATGCCTCAGTTGAGCAAGATGGTGCTGACCGAAGCCGACATGTGGGGTACCACCATGTTCGACCAGCTGTACTGCCGTATCAAGTTCAAGCAATTGAACTACGAAGGTCCTTACACCCGCATCGGCACCAAGCCCACACTGTCCTACCCTGGCTACTACGGCGGCTTTAACTGGGGCGGTCATGCCCACGATCCACGCACGAACATGCTGATCGTGAATGACATGAGCATTCCCCAGATCGTGTTCTTGGCTCCCCAAGAAACTGCTGCTCAGACCGTCAAGGATATGAACGCTGCGGACATCACCAAGGCTGGTTGGAAGAATTCGCACGGCCAAGCGGGCACGCCTTACCAGGCCATCCGTGGTGTGTTCAATTCCTTCCTGGGCGTTCCTTGCAACATGCCTTCCTGGGGCAATGTGGCCGGTATCGACTTGAACACCAAGAAGATTGCCTGGATGAAGCCTCTGGGCACCGTGGAAGATACTGCGTTCATGGGTATCAAGACCAATCTGCCAGTGCCTTTGGGCATGCCTACGCTGTCGGGTCCTTCGACCACCGCTGGTGGCCTGACCTTCTACGCTGGTACGCAAGACTACTACGTGCGCGCCTTTGAAACCGCGACCGGCAAGGAAGTGTGGAAGCACCGCCTGCCCGTGGGTTCGCAAGTGGCTCCTGTGAGCTACCTGGGTCAAGACGGTCGCCAGTACGTGGTGGTGGTGGCCGGCGGTGCCCGCCAGTCGCCTGACCGTGCTGACTATGTGATGGCTTTCGCACTGCCTAAGTAATTAGCGGTGCCAGAGGGTGGAGGCGTGAAACACCTCCACTTTCCCTGAAGCGATTCGGGGAAAACTTGACGCCAACGTTTCTGGAAAAGCAACTGGAGACCCAGTTGCTTTTTTCATGCCAACAAGCCTCCCGCCTGGTGGGGAGGCATGGTTGAACTCTCTTTTTTTCTCAAAAAAATCATGAATCAAAAAATGACCAAGCTCGCCTTGGCCACAGCTGCGCTGTTGCCATTTTTCGCCCACGCACAGTCGCAAGTGAACCTGTATGGTTTGGTGGACATGGGTGTGAACCGCGTGAGCAATGTGCAGGGCCAGAACCTGACAGAGCTGCGCAGCGGCAACATGCTGGCATCGCGTTTTGGCATTCGCGGCCAAGAAGACCTGGGCGCTGGCACCAAGGTGGCTTTCCAGCTGGAAGCGGGCTTGGGCGCTGACACCGGTGCAATGGGCAATTCAGAGGCGTATTGGAACCGCCAATCCTGGCTGGGTCTGTCGCAGCAAGGCGTGGGTGAATTGCGCTTGGGCCGCCAGCTGACCGTGATGAACGATGCGTTTGGCACCTACGGCGCTTCGACCTATATGGGCACCCAGACAGCGGCTGTCGAAGGTACGGGCTCTAAAGACTCTGCAGCGGGTAACTACAACGCCATGCTGAGCGGTACCCGCCTGAGCAATATGGTGAAGTTCAACAGTGCAGACATGGCCGGCTTCAAGGTGCGTGCCATGGTGGCACTGGGCGAGCAAGCAGGCTCTGACAAGGCAGGCCGCGCAGAATCTTTGGGCGTGACTTACGCCAAGAACCAGATCGAAGCGGGTGTGGTGTACCACGTGACCCATGGCGCTGACTCTGCGCTGCAAAACAGCGATCGCGTCTGGGGTGTGGGTGCTTCCTACAAGTTCCTTGATGGCGCACGCGTGGGCTTTACCGCCACACAGGAAAAGAACGCCAAGCATGTGGTGGGCAACGATGCCAATACCTATGCCGTGTTGGGCCTGCTCCCCATCAAGCAGTGGACACTGATGGCCAGCTACCAAAAGCTGGACGACAAGTCCGTGCGTGACCACGATATCAACCAGCTGAACCTGGGCGTGAAGTACGCACTGAGCAAGCGCACAGAGGTGTACTCCCTGTTCTCGCTGCAAAAAGTGGACAACGGCGGTGTGGCTGGCATGTTCAGCAAGACTTCCAGCAACGACAAGCAAAACCAGTTCAACGTGGGCATGCGCCACGCGTTCTAAGCGGTACTCCGCTGTGCTGTAGCGCACAGCTTGCTAAAAAGTGAGCTGGCAGCGCTCAATATCAAAGGGTTTGCATCTACTTTGTGATGAAAACCCTTTATTTCATGGCGCTAGGTGCTTCTCTTTATGAAGCGCGCCGGGGATTTACAGCCGCGGGGTGTGGGAGATGTCAGTGTCCAGGCACAGCGGCACTGCAACGCTGAGAAAATCAGGTGCCGCGTGGCGCTTGCATAGAGCGGGCCATGCCCTCGCTGGTGTTTAGGAGTGACTGTGTCATCTGGTTTGTCTCGTCCGTTGGAAGGTATTCGCGTGCTGGATCTCACCACCGCGCTGGCAGGGCCCCAGGCCTCTTTGATGCTGGCCGGCATGGGTGCCGAGGTGATCCATATCGAAGCACCGCAAAGCCGCGATGGCGCACGCAACAGCCCGCCTTTTTTCGGCCCACGCGGCTGGAACCATGGGGCGCCGCTACCCGATGAGGTGTCGCTGTCGGTCATTGACCGCGCACGCAACAAGCAAAGCGTGACCCTGAACCTCAAGAGCGCGCAGGGCCGGGCGCTGTTCATGGACCTGGTGCAAGTCAGCGATGTGGTGCTGGAAAACATGAGCACGGGCACCACGCAGCGCCTGGGGGTGGACTATGCCAGCGTGCATGCGGTGAACCCGCGCGTGGTGTATGCATCCATCACCGGCTTTGGCGACAACCCTGCATTCCAGGGCCTGAAGGGCACGGACATCCTGGTGCAGGCCTTGAGTGGCTTGATGCATGTGACGGGGGCAGCGGACGGTCCGCCCACGCGTGTGGGCATTCCGATTGCTGATCTGGTGACTCCGCTGTACGCCGTCAACGGCATGTTGGCGGCGCTGATTCAGCGCGGGCGCACAGGGCAGGGCCAGCACGTGCAAGTGGCCATGTTGGACTGCATGGTGGCCATGCTGGCGGCCGAGCACCTGGACCTGGCCGCACAGGCCGGGCTTGCCCTGCGCACGGGCAATTCGCTCGATCGGCTGGTGCCTTTTGGCGTGTATGCCTGCCAGGACGGGTATGTGGCGCTGGTTGCCAACCAGGCGGAAAAGTTTGCGGCCTTGGCTCAGGCCATGCAGCACGCGGAGATGATGCACAACCCGCAGTACCTGGATCTGGGCTATCGCCAGCAGCATGCTGCGCAGATCAACGCTTGGATTGAAGCTTGGACATCACAGCGCACCACCGCGCAAGTGGTGGATGCGGTCTACACCCAGCGCGGCATTCCGGCGGCAGCGGTGCGCACCCCGCAAGAGGCACTGGCCGATCCGTATTTGCTGGCCCATGGCGCTGTGGGCCAGCTGGCGGCTGCCGCTTGGGGGAATGTGCTGCCGACCGGGGCAGGCAACCCGATTCAGTTCTCCGGCGCGCATGCCCAGTTCGATCAACCGGCGCAGGCCCTGGGGGCCAGCAATGCGGCGGTGTACGGACAGTTGCTGGGCCTGACGGACACGCAGCTGCAGCAGTTGCAAAGCGCTGGCGTGATCTGAGCCGCTGGCACCAGACCTTTGGGGATCAGGCCTTGGTGGCTGTGGCGCTTGCGTTGGCTTGGCGCTGGCGCTCCAGCATGCTCAGCAAATTCTTGCCGCCGTTGAGGATGTGCTGAAACATCAGGGCACGCACCGATTCCACATCTTCCAGGCGCAGCGCCTTCAGGATCAGCGGGTGGTAGTCCACGGCATCATCCACCTGGCCCTCGATGTTGGTGTAGAAGCGGTTGGACATTTGCTTGGCCAGCGATCCCATCAGCGTGGCCAGCCGCGGGGAGTTGGCAGCCAGATTGATCATGCGGTGAAACTGGTGGCCGGTGTGGTCCATGGTTTCGCGGTCGTGCATTTGCTGGGCTTGCTGGTACTGGGCGTTGAAGGTCTCCAGCTGATCCAGCTGCTGGGCGCTCAACTGGCCCGTGGCGCGGGCGGCCAGTTCTGCGCCGACAGTGGCTTGGGCCCAGAACAGGTCCATCACGTCGCCCTCGTCGAGGCCAGAGACCATGAAGCCACGGCGTGGGATGAGCTTGACCAGGGCCTCGCTTTGCAGAATCAGCAAACCTTCGCGCACGGGCGTGGTGCTGACATTGAGTGTCTTGGCGATGGCGTCGATGCGCAAAAAACTGCCGCAGGCGATTTTTCCGGAAATGATTTGTTCGCGCAGGTGGGCGGCCACAGTTTCAGACAACTGCTTTTGCCCTTGTTTGGCTTTGGGCATGTGCCAGAACCTCAGGGAATATGTGTGGGGATAGAAATTGTAGAGTGGGGCGGCTGAAAAAAGTTTCCACTCAGGCATACACATGACTGTCGCATGCGTCAGCAGCGCGGGGCTTTCGCCCTTTTATGATCGGCCCGACTGTTCTGTTGGGATCTGACTGTGCATCCACCCTCCCGGTTTGTGGCCTCCCTCTGCCTGGCTTTGAGCATGGCGCTGGTGGGCAGCTATGTGGCGCTGTCCAAGCCGCTGGCAGCGCTGTTCCCGGTGCTGCTGCTGGCATGGTTGCGTTTTGGTATTGGGGTGGTGGCCATGGCGCGCTGGTTGCGTCCTGCGCCAGGTGAAGCCCCTTTAAGCCGCCGCACCCGGCAGCTGCTGTTTCTGGAATCTTTTTTCGGTAATTTTCTGTTCACGCTGTGCATGGTGACCGGCGTCAGCCTGACCAGCGCCGTCACAGCCGGGGTGACCATGGCGGCCATTCCGGTGGCGGTGGCCGTGCTCAGCTGGCTGGTGCTGCGCGAGCAGATTGCGCCCCGCACCTGGGCGGCGGTGGCCCTGGCGGTGGCGGGCATTGCCTTGTATGCCGCTGCCAAGCCGCAGCAGGCAGAGGGCACACCCCATGCCTGGTTGGGTCAGCTGTTGCTGCTGGCCGCAGTGCTGTGTGAGGCGGCCTATGCCGTGATTGGCAAGCGGCTCACGGCCAGCGTATCGCCTAAGCGCATCAGCGCCCTCATCAACCTTTGGGGTTTTGCACTGTCCACCCCACTGGGGGGGTATTTGGCCTGGCAGTTTGACTTTGGCACCGTGGCGCTGCCGATGTGGGGCTTGTTGCTGTTTTATGCACTGGCCGCCTGCGTGTGGACGGTGTGGCTGTGGATGACGGGTCTGCGCGCGGTGCCTGCTGCGCAGGCGGGGGTGTTTACGGTCTTGCTGCCGATCAGCGCGGCGCTGGTGGGCATGCTGGTGCTGGGTGAGCAGATCAGCACGCTGCAACTGCTGGCCTTGGGCATTGCCCTGCTGGGGGTGCTGGTGGCGACCTGGCCCAGCCCGCGCGGTTGATGCGTGGCTGAGCCGCTCTATTCCGCGCCGTGGTTGGTGCAGGGGCAGATGCAGATTCCATCATGCAGATGGCCGTACCATCGGCACGATGGAATCTGCTTTGTTTTTACACCCGATTGCTGTGGTCACCACCACGGTGGGCAGCCAGGCCGAAGCGCAGCAGCTGGCGCAGGGCACGGTGCAAGCGCGCTGGGCGGCTTGCGCGCAGGTGGAGGCAGTGGCCTCGCACTATGTCTGGCAAGGCGCGTTGGAGCAGGCGGCCGAATGGCGCGTGGTGTTCAAGACGCTGCCCGAGGCGGTCGAGCCGCTGTGGGCCTGGTTGAAAGCGGCGCACCCTTACGAGACCCCCCAGCTGCTGCTGCGCACCGAACACGCCGACCCGGCCTATGCCGCGTGGGTGGCCGATGGGGTGCATGCACAAAAGTGAGCGTGTAGCGCTGGTGAAATCAGCGTTTCAATGTGAAAAGCAGGGGAAAGCCTTTTTCAACGTGCGCTGCCTGCTCCTGAAATAAAAAAGCCCCGCAGTGCGGGGCTTGGTAGGCGGGCCGTGGCAGGCTCAGGCCAGCAAGGCCTGCGCAAATTCCTTGGCGCTGAAAGTCTCCAGGTCTTCCACCTTCTCGCCCACGCCGATGAAGTACACGGGGATGGGGCGCTCCTGCGCAATCGCCGCCAGCACGCCGCCCTTGGCGGTGCCGTCCAGCTTGGTGACGATCAACCCGGTTAGGCCCAGTGCTTCGTCAAAAGCCTTGACCTGGTTGAGCGCGTTCTGGCCGGTGTTGCCGTCGATGACCAGCAACACCTCGTGCGGGGCCGAGCCATCGGCCTTGCTGACCACACGCTTGATCTTTTTCAGCTCTTCCATCAGGTGCAGCTGGGTGGGCAGGCGCCCGGCCGTATCGACCAGCACCACATCTTTCTTGCGCGCCTTGCCAGCGCTGACGGCGTCAAAGCTGACGGCCGCTGGGTCGCCCCCGGCCTGGCTGATGATTTCCACCGTGTTGCGCGTAGCCCACACGCCCAGCTGCTCACGCGCCGCAGCGCGGAAGGTGTCAGCAGCCGCCAGCAGCACGGACTGGTCGTTGTCGGCCAGGTGCTTGGTCAGCTTGCCAATGGAAGTGGTCTTGCCTGCGCCATTCACGCCCGCCACCATGATGACGGTGGGCGTGTGCTGGCCAATCACCAGTGGCTTTTCCAGCGGCTGCAGCAAATCGGCCAGGGCCTCGGCCAGCAGCGCTTTGACGGCGGCGGGCTCGGTGACCTTGTTTTCTTTGACGCGGCGCTTGAGGTCGTCCAGCAGGTGCATGGTCGCCTTGACGCCGGTGTCGGCCATCAGCAGCGCATCTTCCAGCTCTTCGTACAGGGCATCATCAATCTTGGTGCCAGTGAAGACGGTGGTGATGCTGGTGCCCGTCTTGCGCAGGCCTGCCTTGAGGCGGTCCATCCAGCTGCCACGGTCGGTGGCGGCTTCCGGTTTGGCCTGGGGTTCGGGGGCTTGCTCGAAAACTTCCGGTTCTGGTGCGACACTGGCAGGAACTTCTTCCTTGTCGCCCATTCCGAAGGTATTGCGCAGCCAACCACCTACGGAAGGTGTCTTGGCGGCAGGGGTCGAAGTCTCCGCTTCTACGGTGGAAGCGGCGGCGGGTGCGACGGTCTCAGACTGCACTTCGGCAGGAGTCGTGTCGGCTGGTTGGGCTTTTTTCTTGAAAAAACTGAACATTGGCGGGTTCTTAGAATCCTGCATTCTATGAAACGAACTTTATCCCTTCTAGTGCTGGTGGCCAGCCTGAGTGCTGCGGCCGAGAATTCGGTGCCTGCGGGCACGTTGTCGTCGTCTCTGGCTGACTGGGCCAGCACCTCCCAAGCCAGTGCGGCCACGGCGGTACAGCAGTTCACCTTGAGCAATGGTATGCAGTTGATCGTGCAGCCGGATCGCCGTGCGCCCACGGCGGTGCACATGCTGTGGCTGCGTGTAGGCGCCATGGACGAGGTGGACGGCACCACGGGCGTGGCGCACGCGCTGGAACACATGATGTTCAAGGGCAGCGAAAAGTTGGCGCCGGGCGAGTTCTCGCGCCGGGTGGCGGCACTGGGCGGCCAGGAAAACGCCTTCACCAACCGCGACTACACGGGCTACTACCAGCAAATTCCGTCCAACCGCCTGCGCGATGTGATGGAACTGGAGGCCGACCGCTTTGCCCACAACCAGTGGCCCGATGCCGAGTTCAAAAAAGAAATCGAGGTCATCAAGGAAGAGCGCCGCATGCGCACCGAAGACAACCCGCGCGGCATGCTGTTTGAGCAGCTGTCGGCCGCCGTCTTCATGGCCAACCCCTATGGCCGCCCCGTGGTGGGCTGGATGAACGATCTGGACGCCATGACGGCCGATGACGTGCGCAACTTCCACCGCAACTGGTATGTGCCGGCGAATGCTGCGGTCGTGATTGCGGGCGATGTGGATGTGGCACAGGTCAA
This sequence comes from Comamonas sp. 14P8.1.4, assembly GCF_057799285.1. NCBI lineage: Bacteria > Pseudomonadati > Pseudomonadota > Betaproteobacteria > Burkholderiales > Comamonadaceae > Comamonas > Comamonas sp. 14P8.1.4. Next base: position 665,679 of record NZ_JBYOKN010000001.1, read on the forward strand.
GACCTGGGCCGAAGCCACGTATGGCCAGATCCCTGCGCGGCCATCTGCCGTCAGCAAGCCCCGCGAAGAGCCGCAGCAAATCGGTGTGCGCCGTATTGAAGTCAAGCAGCCAGCCGAACAGGCCTTTGTGGCCATGGCCTACCGCGTGCCGTCGATCCGCAATGTCGAGAACCTGACGGCACAAGACAAGGATGCGCTGGCGCTGCTGGTGCTGTCTGCCGTGCTGGACGGCTATGACGGCGCGCGCCTGGAGCGCGCCCTGGTGCAGGGCAAGGACCGCGTGGCCGACAGCGCCAGCAGCTCTGCCGGCATCATGGGCCGCGGCCCTTCGCTGTTCATGCTGTCGGGCGTTCCTGCCAAGGGCAAAACCACGGCACAGCTCGAAAAAGCCTTGCATGCGCAGATTGCCCGCATCGGCAAAGACGGCGTGAGCGCGGCGGAGCTGGCGCGCGTGAAGACACAGTGGATGGCCTCCCAAATTTATGAGCGTGACTCTGTCATGGGCCAGGCGCAAGGGCTGGGCAGCTACTGGGTGATGGGCATGCCCACCAATGCGGATGACTTGCTGGTCAAAGCGCTGATGCAGGTGAGCGCGGCCGATGTGCAGCGTGTGGCGCAGCGCTATTTTGGTGAAGACCAGCTGACCATCGGCACCCTGGTGCCGCAGCCACGTGCGGCCGATCAAACCCCTCGCCCGGCCGCTGCCGCCGGTGATGCCAACACGCTCCAGCACTGAAAGTTTGATGATGAAAGCAAAAACAATAGCTGCTAGCGCTTGGCTGGCTTGTACTTTGACAGGTTTTGGTGTGAATTCTGCTTGTGCAATCTTGCCCATCCAGCACTGGCAGCAGCCTTCGGGGGCCAAGGTCTGGCTGGTGGAAAGCCCCAGCATTCCCATGGTGGACATCCAGGTGTCGTTCGATGCCGGATCACGCCGCGAGGCCCCCGAGCAAGCTGGGCTGGCCACGGCGCTGAGCATGATGAACAGCAAGGGCATTCGTGCCGATGGCTCTCTGCCAGCCATGGACGAGAACGCCCTGGGCGAAGCCTGGGCCGATCTGGGCGCCGGGCTGGATGCCAGCGCCAGCAAAGACAGCTTCAGCTTTGCCCTGCGCAGCCTGACGGTGCCCGATTTGCTGCAACGCGCAGTCACCCTGGCATCGCGCCAAATTGCTGAGCCCAGCTTGCCTGCCGATGTGTGGCAGCGTGAACGTGCACGCTGGAGCGCCGCGATTGCCGAGTCCAACACGCGCCCAGGCACGGTGGCGGGCCGCGCCTATACGCAGGCCGTGTTTGGGGACCATGCTTATGGCCGCCGCAGCACCGAGCAAACGCTGGCGCACATCAATGTCAAGGATTTGCAGGCGTTTCAGCAACGCATGTTCCAGGCCTGCCGTGCCAAGGCGAGCGTGGTGGGCGCCGTCGACAAGGCGCAGGCCGATGCGCTGGTCACGCAGCTGCTGGCACGCTTGCCCAAGGACGATGGCAAGGGTTGCCAGCCCCTGCCGACGGTGGCGGAGGTGGCGGCCTTGAAAGAGGCCAAAGACATTCGCATTCCCTTCCAGTCGGCCCAGGCACAGGTGCTGATTGGCCAGCCGGGCATCAAGCGCAACGACCCCGACTTTCTGGCCTTGCTGGTGGGTGACCACATTCTGGGTGGCGGCGGTCTGGTTTCGCGCCTGATGGAAGAGGTGCGTGAAAAGCGGGGCCTGACCTATGGCGTCTCCAGCAGCTTCTCGCCCGGGTTGCATGCGGGGGCGTTCACCGTCAGCCTGCAAACCCGCCCCGATCAGGCCGAACAGGCGCGCCAGGTGGCGCAGGAGACGTTGGCCAAATTCGTGGCCGAAGGCCCTACGGAGCAAGAACTGCGCGATGCCAAGGACAATCTGATTGGCAGCTTTGCGCTGCGCATCGACAGCAACCGCAAGCTGCTGGGCAATGTGGCCAATATCGCTTGGAACGATCTGCCCTTGGACTATCTGGACCACTGGACCGCCAAGGTAGAAGCGCTGACGGTGGCCGATGTGCGCAGCGCCATGCAACGTGTGCTCCAGCCGGAGCGCATGGTGACCGTGGTGTTAGGGGAAAAGAAGTAATGGGTCGCAACAGTTATCGCAATATTGAAGAAGCGCTGGCGCTGGAAGCCCGCCTGAAAAAGCGGGAGGCTTACAAGCAGGCTGAGGCAGAAGCTGCCGCGGTGGCCGCAGGCAAAAAGCCCGGCAGCAAAGTACAAAAGCCCGCCAAACCTGGTCCCGGTGGTGCGGGAGAGGTGCGCATCATTGGCGGTCAGTGGCGCCGCACGCGCCTGGCGGTAGCGCAGCGCCCGGGCCTGCGCCCCACGCCCGATCGGGTGCGTGAAACCCTGTTCAACTGGCTGGGCCAGGATTTGGGGGGCTGGCGCTGTATGGATGTGTTTGCCGGCACTGGCGCTTTGGGCTTTGAGGCTGCATCGCGCGGCGCAGTCCAGGTGCGTTTGGTGGAAAACGATGCCGGCCTGGCACAGCAGCTGGAGCGCTTGTCGCAGCAGCTCAAAGCCGAAGGCGTGCAAGTGCAACGCGGCGATGGTGTGGCTGCCCTGACGCAAAGCGCGCCCGGCCACTGGCATGCCATTTTTATCGATCCGCCATTTGGCGTGGAAGCCTTGTTTGCACCCGCAATCAAGGCCGCAGCCGTGGCCGTAGCCGATGATGGTTTGATCTATCTGGAAGCGCCCAAGCCTTGGACGGACGAAGAGCTGGCCGAGTTTGGCTTGCAGCAGCACCGCTACTTGAAGGCGGGCGCCGTGCATGCGCACTTGCTCAAAAAGATCGCCGCGTAAACTGCTGCATCTTTAAATTAATAGCTGCTAGCGCTTGTCAAATAAGCGCTAGCAGCTATTTTTATGCCTGAAACCTGCGCAGGCATAATGCGGCGCAACGCGATACAAACTTGGAGATTGTTATGGCTGCGCACGTAATAGCCGTCTACCCCGGCACGTTTGACCCGATCACGTTGGGGCACGAGGACATGATTCGCCGCGCCAGCGAGCTGTTTGGTGAGGTCGTGGTGGGGGTGGCCATGGCACACCACAAGAAAACCATGTTCACGCTGCAAGAGCGCATGGACATGGCGCGCGCCGTGTTTGCCGATGTGCCCAATGTGCGTGTTGAGAGCTTTGACGGCCTGGTGCGTGACTTTGTGGTGGCGCAGGGGGCGAAGGTGATGGTGCGCGGGCTGCGCTCGGGCACTGACTTTGACTATGAATTCCAGCTGGCGGGCATGAACAAGCATTTGCTGCCCACGGCGGAGACGGTGTTCCTCACCCCCAGTGCGCAGACCATGTTCATCAGCAGCACCTTGGTGCGGGAGATTGCCACGCTGGGTGGCGATGAGGTGCACAAGTTCGTCTCTGCCACCGTGCTAGAAGGCTTGCGGTCCAAGCTGGCATTGCGCTAAGTGCTGCAGCTGGCTGCCCAGGGCAGCCGCTGCGCACAAGGGACTGGATTCAGAGGGCGTAGCTGACTGCTGGGCCGCAGCCTTAGCGGCTGGCGTGCTGCCTGCGGTGCGCGGCCACCACGTCGTGAATAAAGCGCAGCTTGGCCACTGCACCGGTGGACAGGGCAAACGGATAGGCATCGTTGTGCCCCAGGCTGCGATTGAGGCTGTTGAGCATGAGCGTCAGGGGCACGCACTGCTGCAGAATGTGTTCGAACGTGGCTTGCGTGTCGGCAAATGGGTCGTCCAGGGGAGGCCAGCTGGCCAGGTGCCCCGGAAGGCGCAGCTGGACGCGGTAGCTGGCAGCGGTTTCCATCAGATCCATCATATGCAGATAGTGGGCCCAGGTTTCTGCCCAGTCTTCCCAAGGGTGGGCGGCAGCGTAGGCGCTCACATGGTGTGCAGCCCAGCCATCGGGGCCGGCAGGGCCACGCTCGTAATGCGTTTGCAGCGCCAGACCATAGTCTTGGCGCTCATCGCCAAACAGCGCGCGAAAGGGCTGCAGCCACTCGGTGTCGCGCACCAGCGCATCCCAGAAAAAGTGGCCTGACTCGTGGCGCAGATGCCCCAACAGGGTGCGGTAGGGCTCAAACATGGCCACGCGGCGGCGGGCGCGTTCGTCGTCATCGGCTTCGGCCACGTTCAGGGTGATGGTGCCGCTGTGGTGGCCGGTCAAAATCGGGGTCTGGCCGGGCAGGTCTTCCAGGAAGTCAAACAGCGGGGCCGGGAAGCCCTGTACCGACGTGAGTTGCAGGCACGACAGCGTGTAGAACAGATAGCGCTTGGCGTTTTCCACCTTGTTGGCACGCAGCACGTTCTGGGGATTGGCAAAGTTGGGCAGCCAGCGCGTTTGCCGGCACGATACACAGTAGGGCTGCGAGCCATCGGCATCGGTGGTGAAGTTGCAGGCGGCGCCTTCGCTGCTGCGGTTGTGGCACATGCGCAGATAGGGTGTGTCTGTCCGCGATGCCGGGGCGAGTGGCTCCCACACCTGGGCTGCTGTCGCAGAGGGCGCCAGCGCAACCATGCGCATGCGCTCCGGGACAAAAGCCAGGGTCGAGCCGCAGTGCACACAGGTGGTGTTTTCAAAAAACACCAGATGTCCGCAATGGTCACAAGTAAAAGCGCGCATGGGACAAGCTTAACGAGGAATGTGCACAAATAAAAATGCCGACCTTGGGAAAGGTCGGCATGGCTGCTCAAGCCCTAGTCCCAAGTGGGCGTCAGGGCTGAGCGATTGGCGTGCGACTCAAGGACGAACGACGATGCTGTTGCGCACAGCCGCTACGCCCTTCACATCGCGTGCGATGGTTTCTGCACGGTCTTTTTCGGCTTGGCTCTTGGCAAAACCAGACAGTTGTACGGTGCCTTTCAGCGTTTCCACGCTGATGGACGTTGCAGCAACGGCTTTGTCTTCTGCAAACTTGGCCTTCACAGCGGTGGTGATGCCTGCATCATCCACATACGAGCCCACAGTCTGCTGGTTGCGGGCCACCGAGCAACCCGTTGTACCAATGATGGTCGCGCCGACTAGAGTGGCAAAAGCAATCGCACGTGTGGTTTTCTTCATAAGTCTGCCTTTCAGCGGTGGTCGAAAAATGGTGCGCCGCGTTGGATGAAACGGCGTACCTCGGGGATTGGGGGTGGGCAAAGCCTTAGCGGCGGCGCCCCATGAGGAAGGCTGCGGCTACGGCAGCACCAGCTGCAGCGGCCATCAAAATGGACTTGCCTGGCTGTTCCACCACATAGCGCGTGGTGTTTTCCGCAGCCTGCTGGAACTGGCGACGGGCGCGATCAGAGCTGTCCGCGCAGAAATTGATGCTCTTGTTGCAGAACGCCTGGGCACGCGCGGTCAGGTCATCAATGGCTGGGGAGAGCTCTTGCTCCACCGCGCGCAGGCCATCCTGGGCCTTGTCGAAAGCATTGTTGGCCGCTTCACGCGTGGTTTTCATGGCTTCTTTGGCGGAGCTTTCGGCGTCTTGTGCAAATTCTTTGGCACTGGCCTTGGCGGTCGTTGCAGCGTCTTTCACTGCTTCTTTGGTGGCTTCCGCTGCATCAGCTATGGTTTTTTTTGTGTCTTCGGTATTGCTCATATCCATCTTTCTTAAAAATGAACGGCGCACCCGCAGGTGCGTGCGAGATCAAGTGTGTGAGGTCAGCCTTTTTTCTTCATCAAGCTCATGACAAAGGTGATCACGGCCATGATGACGAAGATGAAGAACAGGATCTTGGCAATGCCCACTGCACCTGAAGCAATGCCGCCAAAGCCAAATACAGCAGCAATCAGGGCAATGATGAGAAATACAACGGCGTAATGCAGCATGGCAGACCTCCTCAGGTGATGCAGCCGAAATGGCTGCGCGCTTGCAACAGAACTTTGACTGTAGGGATGTACTGGGCCGTGCTGTGCCAGTACCGCTTGCGCGTGGTTGTCAGTCCGGTGCTTGCGGCTTATGTGCGCCAAGGACTACAAGGAAAACAATCTGTTGCGATGTGCGTGCACGATGAAAAAAGCCACCGACTGGTGGCTTGATGAAGAGCGAGGTCTGCAGGCGCTCAGGCTATGGCCAGAGCCTCTGCTTGTGCGGGGCCGGTCGGAATAACGGCGGAGATGGTGGTGCCTTCACCGAGCGCAGAGTGGATGGTCAGCCGCCCGCCAGCCGCTTCTACCCGGTGGCGCATGCCGGCCAAGCCGTGGGAGTTGGGGCGAATAGAGGCCATATCAAAGCCTTCGCCGTTGTCCTGGATTTGGACGGCGACATAGGTCGGGTAGTTGTGCACACTGACTTCGATTTTGCTGGCCTTGGCATATTTGCCGATATTGGTCAGTGACTCCTGCACCAGTCGGTAGATCGTCAGCTCGGTGGCATCGGGCAGCTCGACCGTTTCCAGATTGGCATCTACGGCAATGCCAATGCGCTGTGAGAACTCATTGGTCAGAATCTCCAAAGAGGTGGACAGCCCTAAATTGGCCAGTGAAGAGGGGCGCAGGTCTTCCACAATGCGGCGCTTTAGGGCAATGCCGCTATTGAGTGTTTCGGTCAGATGTTTGACGCGGTCTGCCACCTCGGGGTTGCTCATCTCAATCTTGGACTTGAGGCGGGCCACATCCAGCTTGGCGGCTGTCAGCAGGGCCCCCAACTCATCATGCAGCTCGCGCGCCAAGTGGCCGCGTTCGTCTTCGCGCACTTGTTGCAAGTGGTTGGCAAGCTCTGTCAGCGTGGCCGTGCGTTCACGCACCAGTTGTTCCAGGCGGGTGCGCTCTTCAGACAGCAAAGCCTGTTCGCGTTGGTGCAAGCGCTCGACCATATTGTGCTGGCGTAGATAGAGGTAGAACGCCAGAACGCCGATCAAGGTGATGGTGGTAACGCCCACCCGGGCCCAGAACAGGGAGGATTCCACATCGGATTGGTAGCGCTGTGCTTCTTGCATGGCTACCTCATCCAACTGGCGTGACAGCGCGCGAATGCTGTTCATGTCGCTGTTGCCCATGTCGGTGAACATGACAAACTTCAAGGCATCTGCATTGCCTTCGCGAAACAGCTTGAGGCTCAAATCCATTTCCGCCGTTTTGCGACCAATGCTCTGGCTCAAAGGCATGAACAGATCTGTTTTGACACGGTCATGCTCAATGTTCTTGCGGATGTTTTCCAAAGACCGGTGAATGTCTTTGTTGGCTTCCTGGTAGGGCTCTAGATACTTGGGATCGTTGGTGAGCAAGAAGCCGCGCAAACCGGTCTCTGCATTCAACATGTCTTTCATCAATGCGCTGATCGATGTGCGAATGTCGTATGCGCGCGTCAAATTTGTCAGTAATTGGCTTGTTTGTTTGTAGCCATATTCGCTGACGCCAATCATGAGGCAAGCCGCAAGAATTGCCAGCGGCAAACTGATCGCCATACGGCGCAACTTGGTCCAGTTCACATTGATTCCTCCAACGGTTTGGCAGTTTGTGCCAGAAAGTGCACATAATCAAGAAGCTTTGAGACAGGGTTAGCGCTGTGTGCTGTAGGTATTTGTATTGCGAAACTAAGAACGTCTAGGGATGCGTCCCACAACAGGAAAGAGGCTTCGATGATCAAAGTAGGTATCGTGGATGATCACGCCATCGTGCGCTCAGGTCTGCGCCAGTTTTTATCTGAACATGTGGACTTGCGAGTTGCCGGTGAAGCAAGCAATGGCCGTGAGGCGATTGATCTGGTGCGGCAACAAGATATTGATGTGCTGGTGATGGACTTGTCCATGCCAGGGCAAAGTGGCTTGGATGCGCTGGCCATGTTGCGTGCCAAGGCACCAGACATGGGCATTTTGATTCTCAGCGGCTACCCTGAGGAGCACTATGCCATCAACCTGATTCGCCAAGGTGCCAGTGGCTATCTGAACAAGGAGTGCGAACCCAAGGAGATTGCCGAGGCCATTCGTACCATTGCACTGGGCCGTCGCTATCTGACGCCCACGGTGGCTGATTTGCTGGCACAGCAACTCAATCGCAAAGACGATGTGCCGCCGCACGAGCAGTTGTCGGAGCGTGAGTTTCAGGTATTCCTGAAGCTGGCCAAGGGAGAGACTGCGGGCGATATTGCCAAGTCACTGTCACTGAGTGTGAAGACGGTGAGTACTTACCGCACGCGCTTGATGGAGAAGATGGCCTTGTCTTCCAATAGCGATTTGACGTACTACGCATTGAAGAACAAGCTGATCGATTGATCAGCGAATGTTTCATGCATAAAAAAAGCTGAGCGGTGCTCAGCTTTTTTTATGTGCAACTGTTGTGTGTTTTTGTGCGCTCAGCTCATTTCCATGCAGAAATCCAACAGAGCATCAATCTCATTGGACTTGTCAAAAATGGCATCCACACCCAGCTCGGTACAGCGCTGGCGGACATCCAAAGTGGCATAGTTGCTCAGCACGATCACACGTTGCCCAGGCTTGCGGTTTTGGCATGCAGCCACTACGCCCAGGCCGCTGCCCTGGCGCAAAAATAAATCAACAATCGCCAGATCCCAATCATTGTCTGGCTGGGTGAGCCAGGCAGTTCCCTCTGCTTCTGTTTCGGCGTAGCCAGCGGGCTCGATGTCAGATAACTCGAGCAAAGTCTCAATCAAGTTTTCGCGAATCGTGGCGTTGTCTTCCACGAAAAAAGTCTTGAGAGTCACGGGGTGGTACGGTCAAAAGTGGGGTTGCTTGAAGGGGAAAGGGGCCATTGTGCATCCCTCGTGTAATAGGGGGTGTAGTCAATATCCTACTAACTGTTACCACAGACCAAACAGTCTGGGTTTCGGCTGGTGCGCATGCGTGACCACTCCATATTTCTGCCATCTAACATCAACAACTTACCGGCGAGTGACTCTCCAATGCCTGCGATCAATTTCAGCGCTTCAGCCGCCTGCATGGCGCCTATGACACCGACCAGCGGTGCCAGCACGCCCATGGTGGAGCACTGCACTTCCTCAAAGTTGTCTTCGGGCGAGAACAGGCAGGCATAACAGGCGGAAGTCTCTTGGCGTGGGTCAAACACCGTAATCTGTCCATCAAAGCGGATGATCGCGCCGGCTACCAAGGGCACCCGGTGTTGAACACACGCTGCATTCACAGTTTGCCGCGTGCGGTAGTTATCGCAGCAGTCCAGGACGACAGTGGCTTGTGAGACAAGTTCGTCGAGCAATGCCGCATCGGCACGCTTTGCAATGCAGCGCACTTGCACATCAGGGTTGATGGCGTGCATGGCCTGGGCTGCAGATTCCACCTTAGGCTGGCCCACGCGCGCGGTGGTGTGGGCAATCTGGCGCTGCAGATTGGTCAAGTCGACGTCATCATGGTCCACCAGGGTGATCTGGCCTACGCCGGAGGCCGCCAGGTACAGTGCGGCGGGTGATCCGAGGCCGCCTGCACCGATGATGAGTACGTGCGCATCCAGCATGGCTTCCTGGCCTTCAATGCCGACTTCGTCGAGCAGGATGTGGCGCGAGTAGCGCAGAAGTTGGTCGTCGTTCATCGTGTTTCCATGAAAAAAGCCGGGCATCGTGGCCCGGCTGGTTTCAAAAAAGAGAGTGGTTGGCGCTTGCCCTGGCGTCGTTTCAAACAGTTTTTGGCTTGAAACGACGAGTGGCTATGCGCTAGGTGCTCTCTTTATTTATTCGTCCTTGTCCTTTTTCTCAGGAGGACGCTCGGTCAAGGTCTTGCTGACTTTGACGGGCTGACCTTTGAGCTGGTTCAAGGCTTGCTGCAACTGGAAGTCTTTGGCCGAGCCAAATTCTGGCAGACGGCGTTCGGACACTGGCTTTTTCACATCTTCTTCCAAGCGCTTGCGGGCCTCTTCGCGCAGCTTCTCGCGCGCAGCAGAGGCTTCTTCTTCGGCCTTGGGATCGGTGGTGTTACCCAGGTGCTTTTCCAGGTCGGACTCACGCATGCGCAGTGCAGCGTACACATCGCCTTCGGCGGTTTCGTCCACCATCACGTCGGGCACGATGCCCTTGGCCTGGATGGATTTGCCGCTGGGGGTGTAGTACAGCGCAGTGGTCAGCTTCAGGCCGGTATCTGGGCCCAGAGGACGCACGGTTTGGACCGAGCCCTTGCCAAACGACTGGCTGCCCATGATGGTGGCGCGCTTGTGGTCTTGCAGTGCGCCAGCCACGATTTCGCTGGCCGAGGCCGAGCCTTCGTTGACCAGCACCACCAGTGGCACCTTCTTCAAGGCAGCAGGCAGGCGCTTGAGCGGATCACCAGAACCACGGCGTGCGTAGAACTCGGGCGACGCCTTGAACGTGGCCTTGCTTTCTTCCAATTGGCCATTGGTGCTGACCACGGTCACGTTCTCAGGCAGGAAGGCTGCAGAGATGGCGACTGCGGCATCCAGCAGTCCACCGGGGTCATTGCGCAGGTCCAGAACCAGACCCTTGATGGCGGGGTCTTCCTTGTAGATCTCTTCGACCTTGCGCACAAAGTCGTCGACCGTGCGTTCCTGGAACTGGCTCAGGCGCACCCAGCCGTAGCCAGGTTCAATGAGCTTGCCCTTGACGGATTGGGTCTTGATTTCTTCGCGGGTGATGGAGACGGGGAAGCTGCGGCTTTCATCCTTGCGCAGGATGGTCAGCTCCACCTTGGTCTTGGGCTCGCCGCGCATGCGCTTGACGGCTTCGTTGAGGCTCAGGCCCTTGACGGCCGTGGCATCAATCTTGGTGATCAGGTCGCCTGTCTTGAGGCCCGCGCGGTCTGCGGGAGAGCCTTCGATGGGCGAGACAATCTTGATCAGGCCATCTTCTTGCGTGATTTCAATGCCCACGCCCACGAAACGGCCCGAAGTGCCTTCACGGAATTCCTTGAAGCTCTTCTTGTCGAAATACTGTGAGTGGGGATCCAGGCTGGAGACCATGCCCGAGATCGCATCGGTGATGAGTTTTTTATCATCCACCGGGTCGACGTAATCCGTCTTGATGATGCCGAACACTGCCGACAGCTGCTGAATTTCTTCCAGGGGAAGGGGGGAGATTCCACCGCGCGCCACGGTTTGCAGTGACACCGTGGTCAATGCACCCGCCAGTACGCCCAAGGATACCCATCCAGCAATTTTGAGTTTTTGGCTCATAGAGACTTTAGTTATAGAACTGCGTCGACAAATATACACGCCGCTGCCTCACAGACGGTGGGCCAAAGGCCCAACCACCCGTAGGCAGGTAGGGTGTTACAAAATCAAGCCTTGCCTTGTGCGGCTACGGCGGCGGCCTTGGCGGCAGCTTCGGCATCGCCCAGGTAGTAGCTGCGGATGGGCTTGAGGTTTTCATCGAGCTCATACACCAGCGGAATACCGTTGGGGATGTTGACGCCAACGATAGCGTCGTCCGCAATATTGTCCAAATACTTGACCAGGGCGCGGATGGAGTTGCCATGGGCCGCAATCACCACGCGCTTGCCAGCCTTGACCTGGGGCGCCAGGGTGTCGGTCCAGAATGGCACCACGCGGGCCACGGTGTCTTTCAGGCACTCGGTCAGTGGGATCTGCTCGGGGCTCAGATCGGCGTAACGGCGGTCGCTGCGCTCGCTGCGCGCGTCGGTGGCTTCCAGTGCTGGTGGAGGCACGTCATAGCTGCGGCGCCATTGCAGCACCTGGGCATCGCCGTACTGCTTGGCCATGTCTGCCTTGTTCAGACCTTGCAGGCCGCCATAGTGGCGCTCATTGAGGCGCCAGTCTTTGTTGACGGGCAGCCAGGTGCACTTCATCTCGTCCAGCGCATACCACAGGGTGTTGATGGCGCGTTGCAGCACCGAGGTATAGGCCACATCAAACTCATAACCTTCGGCCTTGAGCAATTGACCAGCCTTCTTGGCCTGGGCGACGCCGGTAGGGGTCAGGTCTACATCGGTCCAGCCGGTGAAACGGTTTTCGAGGTTCCAGGTGGACTCACCGTGGCGGATCAGTACGAGCTTGTACATGGCTTCTTTCTGCGCAAAAACACAAATGGATAAGGGCGTAGCCCGCTATTTTAGGGCGCAGGCTTGCGCTGTACAGGGTGAGTTGTCTGGGGAGATCGCTGAACCCCTAAAATCGCAGGCTTTGCCAACCCAAGGACTGACGTGACTTTCATTGTTGAAAACTGGTATTTGATTTTGCTGGCAGTGGTTTCCGGCGGTCTGCTGCTTGTGCCTACGCTCAAGGGCGCAGGTGCTGGTTCATTGCAGCCCAACGACGCTGTGGCCAAGATCAACCGCGAAAAAGCGGTCATCGTGGATGTGCGTGAGCCTGAGGAATATGTGAAGGGCCACATCACCAACGCCAAGAACATTCCGCTGTCGCAGCTGGATGAGCGCCTGCCCCAAGTGGTCAAGAACAAGGCCTTGCCCGTGGTGCTAGTGTGCGAGAAGGGCCCCCGCTCGGTGCGTGCCCAGGCGCAGGCCAAGAAGCTGGGTTTTGACAATGCCCAGGCCCTAGCCGGTGGCATGAAGGCCTGGCGCGACGCGGGTTTGCCGGTCACTAAGGCCTAAGCCAGCTGGTTTTTTCCAACTGTCCTACCATCAAGGGGTCTGCAACCAGCGGCCCCTTTTTTGTGGCCGCTGGTTATTTGAAAGCAAAGGATTTCTCTCATGCAAGCCGTGAAGATGTACACCACCGCCGTCTGCCCTTACTGCGTGCGCGCCAAGCAAGTGCTCAAATCCAAGGGAGTGGAACAGATTGAAGAAATCCGTATCGACAGTGACCCTGCTGCGCGTGCGCACATGATGGAGATCACTGGCCGCCGCACCGTGCCCCAGATTTTTGTGGGCGACACCCACGTGGGTGGCTGCGATGACCTGATTGCACTGGACGCCAAGGGCGAGCTGGTGCCTTTGCTCAACGCCTGATATTTTCAATGTAGGCTGTGAGCCTGCATAATGGTCAGCTTAAGTGCCCGCTCACGCAGCAGCTGCCGGCGGGCCTTTTTATGACCGCTGCCTTGCGTAAGAAAGACTGACACCATGTCCGAACAAGCTACTCCCGTCTTCCAGATTCAACGTGTCTATCTGAAAGACCTGTCGCTGGAGCAACCCAATTCCCCCGCCATCTTGCTGCAGCAAGAGCAACCCAATGTCGACATCCAACTGGGCGTAGAAGCTACACCCGTGGCCGAAGGCATTTTTGAAGTGGCCGTGACTGCCACTGTGCAAACCAAGATCGAAGACAAGACCCTGTTCCTGGTGGAAGCCAAGCAGGCTGGCATCTTCGAAATCCGCAATGTCCCTGAAGAGCAGATGGGCGGCGTGATTGGCGTGGCTTGCCCCCAGATCGTCTACCCCTACCTGCGCGCTTCCGTGGCAGACCTGGTCACCCGTGCCGGTTTCCCCCCTGTGCACTTGGCGGAAATCAACTTCCAAGCCATGTACGAGCAGCAAAACGCCGCTGCCGCTGCACAAGCCGAAGGCACTGTGCAGTAAGCACTGTCCGCCGCGTGCCGCTGGGCATGCTACAAAAGAGGTTCCGCATGCGGAACCTTTTTTTATGCCTTTTTGGCCTTAAGGCCAATGGATACAAGCGCTAGAAGCTATGAATTTGATTGTGATTGGTGCCGGTGCCTGGGGCACGGCCTTGGCCATTGCTGCAGCGCGACACACGGCGGGCCACCAGGTCACGCTGTGGGCGCGCAATGCGCAGCAGGTGGCCGATATGCAGGCCGCCCGCAGCAACCCCCGGTATCTGCCGGACATGGCCTTCCCTACAGGGCTGCACGTCAGCGCGGCCCCGCTGGCGCAGGCCGTGCAGGGCATGGATCTGCTCATCATTGCCACCCCCATGTCGGCTCTGCGCAGCACGCTGCAGGCGCTGGCTGATGCCCAGGTGCATGCGCCGATTGCCTGGTTGTGCAAAGGCTTTGAAGCGGTGCCCGCTGGCCAGGCGGGCGTGGGCCTGATGCCGCACGAGGTATGCGCCCAGGTGGCGCCGCAGCTGATCAGCGGTGCGCTCAGTGGCCCCAGCTTTGCCCAGGAAGTGGCCAAGGGCCAGCCCACGCTGCTGGTGGCTGCCAGCCAGCACACGGCCGTACGCAAAGCCTTGCTGGATGCGTTCCACACAGGGCCGCTGCGCCTGTATGCCAACGAAGACATCGTGGGTGTGGAGGTAGGCGGTGCCGTCAAAAACGTGATGGCGATTGCCGCAGGCCTGTGCGATGGCCTGAACCTGGGGCTGAACGCCCGCGCGGCCTTGCTCACCCGTGGGTTGGCCGAGATGACGCGGCTTGGCGTGGCGCTGGGTGCCAAGCCCGATACCTTCATGGGGCTGAGTGGTCTGGGCGATTTGATGCTGACCGCGACGGGCGATCTGTCGCGCAACCGCAAAGTGGGCTTGCTGCTGGCCCAGGGGCTGACGCTGGCCCAGGCTGTGGATTCGCTGGGCCATGTGGCCGAGGGCGTGTACAGCGCCCGCACCGTGGTGCAGCGCGCCCAGGCGGTGGGCGTGGAGATGCCGATTGCCGCCACCGTGGTCGATTTGCTGGATGGCCGCATCAGCCCGCAAGATGCGGTGCAGCGCTTGATGGCGCGCGATCCCAAAAGCGAAGCTGTGTAAAAAGTAGAGCTGGAAGCGCTGATACAGCGGTGATTTAGGGTGTGAAAATACCTAAGGCCTATGTATACCGGGTGCTACATGCTATGAAAAAAGGAGCATCAGGCTCCCTTTTGCATTCTGCGCTCTGCATTTTGCGTTTTGGCATGCTGCAGCGGTGGCTGCTGGGCTACTTGCTGCAACCCAGCATGGCGGCGTGCAGCCTCAGAACTGCGCGTTCACGCCCAGCCACAGGCGGCGGCCTTCATCGACGATCCAGTTGCCATCCAGGCCGGTGTTGCGCCCGCGTTCATCCACGGCGACCTTGCGGTCGGTGACATTCAGCACGGCAAAGCGCAGATCTACCTGCTTGGTGAGGGCGTAGTTGCCACCCAGATCCATCGTGACCGCGCTGCCGCGGCTGCGGGTGCCCCGGGCGTAGTTGCGATAAGCGGCGTAGCGCGCACCGTCCGTGAAGTTCAGGCGGGTATACGTCTGCAGGCTGGAAGTGGCCTGCCAATCGAGCTTGGCGTTGAGGATGTGCTTGGGATTGCGCTCCAGTGGCTCCCCGTCCAGCGAGCTGCCATCGTAGGCCGTCTCCGAACCACCTTTGCGCTTGGATTGCATGTAGGTGTAGTTGGCATCCAGACTCACGGTGCGTGAAATCGGCATTTTCACGCCCAGTTCCAAGCCTCGGATGTTGACCTTGTCGACGTTGTCGTAGATGTAGATATTGTTTCTGCCCGTAGGGTCCAGCGGGTCACGCACGCCCGTGTCAAAGCTGACCACTTTGTTGCGGAAGTTGGTGTTGTAGAGAGTGGCCGTGAGCAGGTGCGAGGGCGCCCATTCGTAGCTCATTCCCACTTCCTGGGTCACGCTGGTTTCCGGCTTCAAATCGGGGTTGCCACACAGTGTGCCGGGCTGGTTGGTCGGGCCGCCGCTGCTCATGCAGTACGCCGCGCTGCTCTGGCGGATGGTGGGGGCCTTGAAGCCCGTGGTCACACCGCCGCGCAGCGTCAGCGCGTCAGTCGCCTGGTAGACCGCATACAGACGTGGTGACAAGTGGGTGCCTGAGCGTTCATCGTTGTCAAAGCGCATGCCACCCGTCAGCGTCAGCTGCTCTGTGAGCAGCCAGTCATCTTCCAGGAACAAGGCGTAATTGTTCAGAGAGATTTGGTCGGGGTTGGTGGGGTGGCCGGGCTGTGCACCGCCAGTTTCACTGACCAGCCCTTGGAGCTGCGAGCGCATGGCTTGACCGCCCAGGCGCACGATGTGCTTGTCAAACGGCATGGTCAGGCTGGCATCCAGCGTGGTGTTGGTGACCTCGCGCGTGGGTGCGGAGAGGCTCTTGTGCTTGGCATCTTCGGTGTACAGCGACACCTTGGTGTTGCCAAAGTCCCAGCGGCCGGTATGGGTCAGCCCATAGTTCTGGCGCGTGTGCGTGACCTGGGAGAAGCTGGCGCGCGGGCCTGGTGCGATCGACTGGCCGGGGGTCGACTCTGTCTGCAAGCGCTCCGTGCCGACATCCAGCACCACTTCCTGGCGGCTGTCGGGGCGCAGGGTGAGCTTGGCGCCCAGTCTATGCTGGTCTTGTCCGTTGGCGCCCTGGATTTCGGGGTAGTAGTGGCTGGCTTCGGTGCGATTGCGCGCTTTGCCTGAAATCTGCAGGCCCAGCATGTCGCCATGGATGGGGCCGGCCAGCCAGAACTCGCCTTCGCGGGAGTTGCCGAAGTCATCGTCGCTTTGCAAGGTGGTGGATGCGCCCACGCTGCCGCCCCATTGGGTGGGCACTTTTTTGGTGATGATGTTGATGACGCCGCCCATGGCCTCGGAGCCGTACAGCGACGACATCGGGCCACGCACCACCTCAATGCGCTCAATCGCAGACAGCGGGGGCAGTTGGTGCAATTGCACGCCACCTGTGCCGCGGTTCATGGTCTCGCGGGTGTTTTGGCGCATGCCATCGACCAGAATCAGCGTGTAGTCGCCAGGCAAACCACGGATGGAGATGTCAGAGGTGTTGGCGCTGTCACCCACGACCGACACGCCTTCGACGTGCTTGACCGCTTCGGCTACCGATTGGTAGTTGCCCTTTTTCAGGTCTTCCTGGGTCAGCACGCTGATGGAGGCGGGCGCTTCTTTGATGGCTTGCTGGGCACCGCTGGCGGTCACCACCACGGTTTCCATCTGGGTTTGGGCCGAAGCGGCGGCACAGGTCACAAGGCTTGCAACAGCAAGGGCGTGCAGCGGCGCTGGTAGGGCAGCATGGCGGCAAGAGAATTTCATGGCGATCCACAAGGGTGAAGCAAACATATTCAAGGCCTGACAGGCCGTGAACGCTCAATACAGCCAAGGATTGGAGCAGTTGCCTCTGGCGCCATGGTTTGCGTAACACGCGCAAACATTTGCGATGCAATCAATAATCATTCTTATTTGCTGGCGGCGCAACGTACTGGATGCGCGGCGGACAGGGTGTCCACTAGATCTTGCTGCGCACCAGCTTGGGGGAGATGCCGAAGTGGCGTTTAAACGCCGTGGCAAAGTTGGCGGCGCTGGTGTAGCCACTGGCGTGGGCCACTTCCAGCACATTGCAGCCGGTTTGTTCAAGCAGGGCGCGGGCATGTTCCAGGCGCTGGGTGCGCCGGTATTCGTCAATGCTGCTGCCGTAGGTTTGGCGAAAGTGCCGCTGCAGCGCGCTGGTGCTTAGCCCCATGTCGCGCGCTAGTGCAGAGACCGGGGCACCGCAGTCTTGTCGGGCATCCAGCATGGCTTTGAGCTTGGCCATGCGCAGGTGTTCGCGCAGATGCAGGGCTGGGCGTTCACTGGGGTTGGCATCAGGCTGCTGCTGAATGGCTTCATGCAAAAACTCCAGCGTACGGCTTTGCAGCAGCAGCGCTGCGCCGTCTTGGCTGAGCAGGTGAATGATTTGCTCGGCCAGTACCACAGCACGGGCAGAGGGTTGCCACAGGTGGATGCCCAGGTGCTGTGCCTGCACCTGCTGCAGATGGGTATAGCCGGGGGTCTGTGCCAGCGTCTGCAGCAGCCGTGGGTGCACGCGCAAGCTCAGCTTGCGCTCGAACTTGCCGGTGCGCCAGTTGCGCACAAACATTTCGGGGCGAGAGGTATGCACCCATGCACCTTGCGCCTGTGGCGCCTGCTGCGTTGGGGCCGCTTGTGCTGCACGTGTCGCCGGCGGCAATTGCAGTGCTTGGCTGCCAAATGCCACATCGACACTGCCCTCCAGCACGATCACGATATGCAGCCCCTGCTGCGCAGGTGCGCTGCTGGTGAAGGTGCGCAGATCGCAGCCTTCCACGGCATGCAGCCACAGGTCGGTTTGCACCTGGCGGGTTTTGATGTGTCCGTCGAGCAGCGGGTCTTGCTCCGTCACGCAGCCGTTGGAGAACTGGCATTGTGGATCGACAAAATCTGGTGCTTTGAGCGTACCCAGGCCGAGCCAGCGGGGCTGCTGGCGAACTTGGCGGGTGGTGCGATGGGGCGGGCGCTGCATGTCTGCTCGGACAGAAGAAGATGAGTTTGTTTGAGAATAATTATCGTTTATATCTTTGATGGCTGTGATTTGGCACCCGATGCCCTGCGATCGCAGCAGCTTGCCCGGCAATAAAAAAGGGAGCCATGGGCTCCCTGTGTGCGGGGTGCAGCGCCATGCTGCACGCGTTGGGCTTACAGGCCCAGCTCCAGGGCCAGCAGCTCTTCCACGGTCTGGCGGCGGCGAATCAGCTGGACTTGGTCGCCATCGATCAGCACTTCTGCGGCCAGCGGGCGGGTGTTGTAGTTGCTGGACATGCTGGCACCGTACGCGCCGGTGTCGTGGATGACCAGTAGGTCGCCCACTTGCGCATCGCCCAGCGTGCGGGGCAGCACCACGCCGCCGTCGCCCTGGGTGAAGACGTCGCCGGATTCGCACAGCGGGCCTGCGACCACGCTGTCGCGTGCGGCAGGCAGGATGCCCACGCCACGGCGCTGGATGTGCATGCCGTGGTAGCTGCCGTACATGCTGGGGCGCATCAGCTCGTTAAAGCCGGTGTCTACCAGCACAAAGTGGTTGTTGCCTGCGTTCTTGGTGGCGCGCACGGTACCCAGCAGCACGCCGGATTCGGCCACCAGGAAGCGGCCAGGCTCCAGCTCCAGCGCCAGCTTGTGGCCAACGATGGCTTCGGCCTGCTTGCGCGCTTCGTCCCACAGGCCAAAGTAGTGCTCGGTGTCGATGGTGGCGTCGCCGTCCTTGTAGGGGATGGACAGACCGCCGCCGGCCGAGATGGCCTGCAGATCATGGCCATGGTCCTTAGTGCGCTTGACCAGCGCCACCATGGCGCCGCACACCTCTTGCAAGTGTGCGTAATCCACGCCCGAGCCAATGTGCATGTGCAAACCGACCAGGTGCAGGCCGCCTGCGGCGATGGCGTCCAGCGCGGCGTTGAGTTCGGTGTGCCAGATGCCGTGCTTGCTGTGCTCGCCGCCGGTATTGGTCTTGTTGCTGTGGCCGTGACCAAAGCCGGGGTTGATGCGCAACCACACATGGTGGCCGGGCGAAGCCTGGCCCAGCTGGTGCAGCATGTCGATGGAGCCGGCATTCACGGGCACTTGGTGCTCGACCACGGTGGCCAGGGTGGCGGCATCCATCACATCGGCGGTGAACACAATGTCCGAAGGCTCGCTGCCCGCCACATAGCCAGCGGCCACGGCCCGCAGGATTTCACCGCGCGAGACCGCATCCACCTTCACACCTTGCGTGCGCATCAGCTTCAGGATGTGGATGTTGGAGCAGGCCTTTTGTGCAAAGCGCACCGTGTCAAACGCCTGCAACTGGGCAATGCGTGCACGGATCACCTGGGCGTCGTACACCCACAGCGGGGTGCCAAAGTTATCGGCCAGGTTCCACAGTTGATCAGGCGAGAAGGAGCAAGACATAGCGTTTCGATTTCCATAGCTGCAAGCGCTAGTGAAATAAGCGCTCAAAGCCTGTTTGGTTAATAACTCAGTGCATCTTGCGTGATTTGAATCATCCAGTCCAATGCTTGTTTTTGAAAAGTCTATTCACATTGGATATGCTTTGCCCATGCCTGACCACATTCAGCCCCACCCGCAACGCATTGGCCACCGCCATATCGAGGTGTTCCGTGCGCTCATGCGCACCGGCAGTGCCACGGGGGCGGCGCAGATGCTGTTTACCTCCCAGCCCACCATCAGCCGTGAGCTGGCGCGGCTGGAGCAACTGCTAGGCTACGACCTGTTTGAGCGCAGCCAAAGCCGTTTGCGCCCCAATGCACGTGCGCTGCGCCTGTGGGAAGAGGTAGAGCGCAGCTGGACGGGGCTGGACCGCGTGGTGGAACATGCCATGGCGCTGGGCCAGCCGCACCAGGCCAGCCTGAGCGTGCTGTGCATGCCTGCACTCAGCCATGCGCTGCTGCCTGGCGCGCTGGCACGATTGCAGCGCAGCCACGGTGAAGTTGCGGTGAGTGTGGCCACGCAGGACGGACCGCTGCTGCAGGAGTGGATGGCGGCGCAGCGTTTTGACCTGGGCCTGAGCGAGCTGGCCGATCCGCCACCGGGCACGCGCGTGCTGCCCCTGCCCGCCATGGATGAAGTGGCGGTGCTGCCTGCCACGCACCCGCTGGCAGCGCAGGCCGTGCTTCGTCCGCAAGACTTTGAAGGCCAGGCATTCATCAGCCTGGCGCGCGACGACCCCTACCGCGTGCAGATGGATGCGGTGTTTGCCCAGGCGGGCGTGCGGCGCAAGATGCTGCTGGAGACGCTGAGCGCCGTGGCCGTCTGCGCCATGGTGCAGCACGGCCTGGGGGTGGCCATCGTGAACCCGCTGACCGCACGGGCCTGCGCGGGCGCTGACATGGTGGTCAGACCTTTGGCCTTTTCGATTCCTTTCCAGGTGCATATGCTGCTGCCATTGCACCGCCCCGCCGTGCCCGAAGTCGATTGGCTGGTGCAAGCGCTGGAACAGGAGGCTCAGCATGTACTTTGAATTTGCCGATTCCGAAGTCGCCCAATGCACCTGGGCCGATGGCCGTCTGCAGCTGCGCTTTTCAGCCGCACAGCTGCGCGATGCCAGCGATCCGCGCGCCGATGCCGTTTGGGCACCGCTGCTGCTGACGGCTGAGCAAGTGGAGCCTTGGGAGACGGCAGAACCTGCTGCCTGCATCGGACGCATGCGCCAGGGTTTTGTGCTGCACGCCAGCCAACGCATCCAGAAACTGCCTGTACCTTGCGAGCTGCAAGGCGTGGTGACCATGGAGCTGGAGTTTGCCCAGGGCAGTGTGGTGCATGTGCGCTGCCATGGCCTGTCGATCCACCCCCTGCAGGGAACGGCCACTGGCGCGTACCAGTGCTGACGAGCGCTGCATCAGCACGCTGGCGCACCAGCCTTGCCTATTGATTGCAACGTTGCAGCGCTGATCTGTGTGATGGGTATGCAGCCGGGCTGCGCTGCTGCAATTCCAGCTCACGCTCACGATCCCTCGTTTTCAGAAACTCACAGTGCCCGCCGCTGCGGACGCGGGGCGTTAGCCTTGCACCGGGCCGGTACCGGCGTTTCCTTGTGCGTGCAATTGCTGGTGCAAGCCCATGGCTGCGTCAAAACTGTGCATCAGCTGCTGCAAGGCCGGGTGCTGGTCCTGCCAGCCTTCGAGCTGGGCCAGCGCCAGTGCCCCGGCTTCAAAGCTGGAGAGCTGGCCGGCTGCCTGCGCTTTGCGGATGCTGTAGCGCCCGGGAGGCACCTCGTGCAGGGCCAGGCGCGGCAGCTGTTGCAGGGCAGGGTTCAGGTAGAGCATCTTGCGGCTTTTGCGCCAGGTACCGTCCAGCAGCACCAGGCGCAGGTTGTCGGGGGCATTCAGCCACTGCGGTGGCATTGCGGGGGGCTGCACCACCGGCAGCTGTGGGTCTGCTGGGGTTGGGGGATACAGCAGCACGGGGTGCACCACGGCATCGGCAGCCTGGCCAGGCCAGGGCGCTTGCAGCCAGTGGGTCAGCGCAGGGGGATCAAAGACTTCCCCCACTTCCAGGCGGCTGCTAGGAATGCAGCCATGCAGCAGCCGCGCCGTGTTTTTAGCGTGCCCCACCTCCAGTGGGTGCTGCAGCACCAGCAGTTGCACCCGGCTGTGTACCGGCTGCACGCAGGCACACCAGCAGGCGCGCAGGGGGCGCAGACAGGTGGGGCAGAGCGGGCGGTTGGACACGATGAATACTTTATTTGATAGCTGTTAGCGCTGATGGAATAAGCGTTAGCAGCTAATTTTGCTTGAAATTTGCTGGAGCTTGAAGGTGCGCAGTCTTTTGGTGCAGGCCGTTTTTTTGGGGAGGACGGTTGCGGTGCGGCGCACGCCATGGATAGAACGATGCCGCAATAACCCGGTTTTTTGGTGCGCCAGGCCCGCAAGAGGTATGGTTTGAGTCGTTATACGTCGGGAAAACGGGCAGCCTTGGGCTGTTCGTATTTCTGCACGATACCCCACCCAAGTCAGGAGTCCCTATGAACAGTGAGATGCAACTGCGCCCCCTTGAGCGTGACGACTTGCGATTTGTGCACAGGCTCAACAACAACGCCAATGTCATGCGTTATTGGTTCGAGGAGCCGTTTGAGACCTTCGATGAACTCAGCAGCTTGTATGAGCAGCACGTGCACGATCAAAGCGAGAGACGTTTTGTGGTGACGGATGGGCAAGAGCGGCTGGGTTTGGTGGAGCTGGTGGAGATCAACCTGATTCACCGCCGTGCGGAAATTCAAATCATCATCGACCCGCAGTTTCAAGGGCGCGGCTTGGCCTCTCAAGCCATGCGCATGGCGCTGGAGTATGGCTTCAAGGTGCTGAATTTGTACAAGGTGTATTTGTACGTCGACAAGAGCAATGACAAGGCCATACACATCTACACCAAACTGGGGTTCACGCCGGAAGGTGAATTGGTCGACGAGTTTTTTGCCAGTGGCGCATACCGCACGGCGCTACGCATGTATATGTTGCAGGCGCCGTACCTCAAGGCTTCAGCACCCTTGTAAGGCGGAATGACAGGCGCTGCGGGGAAGGCCAGGGTGCTGAAAATTTAACCCGTGCTATTCGTGCATCAAGGCGCAGGTGCGGGTTGCATTCTCCAAAATGTCGCTTCGGATAATGGCCACGGCGCTTTCAACGTCGCGGTCATCGAGTGCTTTCAAGAATTGCGAGTGAAAGTGGTTGTCCATCACAGTGGTGACGCGATGCTCTTTCAGATTGCTCAGGATGGGGCCTGCAATCACGCAAATATTTTCAACAAAATCAGCCACTTGGGGAATGCCTGACCAGCGCAAATAGTGGCCATGAAAGTCGCGATTGAAGATGAGGCCCAGACCATAGTTGCCGGTGTCCATAGCTGTGCGCTGCTTTTCGAAAATTGCCGTCAGCGAAGGCAAATCCAGCTCGCGGTCATCACTCAGAATCGTTCTGACAATCCTGACTTCTAGATCCGCGCGGATCTCAGAAAGCTGGAGGTACTGCAGCTTGTTGAACTGCTTGATGATGTAGGAGCGCGAGCCGTTTTTCTCTACGTAATCTTTTTCGGCCAGACGGATCAGTGCTTCGCGAATAGGGGTCTGGCTCACGCCCAGCTTGGGGGCGAGAACCGTCGCCTTCAACACTTCACCGGGCTTGAAATCACCTGCGGTAATTTTGTTGCGCAGAATGGCAAATGCTTGGTTTGTATAGTCGAGCGCTTCTACGCTCTCAGTCATTTGCATTCTGCATTTCCCTACTTATTAGATTTTTAGATCCAGCTTTTTGATCAGTGCGGACCAGCGCTTTTGTTCACTCAATACAAACGCAGTGAACTCTTTGTCTGTCTTCAAGACAGGGTCAGCGCCAACTTGCTTGATCGCCTTTTGGAATTCAGGCTTGGCATAGATCTTAGCAAGTGCATCGTTGATTTCTTTGACCATGGCTGGATCTGAATCCTTGGGCAGCCAGAAGCCGAACCAAGAAATGACCTGATAGTCCTTGAACCCCGCTTCGTCCATGGTTGGAACGTTGGGCGCAAAGTCGCTGCGTTTCAGGTCAGTCACCGCCAGAGCGCGTAGTTTGCCACCCTGTACCAGAGGCAAAACGCTGGAGATGTTGTCAAAAACGAAATCGATCTGACCGCCCATCAGGTCGGTGTTGGCAGGGCTGGCGCCTCGGTAAGGGATGTGGGTGGCTTTCATGCCGCTGGACATCACCATCACTTCGGACGACAGGTGTGCCGAAGAGCCGGTGCCTGCAGAGCCAAAGCTCAGCACCCGCTGCTTGCCCAGCGCAACCAAATCTTGAACGCTGTTGACGGAGGTCTTGGGGTTGACCGCCAGCATATTGGGCAGGCTCAACACCATGGCAACCGGTGTGAAATCCTTGTTCGGGTCGTACTTCAGATTGCCGTACAGATAGGGGTTGATTGCATGCGTGCTGATTGTTCCCAGGAAGAGATTCTTGGTGTTCTTGGGCAATCCAGAAAACGCGGTGGCGGCAACGCTTCCACCTGCGCCGGGCTTGTTTTCAACGATGAAAGGCACACCCAGCTCGGCGCTGAGCTCCTTGCCGACGATGCGCGCATACGAGTCGCTGGCACCACCCGGGGAGAACGGAACGGTCAAGGTGTACGCAGCGTTGGACTGGGCCACAGCAGCGCCCATGGCCAAGGTTGCTGCCAGACCCAAAATGGCTTTGATTGTTTTCATTAGGCGGCCTCTTTTTTGAATACGTTGCGCATCAGTGATTTTTTGGGTTGTGTAAACACTTCTTCCACCATGGGGGCGAAGAACTCCAGGGGGTAAAACTTCGCTTCGCTGTCAAAAGCGGGGGCGTCATATTTCTCGCAGAACTCGATCGTGGGCAGGTAGAAGTCCGCGTCCTTGAACGCTTCGCGCTTGCCTGGCTCCAGCCCGATGTGGTGGCCGTAGTAGTGCGCTTGGAAGATGCCGTGGTGCTTCACGATGTTGTAGTTCATATCGGAAACAAAGGGCTTGAGCAGCACGGCTGCGTATTCCGGATGGTTGAAGCTGGCCAGCGTGTCGCCAATGTCATGCAAAAGGGCGCAGACCACGTACTCCGTGTCACGCCCAGCGTCATAAGCCAGCGTGGCTGTTTGCAGCGAGTGGGTGAGGCGGTCCACAGGGAAGCCCGCAAAGTCACCCTTGAGTTCCATGAGGTGCGCCAGGATCCGCTCGTGCAGCTGGTACTTGTAAGGAGTGAGGACCGAAACGATCTTGTCCCAGTCTTCTTTTTGACTTTCTTGAATATTCTTGAAGTTTGTCAAAGCTTGTTTCATCGTTTTGCCTTAGGCGTTGTAGTGCAGGCAATTTGATTTCATAATTTATAAACTAATCATCGGGTAAACCCTTGAAAATACGTGGAGTCAGTGAAAACCACTAGAGGGTGCTTGGGGTGTGGTGCAGCCAAGGTGCCATCGACGCTTCGCCATCGGCTCTTGAAGGTGAGGGTGCACAGCCATGCAAAAGCACGGTGCATTCAGCACCAGCCAGAGTGCGCAGGCAGGATCCAGCGAGGTATTCCAAGCCAAGGTTTCAGCTTGGCCCGGTGTGGCGCGGGAGCCAAGCTCCCAGCCAATCGGATCGCTGAGCGGGTTGGGTGGGTGCCAGTTTTCTGTGAGGCCAGGCTGCGGCCGCGCAGCGAGGTTTGGGGCGCATCAATCCCACGCCTGCACCCGCAAAGATACGCAGCTGATTGGACTCCATTGACGGCCGGGCCGTTGGGTTAGCCGCAGGTATTGCTGTGCAGGGTGACCGTGGCCAAGCTGCTCTTGCTGTGGCTGATATCGCCTCAATCAGAGGCGCAGGGGCTGGGGGGGGGGCCACGCACAGCCTGCGGTTCGCACGCTCACGGAAAGCGCCGAGCGCTTTGCCCGGTGCTGGTCAAGGCCGCTGGCGCAAGCCCTCAGTCCACCGTGCCGCGCCGGTTGTGCGCGTCCTGCTGGTAAAAGCGCAGCTTTTCGGTGTACATGGCCTGGTCGGCCTGGTGCACCAAGGCTTCCAGCGCGATGCCTTCGTTCCCGGTTGCGCTGCCCATGGCCATGTGGATGGTTTGCCCGGGGTAGAACTGGTTGTTCAGCTCCAGCAGCGAGAGAATGCGCTCCTGCATGGCCTGGGCACCGCGCTCGTCGGTGCCGGGCATAAGCACCATGAATTCATCGCCCCCGATGCGGGCGGCGTAATCGGGCGCATCGACCGCCTTGGTCAGCACTTCGCCCATGCGGCGCAGCATGGAATCACCAGCAGCATGGCCGTGTTCGTCGTTGATGGCTTTGAGGCCATTGAGGTCGATGGCGATGGCAGAAACGGGCCAGGGGCCTTTGCGTGACAGGCGATTGAGCTCTTCCGTGTAGAAGGCGCGATTGCGCAGCTGGGTCAGGACATCGTGCTTGCCCAGGTATTCCAGGTAGGCCTCCGCCTTTTTGCGCGCGGTGATGTCAATCAATGACAGCAGCACCAACCCCCAGTCTTCGGCGTGGCTGGAAAGCACGGCAAATTCCAGGTGAAGGTGCAGTACCTCACCAGCGAGCGAGTAGTTCACCACCTCGCGCTGCTGCACCAGCTTGCCTTCCCACAGGTCTTGCAGCTGCTCGGCGAATGAGGCATACATTTCTTCGCGCAGGACGAGGCTGAGGCTGTGGGTCAGCTGCAGCTTGCTCTCTGCAGCAAACAATTTCAGCGTTTGCTGGTTCACGTCGACCACACGCACCTCCTGGATGCAGCGGTCCACAAAATCCGGGTGTACCTTCAGAAAAGTACGAAAGTCGGTGATGCCGCGCTGGCGCACCTCGTCCAGCAGGCGTTTGACTTCGCGAAAGTCTTCCACCCACAGGGAAACGGGTGAGTACTCAAACAGGTCGCGGGCGTACTGTTCGCTGGCGCGCAGCTGCTGCGTGCGCTGGACCTCGGTGGTGATGTCCTTGAGGGATACCAGCACGCGGCTCCAGCAGTCTTCGTAGCCGGGTAGCACACGTGCGGTGATCTGCACATTCAGCTTGCGACCCTGCAGGTCGTAGTTGATGGAGCGGTTTTCAAAATGGTGCTGGCCGTCCCAGAGCGCCAGCAGCTCAGGAACGATGTGGTCCAGCATTTCACCGCGAAACACTTCGTCCAACCGGCTTTGCAGCGTTTGCTGGTCGGGTGCTTTGAACAAATCCAAGGTGAACTGGTTCACGCGCAGCAGCTTGAGGGTGGTGCAGCAACGCGCCAGGCGTGCAGGGTCTTCCTGCAAAAAAGCGCGCAGATCGGTGACGCCATGGGCTCGCCATTCGGTGAACAGCAGTTTGAGCGCGCTGTAATCTTCCATCCACAGCGACACCGGGGCCAGGTTGAACATGTCTTCAAAATCCAAGCCATTGGCAAGAGAAACCGTCATCGTGAACACCTCCACTGCAAATTATTGCTGAGTTCACCGGATCTGCTGTCGCGGATGGGGGCAGAGTGCGCTGCCACAACAGGGTGCCCCACCTCGTTATGCTGTGTGCTGTATGACGGCCATCACACCTGCATTTGCTGTTCTGGACATGGGTCAACCGCTGGAGGAGGGCGCAGCGCGCCTGCGCCTGCGTTTGACCCACCCTTTGCGCGTGCTGCAGGCACACACTGCGGCGGAGCTACCGCTGCTGGTGCAGCAAGTGGAGCAGGCCGCACGCCAAGGGGGGTGGTGTGTGGGCGGGCTGCGCTATGAGGCAGCCAGCGCCTTGCAACCGACGCTGATCACACAGGCCACACCAGCTCCGCTGGCATGGTTTGCAGTGTGTGCCGCACCACTGGATGCTGCTCCTGGCATTGATGACCCACCCCAGGCTGTGCCTGGGCTGGAATGGCAAAACACCCTCAATCCGCATGCCTTTGAACGGGGCATGGCGCAGATCCATGCGGGCATTGCGGCGGGCGATTACTACCAGATCAACTACACCCAGCAGTTGCATGGCAAGGCAATGCAGCCGGTGGATGGCGCCGCGCTGTTTGCCGCCTTGCAGCAGGTGCAGCCCGGTGGCTATGCGCTGTATCTGGACATGGGCGATGAGCAGATTGCCTCCGTTTCGCCTGAGCTGTTTTTTGACTGGCACCAGCCTGCACTGGGGCTGGGTCAGATCCTCACCCGCCCGATGAAAGGCACCGCCGCCCGGGGGCGCACACCCGAAGAGGATGCGGCACAGGCGCGGGGGCTGCAGACATCGGCCAAAGAGCGCGCTGAAAACGTGATGATTGTGGATCTGCTGCGCAATGACCTGGGGCAGATTGCCGTCACGGGCAGTGTGCAGGTGCCAGTGTTGTTCAGCGTACAGGCGCTGCCCACGGTCTGGCAGATGACGTCGGACGTGCGCGCGCAACTACCGCAGGGCACGGGTTTGCTCGACGTGCTGCGCGCGCTGTTCCCTTGCGGATCGGTCACCGGAGCGCCCAAGCGTGCAGCCATGCAGGCCATTGCCACGCTGGAGCCAGAGCCTCGTGGCTGGTACTGCGGCGCTTTGGGCGTGGTGCGGCCCGATGGGGCGGGCGGTGTACGCGCTACTTTCAATGTGCCCATTCGAACCGTGGTGGTGCAAGGCAAGGCCCGGCAGGCGCTGCGCTGCGGCATTGGCAGCGGCATTACGGCGGATGCCACGGTAGCTGGGGAGTGGCAGGAATGGCGCACCAAACAGGCTTTCATTGAGAGGGTGAGTATGGGGTTTGAAGTGGTCACCACCATGGCGCTGGAAGGCGGGCAGTGGCGCCACCTGCCCTTGCATGTGCAGCGCTTGCAAGAGGCTGCCGCCCATTTCGGCTTTGCGTGGAACGATGAGGCCCTGCACCTGACGCTGCAGCAGGTGCAGCAGACCCACTCGGGCGGCTTGTGGCGCGTGCGCATTGCGCTGGCGCGCACTGGCCTGTTCGACAGCCGTGTCGAGGTGTGCCACCCCGCACCGCCTGTGGCCTATTTGCAGCTGGCAGCGGCCCCCCTGGCCGAGGCGCACAGCGAGTTCGTACGCTTTAAAACCTCCCGCCGTGCGCACTACGAGCGTTTTGCCCCGCCTGCACACATCTTTGACACGCTGCTCTGGAACGAAGCGGGCGAGATCACGGAAGGTACGCGTGGCAATGTGGCAGCACTGGTGGACGGGCAATGGGTGACGCCGGCGCTGTCTTGTGGCCTGCTCAACGGCGTGGGGCGCCAGGTGGCGCTGGCGGAGGGCCGTGTGGAGGAAGGTGTGCTGCGGGTGGCCGATGTGCACAGGGTGCAGCAGTGGGCATTCATGAACAGCTTGCGCGGCTGGGTGGCCGCGCAACTGGTGCCTGCGGGCGGTTGAGCGGTTGGTGTGCAGCAGTTTGGCGGCACGCTGTGGATGACAAGCAGATGCGGGCAATGCCCGGTTGCATGGCCTGGGTGGATGGGCTGAAATGGGCGGCACATGCTTTTTACCGGGAGGTATTCCATGGCCACTGTTGCAGAGATCCTCGCATCCAAGGCAGACCAGCAGGTCTATGCCGTTGCACCCACCGCCACTGTGCATGAGGCCTTGCGCCTGATGGCTGACCAAGGCATTGGCGCGCTGCTGATTCAGGAGGGCAGTGAGATTCAGGGCATCTTCACCGAGCGTGATTACGCCCGCAAGATTGCGTTGATGGGGCGCGATTCGGCGCACACCCGCATCTCGGAGGTCATGACCTCATCGGTGCTGTTTGTGGAGCCCAGCCAGAGCACCGAGGCCTGCATGCAGCTGATGACGGCCAAACGCCTGCGCCACCTGCCGGTGATGCAAGGCACTGCGCTGCTGGGGCTGATCTCCATTGGGGACTTGGTCAAGGGCATCATCTCGGAGCAGCAATTCACGATTGCACAGCTGGAGCATTACATCCACGGTGGTGGGCAGGCTGCCTAGACCTGGGGCGCTGATGCAAAAAAGGCCATGACCGCTGTGCGCGGACATGGCCTTGGCGTGGATACCGGCGGCGGCTGTTTTACAGCTTGCCTTTGAAGTAGCAGGGCTTGTCCATGTCCACAATGTCCACACTCAGCTGCACATCCAGGCCGCTTTGTGCCGGAATCTGTGCCTTCAGCACAGCCGCAATGCGGTCGGACAGCTCTTTTTTTACCTCGGGCGTACGCCCGGCCATCAGGCGCAGCTCCACGTGGGCGAAAGCGCGGCCTGCAGTGTTCAGGCCGATGCGGTAGTCGCTCAGGCGGGCAATGCGGGTTTTGACGTCGGCTTCGTCAGCCACGGTGGCATGGCCGCAGACAGCGCTGTTCAATGCCTCCATCAGTGCGCCTTCGTTCAGGCCTTCCAGGTTGTTGCTGTATTCCACATACATATGGGGCATAGCGGGTCTCCGGTGGACGATTTATTGATCGTCTTGGTCTTCAAAAATAGGCTCCAGCGCCGTGGTGTCCACGGGCTTGTAGGCCAGGCGCACATAGATGGGCGCGTAGGCTTCGGCCTGGGTAATCTCGATCAGGGTCTCCTTGCCCAGCTCCAGCAGGGCAATGAAGGTGACGACCAGCACGGTGCTGCCCTTGCTGGGGTCAAAAATCTTTTCAAACTCCACAAAGCGCTGGCCTTGCAGCTGTTTGAGGATCTGGCTCATGTACTCGCGCACCGACAGCTCTTCGCGCGTGATGCGGTGGTGCTGTACCAGCTTGGCGCGTTTGAGAATGTCGCGCCAGGCGGCTTGCAGCTCATTGGGGTCCACATCGGGAAAGCGCGGCTGCAGGCTTTGCTCGATGTACACCTGGGCCTTCAGGAAATCACGGCCGTACTGCGGCATTTCGTTGATTTGCTGCGCAGCCAGCTTCATCTTCTCGTACTCGAGCAGACGGCGCACCAGCTCGGCACGCGGGTCTTCGGCCTCTTCCTCGCCCTCTTTCTTCTTGGGCGGCAGCAGCATGCGCGACTTGATCTCGATCAGCATGGCGGCCATCAGCAAATACTCGGCGGCCAGCTCCAGGTTGCGGCTGCGAATCTCATCCACATAGCGCAAATACTGCTGGGTCACCGCCAACATTGGAATGTCGAGGATGTTGAAGTTTTGCTTGCGAATCAAATACAGCAACAAGTCGAGCGGGCCTTCAAACGCTTCCAAGAACACTTCCAGTGCATCGGGCGGGATGTACAGGTCATTGGGCAGTTTGAACAGCGGCTCTCCGTACAGGCGCGCCAAAGCCACCTGATCGACCACACCGGGCATCAGGCTGGGGCTGTCCGAGGCGGCCGTGACGGGCAGCTCGGCGTGGGCGGTGTCAGAAGAACTATCGCTCATGCAGCTTAAGAAAGAAGAGCGCCCAGCGCTTGCTTATCAAGGGCTGGGTCAAGAAAACACACCTAAAGTGAATCAGTTGTTGGTCTGGTACACGTAGGGCTTTTGGGCCACTTGGGCCTGGGCGGCATCGGCCTGGGCTTCGTAGTTCACCGATTTGTCCCACAGCAAAGAGCGGCCAGCGACTTGCTGGGCTGCGAGCTGGGGCTGGTCTTTTTTCATCTGGTTGATGAAATCGGTCGTATCGGATGTGTAGTGGGGACGGGCAAAGATGGACATGGACTGGTAACCTCTCTAGATCGATGATTCTAGCGGGACACTGTCCATGAACCTACTGAACCGTGTCACAGCTACTGTGGCGGCCATTGCCACCAGTGTTTTGGCCCTGGTGGGCTGCGACCAGCAAAAAATTGAGCAGCTGGAAGAAGGCCTGTCCACGGAAATTGACGTGCGCAAAGCCTTTGGGGAGCCCGAGACCATCTGGCCTGAAGCCAATGGCGCCCGCACTTTCGAGTACCCGCGCCAGCCCATGGGCAGCCGCAACTACATGATCACCATTGGCGCTGATGGCGTGATGACGGCGCTGCGCCAGGTGCTGACGCCGCATGTGTTCGAGCAAATCCAGCCCGGCATGACGCAAGAGCAGGTGCGCCGCACGCTGGGTAAACCGGCCAAGCGGATGACCTACCAGCTCAAGCAGGAAACCGATTGGGACTGGAACTGGATCGATCCACCCAACCGCGAGATGGAATTCACCGTAACCTTTGGCGCCAACGGCGCGGTCAAGCACACGGCCAGCCGCCAGAAATTGCCCCAAGGCGATCATTGATGTCGCGGTGCAGCCATAGCTTTTGCAGCGGCTGAATGTTCTAATTGCTGCGTTGCAGCAAAGATAACTGTCAGCGCCCGGTGCGGGTGCTGCGTTGTGGGCAGTGCGCCAACCAGCTTAGGTCTGTGTGGCGCACTTTTTGCTTGCAAGTTGCAGCATTGACGTTCGCGGTGTGGCCACAAGCTGGCACCGCAGAAAACCGGTATTCGCCATGAGCATGATGACCACTACCCCTCTGTCCGAGCCTGAGCTAGCGGCGCCTGCACGTTCTGCAGCAGCGGCTGCCACCCCGGCGGCCACCCCTGCCGTGGCCAGGCATGGCATGTTTGAAGATGTGCAGGCCTTGTTCTCGGGCTCGTTGTTTGTCGGCATCGCCATGATGATGTATGCCCAGGCAGGGCTGCTGACGGGCAGCACCGCGGGGCTGGCCTTTGTGTTGCACTACGCTACGGGCTGGTCGTTCGGCGCGATTTATTTTCTGATCAACATTCCGTTTTACTGGTTTGCTTGGAAGCACATTGGCAAAGAGTTCACGATCAAGACCTTTTTGTCGGTGGCGCTGCTGTCGCTGGTGACCACGTTTGGCCCGCAACTGATTCATATCGATTACCTGCATCCGGCTTTTGCAGCCATTGCCGGGGGCCTGCTGATGGGCACCGGGGTGCTGTTTCTGGCGCGGCACAAGTCCAGCCTGGGTGGGGCGACGATTGTGTCGCTCTATGTGCAGGACCGCTGGGGCATTCCGGCAGGCAAGGTGCAGATGGCCATTGACTGCGTGGTCGTGGCGCTGGCGCTGTGGATTGTGCCGTTCGAGCGCGTGGCCTGGTCGGTGTTTGCGGCGATTGTGATGGGCGTGTTTCTGGCGGTCAGTCACCGTCCCGGGCGCTACACGGGTAAGTAAAAAAAGAGAGCTGCTAGCGATTGTGCTGCTTGGCTTTGCACCATTTTTGATATTAAAAGCCCGCGGATTCAGGTCTGCGGGCTTTTTTGTGCCCTTGGCGGCAGCGCAGGGCGCGAGGGTCTCCTGTCGCCGGGCAGTGCATGGCAGAGATGGCGGACGCCGCCACAGCGAAGTTGCTGGCCGTATCGCCCTGCAATCTGTAGGATTTGGCCTGCAAAGGCTGCGGCTGCAGCCAGTGCGCAGCGATGACCCAGCAGATGAACGAGGTGAGATATGGCTACAGAGAGGGCGTGGAGGGTATGGGATAGGCACAGCGTGCGTCTGAGCGGATGGGCGGTGGCCGCCACTGTGGCATGCGCGGTGCCGACGACGCATGCCCAGCCCACACCCGAAAAAATAGCCGCAGCCCAGGCCAAGGCACGCCAGGTGGAAGCGCAGATGACCGACGACGAGCGTTTCGGCCTGATTCGCAGCCTGATGGTGAATGTGCTGGCAGAAGACTTCTCTGCCAAGCGCGACCCGCGCGTTCCTAACAGTGTGCCGCAAATTGCGGGCTGGGTGCAAGGCGTGCCCCGGCTGGGTGTACCGGATCTGCTGATGACCGATGCGGGTCTGGGCATCACCAACCCTTCAGGGGGACGCAAGGGCGATCAGGCCACAGCCTTCCCATCGGCACTGGCCATGGCTGCCACCTTCAACCCTCAGCTGGCTTATGACAGCGGCGTGATTCTGGGCAAGGAAGCCAAGGTGCGTGGTTTCAATGTGGTGCTGGGCGGTGGTATCAATCTGGCGCGTGACCCGCGCCATGGCCGCAACTTTGAATATCTGGGCGAAGACCCGTTGCTGGCTGCCGTGCTGGCGGCTGAAAGCGTCAAGGGCACGCAGGACCAGAAGGTCATCAACATCTTGAAGCACGTCTCGCTCAACAGCCAGGAGATCAACAAGTGGGCGCTGGATGCTCGCATCGACCAGGCAGCGCACCGCGAGTCGGAGATGCTGGCGTTTCAGATCGGCATTGAACGCTCCAGCCCCGGCAGCCTGATGTGTGCCTATAACAAGGTCAACGGCGATTACGCCTGCGGTAGCGATGCGTTGCTGAACCAGGATGTGAAGCAGGCCATGGGCTACAAGGGTTTCATCATGTCGGACTGGCGCGCGGTCTACGGCTGGGACTATGCCGTCAAGGGCCTGGACCAGCAAAGCGGTGCGCAGCTGGATGAAAAGGAATGGTTCGACAAGCCCCTGCGCGCAGCCTATGCGCGTGGCGACTTGCCCAAGGCGCGACTGTCGGACATGGTGCAGCGCATTCTGTTTGCCATCTATCAGGTGGATGCCGATCAGTGGCACGGCCCGCAGACCCAGGCGGCTGCCCAGCCTGATATGCAGGCGCATCTGCAAAGCGCTGTGGAAGTGGCGCGCCAGAGCACAGTGCTTCTTAAAAACGAGAGCAATCTCCTGCCTATTCGTGCCGATGTGAAGCGCATCGCCGTGATTGGCGGCTTCTCTCACCTGGGCATGCTCAGCGGCGGCGGCGGCTCCAGCCGTACCGACCCGGTGGGTGGTTTTGCGCTGGACATGCCCTTGGGTGGCACCAATATGTTTGCGCCATTGCGCCGCCTGACGGTGGCGGCACCCGCGCCCACATCCGAGCTGGCGCGCTACTTTCCCAAGGCTGAAATCATCACCGATGCGGGGGAGTCTCCTGCCGATGCCGCTTTGCAGGCGCAGCGTGCCGATGTGGCCATCGTCTTTGCCTGGAAGCACGAAAGCGAAAACCATGACCATGCCGATCTGAGCCTGCCCTGGGGTCAGGCTGCGCTGATTGATGCTGTCACGCGTGCCAACCCCAACACCATTGTTGTGCTGCAGACCGGCAATGCCGTGGACCTGGCCCCTTGGGGTGACAAGGCCAAGGCCATTGTGCAGTCGTGGTACTCCGGCAGCGCCGGTGGCCGTGCGATTGCCGAAATTCTGGCTGGCAAGGTCAATCCATCGGGTCGTTTGCCCATTACCTTTTACCAGTCCATGGAGCAGACCCCACACCCCCAATTGCCGGGCCTGGGGACGGCCATGCACACACCGACGGTGATCGACTACCACGAAGGTGCAGAAGTGGGCTACCGCTGGATGGCGCGCACGGGTCAGAAGCCTGCCTTTGCCTTTGGCCATGGGCTGAGCTATACGCAGTTTGATTACAGCAACCTGCAAGTGCAGCGCGCGGGCGACAGCCTGTCTGCCACGTTCACGGTCAAAAACACAGGGTCACGTGCGGGCGCCGATGTGCCGCAGCTGTACCTGACTGCCGCAGCGGGTGAGCAGCGCATGCGCTTGCTGGGGTTTGAGCGGCTGGAGCTGGCACCGGGCGAAAGCCGCCAGATCACCCTCAAGGCCGACCCGCGCCTGCTGGCCCGCTTTGATACCCAGGCCCAGCAGTGGCGTATTGCCGCAGGTGTGCATGACGTGGCACTGGGCCACTCGGCCAGCCACCTGGCGCTGCGCGCGCAGCTGGCGCTGCCGGCGCTGCCGGCGCGCCTGTTCGGTCGTTGATACGCATATCCATAGCAATGAGCGCTTTACCCGTCAGTGCTATAGCCTGATTCGGCACATAAAAAAGCCCCGCAAGCGAGAGCCTGCGGGGCTTTTTTGTGGGGTGGCCATCAGCTGACGGTGATGGTCTTGTTGGCGGTGAGTGTGCCGCCCCGGTCGTCTTTCCAGAGCATGGCCAGCTCGCCGCTGTGGCGTGCCTTGAAGGTGAACTCGATGTACGGGTTCTGGGAAATCGAAGTGCCCAGATCCCAGACAAAGATCAGCTTGCCCCCCAGCTTGGCCTCAAAGTGATTGACGATGTGGCGCGGACGGGGTTTGCCGGTAGCGGGGTCATTGCGCAGGCCGGTTTCCATGACGTGCTCCATCTGTGCGCGTACGCGCAGGATGTCGCCTGCCTTGGGCTTTTCGTTGCTGACCCAGACACGGGCCGGTTTGTTCATGCTCATGCCTGTGCCTCCTACATGCCGCAGCCGCTGGCGGCCACGGTCACCATTTGCTTGCCTTGCAGCACAGCACCGCTTTTCATGCGGGCCAGCACATGCACGGCCTGCGATTGGCTCAGGCGGATGCGCACCGCAGCCTCGGCCGTGCCGGTTTCAGCGGTGAACTGCATGCGGCAGGCCAGGGGCATGGGGTTGAGCTCGGCCACCACCATGATTTCCTCGCACCAGTCCTGCTCCGTGATGGGCAGCGTGACCTTGGCCTTGACCGGCACGGCGCTGGGGTTGTCTGCCAGCACCGGAATGTCCAGCTGCAGGCCTTCGGCTTGTGGCTTGGCGCTGCCGATGAACTGCTCCATGGTTTTTTTAAATTCCACGGGGTTGGGCGCCAGAGGGCCAACCAGCGGTACCGGTGGCTGGATCTGCGCCGCAGCAGGCAGGGCCCAAGTGGCCCCGGCCGCCGCTGCGCCTGCCACCAGGCGGCGGCGTGTCAGAGAGGGGAAAGGTGCAAGGTTCATGTCTTAAACAGCCAGGAAGTCCTTGAACATGCCGTTGATCCAGGCGAAATCGTCCTTGACCAGGTCATGCGTGCGAACGTCCATGTCGATTTGGGTTTGGTGCACGTTACCGGAAGCGGCATCCACTTCGTACTCAAACTTCACAGAAATTTCTTCCTGTGGATCGCCGTTGACCATCATGTAGCACAGGTTGTCGGGCAGCAAAGGTGTGACTTCCTTGCCTGCGGCGCGCTGGGCGATGTTCTTGGCAACGATCTTGCCGATGTAGTTGGCCACGTGGCCGCTCTTGGGGTAGTGACCAAACTGGGGCGAGATGGCGCCCATCAAGTCACCGACAAAGTACACGCTGTCATCGCCATTGGCAGTGAAGTAGCGGTTGTTCATGTCGGCCCAGCCGGTGGGCTTGCCATCGGGTGTCTTGCCAATCAGGTCAGCCTTCCAGACCATGTCGGCGGCCTGGTGGGGGGGCATGAGGATGGCATCGTCAAAATTGAACTCACCTGCAGCGGTCTTGATCTTCTTGTTGAAGGGGTCGACCTCTTGCACGCGTGCATTGGGCACGTGGGTGATGATGTCCGGATACAGCTCTTCGAACGCCTGCTTGTAGCCCACGCCAATGGGGGCGATCTTGGGCTTGGGGTCGAGAATCAAAATCTTGCCGGGAATCTTGTTTTTCTTGATGTGCCAGGCAATCAGACACGCGCGCTCGTACGGCGAGGGCGGGCAGCGGTGGGGTGGTGGTGGCAGCGTCATCACGATGGTGCCGCCCTTGAAGTTCTTGATCTTGTTCTTCAGTGCGTGCATTTCCTGGTTGGGGATGTACGCATTGGGGAAGTGCTTGCGCGTGTAGTCGATGGCCTTTTGGTCGTTGCCGAACCAGGCTTCGTAGTCGTTGCGGATACCGCCGGACAGAATCAGGTAGTCGTATTCCACCAGACCGTGCGCGGTGCGTACCAGCTTCTTGTCGCGCTCAAAACCGGTCACTTCGGTTTGCAGCAGCTGGTAGCCGTAGGTGTTGGCGGGGTGCAGCATGTCGCGGTTGACGAAGTCGGTGTTGACGATGTCGATCAGCCACTTGTTGCTCATGGGGCCCGACCAGAAGGTCGGGTTGCGCTCCAGCAGCACCACATCCGAGTTGGGGATCAGCTCGCGCAGATAGCGAGCGGCGGTCAGGCCGCCCCAGCCACCACCGCAAATCACAATGCGCGGGCCCTTGCCCTGGCGCGGCAGGATGCGCGATTGCGGGGTCATGATGGTGGGGGCCGCCAGCGTGGCGATCGGGGTGGCCGCAGCGGCAGCGCCCAGCGCCATAGCGGGCGGGGTCATCAGAAAGTGGCGACGTTGCATGGTGGAAACTTCCTCCGTGTCATTCATGGAAAGCCGCGCCGCCAGCATGTGCCAAGCGTCACGGCTGGCGTAAGACCAGCGCTGACCTGCAGGGCCATTGCAGCACTTGCAATGGCCAAAAGAGCAAAGGGAAGCGGGGGCATGCAATGCCTGACCGGTGGGCGAATGCCTTGGTC
This sequence comes from Comamonas sp. 14P8.1.4, assembly GCF_057799285.1. NCBI lineage: Bacteria > Pseudomonadati > Pseudomonadota > Betaproteobacteria > Burkholderiales > Comamonadaceae > Comamonas > Comamonas sp. 14P8.1.4. Next base: position 703,180 of record NZ_JBYOKN010000001.1, read on the forward strand.
AGGCTTGAATGGCTCCGGCCTGTGACCGAAGCCACATCCTATGCTGTCAAACGAGCACTCAAACAAAAGACGGGCTTGAGCGTTGGTGCGTGCACTGGAAGCGGGTTCACAGGCACACAGGCATGGATGGGGAGGGAATCCCTCTTAGCCGACACGCGGCACAAGCAGAGCTGTCTGGGGCGGATTCTAGAGCAGGGTGTTGCAGCTTGATACATGCCATACCCTGAGACTGGGGCATCAGCCCCTGCGCACCCCTATTTTCAGGGCCAGCATGCTGCCCGCCAGAATGCCAATCACCGCAGGCACCGTGGCCCAGGTCAGCGTCGTGGTGCCGGTGAGCACCTGACCGATAGAGCAGCCTGCGGCCAGCAATCCGCCAAAGCCCATCAGGCCACCACCGATGGCGGACTGGGCCAGCTGCGCCGGGCTGTCAAAGCCCTCCCAGCGGGCCGTGCGGGTGAGCAGTGCTGTCAGCAGCGCACCGGCCAGCACCCCGAGCACCATGGCCGAAGCCGGGGCAAATGCGCGGCCCACGGCCACTTGCGTGTACAGCAGGGTTTCGGCGATGGGGGAGATAAAACTCAGCGAGGTGAGTTTGACGGGGTCAAACGGGTCCACCTCCACGGTGGCGCTGAGCCACCAGCCCGCAGCCACCAGCAGGCCAATCACCAGGGCTGCCAGCCATTGGGCAGGGCTGCGACGCAGCGCCGGGCGGTACAGGGCATAGCTGGCCAGCAGGGCTGCAGGAATGATAGCTAGAAGCGTATATATAGCAAGGGCTGGAAGGCTTTTGGTCATCAAGGTTTGCGAGATGCTGCCATGCTCCAGCGCCATGGGGGCCAGCCCCTGGAACCACTGGCGCACAGGGGCCAGCACCCCGGTTGCGCTGGCCTGTGCGCCCAGGCCCAGAAACAGTACGGTCACCAGCGCGCGCAGATTGCCGCCTGCCAGCAGCACCAGCGAGCGTGCGCCGCAGGCGTTGGCCAGCACCATGCCCAGGCCAAAAATGGCCCCGCCAATCAGCACGCCCACCCAGGAAAAACTGGGGCGCACGATTTGCGCCTGGCCCAGATCCACCATGCCCGCCAGCTGCAAGCCTTGCGAAGCCAGCAGGGCCACTGCCAGCGCAAGGGCAAAAGCCTGCAAGGCTGGGGCGCTGCCGCGTGGCTCGCTGCGATCCTGGCCCATGGCTTGGCGCAGGCCGCGCAGCAGGCAGAACCGCCCAAGCCGTGCGGCAATGCCAAATGCAGTGCCCAGCAAAAAAGAAAACCACAACAACATCGCAACTCCTCAAGCAGTGGGTCGGTTCAGGCGGCGTGGCCCTGGCGCGCAGCAGGCCCGCTGGGGCGGTGTGCGCAGGCCTGGTCCGCCGCCATGGTGTGAAAGCCCTGTGCGCCAAGGCCTGCAGGGCGTCCGTGCTCAGCGGTCCCAAATGTCCGTGCTGATCGCCTGGTACCAGGCGCTGCCGTAGTCGGCTTCGGCCTTGCGAAAGCGGGCATCGCCATCGGCAGGGCTGACACCGCCGGAGCCCGGCACTTCAATCAGCTTGCCGCCCTCGGCACGGTAGACCCCGGCGACGGAGATGCCGTAGTCGGTGCCCACCAGGCTGTAGCAGGTGTTGGCAAAGGCCGCTTGTGGCGCGGTCTGGCCCGTCAGCTCGGCGGCAATCACCGCCGCAGCCAGCTTGCCTTGGGTGTTGGCGGCAAAGCCGGACTTGGGCATGGGGGCGGCCTGCGTGGCATCGCCCAGCACATAAACGTCCTGGACCTGGCTGGAGGCAAAGCTCTCGGGCTTGACGGGGACCCAGCCGCTGGCATCGGTCACCCCTGCGCGCTCGGCAATCAGGCCGGCTTTTTGCGGCGGAATGACGTTCAGCACATCGGCCTTGTGCTGGGTGCCGAATGCGGTTTCCACGGTCAGGTTGCGGGCGTCCACGCGCACGACCTGGCCGTCATCCGCCTGCTTGACCCATTCGATCATGTCGCCATACAGCGCTTTGTAGCCCTGCAGGAACAGGCCCTGCTTGGAGAACGCGTCCTTGTTGTCCAGCAGCAAAATCTTGCTTTTGGGTTTGTGGTGTTTGAAGTAGTGGGCCGCCATGGCCGCGCGCTCGTAGGGGCCGGGCGGGCAGCGGAAGGGGTTGGCAGGAATGACCATCACAAAGGTGCCGCCATCGGGCATGGCTTGCAGCTGCTTTTGCAGCAGCAGGGTTTGCGCGCCAGCTTTCCAGGCGTGCGGGGCCCGCTCGGCTGCTGCTTCGTCATAGCCTTCCAAGGCGCCCCAGCGCATGTCGATGCCGGGCGACAGCACCAGCTTGTCGTACGCCAGCACCTGGCCGCTGGACAGCCGCACGCGCTTGGCGCTGCTGTCGACCTGGTCGGCGCGGGCGTGGACGACGTCAATACCGGCTTTGCGCAGTCCGTCGTAGCCGTGGCCAATGCTTTCCATGGAGCGCATGCCTGCCAGCACCAGGTTGGAGAAGGGGCAGGTGTAGAAGCGCTCAGCAGGCTCCACCAGTGTCACTCGTACCTGTGGGGCATGTGCCTTGAGGTAGCGAGCCGCCGTTGCGCCGCCAAAGCCGCCTCCGACGATCACGACATGGGCCGATGCGGCTTGCGCACGCACGATGGCTGGCAGGGCCAGTGTGGCAGCGGTGGCAACAGCGCTGCCCAGAACAGTACGGCGATGCATAGACATCAGCGGGCCTCCTTGCTGAACCATTGGGCGAGGGCTTGAATTTGGGCATCGTCATAGCCCTTCATCAGGCGGGTCATGACGGTGGCGTCGGTGGCCGTGCCGGCCTTGAAGGCCTGCATGCGGGCCAGCAGGTGGGGTTCGCCCACACCGCGCAGCGTGGGAATGCCGCCGGTGCTGCGGCCATCCGGCCCGTGGCAGTTGGCGCAGCTACTTTCCAGCAAGGCAATGTCTTGTGCGCTGAGCGGGGCGCCAGGGGGCGCCACCGTGGCCTGGGCCATGGCCGCAGGGGCAAGCAAGGCGGCAGCCAGCCATACGGCAGGTCGCAGCGCAGCGGGGGAAAACAGAGGGGGCAAGGGCATGCGGTCTCCAATCGATCGCGCACCGGTGGGGCGGCTGGGCCGCGCTCCGGCGCTTCAACGGGGGCGCTGTGGTCTGGCGGCAATCACGTGCCAGCGCAGCAGTAGGAGCGTCGGATTCTAGAGAGTGGCTTGCAACAATGGGTAATAAGTATCTGCACCCCAGGTCTCAACACCGTTGATCGGCGTCGCGCTGCCCATTCCTGCTGCAGTGTGCCAATGAAGTTGCTCGCTGCATTTATCAAAATAAATAGCTTTAAGCGTATGTTGCATAAGCGTTAGATGGCAAAAAGGCTTAACAACCGAAATCGGTTCTCAAGCCTGATGGGTCATCGTGTTGCGCGACGAAGCAGGACGTGTGCCGCGCTGTTATTCCGACGAAAGGTCTGGGTCAATCGCCGGTGCAGGCGCCGCGGCGTCATGTGCAGAGGCCACGGGCTCGTCGTCATCAAGCAAGGCATCGGCGGCTTTGCCCACCCCTTTGCCGACGATTTTGACGGTGCCCACGGCGGCATCCACCGCCAAACCCGCCACCGAGGCGGTGGCGCTGACCACGGTATAGGTGATGCAGCCCGTCAGCAGCAGGCATAAAAAAGCCCCGGCGGCAATCAGTCGCAGGGGCTGAGACACGCGCGAAGGCATTAGCCGATGCGCATGCCAGGCTGGGCACCGGGGAAGGGCTCCAGCACGTAGATGCCGGGCACGGCCTTTTCATCGGCGTGGCTGGCGGCCAGCACCATGCCCTCAGAGATACCGAACTTCATCTTGCGCGGTGCCAGGTTGGCGACCAGCACGGTCAGCTTGCCTTGCAGGTCTTCGGGCTTGTACATGCTGGCAATGCCGGAGAACACGTTGCGCATGCGGCCTTCACCGGCGTCCAGCGTCAGCTGCAGCAGCTTGGTCGAGCCTTCGACAGGCTTGCATTCCACGATTTTGGCGATGCGCAGGTCAATCTTGGCGAAGTCGTCGATGGTGATGGTGGGGGCGATTTCTTCGCCACCGGGCTTGGGCGCTTCCACCACGGGGGCTGCTGGGGGCTCAAACAGCGCGTCCAGCTGCTCCACCACCACGCGCTGCATCAGGTGCTCGTACTTGCCAATGCCGTGGCCAGCGCCCAGCAGGGCATCGGCGTCGGCAAATTGCAGGGGCTGCACGTTCAGGAAGGCTTCCACTTGCACGGCCACGGCAGGCAGCATGGGCTTGAGGTAGATGGTCAGCAGGCGGAACGCTTCGATACAGGTGCTGCACACGTCTTGCAGACGCGCATCCATGCCTTCTTGCTTGGCCAATTCCCAAGGCTTGTTGGCGTCCACATAGCTGTTGACCTTGTCGCACAGAGTCATGATGTCGCGCGCAGCACGGGCGCTGTCGCGGTTTTCGTAGGCGGCGATGATGGCGTCTTTTTGCGCACGCAGGGCGTCGAGCAGGGTCTGGCCGTCTTCGCTCACGGTGCCCAGCTTGCCGTCAAAGCGCTTGGCAATAAAGCCCGCAGCGCGCGAGGCGATGTTCACGTACTTGCCGATCAGGTCGGAGTTCACGCGCAGCATGAAGTCTTCAGCGGTGAAGTCGATGTCTTCGTTCTTGCCGTTGAGCTTGGCGCCCAGGTAGTAGCGCAGCCACTCGGGGTTCATCTTCAGGGCCAGATACTTCAGCGGGTCCAGGCCCGTGCCGCGGCTCTTGCTCATCTTCTCGCCGTTGTTCACGGTGAGGAAGCCGTGCACTGCGATCTTGGTGGGCGTCTTGCGGCCGCTGAACTTCAGCATCGCAGGCCAGAACAGCGTGTGGAAAGTCACGATGTCTTTGCCGATGAAGTGGTACTGCTCCAGATCGGGATCCGCCATGTAGGCGTCGAAGTCTTCACCGCGCTTATTTAAAAGGTTCTTCAGCGATGCCAGGTAGCCCACGGGCGCATCCAGCCACACATAGAAGTACTTGCCGGGTGCATCGGGGATTTCAATACCGAAATACGGTGCGTCGCGCGAGATGTCCCAGTCGTCCAGGCCTTCGCTGGTCGTGCCATCGGGGTTGGTGCGCACGCCAAACCATTCCTTGACCTTGGCGGCCACTTCGGGCTGCACGTGCTTGCCGTTTTGCGTCCATTCCTTCAGGAACTCAACAGCGCGTGGGTCGGAGAGCTTGAAGAAGAAATGCTCGGAGGTGCGCATTTCGGGCTTGGCACCCGACAAGGCCGAGAAAGGATTGATAAGGTCAGTCGGCGCGTAAACGGCACCACAGACTTCGCAGTTGTCGCCGTACTGGTCCTTGGCGTGGCACTTGGGGCACTCGCCTTTGATGAAGCGGTCGGGCAGGAACATGTTCTTCTCGGGGTCGAAGAACTGTTCGATGGTGCGGGTTTCAATGAAACCGGCTTGCTTCAAATCCAGATAGATTTGCTTGGACAGCTCGTGGTTTTCTGGGCTGTCGGTGTTGCTCCAGTTGTCGAAGGCAATGTGGAAGCCGTCGAGGTACTGCTTGCGGCCAGCGGCAATGTCAGCCACAAACTGCTGGGGCGTTTTGCCCGCTTTTTCAGCGGCAATCATGATGGGCGCGCCGTGCGCGTCATCGGCGCCGACGAAGTTGACCGCGTTGCCCTGCATTCGCTGCGCACGCACCCAGGTGTCGGCCTGGATGTATTCCATGATGTGGCCGATGTGGAAGTTGCCGTTGGCATACGGCAGTGCGGTGGTGGCGAAAATCTTGCGTTGGGACATGAGGGGGGTCTTCTCGTAGGCAATGGAAAGCAACCCGTGATTTTAGAAGCCCCAGCACGTCTGTGCAGCAAATGCGGCTATGCCATTGCGGGTGCTTTTATTTTTGTAGCTTCTAGCGCTTATCTGTTAAGGGTCTTGAGGCTTTTTGTGCATACATCTGCTGGTCGGCATGCTTGAGCAGGCTTTGCACGTCCTGCGCATCGTACGGGTACAGCGCAATGCCGATGCTGGCCCCCAGGTGCACCACGGTGTCCCCCGGAACGCCTTGCAGCGTGGTGAGCGGGGTGCTGATCAGCTCGGTCAGTTTGGCGCTGGTGGCGCTGGCTGCGGCCAGGCTGTCCACGCCGCGCAGCACCACCACGAACTCATCGCCACCCAGGCGGGCCACATGGTCGTCCGCACGGATGTGGCTGCGCAGACGCTGCGCCACTTCGGTCAGGGCCCGGTCCCCGTTGTCGTGGCCCCAGCGGTCATTCAGGGGCTTGAACAGGTTCAGGTCGATGAACAGCAGCGCGAAGGGGGCGGCATGGGCGGGGGGGCGGTCCATCAAGCCGGTCAGCACATGCTGCAAGGCGCTGCGGTTGGCCACGCCGGTGAGCCGGTCGGTGAACAACTCGTGGCGCATGTGGCTGAAGTTGCGCGCCAGCTCACCCACTTCATCGTTGCGCTGGGTTTCAAACGACGAGCTGATGTCGCCCTGGCCGACGCGCTTGACGGCGTTGGACAGGCCGCGCACATCGTCCGCCACACGGCCAAACAGCCGCATGCCGATGGCCAGCGCCAGCAGCAGGCACAGGGCACCCGCCAGCATGACCCATTCCACCAGGCGCGAGACGTCGGCCAGCAGCGTGGCGCGCGGCACGGCAACAGCGGCCATCCAGTCCAGGCCCGCCTCATCGGTGACGCGCACATAGGCCACATGCAAGGGGTTGCCGTCAGCATCGTGCATCTGCAGGCTGTGGACATTGGCCAGAAAGTCGGTCCGCTCGCTGTCTGCGGCAGGCGGTGGTGGGTTGAAGTCGTTGCGGATTTGCAGGTAAATGCTGTTGGCCAGCGCGTTGCCCCCGGTGTGGGTGGTCACGCGTTCAATGCGGCCGGCATCGGCAAAGCGCACATTGCGCATGCCGGAGATGGCGACCAGATCGCCACTGGGCTCGACGACAAAGGCCAGGCCCTGGATGCTGCGGCCCAGCTCGTCGACCACATCGTTGAGCGCGCGCAGCGAGACATCGGTGGCCACCACGCCTTCAAAATCGCCACGGGCATTGAGTACGCGGCGTGCGCGTGTGAGCACCAGGTCTTTGATGCCAAAGTCGATGTACACCGACGTCCAGGTGTGGTGATCAACACGGGACGCCAGCTGAAACCAGGGGCGGTTGCGCGGGTCAAACATGGCGCGTTCGGTGCGCAGAAAGCGCTGTTCCCCATCTATTTGCGGCAGGCTGTAGTAGCGCCGGTGCTGGTCGGATTCGGCGCGCACGCGCAGCTCGGCCGTGCCATCGGGCAGGCGTTTGAGCCCCACGCCCTGGCCGTTGATGTTGCCGTAGTACACATAGTTGTTGGTGCGCGGGTGCAGCGTCGTCGCGGCCCACAGGCGGCTGCGCAGGCCGCGCCAGTCGCTGCGGATGTCGGCTGGTGCGGCCATGCCGCTGGGAAAAGCGGCCTCCAGCACGGCGGCAGAGCCGCTGACGTGGTGCTGAATGTCCTGGCGCATGCGTGCCGCCATCTCGCGCAGCATGTGGTCCGAGAGGTTGGTCACCGTGCGCGCACCCGCCATATAGGTGATGCCGCCGATGATGGTGGTGAGCACCACAATCAGCGCCGCATAAGGCAGCAGAAGGCGCAGCTTCAAAGAGCGCAGTTGCAGGGATGCGGGCATGGGCAGGTGGGCGGTTGAGCAGCGACAAGGGGCCTGAACTTAGGGCTTGGCGCTTTCAAATACCTTGATGCGCATCAATAACAGTAACTGTTTGAAATATTTTGGAATAAAAAAGAGCGGCTAGCGCTGGTGAATAGTGGGTTTCAACATGTTTTGTTGCTGAAACCCAGTCTATTCAAGCGCTAGCCGCTCTTTAATTGAAAGCGTACAGCTTACTCTGGCTGCGCCATCAAAGGCTTTTGCAGCAGCGTGGCCAGCGTCAGCTGGCTGAGCACGGCAATGTGCTCGGCATCCGCAAAACGCTGCGCGGTGTCTTGTAGCGGGGCAATGCAGACATAGGCGCATTCCTGGGCCCCATGGGCTGCCATTGCCTGGTGCAGGGCGCGCAGTGGCTCCACACCGTGGGAGGCTGCTTTCCAGCGTTTGGCCGCCACCAGCGTGGTTTTGCCCTGGCGTTGCAGCACAAAGTCAGCGGCTGGATCCTGGCAGCGGCTGACGGCATAGCCCTCCACCTTCCAGGCACTCTCCAAGTGATTGGAGAATTCGCTCCAGTTTTTGCTGGCGGCATCTTCCAGCAGCGCTTGCTGCTGCAGCGGGGTGGGCTGGTCGTATTGGCGCACAAAAGCGACAAAGCCCAGCGCCCAAAACGGCAGCGAGCCGAGGATGGCCACAATCTTGTAGGGCTGTGGCACCAGGGCAGCGGCCAGCAAGGCCCAGCCGGCACCAACGATAAAGCTGATCCACCAGCGCGAGCGCAGCAGGATGGCAAACAGGGAGTTTTCGGCCATTTTGAATTTCATGGCAGGCAGATCTTTCACAGACAGGCGGGGGCGCAGCAGCGGCCCCAAATACAAGAGCCCGCACCCGGCATGGGTTGAAGGGCTTCGATAGACTAGACGGCTCATTTTCTCAGACACCGCTACAAGTAAAAATAACCATGTCCCTCACTGAACAAGGCCTGTTGGCCGCGCTGGCCAGCGTTATCGACCCCCATGCAGGCACCGATTTTGTGAGCTCCCGCGCTGTGCGTAATGTGCAGATCAGCGGTGGCGACGTGGCGTTTGATGTGGAGCTGGGTTACCCGGCCAAGAGCATCATCCCCGAGCTGCGCAAGCAATTGATCGCTGCGGCCAAGACCGTGGCAGGCGTGGAGAACGTCTCGGCCAACGTCTACACCAAGGTGCAATCGCACGCGGTGCAGCGTGGCGTGCAGCTGTTGCCTGGCGTCAAGAACATCATTGCCGTGGCATCGGGCAAGGGCGGCGTGGGCAAGTCCACCACCACGGCCAATCTGGCGCTGGCACTGGCGGCCGAAGGCGCCCGCGTAGGCGTGCTGGATGCCGATATTTACGGCCCCAGCGTGCCCATGATGTTTGGCGTGAATGGCAAGCCTGAGAGCTCTGACGGCAAGACCATGGAGCCGCTGGAGAACTATGGCGTGCAGCTGATGTCCATCGGCCTGCTGCTGAACAATCCCAACGAAGCCATGATCTGGCGCGGCCCCATGGCCACGCAGGCGCTGGAGCAGATGCTGCGTTCCACCAACTGGAAAGACCTGGATTACCTCGTCATCGACCTGCCACCAGGCACCGGCGACATTCAGCTGACGCTGAGCCAGAAGGTGCCCATGACCGGCTCGGTCATCGTGACCACACCGCAGGACATTGCGCTGCTGGACGCGCGCAAGGGCATCAAGATGTTCGAAAAGGTGGGCGTGCCCATCTTGGGCCTGGTGGAGAACATGGCCATGCACGTGTGCAGCAACTGCGGCCATGTGGAGCACATCTTTGGCCAAGATGGCGGCAAGAAGCTGGCGCAGGAATGGAATATGGACTTCCTGGGCGCGTTGCCCTTGTCCATGGAAATCCGCGAGCAGGCAGACAGCGGCAAGCCCACCGTGGTGGCTGCGCCCGACAGCGAAGCCGCACAGATCTACAAAAAGCTGGCCCGTGACGTGGCGGTGAAGATTGCCTTGAAGGCCAAGGACTTCTCGGCTAAGTTCCCCACCATCACCATCAGCAAGAACACCTGATGCGCAGCCCTGCGGGGCATGTATTTTGCAAAGAGCGGCACCTCCGATGAGCGTGCCGCTTTTTTTCGTCCATGCCCTACGATGGCGCGCTGCTTGTATTCAACGCATGGATCGACCTTTTGGAAAAAATACCCGCTATGCCCGCTTTTGATGTGGTGACACCTTTGGGGCGCAGCCTGCCCAGCATGACGGCGTTGCGCTGTCTGGATGCCAGCGCGCGCTGGTGCAGCTTCACGCGGGCGGCCCAAGAGGTGCACCTGACGCAAAGTGCGGTCAGCCACCAGATTTTGAAGCTGGAAGAAGAGCTAGGGGTGCAGCTGTTTGAGCGCAAACGCAATGGCCTGCAGCTGACCAATGCCGGTACGGCCTACTGGCGCGAGGTTTGCAGCGCCTTGCAGCAACTCGAGCGGGCCACACACAACCTGCGCATGCAGGGGGCCAAGGGCGGCATGCTCAATCTGAGCACGGCCTCAAGTTTTGGTACTTACTGGCTGATGCCCCGCCTGGCAGGGTTTCTGGCGCAGCACCCCGAAGTCACACTCAATATTTCCATGCATCTTGGCGCAGTGGATTTTGCGGCCCTGCGCCACGATGCTGCGATTGAGTACTGCAGCGGGGAAGAAGAGGGGCTGAATGCGTACAAAGTCTCTGATTTGTTGCTGCGGCCCTATGCCTCGCCCCTGTGCTTGGAGCAGCATGCACCTTGGAACTTGCCCCAACTGTTGCAAGCGGTTCCATTGATTCACCAGACCACGTTGATGGAGGCGTGGTCCGGCTGGCTGGAGCAAGCGCAGCTCAGTGAGCTGGTAGGCCCTTGGCACACCCTCAAAGGTGCACGGTATGACTTGCTCTCGATGGGGCTCAACGGCGCCATCGCAGGCCTGGGCATTGCCCTGCTGCCGGCCTATATGGCAGAAGCGGCCGTGCAGACGGGCCAGTTGCAGTGCCTGTCGCCCATCACCTGGCGCTCGCCCAAAGCCTATTACCTGCGCTTGCCTTCCTGGAAAGCCGAACAGCCTGCACTGCGCAAATTCAGCCAATGGCTGGAGCAGATGCGCCTGTCTGAGATGGCGGCTTGAGCATCGCTGCAGTGCAGCCTGGGAACGCCGCTGCGCGCTGGAAAGCCGGTAATACCCAGAAAGCATGCTGTGACCTGCAGCAATCCCCTGCATGGTGCATGAACGGTTCGCCTGTGGTGATTCATGCACCGCTGTGGTGAGGTATCAATTTAATTCATGCTGGGATGAGAATCTTTGGTTTGTCAGCGCAGGCACTTGGCCCTAAATTTTGCACTGTGGTGCTTGGCACGGATTTGGCATGAATGCCGTCTTGCCTTTGAGCAGCAACCCTTAAGTGCTATAGAAAGTGGAATTTAGATGGTGCACAGCCCTGTGTTGATGAGTGATGAAGAAATTGGCCAGTTGTTGCAGCATGCGGTGCTGGTAGATGAGCTGGATGCGGCATTGCAGGACTTGGCTGACGGTAAAGCCTGCATTCAGGCCCGGCACCGTGTGGATTGTGGCGCCGCCAAATTGAGCACCATGGGCGGTATTTGGCAGGCACGCAACGTGGCTGCCGTGAAGTCCTACACCACCGTAGAAGGGTAGTTCACATTTTTGGTCAACCTGTTTGATACGGCCACGCGCCAGCCCTTGGCGGTGATGCAGGCGAACGAGTTGACGCGCTTTCGCACCGCTGCGCTGACGCGACTGGTGGTGCGCAAAGCAACGCAGGGCGGTGCTGTGCCACGCAAGCTGGCAGTGTTTGGCGCCGGTTTGCAGGGCCGTACCCAGGCCCAGGTGCTGTGTGAGGAGCTGGCGCTGGACGAAGTGTGCTTGTCGATCCAGCAGGCGATGCAGCATGGGTGCAGTCTTTCGGGCAACAAATGCAGGTCAAGGCGCGGCTGACCACCCCGCAAGAGGCGGTACAGGGGGTGGATGTGGTGGTCACGGCTTCACGCTCCAAAGTGCCGGTGTTTGATGGGGCCTGGCTCCAACCGGGTGCCGTGGTCGTCGCCATGGGGACCAGCTTGCCCAATGGCTCGGAGCTGGACAACACCACGTTTGCACGCGCGGGTCGTTTGCTGGTGGAGTGGCGCCCCCAAAGCCTGAACGAGGCTGGCGAGGTGGTGCAAGCGTTGAGCAGCCAGACGCTGACGGACGCAGACGTGGTGGATTTGCCCGCCTTGTACCGTGGTGAGCAAGCCTGGCGACGCAGTCCTGAAGACATCGTGGTCTTCAAGTCTGTCGGTGTGGGATTGGCCGATGTCGTGGCCGCTTGCAGTGCTTGGCAGGCACGCACCACCAGCGCCTGACACTTTTTCTTTTCTCGACAGTGGCTGTGAATGCCTTGAGATGCTGCAAGTCGGCAGGGGACGCTACGCCCCGAGATGTGCTGCAAGGCCTGCTGTCTGCTTTTGAACGGCTTGATGCCGTTCTCCTTTACCCGGAGTTAACACTGTGAAAAAAACCTTTTTGCGCTCTCTGACTGGCATGGTCGTCGCGTTGACCAGCTGTGTGGCCGTTCACGCAGCAGACTGGCCCACCCGCCCGTTGACCGTGATTGTTCCTGCCGCCGCTGGTGGTAGCCCCGACATTGTGATGCGCCTGCTGTCCAATGCTTTGTCCCAGCGTTTGGGGCAGCCGGTGATTATTGAGAACAAGCCAGGCGCTGGTGGCAACATCGGTATGCAAGCGCTGGCCAAAGCCGCACCCGATGGCTATACCGTGGCCTATGGCAACAATGCCACGCTGGCCACCAACCAGTTCCTGTTCAAAACCTTGCCTTACCAGCCTGAGCAGTTGTTGCCTGTCATCGGTCTGGTGTCGACTTACAGCTTGCTCGTGGTCTCCCCCAAACTGCCTGTCAATAGCGTGCAGGAGCTGGTGGACTACGCGAAAAAATACCCTGGCAAGCTCAGCTTCGCCTCGGGTGGCAACGGGACCTCCGGACACCTTGGCGCAGAGATGTTCAAGGTGCAAGCGGGCATTGACGCTCTGCATGTTCCTTACAAAGGCGCCCCCCAGGCAATCAACGACATCGCAGCTGGCAATGCCGATGTGCTGATCGATAACATCGCCTCGGTTGGTCCCATGGCTGAGAGCCAGCGCGTCAAGGCCTTGGCCGTGACCTCCAAGACACGTTTGCCTTCAAAGCCTGATCTGGCCACGGTGGCAGAGTCTGGGCTGCCCAATTTTGAAGTTCGTGCATGGGGTGGTTTGGTTATGCCAGCTGGTGTCCCCGCCGCTGTCGTGCAGCGCCTGAACCAGGAGATGAATGCCGTGCTGTCCGACCCCAAGGTGCAGGAGCAGCTGGAAAAGATCGCGTTCAAGCCGCTGGGAGGCACTTCCGCCGCCTTCGCCAATTTGCTCACGAGCGAGCGCTCCACCTGGAAGGGCATTGTTCAGGCCAGTGGAGCCAAGATCGAATAAGCGTTGCAAGCAAGAGGGCCTTGGCCCTCTTTGTCATGGCGTTGCAGGCACCTGAGCGGGAGATGAGGAATGGACGAGAAAATGTGGGATGTGTTGATTGAAGGCGGTGAAGTCATTGACGGCAGCAAGCGCCCGCGCTTTAAGGCCGATGTAGCGATCCAGGGGGATCGCATTGTGGCCATGGGCAATCTGCAAGGCCAGCTGGCGAAAAAACATGTGGATGCGCGTGGAAAAATCGTTGCCCCCGGCTTTATTGATGCCCACACCCACGATGACCATGCCGTGCTGTGCCAGCCGGACATGGTCTTTAAAGTCTCGCAGGGGGTGACCACCGTGGTCACGGGTAACTGCGGTATCAGTCTGGCCCCCATGCGCGAGGGGCAGTCCCTGCCTGCACCCCTGAATTTGCTGGGTGACGGCAGCCTGTGCTTTCCAACCTTCAAGGGTTATGTGCAAGCCTTGCAGGCCAACCCCAGTGCCGTGAATGTGGTGCCCATGGTCGGGCACGCCAATTTGCGCGTGTTGACCATGGACGATCTGGGGCGCACGGCCAGCGAACAAGAAATAGTGGCCATGCAGCAGTTGCTGGAAGAAGCGCTGGATGCCGGTGCGGTGGGCATGTCCACGGGGACCTACTATCCGCCTTCGGCCGCAGCAAGCACCGAAGAAGTGATTGGCGTCTCACGCCCGCTGGGCGCGCGTCAGGCCTTGTATGTCAGCCACATCCGCAATGAAGCCGAAGCCTGCATGGAAGCCGTGGAGGAAACCTTCTCGATTGGCGCTGCGGTGGATACACCGGTACTGCTCTCGCACCACAAGCACATGCGTGAGGCCAACTTTGGCAAATCCACCGAGACGCTGGCGCGCATTGCGCAGCAGATGCAGTGCCAGTGTGTATCGCTGGACTGTTACCCCTACAACGCCAGCTCCACCATGCTGCACCTGGATGAGGAACGCCTGCAGGGCAAGGTGGTGATTGCCTCCAGCGCTAGCCACCCGGAGCTGCGGGGCAAAGAGCTGGCGGACATCGCCTTGGCATGGGGCGTGTCCCGGGCTGAAGCCTCCCAGCGTTTGCAGCCGGCCAGCGCGATTTACTTCAGCATGGATGAGGCCGATGTGCAGCGCATTCTGGCCTTTGAGCCCACCATGATTGGCTCTGATGGCATTCCCACGGGCGAGCAGCCACACCCGCGTCTGTGGGGCACTTTCCCACGTGTGTTGGGGCACTACAGCCGCGATGTCGGTTTGTTCCCTCTGGAAACCGCCGTATGGAAGATGACCGGATTGACGGCCCAGGTATTTGGCCTGCAGGAGCGCGGTCTGTTGGCCCCCGGGCAGTTTGCCGATGTGACCGTGTTTGACGCAGTCACCGTCCAAGACACGGCCACTTACGAGCAGCCCAAGCAGGCCGCGGCGGGGATTGAGTGCGTGCTGGTCAACGGTCAGGCAGTCTATGAAAGACAAACCTGCACGGGAGCGCGGCCCGGACAAGTGTTGCAACGCCAAGCATCCACCACTGTTTAGCACACAGCGGCCGGCAGATTTTTGCCGGATGCGGCATGCTGTGCGACTTTGTGTGTGGTGCTGGCTGTGAGGCCAGCCTTTGACCGTGCAAGATCTTCAGCCAGACAACCGCCGTGGCGCTGTGCGCCAAGCCTTCCAAGCCATGCGCCAGCGCATGGTGGTCTCTTACCAGCACCTGCGTGTGGCCATGGCGCCGCACGGGCGAGCTGCTGCGGTGCGCATGCAACCGCTGTGGCAGCGTTTGCGGGCGTGGCGCTGGCAATGGGCTGTGGCGCTGCCTGCCGCAGGTCTGCTGTATGTACTGCTGCTGATCCCGTTTACGCCCAGCATCAGCGATATTCGCAAGGCCAAGCTGGAGCAACCTGCCCAGGTGCTTTCAGCCGATGGCAAAGAACTGGCCATTTTCAAGCGCAGCAATCGCTTGTGGGTCACGCTGGACCAGGTGGCACCGGCGGTGATCAAAGGGTTGATCGCGACCGAAGACCACCGTTTCTACGAACACCATGGCATGGACTGGCGGCGCACGGCGTCTTCGGCCTTTTTTTCGCTGCAAGGGGATTTGCAGGGCGGCTCCACGCTGACGCAGCAACTGGCGCGCAATCTGTATCCCGAAGAAATTGGCCGGGCTGCCAGTTTGAACCGCAAGCTCAAGGAAGCGATCACGGCGTTCAAGATCGAGGCGCTCTACAGCAAAGAAGAAATTCTGGAGACGTACCTCAACACGGTGCCCTTTCTCTATAACGCCTGGGGCATTGAGATGGCGGCGCGCACTTACTTTGACAAGCCTGCGGCCAAGCTGTCGGTGGTTGAGGCAGCCACGCTGGTGGGCATGCTCAAAGGCACCAGCTACTACAACCCGGTGCGCAATCCGCAGCGGGCCGTGGAGCGGCGCAACACGGTGTTGGCACAGATGGTCAAGCGCGAGGTGCTGTCGCCCGAAGAGTTCGAGCGCCTGAAAAAGCGCCCACTGACCTTGGACTTTGAGCGCCAGGACGTTCCCACGGGCATTGCGCCTCACTTTGCCCAGCAAGTGCGCAAGTGGTTGATTGATTGGGCAGATGGCAACGGCTACAACATCTATACCGATGGACTGGTCGTACACACCACGCTGGATGCACGCATGCAGGCCGTGGCCAATCAGGCTGTACGCACCCACACCCAATCGCTGCAGGCGATTGCCAATACCAACTGGGGCAAGCGTGACGGTTGGCATGCGGACAACCCTCTCGTGCAGGGACTGGTGCGCGAAAGCCGCGACTATGCTGTGCTGCGCGATCAAGGGCGCAGTGCGGAGGAAGCGCTGCAAACGCTGCTGAAGGACAAAACCTTTATGCAGCAGTTGCGCCAGGACAAAACACGCATGCAGGCGGGTTTTGTGGCGATGGACCCTGAAACTGCAGCGATCCGTGCGTGGGTAGGCAGCCGTGACTTCGCGGTCGATGCCTATGACCATGTGCAGCAGGCACGCCGCCAGCCTGGTTCTACCTTCAAACCGTTCGTGTATGGCGCGGCCTTGCAGGAGGGCTTGTCGCCCGACGATGAGCGGGTGGATACCGCCGTGGAAATTGCACTGCCTGGTGGTGAAGTCTGGCGCCCGACAGATGCAGGCCCCCCTTCGGGGCAAAGCATGCCACTGCGGGATGCCCTGGCCTATTCCAAGAACACCATCACGGCCCAACTGATGCAAGAGGTGGGGCCTGCACAAGTGGCGCGCTTGGCGCGCAACCTGGGGGTGCGTGCCAGCCACCTGGATGCCGTGCCTGCCTTGGCGCTGGGGGTGAGCCCGGTGACGCTGCTGGAGATGACCAACGCTTATGGCAGCCTGGTGCGTGGCGGGCAGTACCGATCGCCGCTGATGGTCACGCGCATTGAAGATCGCCGTGGCAAGGTCTTGGCGGAGTTTGCCCCTTTTGCGGCGGAAAAGGCCATGTCGCTGGAAGACAGTTATGCGCTGGTCGATATGCTGCGTGGCGTGGTGAACAAGGGCACGGGCCGAGCCATACGCCAGCGTTTTGGCATCAAGGACGATGTGGCAGGCAAAACCGGCACCACACAGAACAATGCCGATGGATGGTTTATTTTGATGCACCCCCACCTGGTGGCGGGTGCTTGGGCGGGTTTCAATGATGCGCGGATCACGCTGCGCAGCGATTACTGGGGCCAGGGTGCACGCAGTGCATTGCCCATGGTGGGGGATTTCACCGCCCAGGTCCTGCGCCGCAAAGACCTGGAGCGCCAGGCGCGCTTCACGCAGCCCGAGTCCTCGCACTGGTGGGCCACGCTGGCTGACGGTGTGCGCAGCCGAATGAACCGCTGGTGGGGAGACGATGCTGCGCCGCAGGAAGATGCCCCCAAGGCGCCTGTGCGCCATGTGCCGCACACGCCACCGGTGGCACCGCCGCCCGCTCAGCTTTCTCCTGCTGAGCCTTCGAACGGCGCGATTGAAGAATCCACCCCGGCATTGCCTGCGCAGGCGCAGCCCAGTGCGTCAACGCCTGCGGCGCCGTCGGGCGATGAGTTGGACCGCTGGATGCAAGACTGGTCATCCCAGGGCCTGGATACAGCACCCACCACGGACTATGAGCGCCAGCCCCCCGCCGTGTTGGGGCGACCCATGGTCGCCCCTTAACTGCAGCCGCTGGCTCGTGGGTACCACCGCCAGCCACTGCAACAAAAAAGCCGCACGCCCCGGAAAGGGCATGCGGCTTTTTTATGGGCTGACCATGGCGGCGCTAGGCCGCAAGGGGTCAGTTCACCATCAGGTGGAAGGGCCAGACATAGGCTTGCAGCGTCACGAAGATGCCCATCAAGCAGGCCAGCGCGATCGAGTGGAAGAACACATAGCGCAGGATGTCGCCTTCATGGTCGAACCAGCGGGTCGCGGTCGAAGCCACCACGATGGACTGGGCATCGATCATCTTGCCCATCACGCCGCCGGAGCTGTTGGCGGCGCCCATCAGGTTGGGCGACAGGCCCAGCTGCTCGGCAGCCACCTTTTGCATGCCACCGAACAGCACGTTCGATGCCGTGTCGGAGCCGGTCAGTGCCACGCCCAGCCAGCCCATCAAAGTGCCAAAGAAGGGGTAGAGGATGCCGGTTTTGGCAAAGGCCAGACCCAGTGTGGTGTCGGTGCCGGAGTAGCGTGTCAGCGTGCCCAGGGCCAGCATCAGCACAATGGTCAGCAGCGAGTAGCGCACCAGCCAGATGGTCTTGAAGAAGGTCGCCACGATCTTGATCGGGTTGTACTTCATGACGAATGCGCTGACGATGGCGGCCAACAAGATGGCGGTACCGGTGGCCGACAGCAGGTTCAGCACGTAGACGGCACCTTCCTTGGTCGGGCCAGCCACCACTGGGGGCATCTTCTCAATCATGTTGTGCAGGCCAACCATGGGGAAGGACGGCGCGAACAGCGAGTTCAGCCAGGCCTTCACGGGAGGCATGCCCCAGATGAACACAAATACGGACAGGATGACCCAGGGCGTCCAGGCGGCAATCAGTGCGCTCTTGCTGTGCTGCACGCGGGGCTGGGCGGGCTTGATTTCCGAAGCGCTGATGTCCTTGCCGCGAATGGCGGCCGAGGTCCAGATCTTCTTGGGCTGCCAGACACGCAGAAAGCCTACCAGGGAGATCATCGACACCAGGGCCGCGATGATGTCCACCAGCTCAGGCCCCATGAAGTTGGAGACCAGGTACTGGGGAATGGCGAACGACACGCCGGCCACCAGAATGGCGGGCCAGATTTCCATCATGCCCTTGCGGCCAGCAAAGGCCCAGATCAGCCAGAACGGCACCAGCACCGAGAAGAACGGCAGCTGGCGGCCAATCATGGCGGTCACTTCCATCAAATCGTAGCCGTGCACCTTGGCCAGTGTGATCACGGGCGTACCCAGCGCGCCGAAGGCCACAGGGGCGGTATTGGCGATCAGCGACAGGCCCGAAGCGGCCAGCGGCGAAAAGCCCAGGCCGATCAGGATGGCGGCGGTCACGGCCACGGGGGTGCCGAAGCCGGCAGCACCTTCAAAGAATGCACCAAACGAGAAGGCGATCAGCAGCAACTGAATGCGGCGGTCTTCCGTGATGCCGGACAGCGAGTCCTGGAGCACCTTGAAGCTGCCGTTTTGCTCGGTCAGCTGGTGCAGGAAGATGATGTTCAGCACGATCCAGCCAATCGGCAGCAGACCGGTGAAACCACCAAACAACGCAGCGCGGCCGGCCATGTCGGCAGGCATGCTGTAGACGAAAACTGCGATCAGCAGCGCGGCGATCAAGCCTGCTCCTGCAGCGATGTGGGCTTTCATGTGCAAAAAGCCCAAGCCCACCAGCATGACCACCACAGGAATGGCGGCCAGCAATGTGGAGATCCACATATTGCCCATCGGGTCGTAGATTTGTTGCCAAACCATGGTGACTCTCTCCTCTCGATTTTTAAAAGTTATGTTGAAGGAGGGCCATCGTCGCGATGGACGTGCACGCGACATAAGGGGTTTACCCGTGAGTCGGGCGCAGGGGAAAAAATATCAAACGCATTGCAAATGATTTCAGTGCGGGTTTGCTCAAGGGTCTGCGTGGAAAGTGATAGCACCTGCATCGGTTAATGTGTCGCTCATGACGATGAGCTTTTTGCAACTGGGGTGGCGCACGCTGTGGCGCGATGCGCGTGCAGGTGAGCTGCGCCTGCTGTGGGTGGCGGTGGCCCTGGCGGTGGCAGCGCTGACATCGGTGGCATTTTTTGCCAACCGGCTGGAGGCCGGGCTGGCGCGCGATGCCCAGCAGCTGCTGGGTGGGGATGTGGTCATTGCCAGCCATGACGCGCAGTTGCAGGCCTTTGTGCAGCAGGCACAACAAGAAGGACTGCGCCATGCCACGACGCTGAGCTTTCCCACCATGGCGCGTGCCACGCCCGAGCGCGGTGGCAATGCGCGCCTGATCGCCTTGAAGGCCGTGGAGCCGGGTTACCCCCTGCGCGGGCAACTGCGTGTGGCTGCTGCTGCGGGGCAAGCGGATGCGCCCACTGATCAGATCCCCGCTGCTGGGCAGGCTTGGGTGGATGCGGCTTTGCTGGCGGCGCTGGAGTTGCAGGTGGGCGATACCTTGCTGCTGGGCGATACCAGCTTGCGCATTGCACAACTGCTGACCGCCGAGCCTGATCGGGGTGCAGGTTTCATGAGCTTTGCACCGCGCGTGATGATTCATGTCCAGGACTTGGTGGCCACAGGCCTGGTGCAGCCCGCCAGCCGCATCACCTGGCGTTTGGCGGTGGCCGGGGATCAGCCCCCCGCACTGGCGCGTTATCTGGAGTGGGCCAAAGCACAAGTTGGTGAGCATGGCCGCGGTGGCCGCCGTGTGGAAACGCTGGAAAGCGGCAGTCCCGAGATGCGCCGCACGCTTGAGCGCGGCGAGAAGTTCCTGAGTCTGGTGGCGCTGCTGGCGGCCTTGCTGTCGGCGGTGGCTGTGGCGCTGGCGGCGCGCGCGTTTGCGCAGCGCCATCTGGATACGGCGGCCATGTTGCGCGTGCTGGGCTTGAGCCAGCGCACCATCGCCGCAGCGTACACGCTGGAGTTTGCACTGGTGGGTTTATTCGCCAGTGTGCTGGGCGTGGCGTTGGGTTGGGCTGTGCACCACGGTTTTGTGTGGCTGCTGGCTGGGCTGGTGGCCGATGGTTTGCCGGCGCCCAACCTTTGGCCCGTGGGCTTTGGGGTGGGGATGGGCATGACGCTGTTGCTGGCGTTTGGCCTGCCCCCCGTGCTGCAGCTGGCACAGGTGCCGCCGCTGCGCGTGCTGCGCCGCGATGTGGGGGGAATTCGGCCTGCCTCTGCGGGTGTGTTGCTGGTGGGGGTGCTGGGCTTTGCTGCATTGCTGATGGCGGTGAGCCGCGATGCAGCGTTGGGCGGGATTGCCGTTGGAGGCTTTGCCGTGGCCACGCTGGCGTTTGCGGGACTGGCCTGGCTGGCCGTGCAACTGCTGCGCCGTGCCATGCCCAAGGCGGGTGCGCCGCGCTGGCTGCTTTTGGCCACACGCCAGCTGGCTGCAAGGCCGGGCTATGTGGTGGTGCAGGTCAGCAGCCTGGCTGTGGGGCTGCTGGCTTTGGTGCTGTTGGCGCTGCTGCGCACAGACCTGGTCAGCAGTTGGCGCCAGGCGACACCACAGGATGCGGCTAACCGCTTTGTGATCAACATCATGCCGGATCAGGCCGAGGCTTTTCAGGCGCATTTGCGCGCAGCCGGGGTGTCGCATTACGACTGGTATCCCATGATTCGCGGGCGGCTTGTCGCGGTCAATGGGCGGGCCGTATCGCCGGACGACTATGTCAATGAGCGCGCCCAGCGCATGGTCGATCGGGAGTTCAACCTCTCCAGCACGGCGCAGCTGCCTGCCAAAAACCGGGTGGTGGCTGGCGCGTGGCACAGCGGTGAGGCCGAGGGTGCCAGCGTGGAAGAAGGCATTGCCAAGACGCTGGGCCTGCAGCTGGGCGATGCCCTGGAGTTTGACATTGGCGGCATGCGCCACAGTGCGCGTGTGACCAGTCTGCGCAAGGTGGACTGGGGCAGCATGCGGGCCAATTTCTTTATTCTCTTTCCTGTGGCGCAGGTCCCGGATGTGCCCGCCACCTATATGGCGGCCTACCGCGCACCGCTACAGACTGGGTTCGACAACGCGCTGCTGCGCCAATTCCCCAATGTGACGAATGTGGATATGGACAGCACCATTGCCCAGGTGCAGCGCGTGCTCAATCAGGTGATCCGTGCGGTGGAGCTGCTGTTTGCCTTCACGCTGGTGGCTGGTCTGGTGGTGCTGTTCGCAGCGGTGACGGCCACACGCGAGGAGCGTGCGCGGGAGTACGCCATCATGCGCGCCATGGGGGCGCAAAGCCGGTTGCTGCGCCAGGTGCAGCGGGCAGAGCTGGTGGGTGTGGGCCTGCTGGCCGGTTTTTTGGCCAGCGTGGTCGCC
Source organism: Comamonas sp. 14P8.1.4 (assembly GCF_057799285.1). Lineage (NCBI taxonomy): Bacteria > Pseudomonadati > Pseudomonadota > Betaproteobacteria > Burkholderiales > Comamonadaceae > Comamonas > Comamonas sp. 14P8.1.4. The sequence continues at coordinate 724,761 of NZ_JBYOKN010000001.1, forward strand.
ATGGCGGTTGGCTGGGCCCTGGCGCGCTGGGTGTTTGAATTTGCCTGGACGGCCGCGTGGTGGGTGCCTTTGGCTGGTGCTCTAGCGGGGGCAACACTGGCCTGGCTGGCCGGCTGGTGGGGACTGCGTGAAGTGTTGCAGCGCCCGGTGATGCACAGTTTGCGCGCGACAGCAGAGTAGATGAATTAAAAAAGTGAGCGGCTAGCCTGCGTGATGGCTTTGTTTTGTCTATCAAACACTTTGAAGTGATTTGTGGGTAAGTGCTGGATGCTCTTCTTTTTTATCAAATCCTTGCGTTAAAGCAGGATGACGTGCACACGCGTGCTGTTCCCATTGCCACATGTGCATTGCAGGCGCATGCTGGGTTCATGAGCACATTGACACACACCCAGATCCAGGCCCTTCAAAACACCTTGCTGCAGCGTGAAAAACAATTGCTGCAAGAAATAGAAGCTGCCGACGACGAGACAGAACAGCAGGCCGAGGACGCGGAGGATTTGCCGCGTGAGCCGGATGCCAACCAGACGCGCGACACGTCCGACCGTGAAGTGCGGCACGCCGAAATCATGCGCGACCGCCAGGAGCTGCAGGATGTGCGCGCCGCGCTGCAACGCGTGGCGGACGGCAGCTATGGCGAATGCATCGATTGCGGCAAAGGCATCGCGCTGGCGCGGCTGCAGGCTTTTCCTTCGGCCAAGCGCTGCATCCAGTGCCAGACGCTGTACGAAGCCAAGAAGCCACGACGCGCTTGACGCCGCATTCGCCACGGCACAGCGGGCAGCGCACTTAACCCCAGCGCAGCGGCTGCCTTGCTGCCGCTGGCACACTGGCAGCTTCTTACGGCCTGCCATCTGGGGTGGGCCGCTTGTTGTGAGTGCTGTGTGCTATGCAGATTGAAGAAAAACCTCCCTACGACACGCCCTTTGAATGGATCGGTGGTGAAGCCCCGGTGCGCCGCCTGGTGGATCGCTTTTACGATCTGATGGATCTGGAGCCCGGCTACGCCGAGCTGCGCGCAGCCCACGGCAGCACGCTGGAGGAGGCACGCCAGAAGCTATTCTGGTTCCTGTGCGGCTGGCTGGGTGGCCCTGACTACTTTGTCGAGCGTTTTGGCCATCCACGCCTGCGCATGCGCCACATGCCTTTTTCCATCGGCATTCTGGAGCGTGACCAATGGGTGGCTTGCATGGACCAGGCCATGTGCGAAACCGAGGTGCCCGCTGCGCTGCGGACGCGCCTGAAAGCCAGTTTTATGCAAACCGCAGACTGGATGCGCAACAAAGGCGTGTGAGTCTTTTTCTCATCGTGCTTTAACATGCTCTGACTCGATAGACATCAGGAGGGCAGGCAGATGGGAACAATGGGCTGGGTCGTGTTGCTGGCGCTGGTGGCGCTGGCCTTGTGGGCGGTGGCGGTTTACAACCGGCTGCGCCAGTTGCGCAATCGTGTGGAAAACGCATGGGCACAGATTGATGTGCAGCTCAAACGCCGTTATGACCTGATCCCCAACCTGGTGGAAGTGGCGCGCGGCTATATGCAGCATGAAGCCACTACGCTGGAAGCCGTCACGCGTGCGCGTGGCCAGGCGGTGCAGGCCAGCGATGCTTTGCGCAATCATGCACGCGGCGCGCAGGAGCTGGCCGCCTTGTCAGCCGCTGAGCAGGCGCTGGGGGGCAATCTGGGCAAGCTCATGATGGTGGTGGAGAGCTACCCCGAGCTGAAGGCCGATGCACAAATGCAACGCCTTAGCGAAGAAATTTCCAGCACCGAAAACCGCATTGGTTTTGCGCGCCAGGCGTACAACGACCAGGTCATGGAATTCAACGACAAAGCTAGCCAGTTCCCGGATCTGCTGTGCGCACGCCTGCTGGGCTTTGCACACGAGGACATGCTGCAATCGACCACGAATGCGCAAGAGCGCAGCGCACCTCAGGTGCGTTTCTAAGGTTCAGCTCCCTGCATCATGCGTTTTTGGGATTGGCAAACCGATGCACGGCGCTCTACGCGCTGGCTGTTGCTGCTGTTTGGCCTCTGTGTGGTGTTGGCACTGGCCGCCGTGCACGGCGGTCTGACGCTGGCGTGGCTGCTGCTTTTCGCGCAGTTTGACTATCCCAAGGGCTTTGTCGCGGTCAATATTGGGGTGACCTTGTTTCTGATTCTGGGCGGCTGGTGGCTGACCTATGAGCAGCTCAGCGAAGGCGGGCACAAGCTGGCGCAGCGCATCGGTGCGCGTGAAGCACGGCCCGCGCAGTCACCGGCTGAACAGCAGCTTTGCAACATCGTGCAGGAAATGTGTGTGGCGGCGCAGATGCGCTCCCCCCTGGTGGTGGTGCTGGCACGTGCGGAAGCGATCAACGCTTTTGCGGCCGGCTGGACCGATGAAGACGCAGTGGTGGCCGTGACCCAGGGCGCACTGGACTATCTTTCGCGCGATGAAATGCAGGGGCTGGTGGCGCATGAGCTGTCCCACCTCAAGGAAGGCGATACGCGTCTGAATATGCAGCTGGCTGGCATGGTGAGTGGGCTGGAGCTGGTCTACCACTTTGGCGAGAGTTTGCGTGAACGCGGTGGGCTGGGCTGGTGGTTTGGCAATGCCGTGATGGCGGCTGGCTGGGTGGGCTGGTTCAGCGGCCAACTGCTCAAGGCGGCCGTTTCGCGCCAGCGCGAATACTTGGCCGATGCCCGCGCCGTACAGTGGACGCGCAGCCGCGATGCCTTGGGCGGTGTGCTGCGCAAGGTGATGACGCAGCGACGCATGGCACAGGGTTTTGCGGGTGGCTGGCAGGCCGATCACCGCAGCCACACAGGCTTGAACCACCCCTTGGTACAACACATGCTGCTGGCGGAAACGCCGCACAGCAGCAAACTGGAGCACTGGCTGGATGCGCATCCGCCGCTGGAGGCACGCGTAGCGCGTATTTATGGCCGCCCCATGCGTGGTCTGCCTTTGGCGAATGACGTGCGTGCGCCCTAGCGCTAGGCTCGAAAGTCTGACGATGTCTGCTCCCCGTTCCACCATGTCCTGGCAGTTGTTGCGTGCGGTGCCTGCTTTCGCCCACCTGGATACGGCGCGTTTGCAGGTGCTGGCACAGCAAATGCGCTGGTGTGTCCTGGAGGCAGGTGATGTCGTGAACGCGCCATTTCATGAGTCCAGGGTGCATGTGCTGCTGTCAGGGCAGTTGCAGGTGTCGTGTACCAATGTGCAGGGTAAAGAGATGCTGCTGGGGGAGCTTTTTCCGGGGCAGTTGTTTGGCAATACCCTGGAGACGGCGTCGATCCCGCGTGCCATGCGTGTGGTTGCGACGGAGCCCACGTTGCTGACCGTTCTGGATAAAACGGAGGCAGAAGCGCTGCTGCTGGTGGACTCTGTCATTGTGCTGGGTATCTTGAACAATGCCACGGACCTGTTGTGGCAGCTGGTGGAGCGTGTGGTGGATATGGGGACATTGAATGTCCGCAGCCGCCTGCACATGCGGCTGCTGGGCCTGGCACAGCGCCAAAGGGTGGTGGGCAACCAGGTGGTGCTGTCTCCGAGTCCGACACAGGCCAGTCTGGCTGCATTTTTGGGTGCCAGCCGGGAAGAGGTGGCGCGCGAGATGTCGCGCCTGGTGCGACTGGGCTTGCTGCAGCGCCAGGGGCGCAGCATTGTGCTGTGCAATGTGGATGGCTTGATTGCACTGGCCGAGGCGCAGTGAATACGGCCGCTGGGCCGCTTGGTGTATGGCGTCTTGGCATGGCTCATACCGCGCTTGCTACGGTTTTTACATCTTCAACGTGAGAAAACGCACAGACACCCGCGGCGGTGCAGCCGACACTCCTTACCCATGAAGTGCCACTGGCGTCGCCGGTGCCTTCAGGTCAGTGAAGGAGTTTTTGAATGTTTGACCGATTTTTTGCATGTGCTGTGCTGGCATTGGGTTGCAGTGCGGCAGCCCATGCGCAAAGTACCCCAACAGTTTCTGCACCCGATGCAGCCCCAGGCTTGAGCCGCGAACAAGTGCTGGCCGATTTGCAGCAGTGGCATGCAGCTGGCATGACGTTTGTGGCCAATCCCACAGGCTATAGCGACAGTGCTCAAAGCCCTGAATACCAGCGTTACCTGCAGCAAAACCGTGCATCCACGGCCACGCAGTCGTCTGCGTCGTCTGTGCCGGCTGCATCCCCAGCGGTTGCGCCGCAAGGCACCGTGTCTCGGCCTTGATGGAGATAACGATAAAAATCACAGCCCAACAGGGCATACCAGCGATGTAACGCTCTTTGAAGATTCAGGATGCACAGCCTGCCAGGCTGCTGAAAGTGACAAGGGCATACAAGTAAGGGCAAGCCATCTCACGATGACTTGCCCTTTTTTTGCGCTGGCTGTGCTGCTTACAGCGACATTTGTGCGCGGCGGATCACGTCGGTGAACTTCTTGGTCTCATCGGCCATGAATTTCTGGAACTCCGCTTCGGAGGGGAAGTAGCTTTCATAGCCGAAGGTCTGGAATTTGGGCTGAATATCCGGATCGCGCAGGGCAGTGGTCACATCCTGGCGAATCTTGGCGACCACGGCATCGGGTGTCTGGGGCGAGACGGCGAAGGCATTCCAGCCTGTGACGATGGCTTCGGCAGGACCGCCGGATTCGGCGATGGTCGGCACATCTTCATAGCCCTTGAGGCGGTGCGGAGCCATGACGGCCAGGAAGCGCAGCTTGCCAGAGCGTGCCAGGGGGCCGGCAGTGCCGGACGAGCCCAGGGCAAACGCCAGTTCGCCGTTAGCGACGCTGGTGTAGAGCTGGCTGGTTTCCTTGAAGATGACGTGTTCCATCTTGGTGCCTGTCAGCGACTCCAGCAGCGCCGAGCCCAGGTGCACGGGGTTGCCCACAGACCAAGAGCCGTAGTTCAGCAGGCCAGGCTTGGCCTTGGCATCGGCAATCAGGTCTGCCACGGTTTTGTAGGGGCTGTCATTGGCCACGCAGACAAAGAAGAAGGTGCGGAACAGGGGCAGCACGATCTTGAAGTCCTTCTGGACGTCGTAGGGCAGCTTTTTGAACAGCGCGGGGTAGGCCGCGATGTGCACATTGTCCAGCTGGATGATGTCCGTGCCATCGGTGGCACCACGCTTGAACGCATCGATGGCAATGAAGCCGTTGCCGCCAGGACGGTTTTCCACCACCACGGGGTGGTTCCACAGGCGTCCGAGCTTTTCGGACAGGATGCGCGAAGTGCCATCAGGGCCGCCACCAACCGGGAAGGGGTTGATGATGCGCACCGACTTGGTGGGCCAGTTGGTCTGGGCACGCAGGCCGCTTACGGCGCTCAGGGCCAGAGCGCCCAGGGCCATGCTGGCACTGCGGCGCGTCATTTTGGATGAAGAGAAGGTCATGTTGTCTCCAGAAGGCCTGTGGTTGTGCGGGCAAAGCCCCTTGTTGTCATGCAAACCAGGTATAGCTGTAACCGCTATTTAGACTTGGTCTAAATGGATTGTCTCAAGATAGGGCAAAATTTCCAGCAATCTCTTCGGCTAACAGGTATAACAAAGCAGCATAGCTGATTGGTGTATTCCCTAGGCTGTGCGTACAGGGCGTGCGCTCTTTCTCCGGTGTCTTGCTTACAGGCCTGAATCATGAATCTGCAGCAAATCGAAACTTTTGTGCATGTCGCGGAAACCGGCAGCTTCAGCAAGGCCGCCTTGCAGCTGGATATTGCACAGCCTGCGCTGAGCCGCCAGGTGCGTGCGCTGGAGATCGAGTTGCGCGAGACCTTGCTAATTCGTACGGGCCGTGGTGTCGCGCTGACCGATGCGGGCCGTCGTTTGCTGGAGCATGGCCACGGCATCATGCAGCGTGTGGCCTTGGCCAAAGAAGATCTGGGCAGTCACCGGGATGAGCCGGTAGGGCGCATTGTGGTGGGTTTGCCACCCAGCCTGGCGCGCAGCTTGACGCTGCCGCTGATTGATATCTTCAGCAAGGAAATGCCCAAGGCGCGGCTGGCTGTGGTGGAAGGCTTTTCCGTGCACATTGCGGAGTTGCTGATGTCCGGGCGCATGGATCTGGGTCTGGTCTATACCCCAGAGCCGAATGCGAACATCGAGGTACAGCCTTTGCTGGAGGAGGCGCTGTGCCTGATTGGCCCGGGCCCAGCACTGCAGGGGCGCGAACGGGTGCTGTTCAGTGAGTTGTCGCAGTTTCCATTGATCATGCCGCAGCACGGGCAGATCTTCCGCAAGCTGATGGAAGCCCAGGCCACGCTGTCCCAGGTCAAGCTCAATGTGGTGTGGGAGGTGTCCAGCGTTCCTACCATTCTGGATTTGGTGCGCCGTGGCTACGGCTATGCAGCGCTGACAGCCAGTGCACTGCACCACGCAGCAGGTGATGCCAGCTTGGCGGTGCTGCCGATTGTGCAACCCGGCATTGTCAGCACCTTGTGCCTGGTGCAGTCTTCCAAAAAACAGGCCACACCGTTGATGAAGCACACGGCCGAAGTGCTGCGCAAGCTGAGCCAGCGGGCCAAGGTGTAGCCGAAGCGGCGTACGGCTGCGGCAGCGTTCAGCGAGGCCTACAGCATCGGCCGCAAATCGCGGGCGGCTTCTTGCAGCAGTGGCAGCAACTCTTGCTGCATACGCTGCATGCTCATGCGTTGCGGATGGCACACCACATTCAAGGCCGCCAGTGTGTGGCCCATGCTGTTGCGCAGTGGAACAGCCAGGGCCTGCACGCCCAGTTCATGCTCTTCACGGGCTGCCGCAAAGTCTTGCTGGCGCACGGCATACAGCAGCGATTGCAATTGTTGTGCGGAGGTGACGGTATGCGCTGTCAGCCGTGGCAGGGTGTGGCTGCGCAGCCATTGCTCCAGCGTTCCATCATCCATGCTGGCGAGCAGCACCCGGCCCGTGGATGTGGCGTGTACCGGCAGCCGGCTGCCCAGGTGCAGGCCGTGGGCCAGGCGCCGTTCGGCTTGCTCAGATGTGGCGCTGCGCGCCACGATCACGATTTCATCGCCGTCCAGCACCACCGCAGAGCACGACAGTCCGGTCTGCACGGCCAGCCGCGTCAGTGTGGGCTGCACGGTGCGTGGCAGGCGGGCAGAGGCCAGGTAGCTGCCCGATAGGCGCAGCACCTTGGGGGCCAGCCAGAAATGTTGGCCATCGCTTTCCAAGTAGCCCAGGTGTGCCAGTGTCAGCAGGTGGCGCCGCGCTGCTGCCCGTGTGATGCCAGCGCGTTGCGCGGCCTGCGTGGCATTCAGGCGCTGGCGCTCGGTGTCAAAACTCTCCAGCACGGCCAAGCCTTTGGCCAAGCCAGCAATGTAATCCGCGTGGGCGATGTCAGGCATGCGAGATGAATCCGATGTTTTGCGCGATCATCGCACAAGCTGCGCGATGATCGCGCAAAGCACATGGGGAGTGCATGGTGCTTGATGTGCCGCAAAACTAGGCTTGGGGCTTCGGAATTCAAAAGAACATACGGAGACATCCCATGCACACCCCCGTTGCCATCATTGGTGCAGGCCCTGCCGGTCTGCTGCTCGGTCAGCTGCTGTACAAGGCGGGCATTGACAACATCATCTTGGAGCAGCGCAGCGCCGACTATGTGCTGGGCCGTATCCGCGCCGGGGTGCTGGAGCAGGTGAGTGTGGATTTGCTGGAGGCGGCTGGTGCGGCCGAGCGCATGCATGCCGAAGGTCTACCGCACGAGGGTATTGAGCTGCTGTTCGAGGGGCAGCGCCACCGCATTGACCTGCATGCTTTGACCGGCGGCAAGAGCGTGATGGTCTATGGGCAGACCGAGGTCACGCGTGACCTGATGGCGGCACGTGCGGCGGCGGGATTGACCACGGTCTATGAGGCAGCCCATGTGCAGCCCTTGGGCTTTGACGGGGAGCAGCCGCGCGTGACCTATGAAAAAGACGGCGTCCAGCACACGCTGGAATGCGACTTTATTGCCGGTTGTGATGGCTTTCATGGCGTGTGCCGCGCAAGCGTCCCGCCAGACCAGATCAAGACCTTTGAAAAAATCTACCCCTTTGGCTGGCTGGGACTGTTGTCGGACACGCCGCCTGTCTCGGACGAGCTGATCTATGCCCACACCGAACGTGGCTTTGCCCTGTGCAGCCAGCGCAGCCGCACGCGAAGCCGCTATTACCTGCAGGTGCCGCTGACCGACAAGGTCGAGGACTGGAGCGATGCGCGTTTCTGGGAGGAGCTCAAGTTGCGCCTGGACCCGCAAGCGCGCGCCAATCTGGTCACAGGTCCTTCGCTCGAGAAAAGCATTGCCCCGCTGCGCAGCTTTGTGACCGAACCCATGCGCTTTGGCCGCATGTTTTTGGCGGGAGATGCGGCCCACATCGTGCCGCCCACGGGTGCCAAGGGGCTGAATCTGGCGGCGTCTGACGTGGGCTATCTGCACCAGGCGCTGGTGCAGTTCTACCAGCAAGGATCGGGCGAAGGGATTGCACTGTATTCGGAGCGCTGTCTGCGGCGCATCTGGAATGCCGAGCGCTTCTCGTGGTGGATGACATCGATGCTGCACCACTTTCCGGAAAACGGCGACTTCGGCGCCAAGATGCAGCAGGCCGAGCTGGGCTACACCGTGCGTTCGCGGGCAGCGGCCACGGCGTTGGCAGAGAACTACGTCGGTCTGGCGCTGTAAGAGGCAGCAGGTCAGTCTAGCTATGCCTTGTGGGCATAGCTGTTAGCCCGGCTTGTGCCTAGTCATACAGCGGTTCGCTCTTCACAATGGATGAAAAGCCTGTAGCACGCCCCATAAGGGCTATGCCAATTAGTAACAGCTTGAATCGATTGGAGACGTCGGCGTGAATACCGCAATCAAAGGCATTTCTTCCATGGCCACCCGCCTGGTGCTGGCGCAGCTGGCCCAGGACTGGCAGGCGCAAGGCGGTGCCGCGCTGGCGCTGGAATCTGTGGGGGGGGTGGATGCGGCCCAGCGCGTGCAGGCCGGTGAAGCCCTGGATGTGGTGTTTCTGGCGTCGGATGCGATTGACAAGCTGATTGCCAGCGGCCACGCCGTGGCAGGCAGCAAGGTGGATTTGATGCTGTCTACCACCGCCGTGGCGGTGCCTGCGGGTGCAGCCCTGCCGGATATCAGCACTGAAACCGCGCTGTGTGCGGCCGTGCTGGCGGCGCCCCGCATCGGTTACTCAACCGGGCCCAGCGGCGTGGCGCTGCAAAAACTGTTTCAACGCTGGGGCATGGCTGAGCTGCTGCAGCCCCGTCTGGTGCAGGCCCGGCCTGGTGTACCGGTGGCGCGCCTGGTGGCCGACGGGGAAGTGGCGCTGGGCTTTCAGCAGCTGAGTGAGCTGATTCATGTGTCCGGCATCACCATCGTGGGCAATTTGCCCGCCGCCGTGGCGATTGACACCATTTTCTCCGGGGCTGTGGTGCGTGGCTCTGCCCAGGCGCAAGCCGTGCAGGCACTGCTGGCCTTCATGGCCGCGCCGCAAGCCGATGCCGCCAAGCGCGCGCAAGGCATGGCAGCGGCCTGATCCATTTCATGCACCGGCGCACAGCGGGTGCCGTTTTTATTCAAGGGGACGACATGATCATCGACGTACACGGTCACTACACCACGGCACCGGCTGCGCTGGGCGCATGGCGCGATTTGCAGATTGCGGGCCTGAAAGACCCAAGCCAGGCTCCCAAGGCCAGCGATTTGAAGATCAGCGATGATGAGATCCGCGAGACCATCGAAACCAACCAGCTGCGCCTGATGAAAGAGCGCGGCTCGGACCTGACCATCTTCAGCCCACGCGCTTCGTTCATGGCCCACCACATTGGCGGGTTTGAGACGTCCAGCACCTGGGCGGCCATCTGCAATGAGTTGTGCTACCGCGTCAGCGAGCTGTTTCCGGACCACTTCATTCCTGCCGCCATGCTGCCGCAGTCGCCGGGCGTGGACCCCAAGACCTGCATTCCTGAGCTGGTCAAGTGCGTGGAGCAGTACGGTAACGTGGGTATCAACCTGAACCCTGATCCATCGGGCGGCCACTGGACGTCGCCCCCGCTGTCTGACAAGAGTTGGTACCCCATCTACGAAAAGATGGTGGAGTACGACATCCCCGCGATGATCCATGTCTCCACCAGCTGCAACAGCTGCTTCCACACCACGGGCAGCCACTACCTGAACGCCGACACCACGGCCTTCATGCAGTGCCTGACCTCCGATCTGTTCAAGGACTTCCCCACCCTGAAGTTCCTGATTCCCCATGGCGGCGGCGCTGTGCCTTACCACTGGGGCCGTTTCCGTGGTCTGGCGCAGGAGATGAAAAAGCCGCTGCTCGAAGAGCACCTGCTCAACAACATCTACTTCGACACCTGCGTGTACCACCAGCCCGGCATCAACCTGCTGACGGAAGTGATCCCCACCAAGAACATTCTGTTCGCCAGCGAAATGATCGGCGCCGTGCGCGGTATCGACCCGCAGACCGGCCACTACTACGACGACACCAAGCGCTACATCGAGGCTACGCAGAACCTGACGGCCGATGAAAAGCACGCCGTGTACGAAGGCAATGCCCGCCGCGTGTTCACGCGTCTGGATGCCGCGCTGAAGGCCAAGGGTAAATAACGCGCTGGCAGAAAAAAGAGTGCCTAGCGCTCGTCCCGCAAGGACTTCCATATGTTTTTATATGAAGTCTTAGGAAATTCGAGCGCTAGCAGCTCACTTTTTAAATGAATGAGGAGAGCACCATGTACGAACTGGGTGTGGTCTATCGCAATATCCAACGTGCCGACCGTGCGGCCGCCGATGGTCTGGGCGCTTTGGGCTCGGCCACGGTGCACGAGGCCATGGGCCGTGTCGGTCTGCTCAAGCCCTATATGCGCCCCATCTACGCGGGCCAGCAGGTATCGGGCACGGCCGTCACCGTGATGCTGCACCCGGGTGACAACTGGATGATGCATGTGGTGGCTGAGCAGATTCAGCCCGGCGACATCGTCGTGGCCGCCATCACGGCCGAGTGCACCGATGGCTACTTCGGTGATTTGCTGGCCACCAGCTTTCAGTCACGCGGCGCACGTGCGCTGATCATCGACGCCGGTGTGCGCGATGTGAAGACGCTGCAGGAGATGAACTTCCCGGTCTGGAGTAAGGCCATCTCGTCCAAGGGCTGCATCAAAGCCACGCTGGGCTCGGTGAACATTCCCGTCGTGTGTGCCGGCCAGATCATCACCCCCGGTGATGTCATCGTGGCCGACGACGACGGCGTGGTCTGCGTGCCTGCTGCCAAGGCTGCCGAAGTGCTGGCAGCCGCCCAAAAGCGTGAGAGCTTTGAGGGTGAAAAGCGCGCCAAGCTGGCCAGCGGCGTGCTGGGCCTGGATATGTACAAGATGCGCGAGCCTTTGGCGCAAGCGGGTCTGCGCTACATCGATTGATAGCAAAAAACACAACAACGCCAACACTACAAGGGACAGAACATGATTCACCAACCATTGATGCACTTGCGCCGCCAGGTTCTGGCTTGCGGGGTGGCCGTACTGGCCATGGGCGCTGCCACCGTGCAGGCCCAGGACAACTACCCGAACAAACCCGTGCGGGTGGTGGTCGGCTACGCGGCAGGCGGCGCCGTGGACATCATTGCGCGTACCGTCGGCCAGAGCATGGGCACCCGCATGGGCCAGCCGGTGGTGGTGGAAAACAAGCCCGGCGCTGGCACCAATATTGCCGTCAAGTCGGTGATTGATGCAGCTCCAGATGGCTACACCCTGATGCTGGCGGCCAATGCGCTGGCCGCCAATATGGCGCTGTACAAGCCCGCCCCGTTTGATGCAGAGCGTGACCTGGTGCCGATTGCCCAGGTCGGGCGCGTGCCGGTGGTGATTGCGGCCAACCCTTCGGTGCCATTCAGCTCCATTGCAGAGCTGGTGACGGCAGCCAAGGCCAAGCCGCAGGCCATTGCTTTTGCCAGCCCCGGCAATGGCGCGACACCGCATATGGCGGTGGAGCTGTTTGCCAAGGCCGCCGGTATTGAGCTGCAGCACATTCCCTACCGCGGCGGCGCGCCCGCCATCACCGACACCATTGGTGGCCAGGTGCAGCTGGTGGCTGTGAACGCGCTGGAAGCGCTGCCCCACGTCAAGTCGGGCAAGCTGAAAGTGCTGGCTGCGCTGAGCGCGAGCCGCACCAGCATCTTCCCGGATGTGCCCACGATTGCGGAATCGGGCTACCCCGGTTTTGAAGCTTCGGTTTGGTATGGCTTTGTAGCGCCCAAGAACACGCCCCAGTCCATCGTCGACAAGCTGCATGCCGAAGTGCAACAGGCCCTGGCTACCCCCGAAGTGCGCCAGCGCATGTCGGCGGTGGGTGGTGAGGTGACGCCTGGCAGCCGCGCACAGTTTGCCGATCTGATTCGCTCCGAGCGTCAGCGCTACCAGAAGCTGGTGGACCAGACCGGTATCAAGCCTGATTAAGAACCACGACAGGGCTGCCACATACGGTGTGGTGGCCTGCAGGAGACCGCGCAATGAGTGCTTTTGAAAAGACCCCCGGCTGGCTGGATTGGTACAACGGCTCCGCCAAACCCAAGTTCCAGCTGCCTGCTGGCGCTGTGGATGCCCACTGCCATGTGTTTGGCCCGGGCGATGCATTTCCGTTTGCGCCCGAGCGCAAATACACCCCTTGCGATGCCAGCAAGCAGCAGCTGTTTGCACTGCGCGATCATCTGGGTTTTGCCCGCAATGTGATTGTGCAAGCCACCTGCCACGGTGCAGACAACCGCGCCATGGTGGATGCCTGCCAGTCGTCCGGCGGCAAGGCGCGTGGCGTAGCGACCGTCAAGCGCAGCGTGACGGATGAGGAGCTGCAAGCGCTGCATGCAGCCGGTGTGCGCGGTGTGCGCTTTAACTTCGTCAAGCGCCTGGTGGATTTCACGCCCAAGGATGAGTTGTTGGAAATTGCGGGCCGCATTGCCAAGCTGGGCTGGCATGTCGTCATCTATTTTGAAGCCGTGGATCTGCCGGAGCTGTGGGACTTTTTCACCGCGTTGCCCACGACCGTGGTGGTGGACCACATGGGTCGCCCTAACGTGGAAAAAGGCGTGGACAGCGAAGAATTCGCGCTGTTCATGAAGTTCATGCGTGAGCACAAGAACGTGTGGAGCAAGGTGTCGTGCCCTGAGCGTTTGTCCGTCTCCGGCCCCAAGGCGTTGGATGGTGAACAGAACGCCTACCGCGACGTCGTACCTTTTGCGCGCCGCGTGGTGCAAGAGTTTCCCGATCGCGTCTTGTGGGGCACCGATTGGCCACACCCCAACTTGAAGGATCACATGCCTGACGATGGCTTGCTGGTGGACTTCATTCCGCACATTGCACCGACTGCCGAGTTGCAGCGCAAGCTGCTGGTGGATAACCCGATGCGCCTGTACTGGCCGGAAGAAGCATGACCCCCTGAGCCGCCTGCGGCGTCTTCCCCCAGGAAGGCGCAGGATCCTCGCCGCGGGGCGGCCCTTGCTGGATGCCTCTGGCTTGCAGAGCGCCAGTGGTGAGGTGCGCGGCGGCATTAGACAGTTGAACAAGGAGACAAGCATGGCACTCGACAAACCCTATCTCGACGTTCCCGGGACCACCATTTTTGACGCCGAACAAAGCCGTAAAGGCTACTGGCTCAATCAGTTCTGCATGAGCCTGATGAAGGCGGAGAACCGTGCCCGCTTCAAGGCAGATGAGAAGGCCTATCTGGCTGACTGGCCAATGACGGACGAGCAAAAGTCCGCTGTCTTGGCGCGCGATCTGAACTGGATGATGCGCACCGGCGGCAATATCTACTTTCTGTCCAAGCTGGGTGCGACTGATGGCCTGAGTTTTCAGCAGATGGCAGGCTCCATGACCGGGATGACGGAGCAGTCGTACCGCGAAATGATGCTGGCAGGTGGCCGCTCGGCCGAAGGCAACCGCGTGGTGGGGGAGGGCGGTAACGCCCAAGGCCCCATGTCCATGTCGGCGGCCTGGAAAGAGTGGGAAGAAACGCAGTCCCAACTGGCACTGGCAGAAGCTGTCCAGGGGGCGCAAGGCCAGCAGGCTGCAGGCCAGGCGAAGATCACCGCATCGGTGTTTACCTCGCATGTGCCAGCGATTGGCGCTGCGGTAGACCAGGGCAAGACGCAGGACGATTACTGGAAGCCCTTGTTCAAGGGCTATGAATTCTCGAAAAAGTGGATCAAGGACAACCTGCCGGATGTGATTTTCTTGGTCTACAACGACCATGCGACTTCGTTTGACTTGGGGGTGATCCCCACGTTTGCGATCGGCACGGCGGCAGAGTTTGAACCGGCTGACGAAGGCTACGGCCCCCGTCCTGTGCCAAAAGTGCAGGGCCACCCGGATCTGGCGGCGCACATTGCGCAGTCGGTGATTCAGCAGGACTTTGACCTGACACTGGTGAATGCGTTGAAGGTCGATCACGGACTGACTGTGCCCTTGACGCTGATGTTCGGTCAGCCGGAAAACTGGCCCTGCAAGGTCATTCCTTTTCACGTGAACGTGGTGCAATACCCCGTGCCATCGGGTAAGCGCTGTTTTGAGCTGGGTCAGGCGATTCGCAAGGCGATTGAGAGCTATGACCAGCCATTGAACGTGCAAATTTGGGGCACTGGCGGTATGAGCCATCAGTTGCAAGGCCCACGTGCGGGGCTGATCAATGCCGAGTGGGACAACCGTTTCCTGGATCGCTTGATTGCCGATCCCGCGGATCTGTCCACCATGCCCCACATCGACTATGTCCGTGAAGCGGGCAGCGAAGGCATTGAGCTGGTGATGTGGCTGATTGCGCGCGGCGCCATGGCCGATGTAGCAGGCGGCCCGGCCCCCAAGCTGGCACATCGCTTTTTCCATGTGCCTGCCTCGAATACGGCCGTAGGCCATCTGATTTTGGAGAATCAATAAATGAGCAAAACCATCAAAGTGGCGCTGGCGGGCGCTGGCGCATTCGGTATCAAGCACCTGGATGGTATTCGGAACATCGACGGCGTGGAAGTGGTGTCCCTGGTGGGGCGCCGTCTGGAGCCAACCCAGGAAGTGGCTGCCAAGTACGGGATCGGGCACGTGACCACCGATCTGGCTGAAGCCTTGGCACTGCCCGAGGTGGATGCCGTGATTTTGTGCACCCCCACACAAATGCACGCCGCGCAGGCCATTCAATGCATGAAGGCCGGTAAGCACGTGCAGGTGGAAATTCCTTTGGCGGACAGCTGGGCCCAGGCCCAGGAAGTGTTGGACGTGCAAAAGCAGTCCGGACTGGTGGCCATGTGCGGCCACACACGGCGCTTTAACCCCAGCCACCAGTGGGTGCACAAGAAGGTCAAGGCCGGTGACTTCAACATCCAGCAAATGGATGTGCAGACCTACTTCTTCCGTCGCACCAATATGAATGCGCTGGGGCAGGCACGTAGCTGGACAGACCACCTGTTGTGGCACCACGCGGCCCACACGGTGGACCTGTTTGCCTACCAGGCAGGGAGCCCCATCGTGAAGGCCAATGCCGTGCAAGGCCCCATTCACAAGGAATTGGGCATTGCCATGGACATGAGCATTCAACTCAAAGCGGCCAACGGTGCCATCTGTACGCTGAGTCTGTCGTTCAACAACGATGGCCCATTGGGTACTTTCTTCCGCTACATCGGTGACAACGGCACCTACATTGCGCGCTATGACGATCTGTTCAACGGCAAGGAAGAAAAGATTGATGTCTCTAATGTTGATGTCTCGATGAACGGGATTGAACTGCAGGACCGCGAATTCTTTGCCGCTATCCGCGAAGGCCGTGAGCCCAACTCCAGCGTGCAGCAAGTGCTGCCTTGCTACAAGGTATTGCATGACCTGGAGCAGCAACTGAACGCAGGCTAAGTCCTGAGGCGTTGGCTGTACCCCGCTCGCGCCTTGCTGCGTGAGTGGGTTTTTTTATGGCTGGCTGTGGCGCAATGGGCACTGATGCCGTCCTTCCCGCGATTTACAGCGCGCAGGGATTGGCACAAGAATAGCTGCGTTGCTATTTTTTGATGAAAGCTGTTGGCGTGGCCCCCACTTCCGATTCCAAGCGTTTACCCAAGCGAACCCACGATCCTGAGCGCACCATGGCGGGGATTTTGGAAGTGGCGACCAAAGAGTTTGCCGATAAGGGGCTGGATGGTGCACGCATAGATGCGATTGCAGATGCCACGCACACCAGCAAGCGCATGATTTACTACTATTTCGGCAGTAAAGAAGGCTTGTATCTGGCGGTGCTGGAGGAGGCATACCGCAGCACCCGGATGACGGAAGCCAATTTGCACTTGCAAGATCTGCCTCCGAAGCAGGCGTTGGAAACACTGGTGGCATTTACGTTTGACCACCACCATGGCAACCAAGATTTCATCCGCCTGGTGATGAACGAAAACATCCAGCGTGGACAGTTTCTGGCACGCAGCGCGATGATCCAAACCTTGAATGTGCCCGCCATCGAAGCCATCGCTCAGTTGTATGAGCGTGGCCTGGCACAAGGGGTTTTTCGCCCTGGAATCGATGCCATCGATCTGCATGCATCGATTTCTGCCTTGAGTTTTTTCAATGTGTCGAACCAGTACACCTTCGACCTGATTTTCAAAAAGGACGGTCAGTCTGCGCAGCAGCTGGCATTGCGCCGCCAGAGCGTGGTGGACATGGTGCTGCGCTTCGTCTGCCATGCCGAACAGGTATAGCTGTTAGTGCGAGATTGGCTTTTTTGTTTCGGGAAATCACTGTTTTTTAAAAACTAACTAGTTCGTACATTTTCGACAACGCAATCTGGAGACCTGTGCATGCTGACGCGATTCATTGCGGCCTATTGCCGTGGCCTGAGTTACCTGCTGGCCGCAATGCTGGCGCTCATGGTGGTGCTGGTGTTTGGCAATGTAGTGCTGCGCTACACCCTGAATTCAGGCATCAGCTTGTCCGAAGAGCTGTCGCGCTGGCTGTTTGTATGGCTGGTCTTCCTGGGCGCCGTCGTCGCGCTGCATGAGCGTGCCCACTTGGGGACGGACATGGTGGTGGGGCGCTTGGGTGTGTTCGGGCGCAAATGTTGTCTGGCCGTCAGCTACATCGCCATGCTGGGCATGTGCTGGCTGGTGTTTCAGGGCGCTTGGGAGCAGATGCTGATCAACAAAGAGACCCTGAGTGCGGTGATGCAAGTGCCCATGGCGGTGTTCTATGCCAGCGGTGTGGTGTTTGCGGGGTTGGGGGCAATCATTCTGTTCAATGACTTGTGGTGCCTGCTCAGCGGGCGCATGCCTGATGATGCCTTGCTCATGATTCAGGACAGCGAAGAGGTCTTGCACGTTGGCGCGGACACGACAGATGACAACCCGCACAAAGCTAGCCACAGCTGAGGCAATCCCATGACGATCGCAATTTTTCTCGGATCCTTGCTTGGCGCCATGGCGCTGGGTATTCCCATCGCTTTTTCCTTGCTGCTGTGCGGAACGGCGCTGATGTGGCATCTGGATATGTTTGATGCACAAATCCTGGCGCAAAACATCATCCATGGTGCGGACAGCTTTCCCCTGCTGGCCGTCCCATTTTTCATGCTGGCTGGTGAAATCATGAATGCAGGTGGCTTGTCGCGCCGCATTGTGAATTTCGCGCTGGCTCTGGTGGGGCATATCAAGGGGGGCTTGGGTTATGTCGCCATTGTGGCGGCGGTCATCATGGCCGCGCTGTCGGGCTCAGCCGTGGCGGATGCCGCAGCACTGGGTGCCTTGCTGCTGCCCATGATGGTGGCGGCGGGCCATGACAAGGCGCGTGCGGGGGGCTTGATTGCAGCGGCGGGCATTATTGCCCCAGTGATTCCTCCCAGCATTGGTTTTGTGATCTTTGGGGTGGCCGCGAATGTGTCGATCTCCAAGCTCTTTTTGGCCGGCATTTTTCCCGGTGTGATGCTGGGTTTGGCTTTGTGGGTGACCTGGTGGTGGTTGGCCAAGAATGAAAAAGTCACTCCACCGGACCGCAAGAGTCGCAAGGAAGTGCTGCAGGCGCTGCGCCAGGCCACCTGGGCGTTGGTGTTGCCCGTGATCGTTGTGTTTGGTTTGAAGTTTGGCGTCTTTACGCCGACCGAGGCCGCTGTGGTCGCTGCGGTCTACGCGTTGCTGATCTCGACGCTGGTCTATCGCGAGCTGCAGCTGCGCACCTTGCTGCCGCTGTTTATCAATGCCTCCAAAACCAGTGCGGTGGTCATGTTTTTGGTGGCGGCGGCCATGGTCTCTGCCTGGCTGATTACGGTGGCGCAGCTGCCCGCGCAAATGGTGGAGTTGCTGCAACCGCTGCTGGACAACCCCCGTGTGTTGATGCTGGTCATCATGTTGCTGGTGATTGCGGTGGGCACGGCGCTGGACATGACACCCACCATTTTGCTGCTGACCCCTGTGCTGATGCCGGTGGTGAAGGCCGCAGGCATTGATCCTGTCTATTTCGGGGTGATGTTCATCATCAACAACGCGATTGGTTTGATTACCCCCCCAGTGGGCACGGTGCTCAATACCGTAGCGGGGGTGGGGAAGATGAGCATGGATGACGTGATACGGGGTGTCTGGCCCTTCATGCTGGCGCAGTTCGGCATCTTGTTCCTGCTCGTTGCTTTTCCGCAGCTGGTGATGGTGCCAGCGCGCTGGCTCTACGGTTGAAGTGAAGTGTGGTTCGTGGACTGCCCGATTGGCGGCAGTCCATTCGTTGGTGTGGATTTATTGCATAACAAGGAGACAGCACATGAAACGCATATTTCTCAAGTCGGTAATTGCAGCATTGGCAGTGGGTGCCGTGGGCGCATCTTGGGCACAAGATATTCGAGAGCGCACTTTCAAGCTTGCGCTGCAAAACCCCAAGGGCCATCCTCTGGCCACAGGTGCCGAAAAGTTTGCAGAGCTGGTAGCGGCCAAGTCTGCGGGCAAGCTCAAGGTCAATGTGTTTCCCGGCGGCGCTTTGGGTGGTGATGCTGCCAATGTGAGCGCGCTGCAGGGTGGCACGCTGGAAGTCGTGATCTTGAACTCCGGGATTCTGGCTTCGCAAGTCAAGGATTTCGTGATTTATGACTTCCCTTTCATTTTTGCCAATGGCAAGGAAGTGGATGCCGTGGTGGATGGGCCGCTCGGTCAAAAGCTGCACGCCAGCTTGGCGGACAAAGGCATCATTGGCATGTCGTACTGGGAGCTGGGTTTTCGCCAAATCAGCAACAGCAAGCGAGCGCTCAACAAAGTCGAGGACATGGCCGGCTTGAAGCTGCGAGTGATCCCCAATCCCATCAATATTGACTGGGTGAAAGCACTGGATGCTAACCCCACGCCGCTGGCTTTCCCTGAGTTGTATGCCGCCTTGGAGCAGCACGCCGTGGACGGTCAGGAAAACCCCGTCAGCGTGATCCTGGCCAACAAATTTGGTGAGGTGCAGAAGTACCTGACGATCACCAACCACCAGTACAACCCGCAATCCATGATCTTCAGCAAAAAGGTCTGGGACACGCTGAATGAGGCAGAGCGCAAAGTGCTGTCGGAGGCTTCGCAGGAGGCCGCGCGTTTCGAGCGCGAACTGGCACGTTCGCAGGCACAGAGCTCTTTGGATGAGCTGCGCAAGCAGGGCATGCAGGTCAATGAGCTGTCGGCGCCGGAAGTGGCCAAGATGCGCCAGCGTATGCAGCCCGTGATTGCCAAGCACAGTGAAGGCATTGCGGAGACGGTCAAAGCCTTGCAGGCGCAGTTGGCGCAGCTGCGCAAGTAACGCGCTGCTTCGGACACACCATGATTACGGGTACCACTTCCCTGATTGCACACATCGGTTATCCCACCTTTGCGTTCAAGTCGCCTTCTATTTACAACCCGTATTTCGATCAGGCAGGCATCGATGCGGTCGTGGTGCCCATGGGGTGTCAGGAAGCCAGCTACGCCCAGTTTCTGCCTGCCATTTTTCAGCTCACCAACATTGTGGGGGCACTCATCACCATGCCGCACAAGGTGCGCACAGTGGGGCTGCTCGATGAAGTCAGCACTGCAGTGCGCATTGCAGGGTCGTGCAACGCGGTACGCAAAGGCCCGAATGGCCAGCTGCAGGGTGATCTGTTTGATGGTGAAGGTTTTGTGCGGGGTGTCAGGCGCAAAGGCCTGCAATTGCAAGGTATTGCAGCGCTGGTGGTGGGCTGTGGGGGCGTAGGTTCCGCGATTGCGGCCGCGTTGGCTGCGCATGGTGTGGCCGAGCTGCATCTCTTCGACAGCCACCTGTCCTCTGCCTCGAGGCTGGCAGAGCGACTGCGCCAGCACTACCCCGCGCTGCGGGTGCATGTTGGGCCCCCGGATGCGCAGGGCATGCAGCTGGTGGTGAATGCGACCCCACTGGGCATGATGCCCAGCGATCCTTTGCCACTGGATGTGCAGCGCTTGTCTTCGCAGTGTTTTGTGGGAGAGGTGGTGATGCGCACCGAGATGACGCCTTTCTTGCAAGCCGCGCAGGACAGGGGGTGCCGAGTGCAGGTGGGCACCGATATGTTGTTCGAGCAGATCCCCGCCTACCTGGAGTACTTTGGACTGCCATCGACCGAGCCAGATGTGCTGCGGCAATTTGCTGAAATTCAGTATTGATAGCGACTAGCCCTTGTTGATAAAGGGCTACAAGGTAATTTGAAGGAGAAGATATGCCCTTGTCCAGCAAACCGCACCGCGAGTCCGTGCCCGATCAACCCAATCGACTGGGGATGGATGGCATTGAATTCATCGAATACGCAACCACCAGGCCGCAGGCCTTTGGCGATGTGCTGGAGCGCATGGGCTTTCAGCCCGTGGCCCGGCACCGATCGCGCGAAGTGACGCTGTTTCGCCAGGGCGGTATCAATCTGATCGTGAATGCCAACCCTGACGACGCTCGCGTCAGTGCCTTGGCCGATGGGCAGCCCGTGCTGTCTGCGGTAGCGTTTCGCGTGCAAGACGCGCAAAAAGCCCAGGCGCGTTGCGTGGAGCTGGGCGCCTGGAGCGTTCCCAGCCATGCCCAGGCGATGGAGCTGCACATTCCCGCAGTCCGAGGGCCTGCCGGCAGCAACTTCTATTTTGTGGATCGATGGAAAGAGTTTTCCATCTATGACATCGACTTCAAGCCCATCGTCGGTGCGCAGGCCCAGCCAGCAGCCATCGGTGACATGGAACTGTTTGGCGTGGTGCAGTACGTGGGGCAGGGCGGCACAGCCGCATGGGCCGCGTATTACCAGGAAATGTTTGATTTCACGCCTGTGCCAGATGAAGAGCGCTTTGGCATCTTGCCCAAAGGCAAAGTCATGCGCAGCCCCTGCCAGCGTTTTTGGTGGCAGCTGATTGAGCCGCGCGATGCGCAGGATGCGCAGGAGCCCGAGCGTTTGCAGCGCTTGGCCCTGGGTACCCCAGACGTACCGACGACCGTGCAGGCGCTGAAGCAGCGCGGCGTGGAGTTTGTGGATTCGGCGGCGTTACAACCGGGGGAACAGGGCGCGCTGACACGCAATTTGCTGGGGGACTGTGCATTTGAGCTGGTCTTGCATGCCGGTGTGCAGGGGGCGGTATGAACAGCGCCATTGCAGCCTATGGCATGGACACCATCACGCTGTCCGGGAGCTTGCAGGCCAAACTGGAGGCGATGGCCGGTGCAGGCTTTAGCCAAGTCATGCTCAGTGCCAAGGATTTGGCAGGACACCCCGGTGGTGTGCCTGAAGCTGCACGCGTGGTGCGCGACAGTGGATTGCGCCCCACGGGGTTTCAGGTGTTGCGTGATTTCGAAGGGCTCTCTGGCCACTTGCATGGCTACAAGGTGGATATCGCCAAGTCACTGCTGGAGATGTGTGCCGCCACACAAAGCAAGGTGCTGCTGGCGTGCTCTTCGGCATCCCGCCATGCCACGAATGACTTGGATGCCATTGTCCGCGACTTGCGGAAACTGGCCATGCTGGCAATTCCGCTGGGCATCAAGGTGGCTTATGAGGCACTGTCATGGGGGCGTGTCATCCATGATGTACGCACCAGCTGGGATGTGATCTGCCGGGCCGATTGCCCCAATCTGGGTATTGGACTGGATTCTTTCCATATCCTGGCAGCGCAGACGCCGCTGGATTTTGTCGAACAGCTGCAGCCGGAGAAAATCTTTCTGGTGCAGCTGTCTGATTTCATGTGGCGCGAAGCCCCCAGCTTTGAAGAGCGCATGACCACGGCGCGCACGTTCCGGGTGTTCCCAGGGGAAGGGGTGCACAGTGAACAGCTGGCGGCATTGGTCCTCAAGCTGGATCGCTTGGGCTACCGGGGTGACTACAGTTTTGAAGTGTTTAACGACGATTACCAGCAAATGCCGCTGGATACGGTGGCAGAGCGTGCCCGCCGCAGTGCACTGTGGTTGGACCAAGATGTGTTGCACCGCCCAGCACCGCTGCCACGCTGGACTAGGCTGGCACATTGATTGCAGTCGTATGACGGCATGACTGAAGAACAACAAGGAGTGGGTATGCAAGAGCGCCGTATTGGGCCGTTCACCGTGCGTTCAATGGGTTTGGGCTGCATGAATTTTTGCCATGCGTATGGCCGGCCGGTTTCTTCTGCGCAGTCGCATGCGGTGTTGCATGCGGCGCTCGATGCCGGGGTGAACATGTTTGATACCGCAGCGCTCTATGGCTTTGGCGCCAGTGAAATGCTGATAAGCCCGGTACTGAAGCCGCACCGTGAGCGCATTGTCCTGGCCAGCAAGGGCGGCATGGCTGGGGTGCGCGGGGATGATGGGGTGATGCGCCGCGTGATCGACGGCCGTCCCCAGACTTTGCGCCAGAATTGCGAAGACAGCCTGCAACGTCTGGGCACAGATGTGATTGACCTCTACTACCTGCACCGCTGGGACAAGCGTGTTCCGATTGAAGAGTCGGTGGGCGAGATGGCGCGGCTGAAGGAAGAAGGCAAGATTCGCGCACTCGGTCTGTCCGAAGTGGGGGCGGAGGCTTTACGCCGCGCCCACCAGGAACACCCGATTGCGGCGCTGCAAAGTGAGTATTCGCTGTGGTCGCGCAATGCCGAGTTGGGCACTTTGTCTGCGTGCAAGGAGCTGGGCATTGCCTACGTGGCGTTCAGCCCCATGGGGCGTGCATTCCTCAGTGGCAAGCTGCAGCAGGTGGACCACTTCGTTCAAGGCGATATCCGTGCCGCCATGCCGCGCTTTGCCAGTACGTCCTATGCCCAGAATCTGCGCCTGCTGGCACCGATGCAGGCCGTGGCCGATCAGGTCGGCTGCACGCTGGCTGAGCTGGCCATTGCCTGGGTGCTGCACCAGGGGGCGCATGTACTGGCTTTGCCGGGCACGACGGATATCGACCATCTGTATGAGGATGTGCGTGGTGCCAGTGTGCCGCTCAATGCCGATGCGCTGGCTGCGCTGGACGCCATTTTTCAGCCCACCGCTATTGCTGGGGAGCGCTATGCCCCCCAAGGGCAGCGGGAGGTCGATACCGAAAAGTTCACCTTTGAACAAACAGATACATAAGCTACACCTTCTTGCCGCTATGCCGTTTGGGGATAACTGCTAGCGCCTGCGCATGGGGCGTTTGCCGTGCGGACGGTGGCACACTGGCTTGCATAAGTATTCAAGGAGATGCCTATGCAAGGCCACAAGTTCTGGGGGGCATGCGTGGCACGCGCTGCCGGTTGTTTGGCTTTGGCCGTGTTGCCTTGGGCCGCACAGGCGCAACCGCTGTCGGACAAACCCATCCGCATCGTGGTGCCCTTTGGCGCGGGTGGCGTGGCCGACGTGACTTCGCGCGTGGTGGCGCAGCAGTTGTCGACCCAGATGGGGCAGGCGGTCATCATCGAAAACAAACCCAGTGCAGGTGGGATTGTGGCGGCCGACATGGTGGTCAAGGCCGCCCCGGATGGTCACACCATGTTCCTCATGTCCAACGGCAGCGCCGTGACGGTGAACATGTTCAAACAGCTGCCGTTCGATATGGTCAAGGACCTGACGCCGGTGTCGACCCTGGGCTACTTTGACATTGGTGTGCTCGCCGATGGCAAGGCGGGCTTCAAGAATCTGGGTGAGGTGGTCAGCTACGCCAAGGCCAATCCGGGCAAGCTCAATATAGGCTCCATCAATGTGGGCAGCACCCAGCACCTGGCGGCAGAGTTGTTCAAGTCCACTGCAGGGATTGACGCGCAAATCGTGCCATTCAATGGCACGCCAGCCGTCGTGACGGCCTTGCGGGGCCAACAAGTGGATGTGGCAGTGGAAATTTTGACGCCGATCATGGGACAGATCCAATCCAACACGATCAAGCTGCTGGCGGTGACGGGCGAGAAGCGCTCGGCCTTGTTGCCCCAGGTGGCGACCGCGCAGGAAGAGGGCGTCAAAGGCTTTGTGGCCGCCTCGTGGAACGCGTTGGCGGTGTCGTCCAAAACACCGCCCGCCTTGGTGGAGCGTTTGAACAAAGAGATCGTCGCAGCGGTCAGCCACCCCGACGTGGTCAAAAAACTGCGTGAGCTGAATGTGCAGGCCCAGCACAGCACCCCGCAGCAAACGGCAGAGCTGCTGCAGTCTGAAATTCAGCGCTGGGGTGCTGTGATTGATAAAGCCGGAATACCCAAGCAGTAAAAGCGCTGGGTGCTGTTAAAAACGCCACATCGTGTGGCGTTTTTTTATGTGGATACGGTGCGTAGTCAGTACAGCTTGCGCTTGCCCGGCTGCAGCAGCACCACCAGCGCACCTGCGCCGCCTTCGGCCGGACGGGCCTGTACAAAGGCCAGCACTTCTTTTTTTTGCACCAGCCAACGCTGCACCTTGGCTTTGAGGATGGGTGTGCGCCCGGGTGAACCCAGGCCTTTGCCATGCACCACACGCACGCACCGCAGGCCCGTGCGGTGCGCCAGGCGAATGAGCTGGCCCAGTGCTTCACGGGCTTCGTCAGAGCGCAAGCCGTGCAAATCCAGCTGGCGCTGAATGCTCCAGTGGCCGGCGCGCAGTTTCTTGGTGACGTCCAAGCCAATGCCGGGGCGGCGGAAGCTGAGCTGATCGTCCACATCCAGCAAGGTGCTGACGTCGAATTCATCGCTCATGGCCTCGTGCAGCACGCGGGCCTCATCCAGTTCATGCTGCAGTGGCCGAGGTGTGGGGGGCTGCTGCGCAAAGCTGAAGCGCCCCGCCTGGGGCAGCGGGGTGACGTTGCCGACAAAGTGGGTAAACAGGTGGCGCTCACGCTCCGCGGCGGCTTCGGCCTCTTTGCGGGCTTTGTCGAGTGCTTCTTTGCGCTCGCGCTGGGCTTTGAGCTCTTTGGAGATGCCGCCCAAGGCATGCAGTCCCTGGTGGCGAAAAGCTTGGCTCATGCCAGTTGCCCTTCTTCGGCCATGGAATGGCTGGCCCCTTGGGCAATGATGATGTGGTCGAGCACGCGCACGTCCAGCAGAGACAATGCGCTTTGCAGGTTACGCGTCAACGCGTGGTCGGCTGCGCTGGGTTGCACGCTGCCGCTGGGGTGGTTGTGCGTGAGGATGACCCCTGCCGCATGGTGGTGCAGGGCGCGCAGCGCGACTTCTCTGGGGTAGACCGAAGTCTGGCTCAAGCTTCCCCTGAACATTTCTTCCATGGCAATCAAACGGTTCTGGCTGTCCAGGAACAGCACTGCAAAAATCTCGTGCGGGCGGTGGCCCAGGTGCAATTGCAGATAGTGTTTCACAGCTTCGGGGCTGCTGAAGACTTCGCGCTCGCGCAACTGCTGCGCTGTGGCGCGTTTGGCCAATTCCATCACTGCCAGCATTTCCGCACGCTTGGCAGGGCCGAGTCCCTTGATTTTCCCCAGATCCTGTGCGCTGGCGTTGAGCAGGCCTGCCAGCCCGTCAAAGTGGGCCAGCATGGTATCTGCCAGCTGCAGCACGCTGCAGCCAGCCAGCCCTGTGCGCAGCAAGATGGCCAGCAATTCAGCGTCCGACAACGCGCTGGCGCCGCGCGCCAGCAGTTTTTCGCGGGGCAGGGTGTCCGCAGGTAAGTCTTTGAAAGACATGGTCTGGGTGCAGAAAGTGGAATAAACAGACGCCAAAGGCGCGGGGGCATGTCCGGTTTTCTACAATGGGGGCAGTTTATCGGGACTTCCATGACCAATACCGCGCCTTCGACCACGACTTCTGTGCCCACCGTACAAGCGGGCTCCTTCCTGACGCTGCACTACCGTTTGGCTGGCCCATCGGGTGATGTGATCAACACGTTCAATGAAAAACCCGGCACTTTGTCGCTGGGTACGGGTGAGTTGTCGCCCGCGATTGAAGAGCTGTTGATTGGCTTGCCAGAAGGCACGCGCACCACGGTGGAGCTGCCTGCCGGCGCTGCCTTTGGTGACCGCAACCCCGATATGCAGCAATGGGTGGCACGCAAGCTGATGAATGAGCTGGGCGATCCGCACGAGCAATACCAGCCCGGTGATGTGGTGCAGTTCCCCACCCCAGATGGCCTGGGCAGCTATGCCGGCTCGGTGGTGCAAGTGCGCGAAGATGGCGCCGTGCTGTTTGACTTCAGCCACCCGCTGGCAGGCCAGCCGGTGACGTTTGAAGTCGAAATCATCGGGGTGCTCTGAGGTGGTGGATTCCAAGGAAATCCTGCTGGCAGAGCCCCGCGGCTTTTGCGCGGGTGTCGACCGTGCGATCGAGATTGTCGACCGTGCGCTGGAAAAGTTTGGCCGCCCTATCTATGTGCGCCATGAGATCGTGCACAACACCTTTGTGGTCAATGACCTGAAGGAACGCGGCGCTATCTTTATTGAAGAGCTGGACGACGTACCCGCAGGCGCCACCTTGGTGTTCAGTGCACATGGCGTGAGCAAGGCCATCCAGGAAGAAGCCAAAGTGCGTGGCTTCACCATCTTTGATGCCACCTGCCCCCTGGTGACCAAGGTGCACGTGGAAGTGGCCAAGCTCGCCAAAGAGGGTTACGAATTCATCATGATTGGCCACAAGGGCCATCCAGAGGTGGAAGGCACCATGGGCCAGCTGTCCGAGGGCATTCACCTGGTGGAAGACGAAGCCGATGTGGCCAAGGTCCAGCCCAAGCAGACGGCGCTGCTGGCCGTGGTGACGCAAACCACGCTGAGCGTGGACGATGCCGCCGGTATCAAGGCGGCCATCAAGGCGCGCTTTCCGCTGGTGCGTGAGCCCAAGCAGCAAGACATTTGCTATGCCACGCAAAACCGCCAGGATGCGGTCAAGGTGTTGGCACCCCAGGTGGATGTGGTGATTGTGGTGGGCAGCCCCACCAGCTCCAACAGCAACCGCCTGCGCGAGCTGGCCGAGCGTTTGGGCACACCCGCTTACATGGTCGATGGCCCCGAAGAGCTCAAGCACGAGTGGTTTGACACCGCAGGTCGTGTGGGCCTGACGGCAGGCGCATCGGCCCCCGAAGTGCTGGTCAACGGTGTGATTGCACGCATCAAGGCGCTGGGCGCCGTGTCGGTGCGCAAGATGGATGGCGTGGAAGAGACCATGAAGTTCCCGCTGCCCAAGGGGTTGAAGATGATCGATCCTGCCACGGGCCTGGAGATTGAAGTGCGAAAGGCCCCGGAAACAGGCGCCTGAAGCCACTCTTCCAAATAAAGAGCGCCTAGCGCTGGTATTTCAACAACTTCAGCAACAAAACATGCTGAAGTGGAGTAATACCAAGCGCTAGGCGCTCTTTTTTTGTTCTGGTTGGGATGTGCCGGCCCTGCGCCTCAGCTCCACAAATCCAGCGGTGGGTCGCTGGCCACTGCACGCAAAATATCGGTGCGGCTGATGAAGCCGCTCAAGCTGCCCAGATCATCGGTCACCGGCAGGCCGGGCAGCCCCGTTTCCAGCAGCACATGGGTAACGCGGCGCAGGTCCGCGCTTTCATCGACCGCCGGCACAGGGGTGATCATCACATCGCGCACCGGGCGGCGGGCCATGGCAATCGCTTCGCGCACGGCGCCAGGCTCGGGCAGCAGTGCCAGTGGCGCCATGTCAGCGCGCAGCAGCAGGCCAATCACCCGGCCCTGGCTATCCAAGACCGGCGCCTGGGCAATTTTCTTGCTGGCCAAGGTCTGCCATGCCTCTTCCACGGTCAGATGGGGCTCCAGGGTGACAGCACCCCGTGTCATCACATCGCGCACCACATACAGCTGGCGGCGTTCGGTTTTGGGGCCTTGTGCCGTGCCTTGGTAGGCAGAAACCGCGCCTTGCGCCCGCGCATGTGCCGCTGTTTGCGGCTGGCGCGCCTGGGCTTCGCGCCCTTCAATGCCGGATGCGCTGGAGCGCAGGCCGCTGGGGCGCTGCACACCGCGTACCGAGGTGATGTGGCTCAGGCGATCAGCGCCACCCTGGTACATGGGGCCGTTGATGCTAAAAACGTAGAACATGCGCGGGTCTCCTGAATGGGGCGTGGCGTGTGTACCAACAAATCTTGGTTTTTGAGCGTGTTGTCTATCTATCGGCAGCAAAGCCTGCAACTGAACACCAACTGCCGCACAATGGTGGCTAGATTGCGGTGCCAACCGCTGTGCGGCCCGCCCCCATTAAAATTGCCACCATGCTAGACATTCTTCTTCTCCGTAAAGACCTCGATTCCGCCATTGCGCGCCTGGAAACCCGTAAAAAGCCCCAAGCGTTCTTGAACGTGGAGGCTTTCCAGTCCCTAGAAGCCGAGCGCAAAACGCTGCAGACCCGCACGGAGGAGCTGCAAGCCCAGCGCAACCAGCTGTCCAAGCAAATTGGCATGCTGATGGGCAAGGGCGACAAGGAAGGTGCCGAAGCCGCCAAGGCCCAGGTGGCGGCCTCCAAGACCGAGCTGGAGCAGTCTGACGCCCGCTTGGAGCAGATCAAGACCGAGCTGGAAACCATGCTGCAAGCCGTGCCCAACCTGCCGCACGAAAGCGTGCCCGTGGGCGCTGGTGAAGAAGATAACGTGGTGGTGCGCAGCTGGGGCACGCCCAAGCAGTTCGACTTTGAAGTCAAGGACCACGTGGACGTGGGTACACCTTTGGGTCTGGACTTTGACATGGGCGTCAAACTCTCGGGCTCGCGCTTTACCGTGATGAAGGGCGGCATTGCCCGCATGCACCGTGCACTGGCCCAGTTCATGCTGGACGTGCAAACCGGCGAGCATGGCTACACCGAGTGCTATGTGCCTTACGCTGTGAATGCCGATTCGCTCAAGGGCACCGGCCAGTTGCCCAAGTTTGAAGGCGATCTGTTTGCGGCGAAAAAGGGTGGCCAGGAAGGCGAGCCTGTGCCGGACAACCAAGCGCTGTACCTCATCCCCACATCGGAAGTGCCGTTGACCAACTTCATGCGCGACGTGGTCGTGCAAGAGACCGAGCTGCCTATCAAGCTGACGGCGCACACGCCATGCTTCCGTTCGGAAGCGGGCAGCTATGGCCGTGACACGCGCGGCATGATCCGTCAGCACCAGTTTGACAAGGTGGAAATGGTGCAGATCGTGCACCCTGAAAAGAGCTACGAAGTGCTGGAAGAGATGACCGGCCACGCTGAAGCCATCCTGCAAAAGCTGGGCTTGCCTTACCGCGTCATGAGCCTGTGCACCGGCGACATGGGCTTTGGTGCCACCAAGACCTATGACTTGGAGGTGTGGTTGCCCGGTCAGGCCAAGTACCGTGAAATCAGCTCGGTCTCCAACTGCGAAGCCTTCCAGGCACGTCGCATGCAGGCACGTTTCAAGAATGCCAAGGGCAAGAACGAGCTGGTGCACACCTTGAATGGCTCTGGCCTTGCGGTGGGCCGCTGCTTGGTGGCCGTGCTGGAAAACTACCAGCAGTCCGATGGTTCGGTGATCGTGCCTGAGGTGCTGCGCCCGTACATGGGTGGCCTGGAACGCTTGAGCGCGTAAAAAGCCGAGAGTTTTCCTGAAAGGGTTGAAAACGCTGCTACAATAGCAGCTTCGACACACAGGAGAGGTGGCAGAGTGGTCGAATGTACCTGACTCGAAATCAGGCGTACGTGAATAACGTACCGTGGGTTCGAATCCCACCCTCTCCGCCAATGCGGCTGTAGCTCAGCTGGATAGAGTACTTGGCTACGAACCAAGGGGTCGTGGGTTCGATTCCTGCCAGCCGCACCAGATTTAAGCCTCAGAAATGAAAATTTCTGAGGCTTTTGTCTTTTTATGAAAGCCTTGCTTTTTCGCGTCATGAAAAACTAGCTTTTCGCCCAAGTGATTGGGCAACCTCGATAGCTTTGTTTATCGATGGCTTAGCGGCTGTAGCTCAGCTGGATAGAGTACTTGGCTACGAACCAAGGGGTCGTGGGTTCGATTCCTGCCAGCCGCACCAGATTCAAGCCTCAGAGATGAAAATCTCTGAGGCTTTTGTCTTTTTGGATGCATTGAAAATTGATCTGGAAGATGAAAAGTTTTTTTCATCTTTTTGAGAATTAAGGGTAATTGCTTACTCTATAATCGATAGCTTAGCGGCTGTAGCTCAGCTGGATAGAGTACTTGGCTACGAACCAAGGGGTCGTGGGTTCGATTCCTGCCAGCCGCACCATTTTGAAGTCCTGATATCGCAAGGTATCAGGACTTTTTGGTTTGTGCGGCTTGGGTTGAGTCGCCTCGGTTTTGTGTGAAGATGGCTGCCATGAACAAGGCTTTCACCAAGGAAACCGATGGGCAAGACGATGATGACGACCTGCCCAGCTTGCCCGCCATTCCCAAGGGCAGCAAAAACTATATGACGCCCCAGGGTTACCAGACGCTCAAGACAGAGCTGCTGGAGCTCATCGACAACGAGCGCCCCAAGATTGTGGAAGTGGTGCACTGGGCGGCCAGCAATGGCGACCGTTCTGAAAACGGGGACTACCTCTACGGCAAAAAACGTCTGCGCGAGATTGATCGCCGCATTCGCTTTCTGACCAAGCGGCTGGAGATGGCCGAGGTGGTGAACCCTGCGGTGCACCATGGCAGCGAGCAGGTGTTTTTTGGCGCAACCGTGACCTATGCGGATGATGAGGGGGTTGAGCGCACCATCACCATCATGGGCATTGATGAGGCGGACAGCAGCAAGGCCCAGGTGAGCTGGATTGCGCCGGTGGCACGGGCACTGCTGAAATCCAAAATTGGCGATGAGGTGCCACTGCCAACGCCGGCGGGTGTGCGCAAGCTGGAGGTGCTGGAAGTGCAATATCCAGCCCCTCAGAACTGAAGTGCTATGGATTTATGAGCTGTTAGCGCTCATTAAATAAAGGATTCACGCCTGAAGTATTTGAAAGCAAAGGCTGTACAAGCGCTGGCAGCTATGCTTTTGTGGAAGTGCGTATAAAAAAAGCGGCCCTGGGGCCGCTTTTTCTAGATAGAGAGCGCTGTTTATTCCAGCGGCATGATGCGCGTGGCCCGCACCACGGTGGGCACACGGCGCAGGCTGCGCAGCGCGGCCTCTACCTGGTGCTGGTCGTGCACGGACACGACAAACCGCAGCTCGGTGGTTTGCATGGCGGCCTCATCGTCCATTTCCAGGCGGCGGATGTCAACGTTGGCATCGCTCAGCTCTGTGGCAACGCGTGCCAGCACACCTTTTTGGTTGTGGATGGTGACGCTCAGTCCGCTGTCATAGAGCTTGTGGTTGCTGTCCTCGGCCCATTCCACGGGCACGATGCGTTCGCTGTCCGTGGCTTGCAGGCGTTTGGCGTTGATGCATTGCGTGTTGTGCACGTGCAGGCCATCCCCGCGGCCCAGATAGGCCACCACGGCATCGCCCGGCACCGGGCGGCAGCAGGGGGCGTAGCGCACGGAGGCGTTGTTGTTGCCATCCAGTGCCACGGTACTGTGGCTGCGGCGCTGGCTGGTAAAGCGCTCCTGGCTCAGCAGTACGGCATCGGGGCGTTGGCCCTGGCTGGACAATTCGGCCATGAAATGGCGTGCCACCCAGCCAGCGGCCTGGCGGCCCATGCCGATGTCGGTGAGCAGGTCTTCGCGGCTCTTGCTGTTGGCTTTGACAAGCACCGCGTTCCACAGCGCCTGGTTGGCTGCGTCATCGGCAGGAATGCTGGCAATGCCTTCTTCGCGCAGCGCCTGGGTGAGCAAGGTCTCACCCAGCACCATCGATTCGCTGTGTGCTGCGGTTTTGAGGTAATTGCGGATTTTGGAGCGTGCGCGGCCTGTTTTGACAAAGCCCAGCCATACGGGATTGGGCTTGGCGTTGTCGTCCGTGACGATTTGGACCACATCACCGCTTTTGAGTTCGGTGCGCAGCGATGTGGGTTCGCCATTGATCAGCGCCGACACCGTGTGGTGACCGATGTTGCTGTGGATGGCATAGGCAAAATCCACCACCGTGGCGCCACGTGGCATGGCCATGATCTTGCTCTTGGGGGTGAACACATAGATGGAGTCTGGGAACAGATCCACTTTGACGTTGTCCCAGAACTCGGTGGCATCGTTGGTCTCGGTCTGGATGTCGAGCAGCGACTGCAGCCACTTGGTGTTCAGCGCTTCTTGCTTGTCCTGTGACTTGTACAGCCAGTGGGCGGCAATGCCGGCTTCGGCCACGATGTGCATGGGCTCGGTGCGGATCTGGAACTCGATATTCACGCCCGAAGGGCCCACCAGCATGGTGTGCAGCGACTGGTAGCCATTGGCCTTGGCAATCGCAATGTGGTCCTTGAACTTGCCAGGCACTGGCTTGTACATCTGGTGCAGGATGCCCAGGGCGGTGTAGCAATCAGTGACGGTGAGGACAATGATGCGAAAACCGTAGATGTCGGTGACCTGCGCAAAGGTCAGGTGGTTGCGCAGCATCTTCTGGTAGAGCGAGTACAGCGTGTTCTCGCGCCCAGCCAGACGGGCGGGCAGATTGACGCGATCAAACTCGGCTGCAATCTCGTTTTGTACGCGCAGCACCAAGTCGTGGCGGCGTGCACGCGATTTGCTGATGGCCTTTTCCAGCGTGGCATAGCGCCAGGGGCTTTGGTAGTGGAACGACAGGTCTTGCAGCTCGCGGTAGGTCTGGTTCAGACCCAGGCGGTGTGCAATCGGTGCGTAGATGTCCAGCGTCTCCGAGGCAATGCGTCCCCACTTGCTGCGGGGCATGTCGCCCATGGTGCGCATATTGTGGGTGCGGTCTGCCAGCTTGATCAGAATGACACGCACATCCTTGGCCATGGCCAGCAGCATTTTGCGAAAGGACTCGGCCTGGCTTTCTTCGCGGGTGTTGAAGTGCAGCTTATCGAGTTTGGTCAGCCCATCGACCAAGTCGGCAACGACGGGACCAAAACGCTCGACCAGATTGTCTTTGGTGATGCCGCAGTCTTCCATGGCATCGTGCAGCAAAGCGGCCATGAGTGCAGGGGCATCCAGCTTCCATTGCGCACAGATGGTGGTGACTGCAATGGGGTGGGTGATGTAGGGGTCGCCACTGCTGCGCCACTGGTTGGTGTGGGCCAGGTCGGCATAGCGCCAGGCTTGGCGTACCAGCTCAATATCAGCGAGGGACAGGTAGGACAGGTAATCCAGCATGCGCTCAAAGTGCGCAGCAGAAACGCGGGCGGCAGCTTCCAGACGTGCTTGGGTGTGCTCGTCTGGCGATGTTCGGGGGGTGTCGTCTGTTGGGGAATTAAAAGCCGCGTTCATACCCTAAATGTATCGCGGGAAAGGCGCTATGGACATAGTAAAAAAAAAGCACCGCGATACGGTGCTTCTATTGTCTGCGCAGTTCTGACAGACGCTGGCATTGCTCAGCGCTTAGCCGGGAACTTTTTTCAGCATTTCCAGGCCCACTTTGCCTTCTGCGATTTCGCGCAGGGCAGTCACGGCAGGCTTGTTTTGGCACTCCACCTTGGGGGTGTGGCCCTGGCTCAGCATGCGGGCGCGATAAGTGGCAGCCAGCACAAGCTGGAAGCGGTTAGGGATTTGCTCCAGGCAATCTTCAACAGTAATGCGTGCCATCTTGGTACTCCGGGGAATTCAGGAAAGGTTGAGCGATTCAAACACGTCGGCGCGCAGGCGGCGCTGTGACACGTACTTCAGACGCTGGGCATGGATGATGGCCTTCAGGTCAAACAGTGCGCTCTCAAATAACTCGTTGATTATAACGAAGTCGAACTTTCCGACTTGCGCCATCTCTTCTTCGGCGTTTTTCATGCGCAGCTCGATGACGTCTGGGGCATCTTCACCACGGTTTTCCAGGCGTGAACGCAGCTCTTCCCAGCTGGGAGGCAGGATGAAGATCAGGATGGCCTGAGGGAAAGCCTCACGCACCTGCAGGGCACCTTGGTAGTCAATTTCCAGCAGCACGTCTTCGCCATTGCTCAGGCGGTCGTGAATGCCTTTCTTGGATGTGCCATAGCGTTTGCCGTGCACATTCGCCCATTCGACAAAGGCGTTGTTTGCCACCATGGCGTCGAATTCCTGCTCGGAGGCAAAGAAATATTCACGGCCATGCTTTTCCTGCCCACGGGGCGCGCGCGTGGTGTGCGAGACCGAGGGGTATACGCGCGCGTCGAATGAGCGCAGCGCCTTGACCAGGCTAGATTTACCGGCTCCGCTGGGAGCGGCGACAACAAAAAGATTTCCAGGATGTTCCATAAGAAAAACTCAGGTGCTTGTGGCAACCTTACAAAAAGGGCGCTTTCGCGCCCTGTGGTTTTCACGGTGGTTATTCGATGTTCTGAACTTGCTCGCGCATTTGCTCAATCAGCACCTTCATGTCCACGCTGATGCGTGTCAGATCCAGAGCGGCTGATTTCGAGCCCAAGGTGTTGGCTTCACGGTGCATTTCCTGGATCAAGAAGTCCAGGCGCTTGCCGATTTCGCCACCTTTTTTGAGCAGACGCTCTACTTCGTCGAGGTGGGAGTTCAGGCGGGTAATCTCTTCGGCCACATCGATGCGAATGGCGAAAGCCGTGGCTTCCGACAGGGCGCGCTCGCGTGCAGCCTCTGGGGTGACCTGACCTTCGGTCAAGCCCATGGCTTCCTGCCAACGCTCCAGGAAGCGCTGGCGCTGCTGCTCGACCAGCTGGGGCACGAGGGGGCCCGCTTGCGTGGCCAGCTCGCGCAGCTGTTGCAGGCGGTCTTTGAGCATTTCGGCCAGGCGCTTGCCTTCGCGGGCGCGGGCATCGATCAACTCGGACACGGCAGCGTCGGCCAGCTGGGGCACGACTTCTTGCCAGTCCACTTGCACGGCATTGCCGTTGCCGGCCAGACGCAAGGCATCCGAGACGGACAGGCCCTTGGCATCCGGCAGCCAAGCTTGAATCAGGTCTTGCGTGGCTTGCATGCGCTGCAGCAGCGCCGGTGTGGGCTGGGGCAGCGAGGCCGATGCATCCACATCAATGGCGGCACGCACTTCGACCTTGCCGCGCTTGAGGCGGCTGGTCAGCAAAGTGCGCAGCGCGGGTTCCTGGCTGCGCAGTTCGTCGGGCAGTCGGAAGGTAAGGTCCAAAAAACGGCTGTTGACTGCGCGGATTTCAAGCCCCAAACGCACATTCTGTGCGGGGGCGTTGTCCTCAGTAGACGCTGGTGCGTGCTGCACGCTGGCGTATCCGGTCATGCTGTAAACTGGCATTGGACGTATCTTTGGTTACTTGCAATTCGGTGATTATCCAGTTTCCGCTTCGACCTTGAGGTTTACCTGAACAAAATGTCTTCCAGGATCAAGCCCGCCCCCTTGGCTCCGGACATCCGGATTGGTGACTACCGTATTGTGCGCAAGCTCGCATCGGGTGGTTTTGGCGTGGTTTACCTGGCCAAAGACGCCCAGGGCCAGGAAGTCGCCATCAAGGAATACCTGCCGGCCGCACTGGCCACACGCGCCGTGGGGGAGCTGGTGCCCAAAGTCGCTCCCGAGAAAGTCTCCCTCTACCGCCTGGGGCTGAAAAGCTTTTTTGAAGAAGGCCGGGCGCTGACGCAGATTTCACACGCATCCGTGGTGAGCGTGCTCAATTTCTTTCGTGAAAACGAGACCGTCTATATGGTCATGAATTTCCTGCGGGGTGCATCCTTGCAGGAATACATTGTGCTGGCACGGGGAAAAAAACATACCAAGGTGCTGCGCGAGTCGACGATTCGCGCCTTGTTTGATGAAGTGCTGCGTGGCCTGCGCATCGTGCACCAGCACAAGATGCTGCACCTGGACATCAAGCCCGCCAATATCTTCATCACCGATGAAGATCGCGCCGTCATGATCGATTTTGGCGCTGCCCGTGAGGTGCTCAACAAGGAAGGCAACTTCATTCGCCCCATGTATACGCCGGGCTTTGCGGCGCCAGAGATGTACAAGCGCAACGGCAGCATGGGGCCGTGGACCGATATTTACGCGGTGGGCGCCTGCATGTTTGCCTGCATGACGGGCCAGCCGCCGGCCGATGTGCCTGGCCGCAAGGACAAAGACCGCCTGGCCGTCGCCCTGGCACGTTTGCGCGGGGTGTATTCCGACAACTTGCTCGAGCTGGTGCAGTGGTCGATGGAGCTGGACCCCATGGCGCGCCCGCAGTCGGTGTTTGCGTTCCACAAGGCGCTCAGCCATGAGCCCGAGCGCCGCTACACGCCGCTGAGTGTGTCGGAGAAAGTCCGGCTGCAGCTGGATGCACTGATCGGTGAGGGGCGCAAGACCCAGTCACCGGGTGAAACCTCGGTGCGTGTGAAGACACCATGAAGTTTTCCATCTTTCAACTCAGCCGGCGTGGCAGCCGAGCGGTCAATGAAGACCGCATGGGCTACTGCTACACCCGGGAGGCCGCGCTGTTCCTGCTGGCAGACGGTATGGGCGGCCATGCGGAAGGTGAAGTGGCGGCACAGCTGGCGCTGCAGAGCATTGCGGCCCAGTTCCAGCGTGAGGCACAGCCCGCACTGGCGGATCCCGAGGAGTTTCTGGGCCGTGCGGTCATGACGGCGCACCAGCACATTCAGCGCTACGCCAAACTGCAGCGCATGCCCGATTCGCCCCGCACCACGGTGGTGGCAGCGGTGGTGCAGCACGGTGCGGCCACTTGGCTGCACTGCGGTGACTCGCGGCTGTACTGGGTGCGCGATGGGCAACTGCTGGCGCGTACCCGCGATCACTCCTATCTGGAGATGGAGCGCACCGCCACGGCCCCCTTGCGGCTGGCGCAGAAACTGCTCAACCGCAATGTGCTGTTTACCTGCCTGGGGGCTACGGGCAAGCCGATTGTGGATGTCAGCGGGCCGCATATCTTGCGCAGTGGTGACCGCCTGCTGCTGTGCTCTGACGGCTTGTGGGGCGCTTTGCAGGAGCCCGCGCTGCTGCACGGCTTGTCTGCGCAGCCTGTGAACGAGGCCGTGCCGGCCTTGGTGGATTCAGCCTTGCAAATTGCCGGAGACAAGAGCGACAACGTCACCGCGCTGGCGCTGGAGTGGGAAATGCCCGAGCATGCACCGCTCAGCGTGTATGACATCAGCACCCACTCGGCCTCGGTCAGTGAGCTGTTTGCCTCCACCATCCAGTCGTCGCACGACCTGGATACGCTGGATGACCCGCTCGATGAGGAAGAAATCGAGCGCAATATTGCCGAGATCAACGAAGCCATTCGCCGCTCTGCAGCCAGCAAAATCTGACCGCATGCTCACTGCAGCGCAGCACATGGGCTTGCGCTTTGGCGCACACTTAGCGCCTGTTTACACCATGTGTTGCGCTTTCTGCGCAGTGCGTAACCTTCAAAATAAATAGCTGCTAGTGCTTGATTCATAAGCGCTAGGCACTGATTTGACCCATGAAAATTGTTCTCGCCTCCAACAACCGCGGCAAGCTGGCCGAATTGCAATCCATGTTTGCGCCCCTGGGTGTGGAGCTGATCTGCCAGGGCGATTTGTTTGAAGGCGAAGCGCCTGAGCCCTTTGGCACCTTTGTGGAAAATGCCTTGAGCAAGGCCCGCTTTGCCGCCGAGAAAACCGGCCTGCCCGCCATTGCCGATGATGCCGGCCTGTGCGTGGATGCCTTTGGCGGCCAGCCCGGCGTGGACACCGCGTATTACTGCACCCACTATGGCTACGAGAAAAGCGACGCCAACAACGTGACCTGCCTGCTGGAAAATCTGGCGCCGCATGCCAACCGCAAGGCGGCCATGGTCAGCACCCTGGTGGGCGTGCGCAACCCCAAGGACCCCGAGCCTTTGATTGCCGTGGGCCGTGTGCATGTGGAGATTGCCAAGGAACGCCGCGGCAGCAACGGTTTTGGTTTTGACCCCGTGCTGATCATTCCGGAGATTGGCAAGACCTTTGCCGAGATGGCGCCTGAATTCAAGAACGACCACAGCCACCGTGGCCGCAGCACGCGCGCCATGATGGCGCTGCTCCAGCAAAGCTGGCTGGCTTGACGCCTATGAGCATTGCCATTGTTCCTGCCGGCACGGAGTCGGCCGTGGGCCAGCCCCCCCGCGATGTGCAGCATTACATGCGCGCGGGCACGCTGGGTTTGCCCGCGCTGCCGCCGCTGTCGCTGTATATCCACCTGCCGTGGTGCCTGAAAAAGTGCCCGTACTGCGATTTCAACTCGCACGAGCAGCGCGCCAGCGCCGACGGCGGGGTGCCGGAGCAGCGCTATATCGATGCGCTGATGGTCGATCTGGAGGCCAGCTTGCCGCTGATCTGGGGCCGCACGGTGCACAGCGTGTTCATCGGCGGCGGCACGCCCAGCCTGTTCAGCCCCGAGAGCATTGACCGCCTGATCGCCGGCCTGCGCGCGCGCCTGCGCATGGAGCCCGACTGTGAAATCACCATGGAGGCCAACCCCGGCACGTTTGAGAAAGACCGCTTCAAGGCCTTTCGCCAGGCGGGGGTGACACGGCTGTCCATCGGCGTACAAAGCTTTGACGACCGCTTTTTGAAGGCGCTGGGGCGGGTGCACGATGGGGCGCAGGCCAAGGCGGCGGTGGCAGAGGCCGCCGCATCGTTTGAGACCTTCAACCTCGACATCATGTATGCCTTGCCGGGGCAGACCGAAGCCGATCTGGTGCGCGATCTGGAGACGGCGCTGAGTTTTAACCCACCGCACATCTCGATCTACCACCTGACGATTGAGCCCAACACCTACTTTTCCAAGTTCCCGCCCGTGGTACCCGAGGAAGACACGGCCTACGACATGCTGGACCGCATCACGGCCATGACGGGCGCGGCGGGCATGCAGCGCTATGAAATCTCGGCCTATGCGCGCGAGGGCCATCAGTGTTTTCACAACACCAATTACTGGCAGTTTGGTGATTACCTGGG
The DNA here is from genome assembly GCF_057799285.1 of Comamonas sp. 14P8.1.4. Taxonomy (NCBI): domain Bacteria; kingdom Pseudomonadati; phylum Pseudomonadota; class Betaproteobacteria; order Burkholderiales; family Comamonadaceae; genus Comamonas; species Comamonas sp. 14P8.1.4. Next base: position 763,890 of record NZ_JBYOKN010000001.1, read on the forward strand.
CATTGGCGCCGGGGCCCACGGCAAGCTCAGCTTTGCGCACCGTGTGGTGCGGCAGGTGAAGATCCGCGATCCGCAGCGCTATATGGAGGCGGCACTGGCCGGGAGGGCGTTGGCCAGCGATGACGATGTGCGCCGCAAAGACCTGCCGTTTGAGTACATGCTCAACGCGCTGCGCCTGCGTGGGGGCTTTGCCGTTCAGGACTATCTGGACCGCACGGGCTTGCCCATCAGCACCATTCGTGCAGCCCTGGATGAGGCGCAGCGCAAGGGCTTGATCGAGCAGACCGCAGGCCACGTGCAGCCCACGGAGCGTGGCTTTGACTTTTTGAGCGACCTGCAGGCCCTGTTCCTGGGCGACGCATAAGCGGCTTTCGCGCGGCATGCTGCAAAAAAGAAAGCACCCTGCGCGGGTGCTTTCTTGCTTTTGAAGAGATTTTTATCTCAAAGCCAGCAGGAGTCAGCGCTGGCTGCTCTCTTTATCAACCGCAGCGTGCCGAGATGATGCGTCCGGTGGCGTCCACTTCCAGGTTCAGCCGCTCGGCATTGAACTCGCGCGTAGTGGGTTGGCCGGGGCGCAGCACGCGGGCCATATAGGCCCCCGCGCGCTGGCGGGCTTCGTTGATGTTGTGTTCGGTATTGGTTTTACCCACGGCCCATTGCGCGCCATTGGCATCGCAGCGCTGCTGAGCGCGGGGTGCCGTGTTGGGGCCCGCGTTGGGCTGACCAGGGCCGGGGCCAGGGGGCGGCGGAGGCAGGGCGCAACCGGCCAGCACGGCCGTTGTTGCAACCAAGGTCAGCATCAGCAGGGAAGGGCGCATGCGAATCACTCCTTATTTGTAACAGGCATGCACCTTACCAGCAGCGCTGCTGCTTGTGATGGCCTGTGTGTGTCGGAATGTTTCGCGTCTTGCCGCTGGCCTATTTCTTGGGCTGCTGAAACAACGAGGTCTCTATGCGCAGCTTCTGGGCTTTGGCAGCGGCTTGTTCGGCTTGCTGGCGGCTGTCAAACGGACCAATGCGCAGCCGGGTGAGCTCGCCTTTGTTGCTGTTGACGGTCTGGCGCACGATGGGAAGCTGTGCGGCCTGCAGCTGCTTGACGGAGCGATCCACGTTCGCAGCTTGGGCATAGACGCCGGCATTGAGGTAGTACTTGCCGGCAACCAGACGCCCGGGGGCCGCAGCCGCAGCGGGCTTGGGCGCACTGGCCTGCACAGGTGGCTTGGGTTTGGCCGGTGTGGCGGGTTTGGTGGCAGGTTTGGCCGCCACGGTTTTGGTGGCAGGCTTGTGCGTGCCTGGTGCTGCAGCTGGGGTGGTCTTCTTGGCCGCTGCGGCAGGCGCAGGTGCTGCAGCGGGAACCACAGCCGGGGCCGGCGGTGGTGTGACCACGGCGGGCATGGCAGCAGGCGGAGCTTCTTCCGGTGCAGTGAGCGCCGCCACGGTGGTGCTGGGGGGAGCACTTTCACTTTCTATTGCCGTGGCGCTGCTGGGGGCTGAAGGCGCTTGCTCCGGTGTCGCCATGGGGAGTGCTTCAGGCGCAGCAGGCTCGGCGGCCATTGCGGTGGGCTGCGTCAGGGCTGCGGGCGTGGCGGGCAGCTCTGGCAATGCAGGTGCCATCATGGGCACGCTGACGGCACCATCTTGCAGGCTGGCCACTGTAGGAATGACCAGATCGGGCGGGCCTGAGGGGGCCGCCGCGGAAGCGGGCATGCTGCGGGCATGGTCGAGCTGGCTGAAGATCAGCGCGGCCAAAGCGGCGCCCACTACGGCCTGTACGGCCGCAATCGGGTACAGGCGCTGCAGCGATGCGCCGTGGTCCGCCAGCGTCGCGCGGGCCTGGCCGATGGAGCTGGCGCCGGTGAGGGTGTCTAGTGTTTGCTTGCGTACGCGGTGGTAGTACCAGCCATTGGCCAGAAACCCGGGCACGGCACACAGCAGCAAGAGGGTCAGCAGCACGGCGGTGGCTTCGATATGCAGCGGCACGTGCGCATGCAACGCAAAGGCCCAAATCAGCGCCAAAGCTACCCAGATGCCGCTGTAGATGGCGGCGGGGCGCCACAGTTTGCGCAGCACCAGCCACGCCAGGGTGAAGAAGGCAGCGGAAGTGTTCCAGCTGGGAATGGCTTTCCCCAGCGCCTCAAAACGGCTGAATTGCCGCTGGTAGTACACGGCGTTGAGGGGGCCGATACTGAGGCGGTACAGATCCGGCATGATGCCGGTCTCTCCAGAGCTGGGAGGGGGGGTGAAAGCGTTAGAGCGGGATGGCGTCGCAGGCATGCGAGGCATTTTGGCATGCCGCGAACATTGTCAACCAATGTGTGTAACTTCTTATACACACTGTGACGGCGGCGTTTTGAGCGGATTGTGTCCTACAGCGCTTTTACACTTCAGGGTTTACGTGCAAGCGGGCTGGGTGCCAGCGCGCCCACGGCATACCACCACAGAGTCGCGCTTCATGCAACAACAACACGAATGGCAGTTTTTCCGTGCCGGAGGGGTCGATCAGGTCTCCATCCGTACGGGGGCAGATATCGCAAACATTGGCCAGCTGGACCAGAAACTGTGGGTCGCACTGGCATGCCCCACGCGCGGCATTGAGTTTGACAGCGCCACCCTGGATTTGATTGATACCGACGCGGATGGCCGCATTCGCGCCCCCGAGCTGGTACAGGCCTGCGAGTGGGCGGTGTCCATGGTCAAGAACCCCGATGTACTGACCAGTGGCTCCGATGTGCTGGCGCTGGCCAGCATCAACGATGCCACGGAAGCGGGCCAGTCCTTGCTGGACGAAGCGCGCCGCATTTTGAACATGCAGGGCAAGGAAAGTGCAGACAGCGTCACCCTGGCCGACGTGCAGGAGCGCCTAGCGTCGCTCAATGCCATGCCTTTCAACGGTGATGGCATCCTGAACCCGATCACGCTGACCGCCTACCCGGAGCTGGCGGCGCTGGTGGCACGCATCATGGAAACGTATGGCAGTGCCATGGGCTGTGATGGGCAGCCCGGCCTGGGGCGTGCCCAGCTGGATAACTTCTTTACCGATGTGCAGAGCATGGCGGACTGGCACCAGCAAGCCAACAGCCACACCTGTGCCTTGTCAGACCAGGCACAGGCCATTGCAGCGGTGAATGCGCTCAATGCGGTGCAGTCCAAGGTGGAAGACTTTTTTGCCCGCACCCGACTGGCAGCGTTCGATGCCAGCGCCTTGCTGCCACTCAGCCCCTCGGTGGAGGGCTATACGGCTTTGGGCAAGCAGGTGCTCAGTCAGCAAGATGAGGCCATTGCGGCACTGCCGCTGGCAACCATCGTGGCCGGTGGGGACCTGCCGCTGCTGCACAGCATCAACCCTGCCTGGGCCGATGCCATGGAAACCCTGCGCACCTGCGCCGTGCTGCCTATTTTGAGTGAGCAAGAGAGCTTGAGCGCCGCACAGTGGGCGCAGTTGAAAGCACAGCTGGCCCCCTGCCAGACCTGGTTGGCGGCGCGCCCCACGTCGCCGGTGAAAGACATGTCGCTGGACGTGGCGCAGACGCTGCTGGCCAGCGACCAGCAAGCCCAGCTGCAGGCCTTGATTCAGCACGATGAAGACGAGCAGCAGCACAGCGCCCATGCCGTGTTGCTGGAGAAGTTGATTCGCTTTCAGCGCGATCTGCTGGCACTGCTCAACAACGTGGTCTCGTTCTCGCAGTTCTATGGCCGCCAGGGTGCGGCCTTCCAGGCGGGTACGCTGTATCTGGACGGGCGCAGCTGCGATCTGACGGTGGATGTGCTCAACCCCGCCGCCCACGCCACCCTGGCTGGCATGGCCAAGGTCTATCTGGCGTACTGCGATTGCAAGCGCGGCAGCGAAAAGCGCAGCATCGTGGCCGCTTTCACGGCGGGCGATGTGGATTTCCTGTTTGTGGGCCGCAATGGTATTTTTTATGACCGCCAGGGCAACGACTGGGATGCCACCATCACCAAGCTGATTGAAAACCCCACCAGCATTGGCCAGGCCTTCTTCTCGCCGTACAAGAAGTTTGTGCGCATGGTTGAAGAGCAGGTGGCCAAGCGGGCCGCTGCCAAAGATGCTTCCGTCACCGCCGGGCTGGATGCACAGGCGGCCAAGCTGGCCGATCTGAGCAAGCCTGCAGCACCTGCAGCGCCGGTTGCAGGCAAGAAAACCGATGTGGGCACCGTGGCCGCCATTGGTGTGGCGCTGGGTTCTTTGAGTGCCGTGGCGGTGGGTATCTTTGGCAAGTTCATTGAGCTGGGCCCCTGGATTCCGGTGGCGCTGCTGGGGATTATTCTGGCCATCTCCGGCCCCAGCATGCTGATTGCCTGGCTGAAGCTGCGTGAACGCAGCCTAGGCCCCATCCTGGACGCCAGCGGCTGGGCCATCAATGGCCGCATGAAGATCAATCTGCAGCTGGGCAACTCGCTGTCGCAGGCCGCCAAGGTGCCCATGTCGGCCAAACGCACCATGCACGATCCTTTTGCGGACGATCACTCCAACCGCTGGGTCTGGGCGGTGCTGGTGGCGTTGGTACTGGTTGCCGCTGCCTGGCGCATGGGGTGGATCAACAGCGTGCTGCCTGCGCAGCTGCATTACGGCGCAGCCGCAGCTGCCGTCAAGGCCCTGTAGCGTCTGCCTTCCTGCTGCCGCGGTGGGATCGCCGCAGGCAGTGGGGATGAACCCAAAACAAAGCCCGCTGCATGCGGGCTTTGTTTTTTATAGCGTATAGCGCTGGTGTTTCAATGGAATCAACGTCGATTGATGCTGAAGCCTAGAATTGAAAGGCGCAAGCTGCTCACTTTTTCAAGCATCAACCCTTGGCCGCCAGCGCCTTGGCAATCTTGTTGCGCGGCACGGTGGGCTTGGGTACCTTGAAGTCAAACCAGTTGCGCACATCTTCTTCCACGCCAATGCCGTGCATGAAGTTGTAGATGGCTTTCTTCAGTGCCACGCCCAGCTGGTCGTGGTCCACGCCGGTCGGGTCAATGAAGGGAATGTCATTGCGTGCAAACGTGGCCCTGGGTAGATTCGGCAGCGTCACGCCGTATTCGGCCGGGTTCTGGCCCACGGGGGAGTGCACGGTGCAGGCAAAGCGGTGGAAGAACCCGCTTTGGATGCAGCCGTTTTCAAACAGCTGGCGCACATACTCCAGCGCATCCACGGTGTCTTGCACCGTCTGCGTGGGGAAGCCATACATCAGGTAGGCGTGCACCAGAATGCCGGCGTCCGTCAGTGCCTTGGTCACGCGGGCTACTTGCTCCACGCTCACGCCTTTTTTCATCAAATCCAGCAGGCGGTCGGAAGCCACTTCCAACCCCCCTGAGACGGCGATACAGCCGCTGTCGGCCATCAACTCGGCGAGTTCGGTGGTAAACGTTTTTTCAAAGCGGATATTGCCCCACCAGCTGATTTCGGTGCCGCGCTCGATCAGCTCTTTGGACAGCGCTTTGAGTGCCTTGGGCGGCGCGGCTTCATCCACAAAGTGAAAGCCGGTTTGGCCGGTTTCTTGCACGATGGCATCGATGCGGTTGGCCAGCTCCTTGGCGCTGGCGCCTTCGTAGCGGCCGATGTAGTCCAGGCTCACATCGCAGAAGCTGCACTTTTTCCAGTAGCAGCCGTGGGCAATGGTCAGCTTGTTCCAGCGCCCGTCGCTCCACATGCGGTGCATGGGGTTGAGCATGTCCAGCAGCGACAGGTAGTTATGAATCGGCAGGCCATCCCAGGTGGGGGTGCCCACTTCAGCAAAGGCAATGTCAGCTTCCATCATGTTGATGTACTGCACCGCGCCTTCGTCGTTGCGCACAAAGGTGCGCACCAAGCGCGAGCGGCCACGGTCGCCTTGCAGGTGTTCCAGCAGCGCCAGCAGCGGGCGCTCGCCCGCATCCAGCGTGATGAAGTCAAAGTAGTCAAACACGCGTGGCTCGGCCAGCTCGCGCAGCTCGGTGTTCACAAAACCGCCGCCCAGCACGATCTTGATGTGCGGGAACTCGGCCTTGATGGTCTGCGCAATGCGGAAGGCTGCGTAGACGGAACCGGGAAACGGCGTGGACAGCAGAACGATGGTGGGGCGGTGGCGCCACATGGCCTTGCGCGTCAGCTCCATCAGCGCTTCATCGACCAGCGTGGGCGCTGCGGCCAGTGCTTGGGCCAGCGGGTCAAACGTGGGCTGGTTGCCCGACAGCGACTCCGCATAGCGCACAAACTCAAAGCGCGGATCGGCCGCATCGCGGATCACATCGGCCAAGTCGTTCAGGTACAGCGTGGCGTAGTGCTTGGCGCGGTCCAACTGGCCCAAGGCGCCAAAGGCCCAGCCCACGGGGTCGCCGGAGCCATCGTCCATGTAATGCTCTAGCGCATCAAAGCGCGGGCCTTCGGGCAGCCAAGTGCGGCTGACGATGCGGTGGCTCAGCGTGCTGTCCTTGCCTTGCAAAAAGGCGATGACGCGGTTAACGGTGGCCAGATAGCGGTCGCGCTGGCCCATAAAGCTTTGCACCGCAGGGCTGAACATGCGGTTGGGGTTTTCATCGAACTGGTCTTGCACCAAGTCCATGATTTGCTGCAAGCCGTCTTTGGACAGCAGCTGGAGCACCAGTGCCAGCGCCAAGTCTTCCTGCACCGCATCCACTCCGCGCGAACGCAAAAAGCCCGTCAGATAGGGCGCAGAGGGGTAGGGCGTGTTCAGCTGCGTCATCGGAGGGATGAGCGACAGCACGCGAGGGGCAGTAGAAGTCATGGAACAGTGCAGCAGCAAAGAAAACACGCAAGACAAGCGCCCCGCAGATGGCTTTAGGCTGGTGCGGGGCGATGGCCTCTATTGTCGCTGGCTTGGCAAGAGAGTGTGTGGTGCAGGTTTTGTGTGCTGCGCCAGGGGCGTACAGGCGCAAAAAAGGCACCCGAAGGTGCCTTGGCTGGAAGTCGCCACTGATCAGTGTTGGTGGGCCATGAAGTCCTGCAACGCGGCAGCCACGGCGAGCAGTGTCCGGTCACCGCCGCGCTGGCCGACCAGCATCAGCCCCACCGGTAATTCCCCGTGCTTGCGTGGCAGCGGCAGGGACGCCGCAGGCAGGTTGTAGAAATTGAACACCGAGGGGTTGCGCAGCACCAGCATGTTGGTGCGGTGGAAGGTGTCTTCATCTTCCAAGCTGGCAATGGTTGGCGCCACAACGGGCACGGTGGGCAGCGCAAGAACGTCAAAGTCTGCCAGTGCAGCATCCAGCTGTGCCTGCAATTGCGTACGTGCCTGCTGCACCCCCACATAGTGGGCAGCGGGAATGGTTTCGCCGCGGCGAATGCGCGAGAGCACCAGCGCATCTAGTGCATCGACTTTGCCTGCAGCCAGTAGGTCGGCATGGATGTGCGCCGCTTCTGCTGCAATCAAGGTGCCTTTTTCTTGCAGACGGAACGGTGCGCCCAGCAGCTCATCCAGATGCACATCGCTCACCCGTGCCTGGGTGGCTTGCAGCTGGGTCAGCAATTGCTCAAATGCCTCCAGCACAGGCGCTTGCGCCTGTGTGAACAGCAAGCCACGTGGCACGCCGATGCGCAGACCCGCCACCGTGCGTACAGGCAGCGCCTGCCAGGGCTGGTTGGCCAGCACCGCATCGGTTTGGGCGCAGTCCAGCACGTGGTTGGCCAGGGGGCCTACGGTATCGAGCGAAAAAGACAGCGGGAAAGCCCCCTCGCGTGTCACACGCTCTTGCGAGGGCTTGAAGCCGGTGATGCCATTGAGCGCCGATGGAATGCGGATGGAGCCGCCGGTGTCGGAGCCAATGGCAATCTCGCACATGCCACGGGCTACGGCCACCCCTGCGCCCGAAGACGAGCCACCAGGAATCCGCGTGGCGTCGTGGGCGTTGCCGGGGGTGCCATAGTGGGGATTGATGCCAATGCCGGAGAACGCGAACTCCGTCATATTGGTCTTGCCAATGATGACGGCGCCCGCTGCACGCAGTCGCTGCACGATGACCGCATCCGCCTGCGCAGGTGCCGCATCACGCAGCACCTTGGAGCCTGCGGTCGTGGCTTCGCCCGCGACATCAAACAAATCCTTGATGGAAACAATGCGCCCATCCAGTGGGCCCAGCGTAATGCCTGCAGCAGCACGCGCATCGGCCGCGCTGGCCTCGGCCAGGGCGGAGTCGGTATAGACCTTGGTGAAGATGCGTGCACCTTCTGCCCCAGCGTCGGCAATGGTCTGCAGTGCCTGGCGGGTACGGTCAAGAGAAGTCATGGTCATGTACGGACTCTATCAGGCAACTTCGGGGAGGATTTCCACCTCATAGCGATGGCGCAGCGAGCGCTGCAGTACGGGGTCATGCAACTCCATTTCGAACGTGGTGGATGGGCGAATGCCTCCAATGGCCGCCACGGTGCCGCAAGTCATCACGCAGCCTTCTGCAAAGGCGTGCTCATAGCCCTCAATCAGATGGTGCGGCGTGCGCAGGCTGGACATGGGGCCTTCTTGGTAGAGCGTGCGTTCGCCGTTTTCCACGATCCATGAGCGCAGAACGAGTTCGTCAATATGGTCTTTGACGTCGGCGTAGAGCCAGGCATCGCGGGCAGCAGGTTTGGCACAGACTTGCTTGGACAGCGCCACACTGTGCGCTTCCAGCTTGCGATCGGTGTGGTCCGAGGCAATGCTCAGGCACAGCTGGCCCTGTGCTTCAAACACCAGCGCTTCAATTTCGCCCGAAGAATGGGGGCCTACCACTTGGACGGTGCTTTCCTGGGTGAACTGATTGGCGCCAATGCGGTAGTACAGCGGAACGCTGGAGGGGCGGGGAACGCCCAGCTCAGCCAGCTCTTCGATATGGTGCTCAATCGCCGCCATGTCCCGGCCGGCCCAGCCCGCCACAATCAGTTGATGGAGTGCGATGTCGACCTGTTGAATGTGGCCTTTGGATTCAATATGGAATGTTGCTTGCATCATGTATCTCGACAGAAATTTCAATTAACCAAAGGTGGTGGGCATCCACATGGCAATGCCAGGGAACAGGGCCAACAGCAGCAACATGACGAACATGGCCAGAACGAAGGGCAGGGAGCCTACGATGACGTCATTCATGGAGCCGGATTTGCGAATGCTTTGAACCACGAACAGGTTCATGCCGACAGGAGGGGTGATCAGTGCAGCCTCGACCAAAATGATGATCAAGATGCCAAGCCATACGGGGTCGTGTCCCAAGCCGATCATGACTGGGGCCACGATAGGAATCGTGGTGATCATCATGGACAAGGTTTCCATGAAGCAGCCCAGTACCAAATAGAAGACCACCAGCACCAGCAGCATCCAGCCCGCAGACAGTCCCAGCCCTCCGATGAATTCGGTGATGGCATTGGTCAAACCAGTGGCGGACATGACAAAGTTCAAGAAGCCGGCCGCAATCACAATCAGCATGATCATGGCGGTGGACTTCATCGTCCCTTCAATGGCTTCGCGCAGCATGGCCCAATTCAGGCGGCGGTAGCAGGCCGCCAGAACCAGGGCGCCCAGCACGCCAAGTGCAGCTGCTTCGGTGGGGGTTGCCAGACCGGCGTAGATAGAGCCCACAACCAGAAAGAAGATGGCCATGGGAGGCAATAGATTCACCAGGCTGCGAAAACGCTCTGACCATGTGGCGTGGATTTTTTTGCCACCCCATTGCGGCTTGATCACGCATGCAATCAGAATGGTCAGGATGAACAGGCCCGCCAGCATCAAGCCCGGAATAATGCCCGCCAGATACAGCTTGGGCACGGAGGAGTTGGTCAGCACCCCATACAGCACCAAGTTGATGGATGGGGGAATCAAAATTCCCAAGGTGCCGCCGGCAGCCAGGCTGCCCAGGAACAGCGATTCTTTGTAGCCGTGCTTTTTGATTTGCGGAATGCCCACGGTGCCCACGGTGGCTGAGGTCGCCACACTAGAGCCAGAAGTGGCCGAGAACAGTGTGGATGCACCAATGTTGGCGTGCATCAGACCACCGGGGAGCCAGGACAGCCACAGGCTCATCGACTGGTACATCTTCTCGGCCAGCCCTGCGCGCAGCAAAATTTCGCCAAGCATGATGAACAAGGGAATGGCGACCAGCAGGAATTCGTTGTTCGAGTTCCAGGAGACTTCCCCCAGTGCACGGGACAACGGCAGCATGGAGAACATGGGGTCAAGCGTCAGGCCCAGTACGCCCAGTGCAGCACCGACGGGAATACTCAGCCCGACCAGTATCATCAGTAAAGTGAGTGCGGTTGCGATCATGCTTTCACCTGCGCTCTTTCAGATTGAATCAAACGTTCGCCGTTGGCGGCTTCTTCTTCGGCTTCTTCTTGTGCAGAGCGCACGCCACACAGCGCTTGCAGCGCATGGATATCGCCGCTCACCAGCAGATAAGACGAGCGTGCCAGCATCAAGGCCATCACGATGCACATCCACAGCAGCCCCATGAACCACAGGCCTTGCGGGATCCATAAAGGGGTGGCCATGGTGGAATTGGCTGTGGAGTTCTGCAGCCACGATGTGGTCACCACATCTTTGGCATACCACGTCAGAACCACCATGAATACGCCCAGTGCAACGACCGACAACCAGTCGAGAAATGCGGCCACCTTGATAGGCAGCTTCTGGTAGAGCACATCCACGCGCACATTGGCACGCTGCAAGGTGGCGAATGCGAGAGCCCAGCTGGTGCTGATGGCAAAGGCAAAGCTCGACAGTTCGTCGGCACCACCTGTATTGAAGTCCCAGAATTTGCGTGCCACCACATCAAAGCTGATCAGCAACACGCTGGCGATAGTGAGGAATCCAGCTGCCCATACGGCGTATTGGGACAGTACGCCAGCCCAGTGCAGCGGTGCCCATGTTTTAGAAGTTGTAGAGGTCATCACTCCCTTTCACAGATAGGCGGCGCAGGCCGCCTACCGGTTGAGTCCCAAAGGCTTATTTCTTGGCGGTCAGGCCAACCACCTGGCCCACGCTGGCATTGAAGTCATTGACGCATTGCGCGTTGCAGCGCTGTGCCCACTTGGCCAAGACTTTTTCTTCAAAGATTTGCTTGAGCTTGGCTTTGTCAGCCTCGGTGGGCTGCACCAAGGTCATCCTGCCCTTCACAGGCGCAGTACATGCAGGGCTTCCGGTGTTGCAGTCGTAGCCTTCCTGGGTTTGCTTTTCAGCACCGGCCCAGATGTCGTCCATCAACTTTTTGTAGTGCGTGGTGATTAACTGCTGCACGCCAGGGTTGAGCTTGTCCCACGATTTTTTGTTGACCGCGTGAATCTGCTGGTTCCAGTTCACAGGCAGGGCATACAGGTGGGTGGAAACTTCATACCACTTGGCGGAGTAGCCGGACAGCGACCCAGTGATGGCGCAGTCCACCACCTTGTTTTGCAGTGCTGGAACCACTTCACCGAAGGCCATCGTCACGCTGGAGCCGCCCAGTGCTTCAACAAACTCAGCTTGGGTGCGGCTGGATGTGCGCACTTTCTTGCCTTTGATAGATGACAGATCCTTTACCTCGGCATTGCAAAACAGCACTTGTGCAGGGTAGGTTGACATGCCGAGCACCTTGATGCCCTGTGTGCCGTAGAACTTGTCGTAAGCGGGCTGAAATGCTTCGGTCACAGCGCGTGCTGTCTTCACATCGGTGGCAAGCCCTGCCAAGTCAATCGCTTCGTTGATGGGGTTGTCTGCGGCAAAGTAAGCCAGTGTGGATGTCCCAAACTCAATCACGCCTGAGCCCATGAGTCGCATCACTTCGGGGCCCTTGAGACCCATGTCATTGAAGCCTTTGATGTCTGCGGTGACTTTGCCTCCCGAAGCGGCAGGGATGGTTTGGGTCCAGAAAGGTTTCTCAAAATCGTTATAGAGGCTGAGGTTGCTCAGTGCACCGACGACTTTGAGCTTTGTCGATGGCAGTTCTTGTGCGTGGGCAGTCGTTGTGAGTGCAGTGGCTGCAAGTGCCAGCAGAGACAAAGCATGTTTCATGGAGAGTCCTTTCAAGTACCTAAAACCCAGGAACCAGCTTGGTGCCTTATTGCACCAATCTGAAGATTTAGTGAAATTTCACAAAAACTTTAAAAGCAGAAATAAATATTCACCATAGGGTTTCCCCTTTAAAGCTAAATTTCTTGTGAAATTTCACTAAATCGTTAAGCACGGTTAAGCGAATTCCGTGCCAAAAAATTTTCGATATGATTCAGCGATAAGCAGCGGCAGCTGTGCACCAAGCAATGGAGACGTTTTTGATGGTTCGAGGGTTTAACAAGACAGAGGCGAATGCGTCGCCCTCCCAGAACGAGCTGGCCTATGCATTGCTGCACGAGCGCTTGACAACGCTGGTCTACAAGCCAGGGGAATACCTCAATATCGCGCTGCTGATGGATGACCTGGCGATGGGGCGCACGCCCATCAACCATGCATTGCACCGTTTGGAAAATGAAGGTTTGATCCAAATTCTTCCGCGCAAAGGTGTGATGGTGGCTCCCCTGTCTATTGACGATGCGTTGCACATGATTGATGTGCGCCTGGTCAATGAAGGGCTGTGCGCGCGTTTGGCAGCACAACACATTACCGCGGATGAGGTCACGCAGTTGCGCGACATTGCTTTTGCGTTCAATCAGGCGGTTGCTCAGCGCAAGATCACCGAAATGATGGCTTTAGACCGCAGCTTTCACGAGGTGATTGCTGCAGCATCACGCAATCCCGTGTTGATGGATGTGCTGCGCGTGCTGCATGGTCGGTCGCAACGGTTTTGGGCCATATCGCTCTCACGCAATGGGCATGTGGGCGAGGTGCAGGACGAGCATGCACAGATTGTGGAGGCGCTGGCCGCAGGCCATGCCGATGCGGCAGCGCAATGTATCGAGACGCACGTGCTCTCGTTCAGGGACTCTTTGCTTCGTCAGCGTTAAGACGTGGTGCCCCCATCTTCTTGCAGGGCAAGAAGGTGGGGGGGCGCCAGTGGCTGCGCTGTTCAGAGCAGCTCTGCGGTGTAGATATCGGATGGCACCGCAGCCAGGAGTCGATCCGCCATTTCCTGGCGCAGGTACACCACGCGCTCATTCTCCTCAGGCGTGCGGTCACGTTTTTGGCCCAGGGCCACAAACTCGGGCTTGACCCAGCCTTCGGTGATTTGCACGCGCACGGTCTGGCCGCGGTAGGTGAACAGCCACACGTACGAGCCGGGCAGCTCGACGAACAAATCGGGCGTTCCCAGTGCGCGGTGGTAGGTGGCGCGCTCGCCGGTGTAGGCGCGGGTCACGTATTCCACGGTGTCACGGCCGCCTGGGCCGGCAAAGGCGGTTTGCACAAAGATTTCGCGCCGCTGCAGGGGCTCGTTCGAGAGCTTGGCAAAGCCAGCGCGCATGGCTTGGAAGGCGTGCGCGCAGCCGCCGGGCAGCAGGCCGCCGTGGTATTTCAGGATGTCTGCCATGGTGATGGTCAGCACTTGGTGGTTGTCGATAACTTGGATGTGGGCGGACATGGTGTCTTTCAATGGGTGCGGTGAAAGGCCCCGCGCACTGGCAATGGCCCGGTGCACAAGGCTGAGTGTTTCCAGCGTGCTTAGAACTTGGTGCGCAGCGTCAGGTTGACGCTGCGGCCCGGAGCAATCAGCGGGTTGAGCATGGATTCGGCATAGCTCATGTTGGAGCTGGTGCTGGCAGAGCGGTACTGCTTGTCAAACAAGTTGGTAATGCCCAGCGACAGTTGCGTGTTTTTGCTGCCCAGGCCCAGCTTGTCGAGCTGCACTTGCGAGTACAGGTTGACCACGCCGTAACCGCCTGCGGGGTATTCGGTCTTGGCGTAGCGCGACTGGCCCTTGGCAAACTGCACTTCACCCGAGACGGACCAGACATCGCCGGCGCCCACATACTGCGCGCCCAGACTGCCGCTCCAAGGCGCCAGACCTTTGAGTGGCTCGCCCGTCAGGCGGTTGGTGCCGCGCACATAGGCCACGCTGCTGTGCAGGTTCACACGGTCGTTGAGCTGCCACTTGCCCGAGGCTTCAAAGCCTTCGGTGCGGGCCTTGCCCACGTTGTGGGTTTGCGATGCGGGCAGACCCAAGTAGGTGCTTTGTGCGGTTTCCATGTAGTTGCGGTACATGGAGCGGTAGGCCGAGACATCGACATAGGCCTTGTTCAGGTGCAAGCGCATGCCTAGCTCGGCCGTGGTGGAGTACTCGGGCTTCAGCTCTGGATTGGGGATGGTGTAGCTGGTGCCGTTCCAGCCCGAGTTGAACATTTCCGAATGCCAGGGCATGTGGAAGCCCGTGCCATAGCTGCCGGTCAGCTCGACCTTGTCAGTGGCGAAGTACGAAGTGCCAATGCTGCCGGTGAGCGCACCGGTCTTGGTGTTGCGCGCGGCTTCATACAGCGGGCGCAGGTTCTCGTTGGCGAGGAAGGCAATTTCTGTATCGGTGTTGTAGTAGTCGTAGCGCGCACCACCAGTGAGTTTCCACTGTGGGGTAACCGACCATTCGCTCAGTACAAAGGCACCCACGTTGGACTGCGTCATCTCACGGCCATTGCGGTAAAAGCCCGTATCGGTCTGGCTACCAGTCACCAAGTTTTGGGTTTGGGTGCGTGTTTTTCCGCCCAGCCAGTGATCGTGGGCAAACTCAAAACCAAAACTGGTGTCCACGCCAGACTGGGTGGTGGGCAACTCGAAAGCCACGCTGCCTCCTACGATGTTCGGGCCGCGCACATTGCTGGTAGTTTTTGTGAAATTGTTGCGATTGTTGGTGTAGCGGTTGGTGTCCAGCATGGACTCGAACGCGTTGCCATACAGGCTGGCGCTGACGCGCTTGAACAGACCGTCGGTAAACACGCCTTCATAGCCCAGTCGCAGCTGGTGGATGTTCAGCGGCGAGCGGCGGCCATAGTTGGTGGGCGTGGTGGTGGCGCTGGAGCCGCCATCGCGGATCTCGCCATAGCGGTAGCTCAGCTCATAGCGCTCATTGGCATTGGGCATATAGCCCAGCGCAAGGCCGCCGTTGGCGGTCTTATAGTCGCTGTTGAGCACATGGCCTGCAGGCGTGTCGTATTCGCCCGCATTGCGCCCGGAGGCATAGACCCGCAAATCGAACTGGTTGCCAGCGGCTTCCAGGCTCAGGTTGGATTGCAGGCCGTTGCCATTGCTGCGGTAGGTGAGGTCGGCCTCGCCGCCTTGAAATGTGAACTGCTCGCCCATCGTGCCTTTGGGCTTCTTGCTGACAAAGTTCACCAGACCCGAAAGACCATCGCTGCCATAGCGTACAGAGGCGGGGCCACGAATCAGTTCCACCTGTTCCAACTCGGATGGGCTGATCATCATGAATTGAAAACTGGGGCGGCCACGGAAGCGGTCACCGTCAATGAACATGGGTACGCGAAAGCCGCTGCTGTCTTGGCCGCGCACGACGATGGTGCCATCCAGGCCGCCCTGGCGGTTGGTGGTGACGCCGGGCATGCGCTCCAGCACATCCAGCGTGTTCATGGCGTTGATGCGGTTGAGCTCATCCGCATCCACCACCGAGGTGTGTTGGGCGGAGCTGGTGTCGAGCGTGGCGCTTTCTTGTTCGGCACCGATGGCGCGCACGCGGGATTCGCTGCTGCGCAGCTTTTGCCAGTTGGCTTCAACGGTAGCGCCGCGCACGTTCACGCTGGGCAAGGTGGCTTCTGTGGTACTGGCTGCGTCTTGCGCTGCAGCGGCGTGGCAGGCCAATGCAGCGGCCAGCCCCAAGGCTGAATAGCGGAGGGAGGTCATAAAAATCCTAGAAGAGAAGAGTGTGCGGCTGGCTACACCTGCGTTGCGGGCACGGTGCTCTGGCTGTGCAGCCAGGGCAGAAATCCGCGCAGAAAACGGGTGGTGGCGGGCATGAAATAACTGCCGTGGTGGTAGCAGGGGTCGAGTGAGGTGACGATCAACTTGCCGGGGGTGGAGGCGGTGTCTTCATAGAGGATGGAGCCGTGGTCCACTTTGTCGATCAACGAGCGCGCACCTGCAGGCACCTGGAAAGAGCCGTGCTGGTGCCAGGTGGCATCGGCCAAGGTGAGGTGCTCAAACAGCGGGTGCTCGGGCCACACCAGGCGCAGACCAGAGTCGGCACCGGGCTCGGTCCACCACCAGAAGTTGACCGGGCAATCAGTCCAGTCGATCTGGGGCAGCCAGCGTTCAGGGGCGGTGTTGCCCATGGCCACCACGGTTTTTCCATCTTCCAAAAACTGCGCAATCGCATCACGGTGGCGTGCAATTAGATCGGAGCGGGTGTTGCAGCAGAGCACCAGGGTGTCGGCATCGGTAAAGTCTTGCGCGCTCAGGTCGAGCACATGGCGCGTCATGCCGAAGTAGGGGGCAAATTCGGGCGTGTGGAAGGTGGCGTGGTGGAAGTAGGTCCCGTTTTCCACAAAGCACACACGCGAAGAGAGAGCAGGTGTGGTTTCAAGCATGAGTGCTCTCCTGCGCTGCGGATTGGGTGACGCCTGCTGCCCAGTTATAAAAAGCGCGGCGCATGTGCTGGCCGGATGCCACGTTGCTGAACGACAAAAAGTCATTGCCCGCATGCACCAGCAATTGGCCGCCAGAGGGGTAGGTGTAGAGCCAGTCCAGCGGCAGCTGCGCGGTGGTGCCCAGGGTGGTCAGCACAGTCGCGCCAGCGGGTGGTGGATTGCAGCCACGGCCATAGAAGCCGGCAACGCCTTTGCGGAAGGTGAGTTCGCGGCCCGCCACACCGTTAAAGATGGGGTGCGCGTGCAGGTTGTGCACGTGCAGGCCAGGCAAGCCTTTTTCGGGTGTGGGCTGGTAAGGCTGCACTTCATCCAGAAATGGGTAGACCACATGGCCGTTGAACACCAACTTGCCGCCTTGCTGCAGATAGCTTTGCAGCTGCGGCTTGCAGTGCATCAGCTCGCGCTGGTCGGCGTTGTTGGTGACCACGAGGCAGCAGTAGGCCGACAGGTCGGTGCGTGCCAGCGCATACATGGGGATGCCACGCGAAGCGCCGTGCGGGTAGTCCGCAAAGACACCGCTGCGCGGGTCTTCGCTGGGAATGACGAGGGCAATAGGCTTCATAGGGCGGAAGAGAGCGTGTTGGAGGTCAGTGCCGAGTACACCGGGGTTGCGCCCAGGCGCTGGCCGTGTTGGTACTCGAAGGCGCTCACATGAATGGGCAAGCCGTACAGGCGGGTGAGGTTGTCGCTGGTGCAGATGTCTGCAGTGGCACCAAAAGCGCAGTCGTCGGCGTACATCAGCATGGTTTTATCTGCGATGTGCAGCGCGTGCTGCGGCTGGTGCGTGGTGAACACAATGGCCAGCTGGCGCTGGCTGCGCAGGCGGTGCAGCACTTGCAGCACGACGTCTTGGTTGCGCAGGTCGAGTGCGGCAGTGGGCTCATCCAACACGATCAGCGGGCATTCGCTGGCCAGCGCGCGGGCCAAGGCCACCAGTTGCTGCTGGCCTCCGCTCAGCGTGGTGAAGCTGCGCTCAGCCAGATGGCCTAACTGGACTTCATCCAGGCAGGCGCGGGCGATGTCCACATCGGTGCGGTTAGGGCTTTGGTACCACTTCAGATGACGGGCACGGCCCATGGTGACCATGCCCAGCACGTCATACGCAAAGGGAATGGGCTGGTTCTGCGGCACATAGGCGTAGTTGCATTGGCGTTCGATGCTGCCGCCCTGTTTAGGCAGCAGGCCAAGCAAGGTGCGAATCAGCGTGGTTTTTCCACGGCCGTTGGGGCCGAGCACGCTGACGATTTCACCGGCGTAGACCGAAAAGTCCACATCGCTGGCGAGCGTGCGGCCTTCGTAGCCGATGGCAAGGTTGTGGGCTTCAAGCATGGGACCACCCTTTGGAATGCGCCTTGCGCAGCATCAGCGCGAAGATGGGGGCGCCGATCAGCGAAGTGATCACATCCAGTGGAATCTCGGCCGCTGTCAGGCTGCGCGCCACGGTGTCTACCCACAGCATGAAGATGGCGCCCAGCAAAGCGGAGGCCGGCAGCAGCACGCGGTGGTCTGGGCCCACCAGCATGCGGGCGAAATGCGGAACGACCAGGCCGACCCAGCCAATGGTGCCGGAGATGGCCACGCCAGACGACACGATCAGCGCGACGCAAGCCAGTAGGGCCCAACGCACTTTTTCCACCGCCACGCCCAGCGATGCAGCGTGCTCGTCACCCATGGACAGCACATTGATGCGAAAGCGCAGCAAATACAGCACCACCATCCCCAGCGCGATGGGCGCAATCACGCTAGCCAGCTTGATGTACGAGGCCGTGGCAAAACTGCCCATGAGCCAGAACACGATGGCGGGCAAGGTTTCGTTCGGATCGGCGAAATAGGTGAGCAGCGACAGCAGCGAGCCAAAGAAGGCGCCAGTGACCACGCCGGCCAGCACCAACACCAGCACCTGGCTTTTGCCTCCCACGCGGGACAAGGCATAGACCGCCGCAATGGCGACGATGCCGCCCACAAACGCGGTGCCCAAAATGGCAAACATCGAGCTGAAAAAGAAGATGGCCACGCAGCCACCCAGCGCTGCTCCGGAAGAGATGCCCAGGATTTGCGGTCCTACCAGCGGATTGCGGAACGCACCTTGCAGCGCCGCACCCGACATGGCCAGGCTGGCGCCAATGCAAATGGCCGTGAGCACACGCGGCATACGGATGTGCAGCACCAGCTTTTCTTGCAGGGCCACCACAGCATCGGGCTGGCTGAAAGCCGACTGGAACGAGACCAGGCGCAGCAGCTCTGCCAGTACGTTCTGGGGTGCCACCCAGTAGCGTCCAATGCCAAGGGCCAGCACGGTGCTGGCAATCAAGGCAAGCACGAGCAACACCCAGGGGTCTGGGTGCCGGATGAATGAAGGTGTCATGACGGTCAGCGCTTTGCAGTCTGTTGGCTAGCGGCAAAAGTGCTTAGATAGCGGAAGGAGTTTTGGTTGGTACCGACATGCAGCACCTGGTCGATTTGTGCTTCCGAGATGTCAAACTGATAGAGCATCTGGTAGGCATTGCGAATCTCTGCACGCAGGTCCAGCGTGACGCTCTCGGGGTACATCAGCTTGGCCAGCCAGATCCAGTACAACGGTGAATCTTGGCTGGGCGGGTCCCAGTAGTAGCCACCAGCCGGTACTTTGTAGATGCGCTTGTTTCGCACAGCGCTGATCTGCGACAGCATGGGGTTTTGGTAGAGCGTCTCGGGGCTCAGGTCGTGCTCGAAGTTGGTGAGCACAATCACATCCGGGTCCCAAATCAAGATCTGCTCCACATTGACGGTGGGAGACCCCGCCTTGGAGTTATTGACATTGACGCCTCCTGCAATGGCAAGGTCCGTGTCGAAATTACCGCTCTGGCCTGCTGCGGCCATCCCTGTTTTGTAGCGAGAGAGGTACATGACCTTCTGGCGCTGTCCGGAGGGTATGGTGCTGACTTGCTGCTGCAACGCATGGCGGATACGGTTGCGCCACGCGTTGATTGCCTTACCACGCTCAGGCTGCCCCAGGCTGGTGGAGAACAGCGTGATCCACTTTTGGGTTTGTTCTTCAGAGCCGTAGCGCAGGGCAGCAGCTTGCAGGCCTGCCGCCTCTAACGGTGCGAGGAGATCGTCGCCCATATGGCCCCACTGCCAGACAAGGTCGGGCTGGATTTCCAGCAGAGACTCCACGTTGGGCGTGAAGCTGCTCCCCCGTGTGATGTCATGGCGAACTCGTGCCATCTCCGGAAAGATGGAGGGCAGCAACATGGTCTTGAGATTGGTATGCGTCGCTGGGTGCATGCCTTCCAGTCCCTTCACGCCCTGGTTCACGGAGGCGAATACGGAGCTGGCAGGCATGGGTGTGGTGACGGTACGTGTTGCCACGTGGGGTAGCTGTACCTGTCGCCCATTCATGTCCTGGAATTGCACACCTTGCGCAGCTGCGTGCGTGGCGATGGCACCCCAGGCAAGCAGTGAAAAGTAGCGGAGCATCAGTAAAATTAAAGCAAATGAGAATGATTGCTAATAATTATACGGATAAAAATGATAGTACTGGCAGAGGTGATTTACAGCGGCAAAGTCTCTGTGCGCAGGCTGACGCGGCCCATGCATCGGTATCAGCCTATTGATGTGGTGGAAACAGATTGCAGATAGGCCTGCATCAGTTGGCAGAGGTGTGCACAGACGGTTTTCATCGCCAGGTCAGAGGTATCGCTTTCCAGCAATGCCTGCGCTGGGCCAATCATGGCGCTGGTGGCCAGCAGGCTCACGGTGTGCAAATCATCAAAGCGTGCATCTGTGGCGGTGTCCAGCATTGACGCAACTGCCCGGTGCATACGTGCTTTGGTGTGTGCGACCAGTGCCGCGCCACCATGTTCCTCTGCTACGGCGTACAGCGCTTTGGATGCTGCAGGTTGCTTGAGCTTTGCTGCAATAAATGCATCTACCAATGCATGTGCCATCACGGCAATCGGCCTGTTGCTTTGCGCCACACACGCTTGCTCCACGGCGGAGGCGACTTGGTCGAGATGCTGGCTCAGCACAGCGGCCAGCAGTGATCTCTGGTTGGGGTAGTACTGGTAGAGACTTCCCACGGACACCCCTGCGCGTTCTGCCACACGCGTGGTGGTGCAGCGGGCCAAGCCTTCGGCAGCTAAAACCTGAATGACGGCGGCATGGATCGCGTCAACGGTTGCCATCGATCGGGCTTGAACCGGTGATTTTCTTGGCTTGTGCGGTGCGCTGGATGGCGTCATCGAATGCGAATTCACAATGTGAATAATGCTTCATATTATCAATGCTCTTCAACGCAAAGAGCGATTTCCATGCATTCAGATGTTCGCCCCGTGGCACTGGTAACAGGTGCCAACAAGGGTATTGGCCTGGCCGTCACGCAGCAGTTGGCTGCATGCGGCTACATCGTCTATCTCGCCAGTCGCGATGTACTGCGCGGTGCCCAAGCCAAGCGCAATATCGAATGCCCAGGCATGGACATTCGGGTAATTGCCCTGGATGTCACGAATGCAGCATCCATCGCGCAGGCCACCAGCCGGCTGCAGGAGGAGGTGGGCGCTTTGGATGTACTGGTCAACAACGCCGGCATTGCTGGTCAGCCTCAGTCCCCCAGCCAATGCGATGCGCAGGCACTGCGCGACGTGTATGAGGTCAATGTCATCGGGCCTGTGTCGGTTACCCGAGCGTTGTTGCCGCTGATGCGCGCGGGCCAGCAGCGCGTCATCGTTAACGTATCCAGCGAGTTGGGCTCGCTGGGCCTGCATAGCGACCCAGATTTTCCCTTCGCTTCCGTCAATCTGTTGGCTTATTGCTCGTCGAAGACGGCGCTCAACGCATACACCGTGTTGCTTGCGAAAGAGCTGCAAAGTGAAGGCTTCAAGATCAATGCAGTGAATCCGGGCTTCACCGCGACGGACCTCAATGGCTTCATGGGAACGCAAACCGTGGAGCAGGCTGCAGGGGTCGTGCTCCAATACGCCACTTTGGGCGTTGGCGGCGCCACCGGAGGGTTCTTTACTGCTGGCGGAGTACTGCCGTGGTGACCGCCCAGCAAGCACGCGCAGATTCGGTGTGCGTGGCTAAGCATTGACCGAATCGGCAGGGCAAAAGAAAAGCGCCCGGAGGGCGCTTGTTTCTTAGTCATCTGGCGGAGGCTGTGAGATTCGAACTCACGGAAGGATCACTCCTTCGGCAGTTTTCAAGACTGCTGGTTTAAACCACTCACCCAAACCTCCGGAAGCTGCGTATTCTACACATGGATTGGTGTCCATTTGGCACATTCCTATGTGGGCCGAACAGGCCTGCGCAGGGATGAGGATGGTGATGTGCTGGGGGCATATAGCTAGTGGTGGCGGCAGATAGCCCAACCATGGCTCACGGGGGAAACCGGGCACATGCCCGCCTCAAAGTCTGAGTGGTGTGGCGGCCATGTCTGCACATGGCCATGCTTTTAGCGCATAAAAAAAACCGCCTTCACTCGGAAGGCGGTTGAGAGGGCGGGAACTAGCCAGCGGGCGCATGCCGTGCTGGCTATATGCCACGCCTGGTGGTGGCTCTGCGCTTAGTCAGAGGTCGCGCCAGAGGCCTTCACTGCGGCGCCCCACTTCTTGATGTCGGCATCAATCAAGGTGGTGAATTCGGCAGTGCTCAAGCCGTAGGCTTCTGCACCCAGATCCGAGATCTTTTTCTTGACGTTGTCTTGCGCCAGGATGTCAAGCACATAGGTGTTCATGCGCTCGGCCAGTTCCTTGGGCAGGTTCTTGGAGCCAATCATGCCGTACCAAGGCTCCACCTCAAAGTCGGTGTAGCCCAGTTCGTGCAGGCTCTTGATGCCAGGGAACTTGGGCGAAGCGTGCTTGCTGGTGATTGCCAGTGCTTTGAGCTTGCCGCCGTCCAGCTGGGGCTTCAGTGGCACGGGGTTGTCGATGCCGTACTGCACTTCATTGGCCATCAGTGCAATGATCAGCGGGGCAGAACCCTTGTAAGGCACGTGGGGGGCTTTGGCCTTGACTTCCATGTGGAACATCTCGGCAATCATGTGCTGGGGCGAGCCTGCACCGGCGGAGCCGAAGTTCACCTTGTCGGCCTTGATCTGGGCCACCAGCTGCTCGACGTTGTTGATGCCCGAAGTGGCACCTGTCACCAGCAGGAAGGGTGCCTTGGCGATGGGGGTGATCGGGGTCAGATCGGTCTTGGGGTTGTAGGGCACGCTTTTGTACAGCGATGGCGAGATCACCACGGGGCTGCTGGAGCCCACCAGGAAGGTGCCGCCATCGGGCTTGGCGCGGCTGACAAAGGCGGTGGCAATGTTGCCGTTAGCGCCTGGCTTGCTTTCGACGATCACAGCAGCATCAATGCGCTTTTCCAGCTCCAGTGCCACGATGCGCGCCAGCATGTCGCTGGTGCCGCCGGGTGCGTAGGGCTGAACCAGGGTGATGGTCTTGGTGGGCCAAGCATCTTTGGCCAGGGCCAAAGATGGCAGACCTGCGGTGACGGTCAGTGCAGCGGTTGCAGCCAATACGGTTCTTCTGAACATGTCCAATCCTTGTGCTCAGGGCCCGGTATGTGGGCCCAATTTCGATCGCGGCAAAGATCCAAAACAGTGCATTGCTGTTTGTGAATCGGCTATTACCCGTACATGCTAACCCTTGGGGTTTGGCGAAACTGGTGAAAAAGTTCGAACTAATGCCAATTGGTGATGTGGATATTACGTAGAAATAGTTCCAATTTTCAGAGAGCGATTTTTGTTTTCGCAATGTGATAAATGTTGCATTGCAATATGATTTTGAAAGACTTTTTTGGAGCGTAAAAAAAGCCCCATCCCGGGGCTTTGCACAAGGCCGCAAGTTTCAGGCGGTGGTCTGGGCGATGAAAAAGACTTTTTTCACCCGCTCATCCACTTCCCAGTGGCCGGCAAAACCTTCGGGCAGAACAAAGCTTTCGCCTGCACCAAAGTGGTGATTGGTGCCGTCCGGGTCGACCACGCGGCAGCTGCCTTCCAGGATGTGGCAGAACTCCACATAGCCCGCGCAGTGAGAGCGGAAGGCCCCTGCCGTAGCTTCCCAGACACCGCTGCTGAGCTGGCCATGCTGCGCGCTGAAGCTCTCCAGTGTGCGGTAGCTGGTGTCACCGCGGATGGGGCGGCTGGGTTTGCCGGGCTTGGCGTGGGTCAGGTCACGGGTTTCGATGCGAACCAGTTTGGGCAGCGTTGTCATGGGGTGGTTGGGTAAAAAGTGAGCGGTTTGCGCTGAATTTTCCTTGGATTTCGCATACTTTCATACGCAAGTGCAGTGTGAACCAGCGCTGAATGCTCTGGTTCAAAGAGCATTCAGCGCCAAACTTATAAGCACCCAAGCGCAGCCTATAGTCGGACTCGGTGAACCAAGCAAAAGGCCTGCACGCTGGCAGGCCTCGTCACACCGCACAAGGGCCAGGTGCTTAGCGCGGGGGCAGCACGTTCAATTCTGCCGCGCTGGGCAAAAAGCTGCCGTTCCACACCGCATGGGTCGGGATGGGGTGCTTGGTCGCATAGGCCTTGGCGACCTGCTCGGCCATCAATTGCAGGCGCGCGGGGTTGACTTGACCAAAGCCTTCTTTGCGTGCACCTTCGCTGTCAACGGCCGTCTCCAGCGTGAGCTTCAGGCGTTTGACTTCCAGTGGCACGTTCACCAGCCCGTCCTTGGCCTTGAGCGAGGCAATGGCTGCCTCGGGCTGTGCCACCACTTCCTTGGCGCCTTTGGCGAAGGCTTTGAGGAAGGCTCGCAGCGCCTCGGGCTTCTCGGCGATGAGCTTGGGGCTGGCAATGATGACGTTGCCGTACAGCTGCACGCCGTGTGTGGCGTAGGGCAGCACCACGATGTCTTCGCGCTTGATGCCACGGGCTTCCAGGTTCAGCAGGCTGGTGAAGGTGTAGCCGGTCACGGCATCCAGATCACCGCGTGCCAGCATGGTTTCGCGCAGCGGTGGGTCCATCGTGGTCCACTGCACCTCGCCCACGCCGTTGGCCTGGGCAAACAACGGGAAGGTGCGGCGGCCTGCATCAAAAATAGGAGCACCCAGCTTTTTGCCTGACAGGTCTGTGGCCTTGGTGATGCCGGATTTTTTGAGTGCCATGACCGAGGCGGGCGTGGTGTTGTAGATCATCATCACCGCCACGGGCTGGATGGGCGCATCGGGGTTGTTGGCGTGAAACTCCATCAGCGCTGCCATATCGGCAAAACCCAGGTCGTGCGTGCCGGAGGCCACGCGCTGGATGGCACCAGCGCCGCTGGCGGCTTCGACATTCACATCCAGGCCCACTTCTTTGAAGTAGCCTTTTTGCTCGGGGTGCACAAAAAAGGCCGCCGGGCCTTCAAAGCGCCAGTCGAGCTGGAATTTCAGGGGCGTTGCCTGTGCGTGGGCGCTGCCCCAGGCAGAACAGGCCAGCAAGGCGGCAGCAGCGGTGTGCAGAAATTGGCGTTTGCGCATAGGGCAGTGCAATCAAGGGGTTGGAGGTGTCCCACTTCAGCAAGATCAATGCCCGCGCTGCATACACAATTGGCATGCAAGTTGCGGCGCTATCCGCATTGTGTTGACCCTGATTGCCTCATGACCGAAATTGATTTCTCCACCTTGGGGGCGTATGAGCGCTACAAGCTCATGGCCAGCCTGATCGTGCCGCGCCCCATTGCACTGGTGACCACGCTGGGCGAAGACGGCACGGTGAATGCCGCGCCCTTTAGCATGTTCAACATGGTGGGTGAAGACCCGCCGGTGGTGATGCTGAGCGTGAACAAGCTGCAGGATGGCCAGCTCAAAGACACGGCCGCGCACATCTTGCGCACGCGGGAGTTTGTGGTGCACCTGGCCGATGAGCCCATCGCTGCAGCCATGCACCGCTGTGGGGACAAGCTGCCCGTGACCGAGAGCGAGCTGGCCTACACCGGCCTGAGCACCGTAGCTTCACAGACCGTGCAGGTGCCGCGCATTGCCGAAGCACCGGTGGCGTTTGAATGCGTGCTGCACGAGTTGATGGAAACCGAAAGCCGCTACGTCTTCATCGGCCGTGTGCAGTGGTTGGCTGTGCGCGATGGGCTGGTGGACACCGCAACGTGGCGTGTGAAGCTGCAGGACTACTTTCCGGTGGGCCGGTTTGGTGCCAGCTTTTACGTGACCTGCCGCGAGCGTTTTGCCATCGAAGCGCACGAAGGCACGGCGCAGCTGCAAGCGGGCAGTGCGAGCACAGCGGTGGATGAGATGTAAACCCAAAAACAGGAGCGGCCAGCGCATGTTTTGGCTTGATATCAGAAGTATTTACATCTGAATATCAGCATTGGTGTGCGCTACATGCTCTTTTTTGCGGAGCATAGGGCATAAAAAAAGCCCCGGGCGCAAGGCCAGGGGCTTGATGTGGCAAGCAGCTCGTCGGGGCTGCTGGGGCGCTTAGACCGCCTTGCGCGCCTGGGCTTGTGCAGCCGACAGGGCCGTCATATTCACCAGACGACGCACGGTGGACGAAGGCGTCAGCACATGTGCGCTGGCGTTGGCACCCATCAGGATCGGGCCAATCGTGGTGCCGTGGGCTGCGGTGGTCTTGAGGACGTTGAACAGAATGTTCGCCGCATCCAGGTTCGGGCAGATCAGCACATTGGCTTCACCGGTCAGGGTGGTGTCCAGCAAGGTGCGGTTGCGCACGGATTCGTCCAAAGCGGCATCACCGTGCATTTCGCCATCGCACTCAATGCTGGGGTTGGCGGCAGCAAACAGCTTGTGGGCTTCGCGCATCTTCAGTGCCGACTTGCGGGTGGACGAGCCGTAGTTGGAGTGCGACAGGAAGGCCACCTTGGGGGGCAGACCAAAGCGGGCCACTTCGTCAGCGGCCATCTTGGCAATCTGTGCCAGCTCTTGGGCGGTGGGGTCTTCGTTGATGTAGGTATCCGCGATGAACAGAGTGCGGCCTTCCAGGATCACGGCATTGACCGTGGCCAGCTGCTCCACACCTGCTTGCTTGCCCAGCACTTCTTCAATGTGCGCCAGATGGCGGTCAAAGCGACCGACCAGACCCGACAGCATGGCATCGGCATCGCCCAGGTGCACCATCAGCGCAGCGATGATGGTGTTGGAGCGGCGCACCGCAGCCTTGGCGTTTTCTGGCGTGATGCCGTCACGGCCCATGAGGCGGTGGTAGGCCTCCCAGTATTGGCGGAAGCGTGGGTCGTCTTCGGGGTTGCAGATTTCCACATCCACACCGGGCTGCAGGCGCAGGCCGGCTTTGTCGATGCGGGTCGCAATCACGGCAGGGCGGCCAATCAGGATGGGCTTGGCCAGTCCTTCTTCCACCACCACTTGCACGGCACGCAGCACGCGCTCGTCTTCACCTTCGGCGTAAGCCACGCGCTGCAGGTCGGCCTTGGCGGCAGCGAACACAGGGCGCATGAACATGCTGGTCTGATAGACAAAGCGCGACAGGCTTTCGCGGTACGCCTCGATGTCTTCTATGGGGCGGGTGGCCACACCCGATTCGGCGGCGGCCTTGGCCACAGCGGGTGCAATGCGCAGAATCAGGCGCGTGTCGAACGGTGTGGGGATCAGGTAGTCGGGGCCGAACTTCAGCTCCTTGCCTTGGTAGGCGGCGGCCACTTCGTCGGACACGTCTTGCTTGGCCAGCGCAGCGATTTCGCGCACGCAAGCGAGCTTCATGCTTTCCGTGATCTTGGTGGCGCCGCAATCGAGCGCGCCACGGAAGATGTAGGGGAAGCACAGCACGTTGTTCACCTGGTTCGGGTAGTCCGAACGGCCGGTGGCGATGATGCAGTCAGGACGCACGGCCTTGGCCAGCTCAGGGCGAATTTCAGGCTCAGGGTTGGCCAGCGCCAGGATGATGGGGTTGGCAGCCATGGTCTTGACCATGTCGGCAGTCAACGTACCGGCGGCCGAGCAGCCCAGGAACACGTCGGCGCCGTTCACGGCATCACCCAGGGTGCGCAGATCGGTGTCTTGGGCGTAGACGGCCTTGGAGGCATCAAAACCACCGGGGCGACCGTTGTAGATCACGCCCTTGGAGTCGCACATGAAGACGTTCTTGCGCTGCACGCCCAAGCCCACCATCACGTTCACGCAGGCAATCGCCGCAGCGCCCGCGCCGGAGACGGCCACCTTCACGTCTTCAATCTTCTTGTTGACCAGTTCCAGACCGTTCAACAGTGCAGCGCTGGAGATGATGGCAGTGCCGTGCTGGTCGTCGTGGAACACCGGAATGTTCATGCGCTTGGAGAGTTCTTGCTCAATATAGAAGCACTCAGGCGCCTTGATGTCTTCCAGATTGATGCCGCCCAGCGTGGGCTCCAGCGACGCGATGATGTCGATCAGCTTGTCGGGATCGCGCTCAGCCAGCTCGATGTCGAACACGTCCACACCGGCAAACTTCTTGAACAGGCAACCCTTGCCTTCCATGACAGGCTTGGAAGCCAGTGGACCAATGTCACCCAGACCCAGCACGGCGGTGCCGTTGGTGATCACGCCCACCAGGTTGCCGCGCGATGTGTACTCGGCAGCCTTGGAAGGATCGGCTTCGATATCCAGGCAGGGGTAAGCCACGCCGGGCGAATATGCCAGCGACAGATCACGCTGGTTGGACAGCGGCTTGGTCGGAGTGACCGAAATCTTGCCCTTGTTGGGGCTGGCATGGTATTCACGCGCAGCTTCGCGCAGGGCTTGTTCAGCGGTGGACAGAGTTTGTGTCATAACAACGGCGGTAGTCTTCTAAATTCGTCTAATCCGGCATCAGGATTGTCGGCCTAGAGCTTACCCTAGGTAGGGCCTGTTCCATAGATCAGCGGTTTGTGCGCTGCAATATAAGCGTAGCCAAAGGCGCAAAACCCCTGCGCATGTGGGCAGGGGCTTCTTGAGGCCCGCGGGTGTGCGGGCCACGGGCGGGCGGACGGGGCTTAGTGTGCGTCGGCCTGGCGTGCAGCATGGATCGCAGCTTGGGTATCAGCGCGGGCGCCATTGAAGAACATATTCAATAGCACCGCAGCGATCGAGGCCAAAAGGATACCGGATTCGATGAGCGGGTGAATGCTGTGGGGCATCCACTGGCGGAAGTTCGGTGCCACCAGCGGGATCATGCCCACGCCAATCGACACGGCCACAATCATGGCGTTGTTGCGGTTGTCCTTGAAGTCCACGGTCGACAGGATGCGAATACCTGTGGCGGCCACCATGCCAAACATGACCAGGCCCGCACCGCCGAGCACAACGGTGGGCAATGACTCAATCAGCATGGCCATCTTGGGCAGCAGGCCCAGCAAAATCAGAATGGCGCCCCCGGCGACACACACCCAGCGGCTCTTGACACCCGTCACGGCGACCAGGCCCACGTTTTGCGAGAAGCTGGTGTAGGGGAAGGTGTTGAACAGGCCGCCCAGCAGGGTGCCCAGGCCATCAGTGCGCAGGCCGCGGGTCAGCTCTGTCTGGCTGATGGGCTTGTTGGTCATGTCGGACAGTGCGAGGAACATGCCGGTGGACTCAATCATCACCACGACCATGACCAGGGTCATGGTCAGGATCAGGATGGGGTCAAACACGGGGTAGGCAATCTCAAACGGCAGCACCAAGTTGAACCACTGGGCCTGCGCCACTTTGTGAAAGTCCATCAGCCCCATGGCGGCGGTGATCAGGCCCCCCACCACAATGCCCAGCAGCACGGAGATGTTGGCCATAAAGCCTTTGCCAAAGCGCGCGACCAGCAAGATGGTCAGCAGCACGATGCCGGAGATGCCGACGCCCGTCAGATCTGCGTACTTGGGGTTGGGCAAGGTCGGCACAACAGCGAAGCCTTTGGGCACGGGAGGCAAGGAGGTGCCCGGAGCGCCAGCCATGGCCTGGGCTTCGGTCAGCCATTTCAGGTGTTCAGGGTTGGGCACGGAGGGGGCGGTGGGGCCTACCGGGTTGCCGAAAATCCAGTTGATGCCCACGCGCATCAGGCTGATGCCGATCACCGTGATGATGGTGCCCGTGACAACCGGCGGGAAAAAACGCAGCAAGCGGCTGACGATGGGCGCAATCAAGATAGAGATGATCCCCGAGCCAATCACTGCACCGAAAATCAGCCCCGCTCCTGCGTGACCGCCGGTGCTCTGCGCCATGGACACCATGGGGCCCACGGCTGCAAAGGTGACACCCATCATGACGGGCAGCTTGATGCCAAACCACTGCGTGCAGCCCATGGCCTGGATCAGTGTGACCAAGCCGCAGACAAACAAGTCCGCAGAGATCAGCATGGCGACTTGCTCGGGTGGCAGATTCAATGCACGACCCACGATCAGCGGCACGGCCACGGCGCCGGCATACATCACAAGTACGTGTTGTAAACCCAGCGCGGTGACACGACCCAAAGGCAGTTTTTCATCGACAGGATGCACAGGTGTTGGCATGGGTCTTCCTTGAAAGCTTGGTATGTGGGGCTAGGGCATTCAGTGCTTTGCGCACAGCTATCCATACAAAAAGTGTATACAAAATAATGTGCAAAACCACTCCTGAAATTCCCCTGAATGCAGGCAATTTCCTAGGTATTTGCCCCCTGATGGGGGCTATGGGGGAAAGTGCAGTGTTTTGCTTTTTGCCAAGCAAAAAAACTTTTTGCACTGTGAAATGGCAAAGCGGTTTTGCAGAAGCGGTCACCCATAGCACAAGCAAAAAATACGCCTATATGCGATTGGGTTGAGTGGGTGGATGCTGTGGTGTCAAAGCGGTCTGTGCCGTATCTGCGTGTTGTGGATCGGGCATGTAAAAAGCCGCACTCTGCGGTGTGCAGAGCGCGGCTTTTTACAGTTGAATTGGTGTTTAAGCCAGCCAGTCCACCAAGCTGCGCGCCACCACCTTGGTTGCTCGGCGCAGGTCTTCCAGCGCCAGGCGCTCGTCCGCGCGCTTGGCATGGCTTTCCAGCACGGTGCGGGGGCCGGCACCGTAGATCACACCGGGAATGCCGCGCTCCACGTACAGGCGTACATCGGTGTACAGAGGGGTGCCGACGGCAGGGGGTTTTTCGCCAAACACGGCTTCACCGTGGGTCTGGATGGCATCCACCAAAGGCTTGTTCCCGGCCAGTGGTGTCATGGCGTTGGCCAGCAGCAGGCGTTTGATGTCAACGCGCACGGCGTCCTCGCCCTGGTAGCCGCGCTGGGTGTTGAAGTCGGCAGTGGCTTGGGCAATCACGGCACGGATGCTAGCTTCCACTTCCACGGGGTTTTCTTCGGGGATCATGCGGCGGTCGAGCTTGAGCACCACTTTGCCGGGGATCACATTGGTGTTGGTGCCGCCTTCGATGCGGCCGATGTTCAGATACGGGTGCTTGATGCCGGTGACCTTGGAAGTCACTTGCTGGTACTTCACGTTCTCGGCATACAGGCTGTTCATGATGGCAACGGCAGCTTGCAGCGCATCCACACCGGTGTGGGGCACCGCCGCGTGGGCCATCTTGCCGTGCACGGTCACTTCCATTTGCAGGCAGCCGTTGTGTGCGGTCACCACTTCGTAGCTAAAGCCAGCGGCCACCATCAAGTCGGGTTGGGTCAAGCCTTTTTTGAGCAACCAGCCGGGGCCCAGTTCGCCACCAAACTCTTCGTCGTAGGTGAAGTGCAACTCCACTGCGCCCTTGGTGGGCTTGACCACGGCTTCCAGCGCGCGCACGGCGAAGGTGAAGGTGGAAAAGTCGCTCTTGCTTACGGCGGTGGCGCGGCCGTACATCTTGCCGTCTTCAATGGTGGCGCCGTACGGGTCTTTGCTCCAGCCTTCACCGGGCGGCACCACGTCGCCGTGGGCGTTCAGGGCAATGGTCTTGCCACCGTCACCCGGTGTGCCGTAAGGGCGGCGCACGATCAGGTTGGTGATTGACTCCATGCCGTAGTCTTTGACTTCTTGCGGTGGCACCACGTGCTTTTCGGCATCAAAGCCAAATTCGGCAATCAAATCGGCGGTGCGCTCGGCGTGCGGCGCGTTGTTGCCGGGCGGGGTGTCGGTGGGCACTTGCACCAGTGCTTGCAAAAACTGCACTTGCTCATCGAAGTGCGCGTCGATCCACGCATCCAGCGCGGCGTAGGTGGCTTGGCGGTTTAGGGTCATTGCGTTGTCTCTATCGGTGATTTTTTATTCGGCGGCCAGTTGCTGCAGCACATGGCTGAAAGCGTCCACGGCCAGTTGCATGTCGTCGCTGGTGGTGGACTCCAGCGGGTTGTGGCTGATGCCACTGTTCAAGCCGCGCGTAAACAGCATGGCTTGGGGCATGATTTCGTGCAGCTTCATGGCGTCGTGGCCAGCGCCGCTGGGCATGCGCAGCAGGGGTACACCCAGTGCTTGCACTGCGTTTTCCCACAGAGTTTGCAGGGCTGGTGCGCTGGGTGCCGCGGCGGCCTTCATGGCCAGCTCGGTCTTGTACTGCAGGCCACGGCGCTGGGCAATTTCATCGAGCTTGGCCAGCACATCGGCCACCATGGCATCGCGCTGCGGGTCGGTCGGGGCACGCATGTCCATGCTGAAGCTGCATTGGCCGGGCACCACGTTGATGGAGCCGTTGGGCACTTGCAGCATGCCAATGGTGGCCACGCTGTCGCCATCTTTCAGGGCGCGTGCTTCCATGTACAGCGCCAGTTCGGCCACGCCCAAGGCAGCGTCGCGGCGGCGGTTCATGGGGGTGGTGCCGGCATGGCTGGCCGTGCCCACCATGTTGCACACATAGCGCACACCACCGTTGATGGAGGTGACCACGCCCAGCGGAATGTCGAATTCATTGAGCACCGGGCCTTGCTCGATATGTACCTCGATAAAGCCCAGATACTGCGCGGCATCGCGCTGGATTTTGGGGATGTCGTCAATGCACAGACCGGCGTGCTGCATGGCCTCACGCATGGTGATGCCATCGGCGTCTTTTTGCTCCAGCCATTCGGGCTTGAAGTCGCCAATCAAAGCGCCGGAGCCAAGGAAGGTGGCCTTGTAGCGCTGGCCTTCTTCTTCGGCAAAGCCCACCACCTCAATGCCAAACGGTAGGCGTTTGCCTTGGCGGTGCAACTCGCGCACGCAGGCCATGGGCACAAAAATGCCCAGGCGGCCGTCGTACTTGCCACCGTTGCGCACGGTGTCGTAGTGGCTGCCGGTTAAAAGGTATTTGCCATCCGTATTGGCGGGTTTGTAGCGGCCCACCACATTGCCCACGGCGTCAATCTCTACCTCATCAAAGCCGCAGTCACGCATCCAGTGGCTGATGCGCTGGGCGCAGGCGCGGTGGGCATCGGTCAGGTAAGTGACGGTGAGCTGGCCTTTTTCGGCATAGCCCGGTTCGCTGTGCTGGGCCAGCTTTTCCTGCCAGTCCCACACCTCGTTGCCCAGCGTGGGCTCGTAGCCAAACTTGTCGTTGAGGCGAATTTCCGCAATGCGGTGGATGTTGCGCACGGCCTCTGCGCGCTCAAAGTTCGGGTGGTTGGACAGGCGCCGCGCAAAGGTGGTAATGATTTCCTGCTTGCCCAAACCGGTACCGCGCGGGCCGCGCACGGCGAGGATGAACGGAAAGCCAAAGCGTGCGTTGTAGTCTGCGTTGAGCTGATGGATCTGCGCAAACTCTGCGGGCGTGCAGGCGGTCAGCCCGGCCTTGTTTTGCTCGTTGGTCGATTCGGCCGTCAAGGTATTGGCCACCATGGCCTTGCCTGCCAGCTCCGGGTGGGCGCGGATTAAATCGAGCTGTGGCTGCACCCCGGCTTTTTCTAGCACCTGCACCATGGCGTGTTTCAGGTGCGCCAGCGACTTGAATGGGCGCTGTGCCATGGCGGCCTCGGCAATCCAGGGGGAATGCTCGTACAGGCCATCGAGCAGCTGCACGGCCGCGGCGGTGTCGGCAGCGTTGAGTTGTTCCAAGGTCAGGGCCATGGGGTGTCCTATCTAAAACAAGAGCTGCTTGCGCAGTCTGGATAAGCCTTAGAGGCTGATTTGGCTTAAATTTTTGATCACAGTGCTGGCGCGGGAAAGCGCTGTGCCCAGTGGCGTGCAATGTCAATGCGGCGTGCCACCCAGACCTTGTCGTGCTGCTGGATGTGGTCCAAAAAACGCTGCAATGCGGTGATGCGACCGGGGCGGCCCAGCAGGCGGCAGTGCATGCCAATGCTCATCATCTTGGGCGCGTTGTCGCCATCGGCAGCACCTTCGGCGTACAGCGCATCGAACGTGTCTTTCAGGTACTGGAAGAACGGGTCGGCGTGCGAGTAGCCCTGGGGCAGGGCAAAGCGCATGTCGTTGCAGTCCAGCGTGTAGGGCACGATCAGTTGCTGGTGCTGGCTGCCGTCGGTTTTGGCCACGGTCATCCAGAACGGCAGGTCGTCACCGTAGTAGTCGCAGTCATACGCAAAGCGGCCATCATCGGCCACGATGCGGTGGGTGTTGGGGCTGTCGCGCCCGGTGTACCAACCCAGGCCGTGGTCACCGTCGTGGCCATACAGCTCGCCAAAAATCTCCATGCACTGCGCCATGTGCGCGCGCTCGACTTCGGCGGGGATGCCCTGGTAGTGAATCCATTTGAGGCCGTGGCAGGCCACTTCGTGGCCCAGTTCGGCAAAGGCTTGGGCCACTTCGCGGTGCTTTTGCAGCGCGGTGGCCACGCCAAACACGGTCAGTGGCAGGCCGCGTTTTTCAAACTCGCGCAGGATGCGCCACACGCCTGCGCGGCTGCCGTATTCGTAAATGCCTTCCATGCTCATGTGGCGCTCAGGGTAGGCGGCCGGGTTGAACATTTCAGACAGAAACTGCTCGCTGGCGGCATCGCCATGCAGCACGCAGTTTTCGCCGCCTTCTTCGTAGTTCAGCACAAACTGCACCGCCACGCGGGCCTGGCCGGGCCACTGCGGGTGGGGTGTATGGCGGCCGTAGCCAATCAGGTCACGGGGGTAGGGGGCGCAGGCGTTGTAGGTCATGGTGCGGGCACTTTTCACAAGGCGACGCTGGACAGCGCCATCGACAGATCGTTGGTGGGCATGTCGCGGTCAAAGGTCAGACCTTCTTCCACGTGTTGCAGGTGGTCTTGCATCAGGCGCACGGCGGCGTCTTCGTCTTTGCTGGCCAGTGCGGCCACAATGGCTTCGTGTTCTTCGTGCGAGTGTTCGGCGGCGCTGGTGCTCTGGTACATCAGCGTGATGAGCGCGCAGCGCGAGATCAAATCGCCCAGCAGTTGGGCCAGCACGGTGTTGTCCATCAACTCGGCCATGACCACGTGAAAGTCACCCAGCAGCTCGGTGCGCTGGCCCACGTCGTTGCGGTCCATGGCCTTCTTTTCAGAGGCGATGTGGTTTTTCAGGCTTTTGATCTGCTTGGGTGTGATCTGGCGCACAAAGGCGCGGGTCATTTCGGTCTCCAGCATGCGGCGCACGGCAAAGACCTGCTTGGCCTCGTCCACCGAAGGGGTGGCGACGAAGGCACCGCGTGCGGGAGCCAGGGTGACCAGCCGGTTTTGCGAAAGCTGGAACAAAGCTTGCCTGACCAGGGTGCGCGAGACGCCAAAGTGGTCGGCCAGCTTTTGCTCCGCCAGTTTGGTGCCGGGCAGCAGCTTGTGCTCGACGATGGCGCGGGTCAGGGCGTCGGCAATGGCGCTGGTAGAGGATGTTTCCATAGGGATCATCATAGATGCGTTTGAGCAAAAATTGTATACACTTTTGGTGAACAAGCAGTTGCAAGGCAGCTGCAGCAAATTAAGGAGTTACCCCATGGGCTTGAGTACCCACGTTCTGGACACCATGCATGGCTGCCCTGCAGCCGGCATGAAGGTGAAATTGTTTGCGGTGAAGGGCGAGCAGGTCACCCTGGTCAAAGATCTGACCTTGAACCACGATGGCCGCACCGATGCCCCACTTTTTGACAACAACAGCCTCAAAGTGGGAACCTACCGCTTGTCGTTTGATGTTGCAGCGTACTTCCAAGCAAAAGGCGTGCAACTTCCCGAGCCTAACTTCCTGAATGTGGTGAGCCTGGACTTTGGCGTGGCCCATACCGACCAGCACTACCACGTGCCGCTGCTGGTCAGCCCGTGGAGTTATTCGACGTACCGTGGTTCCTGAGCGATTCAGCGCAATCTAAAAAAAGAGAGCGCATAGCGCGCGTGCTGGCTTGGGTTCGAAGGGTTTTTGCTTCAAAACCAAGCGCTATCAAGCGCTGCTAGCTCTCTTTTTTGGGGTTCAGGGCGTGGTGTGTGGCGCCGTCAGCGTCAGCAGCATCCAGTCTTCGTCGTAGCACACACCGTCGACGCACAGGCAGCGCGGCTCGACCGCAAAGCGCACAAATCCGGCGCGCTGGTACAGCGCAATCGCGGCGTGGTTGTGGCTGGCCACGCCCAGTTGCAGTTGCTGCAGCCCCAGCATGGTGCGTGCGTGCTGCACCGTGGTGGTCAGCAGGGCCTGGGCGATACCTAGGCCACGCTGGGCCGGGTGCACATACACGCCCCAGAGGTCGGCTTTGTGCGCCAGCTTGGTGGGGCTGCGGCGTTGCAGGCCGATGGTGCCCACCAGCTGTCCGTTGACCCAAGCACCCAACACCCATGCGGTGGCGCTGGGTTGCAGGCGCTGCGCCTGGGTTTCCAGGGGCAGCGCGGCTTGTTCTTCGGCCGAGGTAGCAAATGCTTGCGGGTGCGTCTGCAGCGCCTGCATGCGCAGCGTGTGAAAAGCGGCGGCATCGGTCGCCTGCAGCTTGCGCAGGGTGAAGGTGGGGGTGGTGTCTAGCCCCGCCTCAGCTGTGGTCACGCTGGCCTTCGGTCAGGGTGTCGAGCTGGAATTTGCCTGATTTGTCCCACAGCCAGGTGTCGGTATAGGTCACGTAGCCCAGCTGGCTGGCGAGCGGAAAGGGTGCTGCTGCGCGCACCGTGCGCTCAATTTCTCTGACCACTTCTGGTGCATGGCTGGGTTTGCGCAGCCAGTTGAAGCTGCGCACCTCGCCCTTGCGGCCCAGATTAACTTCCAGTGTGCCCACGGCATACAGCAAGGGGGGCAGCGTGCCTTGGTAGATGCGGTTGGCATTGCGCGCGTACAGATGCCGTGCGGCATCCTGGCGGTAAGCCCGGGCATTGTTGGCCCGTGAGGCGCCGCTGGGGCCATCGCCCGCCGTGCTGCCACTGGGGCGTGACGGGCTGATGCCACAGGCCGCCAGCAGGGCAGCCACCGCAGCGGCCGCCCCGCCCCAAAGCCAGTGGCGCTTGGAATCGGGGGAAGATCGGGATGCGGTCTTGTCAGTCATGGTTCAAGCTTATCCTGATCTCAGGGCTTGCGCCAAAGTGGCAAGGCTTGTGCTTGCAACAGTCTGTGTCCGCATTGAAAGGGTTTGGGGTGAGTGATTGGGAATGTTTGCAGGCTGCACAGGCGCATGGCTCTGTGTGCCTGGTGGAAGTGATGGCGGTGCAGGGCTCGGCCCCGCGGAGTGCGGGTGCGTGGATGGCGGTGCTGCCTGAGCGCCAAGTTGGCACCATTGGCGGTGGCCACTTGGAGTGGGAGGCCACCCGGCTGGCGCGCCAGTGGCTGCAGCAAGGCGGGGAGGGCGCGCCGCGCGCCGTGCGGTTGGCGCTGGGGCCATCGCTGGGGCAATGCTGCGGCGGCGCGGTGGACCTTCGGCTGTCCATGGTGACGCCTGCGCAGGGGGGCGAGGCCATCGCCCATTTGCGCCCCCAGCCCACCCCGGTGGCGCTGTTTGGTGCGGGCCACGTCGGTCACGCGCTGGTGCGCATGCTGCAGCCGCTGCCTTTTGCCGTGCACTGGGTGGACAGCCGCGATGCCGTGTTCCCTGTCGAAACGATGCCCGGTGTGCACTGCGAGCATTCCGAGCCGGTGCACGACGCGGTGCGCGACTTGCCCAGTCAGTCGCTGGTGCTGGTGATGAGCTTCAGCCACGCTGAGGATCTGGACATTGTCTGTGCCTGCCTGCGCCGCCAGCGTGAGTGCGGCGACCTGCCGTTTGTGGGGCTGATTGGCAGTGCCACCAAGTGGGCCGTATTTCAAAAGCGCCTGGCCGAGCGTGGCTTTAGTCCGCAGGAAGTGGCCCACATCACCTGCCCGATTGG
Organism: Comamonas sp. 14P8.1.4; assembly: GCF_057799285.1. Classification (NCBI taxonomy): domain Bacteria; kingdom Pseudomonadati; phylum Pseudomonadota; class Betaproteobacteria; order Burkholderiales; family Comamonadaceae; genus Comamonas; species Comamonas sp. 14P8.1.4. Next base: position 801,374 of record NZ_JBYOKN010000001.1, read on the forward strand.
CATTCCTGGCGTGCCTGGAAAAGAACCCGAAACCATTGCCGTGGCCGTCGCGGCACAGTTATTGCAGCAACGTGCCCATCGGCTTTCATCGGACTGACTGCTGTTGGTAGTTGTCCTAGGGTGGGGCAGTTTTTGCGTGTTTGGCGACAAAAATTGCATACACTTTGGTGAAAGACAGGTCGCAGCGGTGCCCAGGACGGTTTTGACAACCCAGGTGCGCGACCCCTTCTTCTGCTCAGAGCGCCCGCAGTGGTGAGCAGGTTTGATCCTTGGTAGCCCAAGCGCTACCGGAGTTGAGTGCTATGGAAAGCTATATCCTCGACTGGGCCAACCTGCTGTTGCGGTGGCTCCACGTCATTACCGCCATCGCCTGGGTGGGCTCGTCGTTTTACTTTGTGTTCCTCGACAGCAGCCTGACCGCGCCGGTCGATCAAGATCTGAAAAAACAAGGCGTCAGCGGTGAGCTGTGGGCCTTGCATGGCGGCGGGTTCTACCACCCGGTCAAGTTTGCCGGCGCGCCACCCAAGCTGCCGGAACACACGCACTGGTTCTATTGGGAAAGCTACACCACGTGGCTCTCAGGCTTTGCGCTGCTGACGGTGTCGTACCTGTGGAACGCCAAGATTTATCTGGTGGACCCTGCCAATCCGATCATGTCCAGCCATATGGCCATCGTGGCTGCGCTGGCGTTTTTGGTGGTGTTCTGGTTCCTGTATGACGGCATTTGCCGCATCTTTGGCCAGAAAGACGGCGTGGTTGGTGCATTGGTGCTGGTGTTGGTGTGCGTGGCGTCGTACTTGGCCTGCCACATCTTCCCCGGGCAAGCGGCTTTCCTACTGATGGGCGCCATGCTGGCCACATCGATGAGCGCGAATGTGTTCTTCTGGATCATCCCTGGCCAAAAGAAGATGGTGGCCTCCATCAAGGCCGGCGATCCCGTGGACCCCATCCACGGCAAGCGCGGCAAGCAGCGCAGTGTGCACAACACCTATTTCACGCTGCCCGTGCTGTTTGCCATGCTCTCCAACCACTACGGCTGGTTGCACAGCCACCCGCAAAACTGGTTGGTGCTGATCTTGATGATGTTCGCCGGTGCGGCCATTCGCCAGTTCTTTGTCATGCGCCACGGCTACAAGCTGGGTCGCAACCCCCATCCGTGGAAGTACGCAGCCGTGGGTGTGGTGGTGCTGCTGGGTGTGATGGCCTGGCTCAAGCCCGCGCCGCCTGCTGCGGTGGCGGTGGATCCGGCGGTGATCGCCCCGGTGGGCCAGTCGGTGCTGCAGGGGCAGGACGCAAAATCTGAAGAGAAAACTGCCGCTAGCCCAGCTGCAGCCAACGCAAGCAGCTATGAAAAAATGCATGCCATCATGCAGCAGCACTGCGTGGTTTGCCACAGCGCCAACACGATTGCGCAAAAGAACGTGAAGTTCGATACGCCCGAAGACGTCAAGAGCCATGCCCAGCAGATCTACCAGCAGGTGGTGCAGTTGCGCAAAATGCCGTTTGGCAATCCTGGTGCCTTGAGCGATGCGGAGCGCGCAGCGTTCAAGCAGTGGTTTGAGTCGGGCGCACCGCTGCAGTAAGTCATTGCCCCTGTGCGGGCGGCATGGCCCGCCATTACCTGCAACCCGCAGTCCGCCCGTGCGCACTGCGGGTTTCTTGATGGTGGTCATATGACGGACGGTGCAGACAGGCGGTATTGAACGGGCGCAAAGCTGTGACAGCACATGTTGACATGGCTCAAAACGGGCAGGCGGGTGCTACGGCACAGTGCTTCACCATGTTCCACATCCCTTCCTTTGATCCATTGGCCCAAGCAGAGGTGGTTTCCGCCGGTCAACTGCTGCGCCAACGTGGCTCACGCCCCGACTCCGTCCTGTACCTGGACAGCGGCTGCGTGGTGCTGGGTGTGCGCGATGATGGTCAGATGCGACATCAGCTGGGGGTGGTTGAAGGCCCCGCTTGGCTGGATGCCGCGTTTGCGCTGACAGGCAAGCCCTGCGGCGTCGACATGGTGACCGATTCGCGGGTACGTCTGCGCCGCATCTCGCTGGTGGCCTTTCAGCACAGCGTAGCGGGTCTGCCAGACACCGTGGCCACCCTGGTGCGCGACATGGCCCATGGTTACTGCCAGCAAACCGAAACGGCGGTCAGCCGCCTGGCACAAGACGCGGAAACACGCTGCGCGCAGTGGCTGCTGCGCCATGCCCAGCATGCCGACAATGGCACCATGCGGGTGACGCTGAACCAGCGCAAACGCACCATTGCGGCGCAGCTGGGGATTGCACCGGAAACCTTTTCACGCGTGCTGCGCCATTTGCGCGAGCACGGACTGATTGCCGGATCCGGCAATGTTTTGAACCTGCCTCAGCCCAGTGCGCTGCAAAGCGTGGCCGGCATCCCATAAAAAAAGAGGAGCTGGGGAGACACAAGGCGGCCATCTGGCCGCCTTGCCTTTTGGGGTTGTCGGTGCGTGTCTGGCAAGGGTTCTACCCGTGTTTCGGCGCGCTCAGGCATGCCTATAGTGGGGCGTGAACCTGCCCAACCACAGCACACCCGCGTTGGCACCTGCTGCTCCTGCGTCCAGCTGGAGTGGCTTGCGCATGGCTTTGTGTGTGCTGGTTGCCCTGGTGCTGGCCGCCATGCTGCTGTGTGCGTTCTGCCTGGTGCGGGTGTTCGATGCGCGCACGCAGGCGCACCTGGCGGCGCACCAGACCATTGAGGCGGATTTGTGGGCCCGCATGCTGACCGCCCGTCTGGAGGCGCACCAGCGTCTGCTGACCTCGGTGGCCCAGGGCATGCACACCAGTTTGCTCGACAAACCAGCGGTGCTGGATGCGCTGATGCAGCAAGACGGCTCCATGCTGCGTCTGTTTGACAGTCTGCATGTGGCGCTGCCATCGGGCGTCATCAGCCACCACGGTGCGGTGGGTGCCATCACCGACATTGATTCCCCGGGGCTGGATGCCCTGCGCCGCACCATTGCAGAGGGCAAGCCACTGATTACGCACGTCTCCAGTGGAGAGGACAACCTGCACCTGCGCGTGCTGCTGAGCGTGCCCATGCGGCAAGAGGATGGGCGTGTGTCTGGTGCGCTGGCGGCCATGGTCAAGCTGCCACTGGCTGCCTTGATGCCGGAGGTGCCTGTCTCCACACACCAGTTGCAATACATGCTGCTGGATGCCGACGGCTGGGTGCTGGCGCATTCGGATGAGACGCAGCGCGGCCAGCCGATTCAGCGCGTGGTGGGAGCGCATTGGGCGCAGTGGCAGGCGCTGTCCAACCCCTCGGCAGCGAATGCCGACACCCAGCAGTGGGGCGATGTGCTGGCCAGCCGGGTCGGCTTGCCTTTGCCGCAATGGCAGGTGCTGGTGCTGCGCGATACCTCGGCCGATTTCTGGATGAAGCAAGGCCTGCCACTGCAGACATGGGCTGTGCTGGTGGGGGGCGTGGTGCTGCTGACGCTGCTGGCTGCCTGGCTGTTGTGGGGCTGGCTGGCACCCTGGCCCACGCGCGCGCAGCTGGCGGCCCGGGAGAATGCACCACCGTTGGACGATGGTGTCGAAGCGGCGGGAGAGCTGGACTATGCCCAGCGCCTGTCGCTGCAAGCCGGGGCCATGGCCATGTTTGAAGCCGTGCCGTCAGCCATGTTGCTGGAGCACGAGGGGCGGGTGACGCTGGCCACGCCGCAGGTGGCGGTCATGCTGGGCTACTTTGGGGCCGATACCGAGCAGCCCACCATGGAGCAGCTGTTCGAAAGTGAGGCTGCTTTGGCGGAGGTGCGGCACACGCTGGTGGACCTGGGCAGCTTTGAGGGCGTGCTGCACCTGCGCAAAAAAGATGGGGATCTGGTGCAGGTAGAGGCGTTGGCGTGGACACCGTCGCAGTTGTCGTCTGCCACCGTCTGGCGTTTGCAGATGCCCTGGCGCCAGCGGCGTGCCATGCCCCTGCCGGATGAGGAATCCGTCTGGCGCGATGCCTTGACGGGCATGCCCAGCCGCGAAGCCTTTATGTGGGGCATGCAGTCCTGGGTGTCTGACAGCATGCAGCCCGACAAACCGCTGGCGGGGGCGCCGCAGCGTGTGCCCTCACAGGGCTGCTTGCTGTTCGCCGATTTGGACCATCTGGGCATGATGAATGAGACCACCTCGCGCGATATGGGCAACAAGATGCTGCGTCATGTGGGGCGCTTGATTGCCAGCTACACCCAGCCGCTGGGCAATGTGGCGCGGTTGGGGGGGGATGAGTTTGCCGTGCTGCTGCCGGGCATCAGCCTGGCGCATGCCCAGGGCGTGGGCCAGGCGCTGTGCGATGCCGTATGGCGCTGGCAGCCCAGCTGGGGCGGCGAGCGCCACTGGGTCAGCATCAGTGTGGGTGTGGTGGCGGTCGATGCGCAGCGACACACGCCCGAGCAGGCTTTGCGCGCGGCCGACATGGCCTGCTATGAGGCCAAGCGGCGCGGGCGCTGCCAGGTGGCGGTCGGGCAGATCTCGGCCCACCCGACCTTGGAAGCTTAGCGCTGCAGTGCCTGCAGCACGTGCTCGGCGGTGGCCGGGGCCTGCAGCTGCACCACACCGCTTTGGCCTTGCTGTGCCCGTGCGCTGGCAATGGCGTGTCGCAGGGCTTCGTACACGCTGATGGCCAGCATGAAAGGCGGCTCGCCCACGGCCTTGCTGCCGCCCACGTTGTCTTCCCGGTTGGGTTGCTCAAACAGCTGCACCTTGAAGTGCTCGGGAATGTCGCCCGTGGCCGGAATCTTGTAGGTGCTGGGGGCGTGGGTGGTGAGCACGCCCTTGTCGTTCCACACCAGTTGCTCGGTGGTCAGCCAACCCATGCCCTGTACAAAGCCGCCTTCGACCTGGCCGATGTCAATCGCCGGGTTGATGCTTTTGCCCGCGTCGTAGAGCACATCAATCGCCAGCACCTTGGACTCGCCCGTGAGCGTGTCGATCGCTACTTCGGTACAGGCCAGGCCGTAGGCGAAGTAGTAGAACGGGCGCCCGGAGAGCGTGGTCTTGTCGTAGTGGATTTTGGGCGTGCGGTAGAAGCCGTCGCTCCACAGCTGGATGCGGTTGGCGTAGGCTTCTTTGACCACGGTGTTGAAGTCGCGCGAGCCGTTGGGCGTGTGAATTTTCCCGCCCGAGAAAGTGACTGCACCAGCCCCGCAGTTGTCCAGGCCCGCCACAAAGGCGGCCAGGTTGCTGCGTACCTTTTGCGCGGCGTACTGGGCGGCGCGGCCATTCAGGTCGGTGCCGCTGCTGGCTGCTGTGGCGCTGGCGTTGGGCACTTTGCTGGTGTCGCTGGCTGTCACCTGCACCTGTGCCAGGGGCACGCCCAGTTCATCGGCCACGATCTGGGCCACCTTGGTGTTCAGGCCCTGGCCCATTTCGGTGCCGCCGTGGTTCACTTGCACGCTGCCGTCGGTGTAGACATGCACCAGCGCGCCCGCCTGGTTGAATAGGGTGGCGGTAAAGCTGATGCCGAATTTGACCGGGGTCATCGCCAGGCCGCGCTGCAGCACGGTGTTTTGGGAATTCCAAGCCGAAATGGCCGCTAGCCTTTGCTGGTAGTGCGCATCCTGCTCTAACTTTTGCGTCATGGGCAGCAGGATGTTGTCTTCCACTGTCATCTGGTAGTGGGTGACGGCGCGGCCCGACTGCAGATCGGCATCGTAGTAATTGCGGCGGCGCACGGTCAGTGGGTCCAGCCCCAGCGTGTGCGCAATATCGCCCATGATGGTTTCAATCACGATCACGCCCTGTGGCCCGCCAAAGCCGCGGAAGGCGGTGTGGCTCTGGGTGTTGAGCTTGCAGCGGTAGGAGGTGATGCTCACATCCGACAGAAAGTAAGCGTTGTCGGTGTGGAAGATGGCACGGTCGGCCACAGGGCCGGACAGGTCGGCGCTGAAGCCGCAGTGCGCCGCCATCTGCAGCTTCAGCCCGGTGATCAGGCCGCTGTCGTCAAAACCCACGTCCCACTGGTAGTCAAACGGGTGGCGCTTGCCGGTGACCATGAAGTCATCGTCGCGATCCAACCGCAGTTTGATGGGGCAGCCGAACTTGCGCGCGGCCAGGGCCGACCACACGGCCAGGTGCCCGGCCTGTGTTTCCTTGCCACCAAAGCCTCCGCCCATGCGGCGGCACTGCACGGTGACGGCATGCGCGCCAATGCCCAGGGCGTGGGCCACCCATTCCTGCACTTCACCGGGGTGCTGGGTGCTGGAGTGCACGATCCACTGGTTTTGCTCCGCCGGTATCACATAGGCAATCTGGCCTTCCAGGTAGAAGTGTTCTTGCCCGCCCACCTCCAGCGTACCTTGCAGGCGGTGCGCGGCACGGGCCAAGCCTGCATCGGCGTCGCCGCGCTGCACATGCACGGGCGGCAGCACAAAGCTTTGCTGGGCGATGGCGGTCTGGGTGTCCATCACCGCAGGGAGTGGGGTAATGTCGGCGGTTATTTTGCGCGCGGCGCGGCGTGCGGCCATCACGCTGTCGGCCACGACCAGGCCGATGACCTGGCCCACGTGCCAGACCTTGTCCAGCGCAAAAATTGGTTCGTCATGGCCGAAGGCGGCCAGGATCGGATCGCCCGGAATGTCGGCGGCCAGCACCACGCCGTGCACGCCGGGCATGGCCAGTGCCACAGTGCTGTCCACGCCATGCAGCGTGCCGTGGGCGACGGTCGAGAGGATGGGCGCCGCATACAGCGTGCCGCGCAGCTCGGGCAGGTCATCCAGATAAGGGGCGGCGCCGAGCACTTGCGCGTGGGCGCTTTCGTGGGTGTTGGACTGGCCGACCACGCCGCTGTGCAGGGTGGCGGTGATGGGGAGGGCCTTGTTCATGCGACCACCTCCATGCGGATGTCTTGCAGCGATGCGCCAGGCTGGCCCTGGCTTTCCATCCAAAAGCGCTGCATCAGGCTGCCCAGCACATGCTGGCGGTAGCTGCCACTGGCGCGCATGTCGGAGATGGGGGTGAATTCCGCCTGCAGGGCAGCGGCAGCGGCTTGCACGGTGCTGGCGTTCCAGGGTTGACCGATCAGCGCCGCCTCGGTGCGTACGGCACGGGCCGGTGTGGCGGCCACACCGCCAGCGCCAATGCGGGCCTGGGTGACCAGGCCGTTGTCCACGTGCAGCTGGATGACCAGGCAGACAGCGGAAATATCGTCATCCTGGCGTTTGCTGATCTTGTAGGCACGCAGATGGGGCGTGGCGCTGCCAGCGGCGGCGGGCAGGGGAATATCGATGCGAATGACCAGCTCGTCCTGGGCGATCACGTTCTGGCGGTAGCCGGTGTAGAGCTTTTCCAGCGGCAGGCTGCGTTCACCGCGCACGCTGGCCAGCACGACCTGGGCGTTCAGCGCGATCAGCAGCGGCATGGAATCGCCAATCGGCGAGCCGTTGGCCACATTGCCGCCCAGCGTGCCGCTGTTGCGCACGGGCAGGCCGGCAAAGCGGGCCGCAAAGGCATGCAGCTGGGGCCAATGGGCTTGCAAAGCGGCAAAGGCGTTTTCCAGCGTGGCTGCGGCGCCGATGCGCAGGTTGCCCGCTTGCACGTCAATGGTTTGCAGCTCCTGCGCGGCGGTGACGTCGATCACGTGCGCAAAACGCTTGTGCTGTTTGGTCACCCACAGGCCCACATCGGTGCAACCGGCCACGACTTGCGCTTGCGGGTGCGCTGCACGAAGTTGTAGCAGCGCGCGCAGGCTGTCTGGTCGTTCGTAGGTGTTTTTGTCTTCAGCGCTAGGTTTGGTAAGCGCTAGCTGCTCTAGTTTTTGCAAGACCTCTGGTGCGTCCACGGTAGCGGCAGGCAGGGTGGCCATGTGTTGCACGGCCTCCAGAATGGGGCGGTAGCCGGTACAGCGGCACAGATTGCCGGACAGCGCCTCTTGTGCGCCCTGGCGATCGAGCTGGCTGCCGCAGGCATGGTTTTGGTAGATGCCAAACATGCTCATCACAAAACCAGGGGTGCAAAAACCGCATTGCGTGCCGTGGCACTGCACCAGCGCTTCCTGTACGGGGTGCAGGGTTTGGCCCTGGGGCAGCTTGATATCAGGGTCTTGCGTCAGGTCTTCCACCGTCCACAGCGCCATGCCGTCGATCGAGTGGGCCAGCCGGATGCAGCTGTTGATAGCCTTGTAGTGCAGCTGCGGCTGGCCTTGCGTGTCCAGCACGCGCTCACCCAGCACCACGGTGCAGGCACCGCAGTCGCCTTCGCCACAACCTTCCTTGGTGCCGGTGCAATGCAAGTCTTCGCGCAGTACCTCCAGCAGGGTGCGATCGGGGGGGATATCGTGCAGCGTCACGGGCTGACCGCGGCGCAGGAAGTGAAGAGGTCGTGAGGACATAAGCTTGCGTTCTGGCGGTGTTTTGACGATTAAGCCACTCGGATTTCACGATGGCATATAGACTTCTGTATGCAGTTCATGCGTTTACAGCAATAAGGTCGACACCCATGTAGGTGCACACCGATGGCTGTCATCTGTATACAAGTTCTGTAAGCAAATTCCGTGCAAGCTGGATCGCTCTTTGATACAGCTTGTGATTGTTAAACTCGCAGCCCCGTCTTCCTGGATCTTTCGCCGCAACATGAGCTTTTCTAACTTCTTGCGACGTGCCACAAGTTCCCTCAAGTTCTGGTCTGTACCTGCTGCGCCTGTCGCCGAGCTTCCTGAGTTTCATATCGACGAAGTGTCCGAGCGCGTTGCCAAGCTCCAGGCCCCCAAGGTCAAAGAGCCCACGCAGTTCCACGCCTTGGTCAAACTGGCCCCTATCCCCGTGCCGCGTGAGGTGCGCTGGGAGAGCCAGTCGATATACATGGGCGCATGGGCGGGTACGGCAGCACTGGCTTGGGGGGGCTTTCACGTCCCGACAGACTGGTTGCTGTGGTATGGCGCGGCGGCCGTGCTGATCTTTGCGATGCTGTTTCGCATCGAAGGCCCGCGCACGCGCAGCGAGCGTCTGCAGCGTGAAGGTGAGGTGCAGCGCTGCCATGCCGCTTATTTGCAAGCCGAAGCTCAGCTCAAGCTGGTGCTGAGCGAAGGCTTCAATGAGCGGATGGAAGAGTTCAACAGTCTGCGTGCCGAGTACGACAGCGCATGCCGTGCCCTGGGGACCACCGACCCGAGCAAAAACAGCAAGTTGCTGGCTGTACTGGCCAACCCCTTGCGCACGGAGTCGACCGCGGAAGATGCCTTGATGGACAAAATGTCGCAGATGGAACGCAAGATGCTGAATCTGGTGGATGAGCTGGAAGACTATTCCGACACCCACAAAGTTGCGATCGATACGGCCATCATGGCCCGCCACAACGCCCGACTGGCGTACTGGCAGGCCAGGTTGGATGAAGCTGCGCTAACGGGTGAAGCCGTGCAACAGCATTGATCCCCGAATAATCCCTGCCCATTGGGGCAATGTTGCCTTGGCATACTGGGTCGCAATCGCGGCCCTTATTTCTTTCATGCGAGAAACCACGCCTTTCGAAAAAATCGATCTGCACCTGATTCGCGTGCTGCACACGGTGATTGCCGAACGCAGCGTCTCGCGTGCAGCGGTGCGCCTGGGCATGCACCAGCCGGCGGTTTCTACGGCGCTCAAGCGCCTGCGTGATTTGTCGGGGGACCCTATTTTGGTGCGCTCGGGCAGTGGCATGCAGCCCACCGATGCCGCGCTGCGCATGCTTGAGCCTTCCGCCGCCATCTTGCAGGCGGCTGAAAACCTGTTCACCGAGGCGCGCGCATTCGATCCACGCAGTGCGCAGCGCACCTTCCGCATTGCCGCCAGCGATTACCTGGACCCGCAGTTCCTGCCCAAGCTGGTTGCCTACCTGAAGAAGCACGCCCCCCTGTGCACGGTGGAAATCATGGCCCTGAGCCATGACGTGGACTACAGCGGCCAGCTGGCCCAGGGCGATGTCGATGTGGTGATTGGCAACTGGCCCCAGCCGCCGGCAGAGCTGCGCATGGCGCAGCTGTTTGCTGACGACACGGTGTGCCTGGTCAATAACAGCCACCCGGCCGTGCGCCGCGGCTGGACGGCCGAAGACTGGCTGAACACGGAGCACATTGCCCCTATGCCGACACACCCCGGAGCCAAGGGCGTGATCGATGATGCGCTGACCGCCCAGGGCCTGCGCCGCCACATTGCTGTGCGCTGTGCCCACTTTGGCCTGATGCCGCAGATGGTGGCATCGAGCTTGCTAGTGCTGACCACCGGCCGGCAGTTCTGCGAGCGTTATGCCGCGCAGCTGCCGCTGGCAATTTTGTCCCCGCCCGTGCCACTGCCACAGATGCGTTACTACCAGCTGTGGCATGACCGCACGCACCATTCCAGTGCTGGTATTTGGTTGCGTGAAGCCGTAAAGAATACCGCTATGCAGCTATGAAATATGTAGCTTGTAGCCCACGTCAAACCTGCAGATAAGCAGTTTTTATTCACAAGTTTTTCTTTGAAACTGAGAGAATCTCTCACATGAATTCCCCTCAATCCATCCCCATGCCCGGCGCTGCTGCGCCGCGCTTGCAGCTGGTGGGCATTACCAAGCGATACCCGGCCGTGGTGGCCAATGACGGGGTCTCGCTGACCGTGCAACCCGGTGAAGTGCACGCTGTGCTGGGTGAGAACGGCGCAGGCAAGTCCACGCTGATGAAGATCATCTACGGCACGGTCAAGCCTGATGAAGGCCAGGTGCTTTTTGATGGCCAGCCCGTCAACATCCGCAACCCCCAAGAAGCACGCCAGCTGGGTATTGCCATGGTGTTCCAGCACTTCAGCTTGTTTGACACGCTCACCGTGGCTGAAAACGTCTGGCTGGGTCTGGACAAAAGCATGTCGCTGGTCGAAGTGACGGCGCGCATTGCATCCAAGGGTGCTGAGTACGGCATGGACATTGATCCCTCGCGCCCGGTACATACCTTGTCTGTCGGCGAGATGCAGCGCGTGGAAATCATCCGTGCGCTGCTGACCGACCCGCGCGTGCTGATCTTGGACGAGCCCACTTCCGTGCTGACCCCTCAGGCGGTTGAGAAACTGTTTGTGGTGCTCAAGCAGCTGGCGTCGGAAGGATGCTCCATCTTGTACATCAGCCACAAGCTGCACGAAATCCGTGAGCTGTGCACCGCCTGTACCGTGCTGCGCGGCGGCAAGGTCACGGGGTATTGCAACCCGCAGGAGGAGACCAATGCGTCGCTGTCGCGCCTGATGATTGGTGCGGAGCCACCGGCGCTGCAATACCGCGCAGTGCAAACCGGTGCCACCGTGCTGCACGTCAACGGCCTGACGCTGAAAAAGCAAGACCAGTTTGGCGTTGACCTGATCGACATGCGTTTTGAGGTGCGTGCCGGTGAAGTGGTGGGTATTGCCGGTGTGTCGGGCAATGGCCAGCAGGAGCTGCTGTATGCGCTGTCGGGTGAAGATACCCGCGCCGAGCCCGCCATGATTGAGGTGGTCGGCCGAGCCGCTGGTCGCTTGAATCCCAAGCAGCGCCGCGCCCTGGGTCTGCACTTTGTGCCGGAAGAACGTCTGGGACGCGGTGCCGTGCCCACGATGGGTCTGGCGCACAACATGCTGCTCACACGCGATGACGCTGTGGGCAAGGGCGGCTGGCTGAGTGTCAAAAAGCTGGAGGCACATGCGGCCGACATCATTCGACGCTTTGGAGTGAAAGCCGGTGGCCCGAATGCTCCGGCCAAATCGCTGTCTGGCGGCAACCTGCAAAAGTTCATTGTGGGCCGCGAGATTGATGCCAAGCCCACGCTGCTGATCGTCTCTCAACCCACATGGGGTGTGGATGTGGGCGCTGCGGCGCAGATTCGCGGCGAGATTCTGGCCTTGCGTGACGCCGGTTGCGCAGTGCTGGTTCTCAGCGAAGAGCTGGACGAATTGTTTGAAATCAGTGACCGTCTGCACGTGGTGGCCAAGGGGCAACTGAGCCCGTCGCTGCCGCGAGCCGATGCAAGCTTGCAACTGGTGGGTGAGTGGATGAGTGGTTTGTGGAATGCCGATGTGCAGCAGCACCTGGCCCAGGTGGAAGCGGATCAGGGAGGTGCGCAGCATGTTTAAGCTTGAACCCCGTCCTCAGGTCTCCAAGTTCTGGACCTATGGCGCGCCGATTCTGGCCCTGCTGATTACGGTGGCCATTGGTGTGGTCCTGTTCATTGCACTGGGCAAAGACCCGGTCAAGGGTCTGCAGGCCTTCTTCTGGGAACCCATCAAGACCAGCTATGCCCTGGGTGAGCTGGTGATGAAAGCCACGCCTTTGCTGCTGATTGCGCTGGGCTTGTCGGTGTGTTTTCGCTCCAACATCTGGAATATCGGCGCCGAAGGTCAGTTTGTGATTGGTGCCGTAGCCGCTGGCGGCGTTGCTTTGCTGGCGGACCAGAATACGGGCCCCTGGATCATCCCCGCCATTTTGCTGGCGGGTGTGCTGGGCGGCATGTTTTGGGCGGGTATCGTGGCCTTCTTGCGGGACAGATTCAACGCCAACGAAATTCTGGTGAGCCTGATGCTGGTGTACGTCGGTACGCTGGTGCTGGGTTATCTGGTCTATGGCCCTTGGAAAGATCCCATGGGCTACAACTTCCCGCAGTCCAAGACGTTTGAGAGCGTCACGCAGATTCCCAAGCTGATTGCAGGTACCCGTGTGCATATCGGCACGCTGCTGGCGCTGGCAGGTGCTGCAGCGCTGTGGATTTTTCTGTTCCGCACCAAGGCGGGCTTTGCCCAGCAAGTGGGGGGCATGGCTCCTGCTGCTGCACGTTATGCGGGCTTCTCGTCGCGCCGTGCACTGTGGACAGCACTGCTGATTTCGGGCGGCGCAGCGGGTCTGGCCGGGGCGCTGGAAGTCGCAGGCCCCATTGGCCAGCTGACGCCTTATGTGCCTGCAGGCTATGGTTTCGCAGCCATCATCGTGGCTTTTGTGGGGCGTTTGCACCCCGTGGGCATGGTTTTCTCGGCAATTTTGATGAGCATGTTCTATATCGGTGGTGAGCTAGCGCAATCGCGTCTGGGTTTGCCGAAATCTTTGACCGGGGTGTTCCAGGGGCTGCTGCTGTTTACGCTGCTGGCCTGTGACACTTTGATTGCTTACCGCGTGCGCCGTGTGGCCACCAAATCTGCAGTGAAGGGAGCGCAGTAATGGATGCATACGCATTGCTGTTTGCCTCGACGCTGAGTGCGGGGACGGTGCTGGCATTGGCGGCTTTGGGCCTGCTGATCAACGAAAAAGCCGGTGTGATCAACCTTGGTGCTGAAGGCATGATGTTGTGCGCGGCGCTGGCAGGTTTTGTCACCGTGGTGCACACGGGCAGCACCTGGCTGGGCTTTCTGGCGGGTATGGGCGCCGGGGCTTTGTTGGCAGCCATTTTTGGCGTGCTGGTGATCTGGCTGAATACCAATCAGTCGGCGACGGGCCTGGCACTGAGCCTGTTTGGCGGTGGCTTCTCGGCGTTTGCCGGCTTGAACTACGTGCAGGCCAAGATGCCCGAGTCGCCCAAGTACGACATTCCTTTCCTGGCGGACCTTCCCGTGGTGGGGCCTGCGCTGTTCCGTCACCATCCCTTGGTGTACGGTGCCATCATCATTGCCGCGCTGCTGGTGTATTTCCTCTACCGTACCCGTGCTGGCTTGGTGCTGCGCTCGGTGGGTGAGTCGCCTGAGTCGGCGCACGCGCTGGGCTACAACGTCCGCATGATTCGCCTGGGTGCGGTGATGGCCGGTGGCGCGCTGTGCGGCTTAGCGGGTGCTTATGTGTCGACGGTCTACACGCCTTTGTGGGTGGAAGGCATGGTGGCCGGTCGCGGCTGGATTGCACTGGCGCTGACTACCTTTGCCACATGGCGCCCGACGCGCATTCTCCTGGGGGCTTATTTGTTCGGTGGCGTGACCATGCTGCAGTTCCACCTGCAAGCTTCGGGGGTGCACATTGCCAGCCAGTTGCTGAGCATGCTGCCGTACGTAGCGACGATCATCGTTTTGGTGCTGATTTCGCGCAATCCCGCCTGGATTCGTGCGAATATGCCGGCTTCGCTGGGAAAGCCCTTCTACCCAGGCTCGTAAAAGAGTCATACAACCAGACACCGTGCATTCGGTGCCGGATGCACACGTGCAAGGCGGGCTTTCCGGGCCCGCCTTTTTTTACATCCATGTCGAGGAAAAACTCATGTCTCAGCTGCACAAACGCACCGTGCTGAAGATGGTGGCCCTGTCGGCCATCACCGTTGCCACTCTCGCTGCTTGCGGTAAGAAGGAAGAAGCGGCACCCGCTGCACCAGCACCGGCAGCAGCGCCTGCCAAGGCTGACCCCCTTAAGGTCGGTTTTGTGTATGTCAGCCCCATTGGTGATGGTGGCTGGACTTACCAGCACGAGCTGGGCCGCAAGGCCGTGCAAGAGAAGTTCGGTGACAAGATCGAGACTTCTTTCGTTGAGAGCGTGGCCGAAGGCCCGGACTCTGAGCGCGTGATGCGTGATATGGCTGCACAGGGCAGCAAGCTGATTTTTGCGACCAGCTTTGGCTACCAAGAGTACGTGCAGAAGGTGGCGCCTGAGCTGCCGAACGTGAATTTCCAGCACGCCACGGGCTACAAGCAAGCCCCCAACAGCGCAACTTACGATGCCAAGACCTTTGAAGGTGCTTACATGGCCGGCATCGTGGCGGGCGCCATGACCAAGACCAAGACCGTGGGCGTTGTGGCTTCGGTGCCAATCCCTGAAGTGGTACGCAACATCAACTCCTTTGTGCTGGGTGCACAAAGCGTGGATCCTTCGATCAAGGCCAAGGTGGTGTGGGTGAACTCCTGGTTCAGCCCTCCGCAAGAAGCAGAAGCGGCCACCAGCCTGATCAATGGCGGTGTGGATGTGATGTACCAGAACACCAACTCGCCTGCCGTGTTGAAGACGGCCGAAGAGCGTGGTGCTTATGCCTTTGGTAAGGATGGCGACATGAGCGCCTATGCACCCAAGGCGCACCTGGGCTCGGCTGTGATCAACTGGGCGCCTTACTACACCAAGGTGGTGCAAGATGCGCTGGATGGCAAGGTCGAAAACGGCCAGAACTTCTGGTGGGGCGTCAAGGAAGGTGCAATGGATCTGGTGAAGATCTCGGATGAAGTGCCTCAAGCGATCAAGGACAAGGTCGAGCAAGTGCGCCAAGGCCTCAAGGACGGCACTTTCCAGATCTGGAAGGGCCCGCTCAAGGACAACACGGGCAAGCAGTTGCTGGCCGATGGTGAAGTGGCAGACATGCCGTTCATCACCAGCATCAAGTTCTACGTGGATGGCGTGGAAGGCACCGTGCCTGGCGCCAACAAGTAAGACTGCACACCAGTCTTGGCAGATGTGCTTGCCGCACCTGTCATTTGCTGCCAAAGGCCTCCTTTCAACGGAGGCCTTTTTTTGTCGGCGGCACAGGGCTGCTGTATACAAGCTGTGCGTGCGCAATGGCATACATCTTGCGATTGGGCAGGCATGCAACGCCGGGTGCCGCTGCGGGTGTGAATCGCCGTTTGTGAAAACTGCAACACCAGAATGGTGCTGTTTTGTAAAAAGACGCCGGTTTTGTGCAACCATCACGGCCTTGGCCGCGGTTGCTTGAACACTGGCGCAAAGCTGGTCGCAGGTGTTGCTGCAGTGGTTTGCCTATTCCCCGATCCATAAGGATGATCCATGACTGATCTGAACAAACGTTCCATGTTCAAACTGGCTGCCGTTTCGGCGCTGACCATCACCGCCTTGGCTGCGTGTGGCAAGAAGGATGAACCCGCAGCAGCCGCACCAGCGCCTGCTGTGGCCGAAGCGCCCGCCAAGGCAGAGCCTTTGAAGGTGGCTTTTGCCTATGTGGGCCCTGTGGGTGATGGCGGGTGGTCGTTTGCACACGACACCGCACGCAAGAAAATCCAGGAAGAGTTTGGCGACAAGATCGTCACCTCCTACGTAGAGAGCGTGCCAGAAGGCCCAGATGCAGAACGCGTGCTGCGCGACATGGCAGGTCAGGGCAACAAGCTGATTTTCGGCACGACCTTTGGCTACATGGATTCGCTGCAGAAAATTGCGCCTGATTTCAAGGACGTGAAGTTTGAACACGCCACCGGCTACAAGACAGCCGAGAACGTGCGCACTTACGACAGCCGTACCTACGAAGGTGCCTACATGGCTGGCGTGATTGCTGGCGGCATGACCAAGTCCAACACGCTGGGTATCGTGGCTTCGGTGCCAATCCCTGAAGTGATCCGCAACATCAACTCCTTCACACTGGGTGCCCAGTCCGTGAACCCCAACATCTCGACCAAGGTGGTCTGGGTGAACGAGTGGTTCAGCCCACCCAAGGAAACAGAAGCCGCTACCAGCTTGATCAACGGCGGCGCAGACGTGCTGTTCCAAAACACCGACTCTCCCGCCGTGCTCAAGACCGCTGAAGAAAAGGGCGCACGCGCCTTCGGTTGGGATTCGGACATGACCGCTTACGGCCCCAAGGCACACCTGGGCTCTTCCATCATCAACTGGCAGCCTTACTACTCCAAGGCGGTCAAGGACGTGCTGGAAGGCACATGGACCACTGGCAGCAGCTGGTGGGGTGTGAAGGAAGGTGCGATCGACCTGGTGTCGGTGGCTGACGATGTGCCTGCTGAGCTGAAAGCCAAGTTGGAAGAAGTCAAGTCTGGTCTGAAGGCCGGCACCTTCCAGATCTGGAAGGGCCCGATTGCTGGCAATGACGGCAAGGAAATTCTGGCGGCAGATGCTGTTGCGGACGATGCCTTCCTGTCGGGCGTTAACTTCTACGTCAAGGGCGTGGAAGGCAAGGTGCCAGGCAAGTAAGCCAGGCACGACGAGCCTGTGCATGGTTCGGTTATTGCAAGGGCTGCCCATGGGCAGCCCTTTTCTTTGGAAAGATACGGCCCATGAATACAACTGTGAGCCCCACGCCCATGATGGAAAAAAGCCAGTGGCACCCCGTCGCCCTGATCTCTGATGTGACAGACCGCCCCGTTGCCGTCCGCCTGCTGGGTGAAGATTTGGTGTTGTGGCGCGATGCCGAGGGAATGGCCAAAGCGTTTGTTGACCGCTGCCCGCACCGCGGCACCCGGTTTTCTCTGGGCCGTGTGCATGAAGGCCACCTCGAGTGCCCCTACCACGGCTGGCAATTTGCGGCCAGTGGCCAGTGCGTCAAAGTGCCTGCGGTGCCTGGTTTCACGCCGCCGCCACAGCACTGTGTGAAGTCGTTTGGCGTGCAGCAGGCTTATGGTCTGATCTGGGTGCAGCTGGAGGCCGCCGATGTGGCGCTGCCAGCCTTCGCCGCAGAGGCCGATGCGCATCTGCGCAAGGTCAATTGCGGCCCCTACGACGTGCAGGCCAGCGGCCCGCGCACGATCGAGAACTTTCTGGACATGTCGCACTTTGGCTTTGTGCACGAAGGCTGGCTGGGCAGCCGCGACACGGCAGAGATGTCCCCCTACACCGTGGAGAACACGCCAACCGGCGTTCGGGCGACCAATTGCCAGGCCGTGCAGCCGCAGTCCAATCTGCACTCCACCAAGCCTGCACAGGTGCACTACACCTACGAAGTCACGGCGCCGTACACGGCATTGCTGACCAAGATTCCCGAAGAAGGTAGCAAGCAAGGCTGGCACGAATCCATTGCGCTGTTCATCTGCCCGGTCACGCCCACCAGCTGCAGGGTGTGGTTCCGCCTGGCCGTGGCAGACTTTGAATCCACGGATGACACGCTGCAAGCCTTCCAGCACACTATCTTCACGCAGGATCAGCCGGTGCTGGAATCTCAGTGGCCCCAAGAGTTGCCGCTGGACCCGCGTGCCGAGCTGCATTCATCGGCCGACCGCATGTCGGCTGCTTACCGCCGTTACCTGAAAACCAGCGGCGTCACTTTCGGAGTTTGTTGACGTGATGACCTACGCCATTCCTTCCGCGGCCCAGCACATCTCTGCCGCACAGCTGCCCGAGTTGTTGCGCACCATGCCCAAGGCCGAGTTGCATATGCACATCGAAGGCTCTCTGGAGCCCGAGCTGATCTTCGCGCTGGCCCGGCGCAATGGCGTAGCGCTGAAATACGACAGCGTGGAGGCATTGCGCAGTGCCTACGCGTTCACCGATCTGCAGAGCTTTCTGGAAATCTACTACGCCGGTGCCAGTGTTTTGTTGCAGGAGCAGGACTTCTATGACATGGCCATGGCCTATCTGGCGCGTGCTGCGGCCGACCACGTGGTGCGTGCAGAAATCTTTTTTGACCCGCAGACCCACACCGAGCGCGGCGTACCCATGGCCACGGTGATCCACGGCCTGGCGCGTGCCTGCCAGGAGGCACAGCTGAAGTGGGGGATCAGCGCAGTACTGATCCTCAGTTTTTTGCGCCATTTAAGCGAAGAAGCCGCTTTTTCTGCGTTGGAAGCAGCGCTGCCTTACCGCGAGCATTTCATCGGCATTGGCCTAGACAGCTCGGAGCAGGGCAACCCGCCCGAGAAGTTCGAGCGCGTGTTTGCCCGGTGCAAGGCCTTGGGTTTGCACCTGGTGGCCCATGCCGGGGAAGAGGGGCCGCCGGCCTATGTCTGGGGCGCGTTGAACGCCTTGAAGGTAGAGCGCATCGATCATGGTGTGCAGTCCGAAAAAGACCTGGACCTGATGCTGCGCCTGGCGCGCACGCGCATGCCGTTGACGGTGTGCCCGCTGTCCAACCAGAAGCTGTGTGTCTTCCCTGATTTGCGCGAGCACAATCTGCCGCGCCTGCTGGCGGCGGGCCTGAATGTGACCGTCAACTCGGACGATCCGGCCTATTTTGGTGGCTACGTCAACGAGAACTATCTGCAAGTCTTTGCTGCGACGGGCATGGGCGCCAAAGAAGCGTACCAGCTGGCGCGCAACAGCCTGGAAGCGGCCTTTGCCACCGACGCGCAAAAAGCCGATTGGGTGCAGCAGCTGGATGAAAGCTTTGCAGGTTTTGCGCAGAAAGCTTAAAAAACAGAGCGGCTAGCGCTGATGTAGAAAAGGGTTGAGATAGATAACTATCTCAACCCTTTGTTTTTCAAGCGCTACAAGCTCTTATTTTTGAAGCTATACGGCGGGCTGCATCGCCGCTGTCAGCTGCTCGGCATAGCCTTGCAGCAGCTGCACGGGGGGCTCTTTGCGGGGCCATGTCAGTGCCATGCCGTCGTTCTCGTGGCGGGGCAGCACATGCAGGTGAAAGTGGAAAACGGTTTGCCCGCCTGCGGCCCCGTTGGCCTGAAAGAGGGTGATGCCATCGGGCGCAAAAGCCTGCTGCGCCGCGTGGGCGATCCGCTGCGCGGTCTGCATCACGGCGGCCGCTTCCTCGGGCGTGAGCTCCAGCAGCGTCACGGCATGGCGTTTGCTGGCCACCAGCACATGGCCGGGGTTGACCTGGCCAATGTCCATAAAGGCCACGGTCAGGGCATCTTCGTACACCTTGGCTGCGGGTATTTCACCCGCCGCGATCTTGCAAAAAATGCAGTAGCCGGGTGGGGATGTATCAACAAACAAGGGCATAGGGCAGTTCCAGGGTGGGGTCAGCCATCGTAGGCGCGCGCAGTGGCGACCCCAGTCTGGTTAATCCGAACGCCACCATGGTTGGCTTCTGGCGCTAGAATCCGCCGCTTCGCTTTGCCGCATTGCTCCAGCGCTTGGTGATGATTCAAATTTGGAGCCATGTAGAGGAACACCATGTACAAAAACCTCGCAGCCACGCTCGTGGCCGCTTGCGCCGTCGTACCTTTTTCAGCCCCCGCCTTCGCGCAGTCTGCGGCCAAGCAGACACCGTCTTCCCACTCCACCCCCACGCCGCTCAAAGCCGCTTTTGTGTATGTCACGCCGGTGCTGTATGCGGGCTGGACGCGCCAGCACGAAGAGGGCCGCCAGCAGCTGCAGCGTGACCTGGGCAGTTCGGTGCAGACCACGGCGGTGGAGAACGTGCCCGAGGGGCCGGACGCAGAGCGCGTGATTCGCGATCTGGCCCAGCAGGGCAACCAGCTGATCTTTACCACCAGCTTTGGTTATATGGAGCCCACGCTGCGTGTGGCCAAGGACTTCCCGGGCGTCAAGTTCGAGCACATCACGGGCTATAAGCAAGCCGCCAATGTAGCCACTGCGAATGCGCGCTACTACGAGGGGCGCTATCTGTCAGGCATTGCCGCCGGGCGCGTGAGCCGCAGCGGTGTAGCCGGCTTTGTGGCGGGCTTTCCCATTCCCGAAGTGGTGCAGGGCGTGAATGCCTTCACCTTGGGCATGCGCAGCGTTAACCTCCAGGCGCAGGTCAAAGTGGTGTGGCTCAACACCTGGTTTGACCCGGCCATGGAGCGCGAGGCCGCCATGAGTCTGATGGACCAGGGCGCCGATGTGCTGTCTTTCCAGGTCGCCAGCACGGCGGTGATGGCGGCGGCGCAAGAGCGCGGCAAGATGGCTGTGGCCTACCACTCGGACATGCGCAAGGACGGGTCTGATGCGCAGCTGATGGCCATCACCCACCACTGGGGCGATTACTACACTGCACGTGCCAAGGCGGTGCACAACGGTAGCTGGAAGCCGGGCGACACCTGGGGCGGCGTGAAAGAAGGCATGGTGCGTGTGGGCCAATTTGGCCCCCAGATGCCTGCTGCCGTGCGCGCGGAGGTGCTGGCGCGCCAGGCTGATATGGCCGCAGGGCGACTGCAGCCGTTTCGGGCGGTGCAGGGCGACATTCGTGATAACCGGGGGCAGTTGCGGATTGCCAAGGGTACACAGCCCAGCGATGCCCAGCTGCTGCGCATGGACTGGTTGGTGGATGGCGTGATTGGCAGTACAAAGTAAGCCTGCACAGGCGGTAAATACGTAGGCCGCATGCACCCCTGAGCCCGGAAAATCAGGAGCGCCTTGCACTGGTCATGGTTAGGTTTTGGCATGTTTTATGCGAGAAACAGCGTCCCATCCAGCGCAAGCTGCTACTGAAATGTTTGCCACCGTGGAGTGCCCATGCCCTTGAAGATCTACCGCAGCGCCTTGCTCCGCTTTGACCAGGACGGCAGCGCCCTGTATGACAGCGATGGCCTGCTGGCCGTCGCCCCGGATGCGCAGGGCCAGGAGCGTGTGCTGGCGGCGGGTAGCTGGCAGGCCTTGCAGGCGGAATACGCTGCACGGCCTGATGCGCAGGTGCAGCACCTGCCTGGCAAGCTGATTGCGCCGGGCTTTGTGGACATGCACATCCACTACCCCCAAACCGATGTGATTGGCGCACCGGCCGATGGGCTGCTGCCTTGGCTGGAGAACTACACCTTCCCGCACGAGGCGCGGTTTCATGACCGTGCCTACGCCGACAGCGTGGCGGAATTCTTTCTGGATGAGCTGCTGCGCAACGGCGTGACCACATCGCTGACGTTTGCCACCTCGCACCCCACATCGGTGGATGCCATCATGGCCGCCTCGCAAGCACGCGGCATGCGCATGATGGCGGGCAAGGTGCTGCAAGACCGCCACAGCCCCGACGGCGTGCGCGACGATACCGAGCAGGGCCTGATCGATACCGAAGCGCTGATTCAGCGCTGGCACGGTGTAGACCGCTTGGGCTACGCCATCACCCCACGTTTTGCACCGACCAGTTCACCCGAACAACTGAAGGGTGCCGGTGCGTTGGCCGCCAAGTACAGCGACGTATGGGTGCACTCGCATGTGTCTGAGAACCTTGATGAAATCCGCTGGGTGCGCGAGCTGTACCCCGAGGCGCGCAGCTACCTCGATGTGTACCAGCGCTTTGGCCTGATGCGTGAGCGTGCGGTATATGCGCACTGCATCTGGCTGGACGCCACCGACCGCGCTTTGCTGCGCGAGACCCACACCGCTGCTGCCATCAGCCCGACCAGCAACCTGTTCCTGTCCAGCGGCTACTTTGACTACATCCAGGCCGATGCCGTTGGCTTTATGTACGGGTTGGCCAGTGATGTGGGCGGTGGCATGAGTTTTTCGCCATTTCGCACCATGCAGGCTGCCTACGTGGTGGGGCGCGAGCAACACAGCAAACAGGGCCTGAGCTTGAAACCTGTCCATTTGTGGTGGCAGCACACCGCCGGTGCAGCCAAGGCGCTGGGGCTGGAGGGCGTGGTGGGCAATCTGCAACCGGGGTGCGAGGCCGATTTCGTGGTCATCAACCCCGCTGGCACCCCGTTGCTGGCACGCAAAACACAGCAGGCGCAGTCGCTCGATGAGCTGCTTTTTGCCATGATCGTGCTCGGAGATGACCGCTTGATTGAGCAAACCATTGTCTCTCAAGCAAAATAGGGCTATTGCGCTCATGCATGAAGCGCAGCCAGCTATAAAAAATTCACCGAACAGGATATCTCCATGAGCATCATGAGCGACAAATGGATCCGCACCATGGCGGAGCAGCACGGCATGATCGAGCCGTTTGAACCCGGCCAGATCCGCGAAGCCGATGGCAAGAAAATCATCAGCTACGGCACTTCCAGCTACGGCTACGACATCCGCTGCGCACGCGAGTTCAAGGTGTTTACCAACATCCACAGCACCGTGGTGGATCCCAAGAACTTCGACGAAAAGAGTTTTGTCGATTTCGAGGGTGACTCCTGCATCATTCCGCCCAACAGCTTTGCGCTGGCGCGCACGGTCGAGTACTTCCGTATCCCCCGCGATGTGCTGACCGTCTGCCTGGGCAAATCCACTTACGCGCGCTGCGGTATCATCGTGAACGTGACGCCATTCGAGCCTGAGTGGGAAGGCTATGTGACGCTGGAGTTCTCCAACACCACACCGCTGCCTGCCAAGATTTATGCCGGTGAAGGCTGCGCACAGGTGCTGTTCCTGCAGGGCAATGAACCTTGCGAGACCAGCTACAAAGACCGTGGTGGCAAGTACCAGGGCCAGCATGGCGTGACCTTGCCACGCACGTAAGCATGGTCACATACGCATAAAAAAACCGGCCTGGGGCCGGTTTTTTTATGCCCCGCAGTGCTTAGTCCATGCGGCGCACGCGGTTGCGCCCCCCCTGTTTGGCTTGGTAGAGTGCTGCATCGCTGCGCCCAATCATGGCGGCCAGACTGTCTTGCGCACCGGGGCGCAGGCTGCTGATGCCGATGCTGACGTGAATGTGGCCGACTGGCGGTATCTCCTGCGCAGCAATGCTGTGCAGCAGTGCTTCGGCCAGTTGGGTGGCGGACGGGGCGTCGGTGTCGGGCAGCAGCAGCACGAACTCCTCCCCACCAAAACGTGCCACCAGGTCGGTCTGGCGGGCGCGCTGCGTGAGCGTGAGTGCCAGACGTTGCAACACCGTATCGCCCACGCCATGGCCGAACTGGTCGTTGATGTGCTTGAAGAAATCAATGTCCAGCGACAGCACGCTCAAGGGGCGCCCGCTGCGGGTGGCCAGCGCCATGGCCAAGGCAGCTTGCAGCTCAAAACCACGGCGGTTGAGCAGTTTGGTCAGCGGATCGGTGCTGGCCTGGCGCTGCAGCTCGGCATTGGCGGCTTGCAGCTCCAGCGTGCGCTGGTGCACTTCGGCTTTCATGGCGTTGTTGGTATCCAGCAACTGCTGCGTCATGTGCGAGAGTGAGCGCGACAGCTGCAGCACTTCGCGGTTGTGCCCGGTCACGGGCAAGGGTGTGTGGTTGGCGCCGTTTTGCAGGCGCTGGGCTGCATGTGCCAGGGATTTCAGGTCATCGCTGAGGTGGCGGGCCAGGTGCCAGGCAATGAATGCTGCCACCACACCGACCACAAGACCGACGGCCAAAGCCAGCCACAGCATGCGGTTGGCACCGGCGTAAGCCGTTTCAATGGGCTGGCGCACCACGATCCACCAGCCCAGGTCGGTCGTGGCGCTGGGCAGCTGCACCGCAGCGGTGAGGTAGGGCGCGGGGCGGTCCTTCCATTGGGCTTGTACGGGTTGGCCTGTGCGGGCTTGGCGCAGGGCCGCTGCATCCAGTGGCAAAGTCTGACCGAGATCGCTGTAAGGCTGAAGCTTGCCACCCGGTGCGTAGATCAGGCCACCTTGCTGGTCGAAAATGAAAATCGATTGCTGCAGTGCACGATCGGTGCTGTGGAGCAGGCGTTCTACGGAGTCGCGGACCCAGTCCCAGCTGGCATGAATCCCCAGTACGCCTGCAATGCTGCCGTCCGGGCGGTAGATGGGGGCCGAGAAATCCACCAGCCTCAAGGGCTCTCCATGGGGTGTGGGGGGGAGTAAACCTGCCAGCAGTTTGGCGGGATGCACTTCGCTGATATAGGGGCTGGATAGCCCTTGCTGAAACCAAGGACGAGCGGATACATCAACGCCTTGCAGCATGCCTGCGGTCGCATTGCGCACAATGCCCTGCAAATCGGCCACCCCCATCCACACGTTGTAGGGGTTGATGTGCTGCACCCGATCCAACATGGTGCGCACGCTGTGGGCACTCAGCCCGCCTTCCCACAGCTCTTTGGAGCGGGCCAGAATTTGGGCACGGTGGCTTTGCTGGTTGATCTCTTCGTGCAGCACCGTGGTCGCGTTGTTGGCCACCATGCCCAAGGTAGCAGCTGCTTGCTGCTGCAGGCGCAGCTTCAGCAGCTCCCCGCTGAGCAGGCACAGGCAGATGGCCAAAAGCGCGGTGAAGCCACCAAACACCATGGCAATTTGTGTGCGCAGGCTGCGAGCGACAGGTAGCTGCTGGTTCATGGGTCGAAGGACATAACAGGTATGGCGCTGCACCAAAGTGCTATGGCACGTGGCAGGCAAACCCTGATTGGGGGGATGGAATGAACAGTGCAAGCATAGGCGATGAACGGTTTTCCTACACGCAATAGGCATGCCGCGAACTTCGCAGAGGTGTCTGCTAAATCTAGCATTTGCGCAAGTTATGGTGAGTTTTTCTATGAGCGCATATCCATTCAAGAGGTCAACACCGAGAAAGTGCACGTCTGTGTGTCTGATGGCCGTGGGGCTGGTTTTGCTGGTTTGGCAATTTTTCACACTGGTTGAGGTGGTAGAGGTGCACACTGCGCATGCCAAAACCGTTAGCGAATCTGCCAGTTGGGCTGGCAAACCTGTTGGCACCATGCAGCAACCGTCCGCGGAAGATGACCTCAGTTGGAAGGCGGTACAGCATGTCGAAACAAATAATGCAGGCATGATGCGTGCAGCGATACCGTAATGAGATGAGGAGAGCGCTATGAAGTGGGAAGGCAACCGCCAGTCCGATAACGTGGAAGACCAACGCAGCGGTGGCGGGGGGGCTCCCATTTTTGGTGGGCGCAATATTGGTATCGGCACCATCGTAATCGCCTTGGTGGGCGGCTGGGTGCTGGGGATCAATCCCTTGACGATTCTGGGTGTGCTGAGCGGCGGTGGTGGCAATGCTGTCGTGCAGCCGCATACCCCTGCGCCTGGCCCTGCGGCCAATGACACGATGGGGCGGTTTGTCTCGACCGTGTTGGCAGATACCGAAGATGTCTGGGGGCAAATCTTCAAACAGGGTGGCGCGAACTACCAGCAGCCCAAGCTGGTGCTGTTTCGCGGCGCTGTCGGTACGGCGTGTGGCACTGGTCAAGCCGCCATGGGACCGTTTTACTGTCCCGGAGATCACAAGGTCTATATTGACCTGTCGTTTTATGACCAGTTGAAGAACCAACTGGGCGCCCCCGGCGATTTTGCGCAGGCCTATGTGATTGCGCACGAGGTGGGGCACCACGTGCAGAACTTGCTGGGTATCTCCAGTCAGGTGGATCAAATGCGTGGCAGCGTGAGCAAGGTTGAATACAACAAGCTGTCGGTCAAGCTGGAGCTGCAGGCCGACTGTTTTGCCGGAGTGTGGGCACACCATGCGCACAATCAGCGCAAAATTCTGGAGCAAGGCGATGTGGAAGAGGCCATGAATGCTGCCGCCAAGATTGGCGACGATGCATTGCAACGTGCCCAGACAGGCCAGGTGGTGCCTGACAGCTTTACCCATGGCACCAGTGCACAGCGTCAACGCTGGTTTACTACGGGCCTGCAAACAGGCTCGATGAAGGCTTGCGACACCTTTTCTTCGGCCAGCTTGTAACAACTCTTGGCCGTGAGTGAGGTTTTATTTCCACGGAATCCGCGAAGACACGCTGGATTTAATGACCTCACACGGTGCTTTGCGCGCACAGTGCGACAATAGCAGGCTCAATGACAAGTTCTTTTTCCTCTTTACTCTTGGCGGAGCCTCTGGCACGCGCCGTGGCCGAAATGGGCTACGAGTCCATGACCCCCATCCAGGCCCAGGCGATTCCGGTGGTTTTAACCGGCAAGGATGTGATGGGAGCCGCGCAAACTGGCACGGGCAAGACCGCAGCCTTTTCGCTGCCGCTGCTGCAACGCCTGATGCGGCACGAGAACAGCTCGGCCTCTCCAGCACGCCACCCGGTACGTGCCTTGGTGCTCTTGCCCACGCGTGAGCTGGCCGACCAGGTCGCACAGCAGATTGCGCTGTATGCCAAGCACACCAAGCTGCGTAGCACGGTGGTGTTTGGTGGCATGGACATGAAGCCCCAGACCATCGAGCTGAAAAAAGGTGTGGAAGTGCTGGTGGCCACGCCCGGTCGCCTGCTGGACCACATCGAAGCCAAGAATGTGGTGCTCAACCAGGTGGAATATGTGGTGCTGGACGAGGCCGACCGTATGCTGGACATCGGGTTCTTGCCCGATTTGCAGCGCATCCTGAGTCACCTGCCCAAGTCGCGCACAACGCTGCTGTTCAGTGCCACGTTCTCGCCCGAGATCAAGCGCCTGGCCGGCAGCTATTTGCAAGATCCTGTCACCATCGAAGTCGCACGTCCCAATGAGACGGCGTCGACGGTGGAACAGCGCTTTATTGCAGCCAATGACGATGACAAGCGCCGTGCCATTCAAATGGTGCTACGCGAAAAGGGCATCCGCCAGGCCTTCATCTTCTCCAACAGCAAGCTGGGCTGTGGTCGCTTGACCCGTGCCTTGGAGCGTGATGGCTACCGCGCCACCGCCTTGCATGGTGACAAGAGCCAGGATGAGCGATTGAAGGCGCTGGAAGCCTTCAAGCAAGGCGAGATGGACCTGCTGGTGTGTACCGACGTTGCTGCGCGGGGCCTAGACATCAAGGACGTACCTGCAGTCTTTAACTATGACGTGCCCTTTAACGCCGAAGACTATGTGCACCGCATTGGCCGTACAGGCCGTGGCGGTGCCTCGGGTTTGGCTGTGACCATGGTGGGCAGCTCCGACACCAAGCTGATTGCTGACATCGAGAAGCTGATCAAGAAGAAGATTCAGGTGGAAACCATCCAGCTGCCCGATGCACGCCGCTTCCGTGAGCGTGACAGCCAGCGGGATGCGCCAGGGCGTGAAGAGGTGCAACGCAGTGCCTCGGCCCATGGCACACGCCCTGCACGTGGTGCCCGCCCGGTGCGTAGTGCCTCGGCGGATCCTTTCTTTGACAAGCCTTATGAAGCCAGCGAGTCGCATGTGCCCGCATGGGATGCTGCCAAGGGTGCGCCGAAGGCTGCAGTGCTGGGCAGCAAGCCCAAGCGCAAGGTCGCCGCGCTGTTCAAGCCTGCTGGCAGCTTCTAAGCCAAGGGCATGCGCCAGAAAAAAGCCACGTTTTAACGTGGCTTTTTTTATATCTGACAGAAGGGGGGGAGGGGTCAACCCGGTTTTTGGGCCTGTTCGCAGCCGATCTGGTGCAGCGTACGTTCTTGAAAGTCGCTGCCAATCTCCATAGCGCTGAGACAGCCGCCCCAGATACAGCCGGTGTCCAGTGCCATTAGGTTGGGGAGATTGACCAAGCCCAGTGTGGACCAGTGGCCGAATGCCAATATATCGTTGGCCGTTTTTCGGTCTGGGCATTCAAACCAGGGCATTAATCCCGCGGGGGCGGCATCGGCAGACTCTGAACTCTCAAAATCCATGATGCCGTCTGCGGAGCAAAATCGGATGCGCGTCAGCGCATTCACAATCACGCGCAGTCTGTCACTCCCCGTTAATTCGGCATCCCATTGCTTCGGTTCATTGCCGTACATATGCATCAAAAAATGCGGTAATGCATCCCCTTTGACTTGCTGGTGCACTTCATCGGCCAATTGCAGGGTTTCATGGAAACTCCACTGCGGTAATACCCCAGCGTGCACCATTAATAGGCGTTGCCCATTTTTATTTTCGAGCGAACGTGCCAAAGGCTGCTGCGCCACCCAGTTCAGCAAAGTGGCGCAATCGGGTGCGTTCAAAATGCTTTGCAAAGTATCGCATCTGCCTGGTTTGCGCACGCCATAAGCACTGGCGAGTAAATGCAGATCATGGTTACCCAGCAAAGGCTTGATGGCGGCGCCAAGCTGCATGCAGCGGCGCAGCACTTGCGCTGACTGTGGCCCGCGATTGACCAAGTCGCCCAGTAAATACACCGTGTCTCGGCTGGGTGAGAAACTGATGGTGCTCAAAAGTCGCTCCAGCGCCGCATCGCAACCTTGTATATCACCAATTAAGTAAGTGGGCACTTTGTTACTTCCTGTTTGTGCTTGGAGGGTTGGGCTGATGGTAGTAGCACGTAGCCTGAGAGTTTAAATCTGTTTGATGCGTGCAGGCCGGTGCTGCAGATGAAGCCAGCGGCAAGCCAATGGTGTTTTTTGCACTTGTATATTTGAAATATTTTTTAAATCCCTACAAAAGGTTTTATAAAAATAGGGAGATATCTATAATAAAAATTCTCAAGAAAGGAATCTGACCATGAGTTCTTATAAAGATCTTTTGAAGCAGCGCGACGACTTGGAAAAACAAATTCAGGATGCACGCCAGGGTGAATTGGCCGAGGCCGTCAGCAAGGTGCGTGCATTGGTGGAAGAGCACGGTTTGAGTGCGTCGGATGTATTTCCTCCCGCACGCTCTGCGCGTGCGGGCAGCGCAGGCTCGAAAGTTGCCCCCAAATATAAGAACCCCCAAACCGGTGAAACCTGGACGGGCCGCGGTAAAGCGCCCAAGTGGATTCAGGATCAAGACCGCAGCAAATTCGAGATTTGATGCCGATGGAGAACAAAGCCTGCGCAAGCAGGCTTTTTTTATGTCGGGTTTCCTGCGCGAAATGACTGGCTTTTGTTAAGGCATATCGGGGCGAATGCCTCTACGCGCGGCGCGCATGCATTGTGCGCAGTATTTGCGGCGTATCAGGCTTCGATGTGTTCGTGAGTGCCCCGTGCACGTATTTCAGCGCCACAATTTAGCCCATGAAAAAACAAGTACTGATTGCCGGTGGCGGTATTGCGGGCATGGCTGCGGCGCTGGGCGCATCGCATGCTGGCTGGGATGCGCGCTTGTTTGAACGCGCAGCCGCTTTCTCCGAAGTAGGGGCGGGGGTGCAACTGGGGCCGAACGTGGTGCGCCGCCTACAAGCCTGGGGGCTGCAAAAGCCTTTGCAGCAAGTGGTTGCTGTGCCGCAGCAGCTGGTGGCCCGCAGCGCGATGAGTGGGCAGGTCCTGGCCAGTGCGCCGCTGGGGCAGTCCATGGTCGAGCGCTATGGCGCGGCGTACGTCACCATTCACCGGGCAGATTTGCACAGCGTGCTGCAGCAAGCGGCCCAGGCGCGCACGGATATTTTTATCAATGCGGGCCAGGAAGTTGCCGAAGTTTTGGGGACAGAGCGGGTGACCACCATTCGCACGTCGGCCAACAAAGAAGTTGAGGGCGATGCCCTGATGCTGGCGGATGGCGTGTGGAGCAAGTTGCGTGGCCCGGTGCTGGGCGATAGCAGCCGCCCGCGCGTGTCTGGGCATCTGGCCTACCGGGCGTTGCTGCCCATGGCAGACATCCCTGTGGGCTGGCGCAGCAATGAGGTCACGGTGTGGTTGGGGCCGCGCATGCATGCGGTGCATTACCCCGTGCGCCGGGGCGAGATGATGAACATCATCGTCATCATCGAAGGCCCTGCACCGCAAGATTTAGAGCATTGGGACCATGCTGGCAATGCCGCCACGCTGGAGCAGGCCTTGCAGCATTGCTCCAGCAATTTGCAGGATCTGCTGCGCAGCGTGCCTGCCGCAGGTGCCCAGTGGCGCCTGTGGCCTCTGTCAGATCGTGAACCCATTCAGGGGCCGCAGGCCATGGCCAAGGGGCTGGTCGGTTTGATTGGGGATGCTGCCCATCCCATGCGGCCTTATCTGGCGCAGGGTGCGGGCATGGCGATTGAGGATGCTGCTGAGCTGCAGCGTGCCTTGTCCATGGATGACCTGGACATTGAACTGCGCCTGCGCCGCTATGCCCTGAATCGCTGGGAACGCAACGCCCGTGTGCAGGCGCGCTCCATCCGCAACGGCAACATCTTCCATGCCACCGGGCCGGTGCGCTGGGGGCGGGATATGGCCATGCGCATGCTGGGCAGCAAACTCATGGATGTGCCCTGGCTCTACAGCGGCGAAGGCTCCAGCGCCAGCATTCTGTAAGCGCTCAGGTGGCTGGGCGTTGCAGCAAGGGCGAGGCTGGCAGCAGCCGGTAAGCGGTCGATGCGGCGGCCAGCCACAGGGCAATGGTCAGGGCGACGGCGGTGTAAGCCTCCCAGCCATGGCCAGCGGCCCATGCCGCCACCACGCCGGTCAGCCACTGCATCAGCGCCACGCCCAGGAACATGGCCATGGTGAACAGCGAGAGCGCGCGCCCTGTCATGTGGTTGGGGTAGGAGGCGCGCACATCTGCATACTGCAGCAAGCCATAGCCAGACAGCATGGCCATGGCCACCACCGTCACCACATTGGCGCTGGCGTTGTTCCACAGGGCCAGCACCACAAACAGGCTGGCCATGCACAGCGACAAATTGGCCAGCCACTGGCGGCGCGCCAGAATGCCGGGGTCCATACGGCCAAAGATGGCGGGGGTGAACAGGGAAATCAGCGACACCACAAAGGCCACATGCCCGCTGTGCACCAGGCTGAAGCCGTGGCGCTCCATCAGCAAGGGGCCAATCCACAGACCACGCAGCGACAGAAAGGCCGCGTAGCAAGACATGCCCAGCACCAGCATGCCCCAGGTGTGCGGCAGCGTCAGCAACTCCGCCATGCGCAAGAAGGCGTGCCCCCAGGTTTCCTTGCGTGCATCGGCAGCCTGCGGCAATGCGGGTTCGTGGACTTTGTAGAAAATCAGCAGCCACGACAGTGCGCACATGCCGCTGAGCAGCCAGAAACCGCTGCGCCAGCCGCCCAGCTCCACCACCCAGGCCAGCGGTGTGCCGGTGAACAGCAGCCCCAGGCCGCCAACGCCCATGGACAGGCCTGAGAAAAACGCGAACCGCTCGGCCGGAAAGTGGCGCGCAATGAAAATGGTGCATGCCAGAAAAGCGGGGGAGCAGCCCACGCCAATCATCAGTTGCCCCAACATCAGCCAGCCGTAGCTGGGTGCCGCGGCCGACACCACCGAGCCCAGCGCCGCCAGCGGGAAGGCGCACAGCACGGTGCGGCGCAGGCCATACAAATCCATGCCAATGCCCATCAGCAGCTGGGCCACCCCAAAAGACAGACCAAACAGTCCGGCGAAGGCGCCGAGCGAGCTGGCGCTGATGCCAAAGTCTTGCTGCAGCCCCTGCGCCAGGATGGCGGTGATGGTGCGAAAGGCCTGGCTGAGGGCAAAGCCGCTGAGCAAGGCCAGCAACATGGCCCATAGCTGGCGCTGCCCCAAGCGGTGGTCGGTGGTGGTGGTGTGGTCGGGCACGATGGCAATCTCCTGTGGCAAGCGTAGCGCCCACGGCCATTTGTAACTGTCACCCGCGTGTAGGGATTTGCCCTTGGCGCGCCTGCGCCGCTGGCATAGAGTGGGGGGCATGAGCACACGCACCTCAACCCCCGCACCTTCGCTGGTTTTGCACTACACGGTGCGCCGTTGTCCCCTGGGGCAGGTGCTGGTGGCGGCCACGCCGGCTGGCATTGCCGCATTGCTGCTGGGCGACAGCAAGACAGCGCTGATTGAGGATTTGCAGCAGCGCTACCCCGACGCGCAGCTGGACACCGGCGGCCCGGTATTGCACCGCTGGAGCGATACGGTGCTGGAAATTCTGGAGCACCCCACGCTGCAGCATGTGGTGCCGCTGGATGCGGTGCACGGCACCGACTTTCAGCGCAAGGTCTGGAAAGCGCTGCGCGGCATTCCCGCCGGGCAGACGCGCACCTACACCGAGCTGGCGCAGGCCATTGGCCAGCCGCAGGCCGTGCGCGCGGTGGCCAGCGCTTGCGCGGCCAATCCGCTGGCGGTGCTGGTGCCTTGCCACCGGGTGCTGCGCAGCGACGGTGGCTGGGGCGGCTACCGCTGGGGGCTGGAGCGCAAGCAGCAATTGCTGCGCCAAGAGGGCGCTATCGCAAAATAAATAGCAGCCAGCGCTGGTACTGGCTAACTTTTGGCAGTTAATTACACTGAAATCATGGATGGGTGAGCGCTAGCTGCTTTCAAAGCAGTAGCAGTGGCAGTGGCGCAGCGGTGCGCCCAGGGCTCAGCACTCCATCGTGGGCAGGCTGGGCTGGGTTTGCTGCGCGCTGGTGCGCTGCAGCAATGCGGGCACGTGCTGGCGCTGGCTGGCTTGAATCAGGCGCAGTACGCTGTGCAGCGGCTGCGGGATGTGCCAGTGGGTTTGCAGATCGTGCTGCATGCGCAGCAGCAGATGGGCGGTCATTTCCGCATCAGCCAGCGCGCGGTGGGCTTTGTCAGCCGGCGGTAAATCGAGAAAACGTACGATGCGGCCCAGCGAATGGCTGGGCGCCTGTGGGTACAGGCGGCGCGACAGCAGCACGGTGCAGGCAAATGGCTGCGAGGGCTCGCACGCGGCGCGCTGCAGCTCATCCACCCAGAACTTGCTGTCAAACGATGCGTTGTGCGCCACCATGGGGGTGGTGCCCACAAAGGCAGCTGCTTCGCGCATCACCTGCTCGGCGGGTGGCGCAGCCTGCAACATGGCGCTGCTGATGCCGGTGAGCTGGGTGATATTCCACGGCATGCGCTGGCCCGCATTCATCAGGCTTTGGAAGCGGTCCACAATGCGCCCGCCTTCCACCACGACGATGCCCACCTCGGCAGCACGGGCGCCATGGGCGGGGCTCATGCCGGTGGTCTCAAAGTCGATGATGGCGATGCGTTCGGTCATGCGGTAGTGATAAATAAAATAGCGGCTTGCGTAGGTGCAATAAGCATTAGCGGCTGATTTTCTTATAAAGCGCGCAACACCGCACGCACGGGCGAGGCATCGGCCTCGGTCAGCTTCAGCGGCAGGGCAATCAGCTCATAGTCGCCCTCGGGCACGGCATCCAGCACCAGGTTTTCCAGAATTCGCAGGCCGCGCTGGCGCACCAGCATGTGGCTGTCCAGGCCCTGGCTGTCTGCGGGGTCGATGCTGGCGGTGTCAATGCCCACCAGCTGCACCCCCAGATCTGCCAGGCGGGCAATGGTGGCAGGGGCCAAGGCGGTGAGTTGCTCGTCCCAGTGCTGGGGGCTTTGTGCGTAGGTGCGCACCAGCACACGCGGCGGCAAATCGGCCGTGATGGCATGGGCCAGGTGCGTCCAGGTAATCAGCGGCCCGCAGCCGATGGCGTGGATGACGCGGCAGGGGCCGAGGTAGGGGGCCAGATCCACATCGCCCATGGCTTGGCCCTGTGCGTCGTAATGCAGCGGCGCATCGGCGTGGGTGCCGATGTGGGGCGACATCTCGATGGCGCTGACATTCACGGGGCATTGGGCGCTGATGCGCGACGTCCAGCGCTGGCGGTAGGGCGTGTCGCCGGGGTAGACCGGGCTGGCGGTGTGCACAGGGGCGGAAATATCCCAAAGCTGGCGGGTGGTGCTCATGGTGCGATGCAATAAAAAAGCCTGTGGCACGGGCTGCGACAGGCTGTTCAGTATGCCCTTGTGCGAAATTACTTGGTCTGCAACAGGCTGCGCACGTTCAGCAGCACCAACTCGTTGTCGTCTTGCATATTGGGTGAGCGGCTAGAGCTGTAGGGCAGGTTGTTGTCGTTGCCCACCACGATATGTTCTTTGTCCACCACGTCAACGTTTTCAATGGTGAAGAACGGAAACTGCAGCACACCGTTGGTCAGTGGTTTGCGCGACAGTTTGTTGGGGTCTTGGATGTTGAGTAGGTCGATATATCCAATCTTGCGCACCATGCCGCCTACGTTGGCATCGCTCATTTCAATCTTGTACACACGTTTGAACTTGGGCAGCTTGCCAAAACAGTCGGTGCGCTTTTCTCCTGCAGCGCATGCTTGGTCGGGCGTGCCTTCTCCGTCATCACGTTCAATGACCAGCGCTGTGGTGGCATCAATCATGTTGAAGTCGCCAATGGAGTGGCTGGCGTTTTCCAGCGGATACTTCCACTCACGGCCAGTCCACTTTTGGCCCTTGACGTCAAACTCCAGTGCGCGCAGGTAGGTAGACCCATTCTCGCTTTCAAGCGCATTGGTTTTGCTGTCCCACAGCGCACCTTCTAACAGAGGGTAAAGCTTGCTGCCATCAGGGCTGGCGGCCATGCCTTCAAATCCCTTGGAGCGGCGCACGGGGTAGAACTCTGCCTTGGCATTGGGTGCTCCGGCTGTACGTGCGCTGGGGTGGTCGGGCGAGCGAATCGGTTGGCCATCCACCAAGGTGTCGTAAACCGCGAGTACCTTGCCTTGCATATTGGCTTGAATCAGGAAGGGGCCAAACTCCTCGCCAATCCAAATGTGGCCGCCTGCAATTTGAATGCTCTCTGGGTCAAAGTCAGAGCCGGTCAGGTAGCGTTTGTCCGTGCCTTTTTGGACGATGCGGAAAGGTACTTTGCGGTCTGGGTCGTGCAGAAAAACGGTTTCTAGCAAATCAAATTTGCCACTTTGAAAGTCCACGTTGTAGCGACTCAGGTGCAGCATGAAGTCGGGCGAGTTGGCTTTGTTGCCCGCTCCGTTGTCTGTCAACAGCCAGAAGCTGCCATCGTCCATGCGCACGATGCCCGAGTGGCCTTGGCGGGGCTGCCCATCAAAAGGCAGCTTCACACCAGTAGGGCGGCCATCGGACTTACCTTCAACCGTAGCTAATGTATAGGTGGGAGGTGTGGTGGTGAATTTACCGCTGCTGCGCAAATCGGCGGGGGCATCGGCGGGTGCAGCTAGTACGCTGAGTGCAGGAAGCACAGCATGGCCGGCCAAGGTGGCAGTATGTGCTGTGGGCTGTGCCGAGGCAGACAGGGAGAATAAGCAAGCGAAAGAGGCGGCGGCAGCCGCGCGCAGTACAAACATGATGGTTAGAGACACAAGAGGTAAACAGGCTTGTCAGTTTGCGTAACGCTTATGTCAGTTCGATGGCATCGGCTATGTGCGTGCGGGCTTCAAAAAAGCGTCATTAAAAATGAATAAAGCCGCTTGGAAAGCGGCTTTATGTATGAGCGCAAGAAGGCTGGGTTAGCGGCTGATCTTGTTGCGGCGCAGCAGGTAAATCACGCACAGCACCAGCAGCCAAGGCAGGCCAAAGGCCAGCGTCAGACGGAACTCGGGGGTGAAGGCCGTGGTGATCAACACCGCACCCATCAGCACCGCGCCCAGCAGTGTGAGCCACGGGAAGCCCCACATGCGAAACGGCACGCGGGCTGCTCCTTCGCGGTCACGGCGGCGGCGGAAGGCCAGGTGTGTGACAAACACCATGAACCACGCAAACATGGCGCCAAACATGGCGATGGACATCATCCACATGAACGACTGCTCGGGCCAGAAGGCGTTGATCACCATGGCCACGGCAGCACCCAGGCTGGAGACCACAATGGCCGCCACGGGCACGCCCTGTGCATTGGTCTTGCCAAAGGCAGCAGGTGCTTGCCCGGCACGCGAGAGGCTGAACATCATGCGCGAGGTGGTGTAGAGCTGGCTGTTCATGGCCGACAGCGCTGCCACCAGCACGACGAAGTTCAGCACCCCGGCAGCGTAGGGAATGTTGATGATCTCCATCACACGCACAAAGGGGCTGGTTTGCGTGGCCGCTTCCGTCCACGGCACGATGGCCAGCATCAGCGCCAGCGTGAGCAAGTAAAACAGCACCAAGCGCAGTACGGTGGTCTTCATCGCGCTTTGTACGGCTTTTTGCGGGTGCTGGGCCTCACCGGCGGCCACGGCAATGGCTTCTACGCCCAGGTAGCTGAACATGGCCACAATCACGCCCAGCCACATGCCGGACAGCCCTTTGGCCCAGAAGCCTCCGCCGACTTCGTAGTTTTGCAGCCCAATGCCGGGAACATGAGCGCCGAAGACGACATAAGCGCCAATCAGCACAAAAGCCACAATGGCAGCCACCTTGATGGCAGAGAAAACGTATTCGGCCGCGCCATAGACCTTGACGCTGCGCAGATTGATGCCGATGAGCACGGCTGAGAACACCGCCACCCAGATC
Source organism: Comamonas sp. 14P8.1.4 (assembly GCF_057799285.1). NCBI lineage: Bacteria > Pseudomonadati > Pseudomonadota > Betaproteobacteria > Burkholderiales > Comamonadaceae > Comamonas > Comamonas sp. 14P8.1.4. Next base: position 837,710 of record NZ_JBYOKN010000001.1, read on the forward strand.
CACTGCGGCACGGCCTTGAACCAGTAGGCCATGTACATGCCCACGGCGGTGACCTCCATGCCCACGGCCAGCACCAGCGCGGCCCAGTAGGCGTAGCGCAGCACAAAGCCAGTCATGGGGCCGAGGTAGTACTCGGCATAGGCACCAAAGGAGCCGGAGGTGGGGTGGGCCACCGTCATCTCGCCCAGGCAGCCGATCAGCAGCAGGGCAATGAAAGCGCCAATGGCGTAGCTGATCAGCACGGCCGGGCCGGCAAAGCCGATGGCGAATGCGCTGCCCATGAACAGGCCGGTGCCTACGGCACCACCAATGGCAATCATCACCATTTGGGCGCTGGTCAGGTGCTGCTGCAGGCCGGTTTCGCGTTGTTGTATGTCGTGGAAGTCGGCCATCGCGGTGAGGGTCCTATCGAATCGGAAGCCCTCAAGTATCGTGTCCCGCGCGTTTTATTGCATGGCAGCGATGCAAGTGTTTACAGATCACTGGGGTTGTCGGACAAAGTCTGCTCCAGACACATCACCGCCACCAGCAGGCCACACACGATGAGAGTGGTGGCAATCACCATCAACACGGTAGACATGGCGACTCCTTGGCGGCAGTGGCAGGTGATGTCAGTATGCGCCGCAAGCTGCGTTGGCATTGCGCGCCAGTGGCTTGAAGCACTGCAGGCCCGAAGATGACAGTGTCTGACAGCAGGGCGTGGCTGCGCCTCAGGCAGGCACGCTGGCGTAGCAGCCCGGGGTGGCTGCATGGTGGGCTTTGAAGGCACGCTGCAAGTGCGACTGGTCGGCAAAGCCCATGGCCAGCGCTGCGTCGGCCAAGGCCGTGCCCTGTGCCAGAAGCTGGCGCGCACCATTGAGTTGCACATTGAGGCGATAAACGCACGGGGTGACGCCGGTGACCGCTTTGAAGTGCCGAATAAAGCGCGAAGCACTCATGCCTTGGGCCTGCGCCAGTGCCTGCACGCTCAGCAGGCAATCGGGGGACTGGTGCCACTGTGCCAAGGCTGCTTGCACCGCAGGGTCGGCTCCGATGAGCGGTTGGGTCTGTATTTGTATCAGTCCGGGCTGAAGCAGCAGGCGGCGCAACTGCTGGGCCCAGTCGTCAGCATGGGGGGGAGCGTCCATCAGCTGCTGGCACAGCTGGTGCAATTGCTGGCTGGCTTGCACATCGCGCAGTGCGAGCTGCGCAAAACGCAGGCTGGGCACGCCCAGCAGCGCATGCAGCCAGTCTGCCTGGATGTACAGCATGCGGTAAGACCAGTGCGTGATCTGCGCGGGGTTGCAGGCATGCCAGGCATGGGGCTCGATCAGCACCATGCTGCCTGTGTGCAAATGGTGCGGGCCGCTGGCATGGGTGAAGACAGCATGCCCTTGGTCGACCAGCCCCAGTGAATACTCCGCGTGCATGTGCAGCCGGTAGTGGTGCGGTGACTGGGTGCTCACACGCAGTTCCACCCCAGGCAGCTGTGGGTGGCGGTAGAACTGGTGGGGCACGGGTTGGGGCATGGTGCGCATCATGCCAGCATGGTCCGCATCATGCCAGCATGGTCCAGATGCTGGTGGCCAGCAGCAGGGCCAGTACACGGTGCAGCAGACGCTGGCGTTGTGGGGTGCGCAGCCAGTGCACCAGCGTGCGGCCCAACAGGGCCCAGCAACCCACGCCCAGCATGCAGGCCAGCAAGGACACCGCGCACAGCAGCACCAAGTGGGCGTGCATGTGTGTCCCTTGGGGAAGTGCAAAAACGCCCACGGCGGACAGTGCAAACAGCCAGGCTTTGGGGTTGAGGGTTTGCACCGCCAGCCCCTGCACAAAAGCCTGGCGGGCATGTAGGGCGGTGTGTGGTGCCTCCGGCCCAGAGGGCTGCACGGGGGCGGTGGCCAGCCGCCATGCCAGCCAGAGCAGATAGGCGGCGCACAGCCACTGCGCGGTGGGTGCCAGCTGGGGGATGACGTGCATCAGCTGTGTGCTGGCCAGCCCCATGCAGGCCACAACGGCCACATAGCTGAGGCTGGCGCCCAGCACATACCACGCCGCAGATGGGCGGCTGCTGTGGCTGCCGTGGCGCAGCGCCAGCACATTGACGGGGCCGGGGGTGATGGCCCCCACGAAGGCAAAGCTGCCCATGGACAGCAGTGCAGAGAGCCAGGAGGTGGTGTTGAGGTCGTTCACCAGTGGCACTGTGCGCTGTGCCCTGGGGTTTGTATTGAACGAAATTGCAGGCAAAGGGCTGTGCCCGTGTGGTTCCCTGCGGGTGCGGAAGTGGTCTGGGCTTAGAGCAGACCGCTTTCCAGTGCGGGCATGCCGTGGCGCAGGCGCACGCGGTTGCAGGCATCGGAGCCGGCGGCAAACTCGCGGCAGGGGGAAGGGCGCCATTCGTAGATGCCGCAGGCGGCTTTTTCGCCCACGGTGCCGGTCAGCGCAGCGCAGCGCGGGCGGGCGTAATCGGTGCCGCGCATGCGGCAGGTGAAATCGTTCACTTCTTCAATCAGTCCGCGCGGCACGCGGCCGCCGTTTTCTTCCGATTCGTAGACGGAAAAGTCCACGCGGAACGCGGCGCAGCAGGCGCCGCAGGAGAGGCAGGGGTGGGGTTCAGACATAGCGGTGCAAGGGCTTCAGGCCATTTCGGTCCAGCGCTCAACCTCTTCCTCGGTCAGCGCAGAGAGGCCGAATTTTGCGCGCGTGGCGTGGCAGCCGTAAGAGGCAAAAGGAAAGTCCCTGCAGGGGCGCGAGCGCTGTTCGTAAATGCCGCAGCCGATGCAGCCTTTGCCCAGGTGGGGCAGCTCAGTCAAGGCCACGCAGCGCACGGGGTGGCGCTCGGTGCCGTTCATGCGGGCGCGATTGCCTTTGCCGGGCACTTCGTGGGCCAGGTGATCGGGCACGGTGCCGCCCATGGATTGCAGTTCGTAGACCGAGAATTCGACGCGGTAGTTGGTGCAGCAAACGCCGCAGGTCAGGCAGGGGTGCAGGGCTTCAGACATGGTGGGGAAGCGGTGGTGTTGTTCTTCGATAGGCAAAAAATCCAAAGACACGGCATGCGCAGGCACGCACAGCGCAGCGGCCGGCGGCTTGCGTGAAGCAAGACACAGACCAGCGCACGGCAAGCGCTTGGCAAGCAGTGATCCGAAAAGGGGAGGACAGGCCCTAGGTGTGGCCCAGCAGGTAGCGCGGGGTTTTCAGCAGGTGGCTGCAGGCGATGGCGTGCATGGCACAGCGCCGGCGCGCAAAGCGGCGAAAGTCTAGGCTCCGCGTGCCGCTGGCGGAGCAGGAAAAGGGTTGGTGGCTGCGCAGCGTGGTGATGGCACTGCGTGGCTTAAATAAAAAAAGAGCTGCCAGCGCTGATCCTGCTTTGCTTTGCAAACGAACGACGTGTGAAAGCTTAAGCAGGCGCGCGTGAGCAGCTCCTGTTTTTGTGAGAGGCGGGCTAAAGGCTCGCATCACTGGGTGGGCGGTGCGTAAGGCTTAGTCCGCCTGCTTGCCCAGCAGCAGGTACTCCATGAGCGCCTTTTGCACGTGCATGCGGTTCTCGGCCTCGTCCCACACGACCGACTGTGGGCCGTCGATGACGTCCGCCTCCACTTCCTCGCCGCGGTGGGCGGGCAGGCAGTGCATGAACACAGCCTCTGGCTTGGCAGCCTGCATCATCTCCTGGTCCACGCACCAGTCGGCAAAGGCCTTCATGCGCACGGCGTTCTCAGCCTCGTAACCCATGCTGGTCCACACATCGGTGGTGACCAGATCGGCACCCTTGCAGGCTTCCAGCGGGTCTTTGAAGACCTTGTAGCAGCCGGGGCGTGGTGTTTTGCCACCAAAGGCCAGCTTCTCGTCCACTTCATAGCCGCCGGGGGTGCTGACGTGGACGGTAAAGCCCAGCAAGTCAGCCGCCTGCAGCCAAGTGTTGGCCATGTTGTTGCCGTCACCGACCCAGGTCACCACCTTGCCCTGGATGGGGCCGCGGTGCTCGATGAAGGTGAAGATGTCGGCCAGGATCTGGCAGGGGTGGAATTCGTTGGTCAGGCCGTTGATCACGGGCACGCGCGAGTGCGCGGCAAAGCTCTCGATCTTGTCCTGGCCGAATGTGCGGATCATGACCAGGTCGGTCATGCGGCTGATGACGCGCGCGCTGTCTTCGATGGGCTCGGAGCGGCCCAGCTGGCTGTCGCCGGTGGTCAGGTGGACCACAGAGCCGCCCAACTGGTACATGCCGGCTTCAAAGCTCACGCGGGTGCGGGTGCTGGCCTTTTCAAAAATCATGGCCAGCGTGCGGTCGCTGAGCGTGTGGTGCTTTTCGTAGCCCTTGAACTTTTTCTTGATCAGGGCGGCGCGGGCCAGCAGGTAGTCGTATTCGTCAGCGGTGAAGTCGCTAAATTGCAGGTAATGCTTCATGCAGAAAATCCTTGGGTTCAGGCAGCCAACAAGGCTTGTACCAGCGGCTTGAGCTTGGCGACGATTTCGTCAGCCTCTTCTTGGCTCAAGATCAGCGGTGGCACGATGCGGATCACGGTGTCCGAGGTCACGCTCAGCAGCAGGCCGGCTTCGGCAGCCTGGCCAATCAGTGCGCCGCAGGGCTTGGTCAGCTCCACGCCGATCATCAGACCCTGGCCGCGCACTTCCACAAAGCCTTCGATGGCGCTCAGCTGTGCGTGCAATTGGGCCTTCAGGTAGTTGCCCACTTCCGTGGTGTGGGCCAGCAGGCCATCTTCTTCCATGATGCGGATGGTTTCCACGCCGGCGCGCATGGCCAGCGGGTTGCCACCAAAGGTGGAGCCGTGGTTGCCCGCCGTCAGCACCTGGGCTGCGGCCTTGTGCGCCACGACGGCCCCCACGGGAACGCCCGAACCCAGGCCCTTGGCCAGGGTCATCACGTCTGGGGTGATGTCAGCCCACTGGTGGGCAAACCACTTGCCGGTGCGGCCCATGCCCGCTTGCACCTCGTCCATGATCAGTAGCCAGCCCTTGGCGTCGCACAGCGCGCGCACTTGCTTGAGGTAGTCGGCACGCATGGGGTGCAGGCCACCTTCGCCCTGGATGGGCTCCATCATCACGGCGACGATGTTGGGGTTGCCTTCGGTGGCTTCCACCAGCGCTTCATAGTCGTTGGGTGCTACGCGGGTGAAACCGTCGAGCAGCGCACCAAAGCCGTTGCGCACCTTGGGGTTGGCGGTGGCGCTCATGGTGGCGATCGAGCGGCCGTGGAAAGCGTGGTCATAGACCACGATTTCAGGCTTTTCAATGCCCTTGTCCACGCCGTACTTGCGCGCAATCTTGATGGCCGCTTCGTTCGCTTCCAGACCGGTGCTGCAGAAGAACACATTGGTCATGTGGCTGCGCTCGGTCAGCAGCTTGGCCAGGGTTTCCTGGCCGGGCACATGGTAGTAGTTGCTGGTGTGAATCAGTGTGGCGATCTGCTCTTGCAGTGCAGGCACCAGCTTGGGGTGGTTGTGGCCCAGGGTGTTGACGGCGATGCCGCCCAGTGCGTCCAGGTATTCCTTACCGTTCACATCCCATACGCGGCAGCCTCGGCCTCGCTCCAGCGCGATAGGTACGCGGCCGTAGGTGGGCATTACGTGGGGCGAGGCAGCCTCAATGTGAGCGGTCATGAATCAATCTCCTGACATGGCAGTCGTGGCACAACTTTTGCGAGTTTGGCAAAAGACAAGGGGATGATTTTAGGGCCCTGCAAGCACCGCAGCATGCTCTGCGCACATATTTGGCGTAAAGCGAAGGTCGCTTTTCAATTCCTAGTGAAGTGCTTGTGTCTTATATAAGAGTTAGAATTTGTGCATCGGTGCACAAGGCGGTGATCCCGCAGCGCACCTTGTCTTACCGGATTGATCTTGATGGTTTCCCCCAGCTCCAAAGAAATCTTCATCCAAGGTGTGACCTTGGAGGGAAAAACCTTTCGCCCCAGTGACTGGGCCGAACGCTTGGCGGGGGTGATGAGCCAGTTTCGTCCCGGTGGCGCCCAGCGTGGCAGCCATTTGGGCTATTCGCCCTGGTGCATTCCCACCACCATGAATGGCTTCAAATGCATTGTCGTGCACCGTGATTTGCAGGCCCATGAACCCATGGCCTGGGATTTCGTTCTGAACTTTGCGCGAGACAATAATCTGCAGGTGGCTGAGGCCTGTCTGATCCCCGACGAGAAGTCTTGAGCCATGCGGCAGAGCCGCAAAACCATGTGAACCAAGCCGCCGCAGGGCGGTTTTTTCATGCCTGTGCGTGATGTGAACAGGCGAAATCGTCATGCAACAGGCACAAAAAAACCGCCGTGAGGCGGTTCTTTTGTTTCGCTGGCAGCGCACCCGAAGCAAACGGCGAATGGCCGGAGCCATTCGTGCGATGCCTAAATGTGGATTAGGCGGCCAGTGCCAAGGCCTTGACCTTGGAGGACAGACGGCTCTTATCGCGAGCAGCCTTGTTCTTGTGGAAGATGCCCTTGTCAGCAACGGTATCCAGCACGGACTGAGCCTTAGCAAACAGTTCGGTAGCCTTCACCTTGTCGCCGGCCAGAACAGCCTTCTCGACGTTCTTAACAGCGGTACGGTACTTCGAACGCAGCGATGTGTTGGCAGCGTTCAGCTTAACGTTTTGACGAGCGCGCTTGCGGCCGGAGGCCAGGCGGGGGTTCTTTTTGGCTTTAGTTGCCATGATGTATTCCTTTGGTTGTCTGGGGATGATGCCAGCGAAGCCCGCCATTATAGCAACGCATTGTGAATGTGTGCAGGAGACTGCAGGGTGTGCACCAACAAGGTGTGCGTGCGTGTATTTGGTGCGTGAAAGCACCAAATTGGGTGATTGCTTGGGTGCGTGGCGCACGCGGTGTTGTTACAACTTGCCAAGGCGGGTGTAGCAGCAGTCCCTCAGCACGGCGTGGCATGGCTACACTGCGCGGGTGTCACTCCTTAAATCTGCTTCTACCGTTTCGTTGCTGACCCTGGCCTCGCGTGTCACGGGTCTGGTTCGTGATCTGATCATGGCCTCGATGTTCGGGGCCAATGCGCTCACGGATGCCTTCAACGTTGCCTTCCGTATTCCTAATTTGTTTCGCCGCTTGTTTGCGGAAGGGGCCTTCAGCCAGGCTTTTGTGCCGGTGCTGGCCACTACCAAAACGCAAGAGGGCGAGGCGCGCACGCGCGAGCTGGTGGCCAATGTGGCCACTGTGCTGTTCTGGGTGCTGCTGCTGACCTGTGCGCTGGGGGTTGCCGGTGCGCCCGTGCTGGTGTGGTTGCTGGCCAGTGGTTTTGAGAACGGCCACGCGCACGAAGCGGCGGTGCTGATGACGCGCTGGATGTTCCCGTACATCGGCTTCATGTCGATGGTGGCGCTGTGCGCCGGGGTGCTCAACACCTGGAAGCAGTTTGCAGTGCCCGCGGCCACGCCGGTGCTACTCAACGCCTGCATGATTGCCGCGGCCTTGCTGCTGGCGCCGTGGCTGGGGCGGCATGGGATCGAGCCCATCTATGCCATGGCCGGGGGGGTGATGTTGGGCGGCGTGCTGCAGCTGGCGGTGCAACTGCCAGCGCTGAAAAAGCTGGGGCTGCTGCCGCGCATTGGTATCTCCGTGGCGGAGGTGCAGGCAGCATGGCGTGATGGCGGCGTGCGCCGCATTCTGTCGCTGATGGCGCCTGCGCTGCTGGGTGTGGGCGTGGCGCAGGTCAGCCTGATGATCAATACGCAAATTGCCTCGTACCTCACGCCGGGCAGCGTGACGTGGCTGTTTTATGCCGACCGGCTGATGGAATTTCCCACTGCGCTGCTGGGGGTGGCGCTGGGGGTGGTGCTGACGCCGCAACTGGCATCAGCCAAGGCGGCTGGTGATGCGCAGCGTTACTCCAATATGCTGGATTGGGGGCTGCGCCTTGTGGTCTTGCTGGCCGTGCCTTGCGGCGTGGGCCTGCTGGCGTTTGCTGAGCCCTTGGTGGCGACCTTGTTCCACCGGGGTGCGTTGCACAACAACGATGTCTCGCAAATCGCGCTGGCGCTGGTGGGTTATGGCTCGGGCCTGGTGGGTTTGGTGGCCATCAAGGTGCTGGCGCCGGGCTACTTTGCCAGCCAGGACATGAAAACACCGGTCAAGATTGCCGTGGCGGTGCTGGTGCTGACACAAATTTTGAACGTGGTGCTGGTGCCATGGCTGGCCCACGCGGGGCTGGCGCTGTCGATTGGTTTGGCGGCGCTGGTCAATGCCCTGTGGCTGCTGATCGGTCTGCTGCGCCGTGGGGCCTACCAGCCTGCGCCGGGGTGGTTTCAGTATGTGCTGCAGGTGTTGTCGGCCGCTGCCTTGCTGGCCGTGTTTCTGCTGTGGGGGGCGCAGCACTGGGACTGGAAAGCCCTGCATGCGCATGAATGGCATCGTGTGGGCCTGATGGCGTTGATGCTGGCTGGCTCGGGGCTGATTTACTTTGGTGTGCTGCTGATCTCGGGGCTGAAACTGCGCAGTCTGCTGCGTCGTTAAGCACCTGATACATGTTGAGGTGCGTCAGGCGGCGAAATCACGGTAGAGTGCCGACATGCCGTTGAACCTTGAAGTGCCCTCTGCGCTCGACCACTTTGGCTGTTTGGTCGGACATGACGTGGCTTTCCCTGTGCTGGAGAGTGCCGCCAGCTTGGCGCTGGACGCCGTGCCTGAGCTGGATGTGCAAGGGGTGCTGTTTGAGGTGGATGGACTGGCCGAGCGCCTGCGCGCTTCCATCCCCTGGGGGGCAACGGCCATGCAGCGCACTTTCATGCTCAACGAGTTTTTCTACGAAAAACTGGGCTTTGCGGCCAATGCCAACCACTTTGCCGACCCGGCCAACAGCTATATGCACCACGTGCTGCAAACGCGGCGGGGCATTCCGATTTCGCTGGCCGTGCTGTGGATGGAGCTGGCCTTTGGCATCGGGCTGAAGGTGGATGGCATTTCCTTTCCCGGGCACTTTCTGGTCAAGGTGTATGTGGATGAGGGCATCATCATTCAGGACCCACTCACGGGGCGCGGGCTGACGCAGAACACGCTGTCTGAGCGGCTGGAGCCTTTTCGCGAAAGTTGGGGTCTGGCCGAAGATGAGATGGCGCCGCTACACCTGTTCTTGATGCCTGCCAGTGGGCGCGACATCATTGAGCGCATGTTGCGCAATCTGAAAAGCGTCTATGTGCAGGATGACCAGTTGCCGCTGCTGCTGGGGGTGCTCAGCCGTTTGATCATTCTGCGTCCGCACGATGCAGACAGCTACCGCGACCGTGGCCTGGTGCAGGCGCAGCTGGGGCAGCGCGATGCAGCACTGCAGGACTTGCAGGCCTATGTGCGCATGGCCCAGGCGCCGCAAGACTTACCGGTGATTGAAGCGCGCATTGAGTTGTTGCGCGCTGAAATCTAGCGCCTGGAGTGCTGTGGTATAAAAAAAGAGAGCGCATAGCGCTCTCTTTTGCTTTGTTTGCGGTGGTTTTGTTGGTGAAGTGCAGATCAAACAAGCGCTAGCAGCTCTTGTTTTTAAATCGCGCCTTAAACCAGGCGGGCCGCTTCCAGCTCTTTCTTGAGGTAGGCGTAAAACAGCGGCGCTGCCACCAGGCCTGCAGGGCCGAAGACCGATTCGGCGATGAACATCACGCTCAGCAGCTCCCACACCGCCATGTGGGTGCGCTGACCCACGACGCGGGCGTTGATGATGTATTCGGCCTTGTGAATCAGAATCAAAAAGCCCAGGCACACCGCAGCTGCCACGGGCGAGACGGACAGTCCGACCACCGTCAGCACCACGTTGCAAAACAGGTTGCCCACAATGGGAATCAAGCCCGCCACAAAGGTCAGCATGATCAGCGCTGGGGTATAGGGCAGCGCCATGTTGAACATGGGCAAGACCAGCAGCAAGAAGGCGGCGGTCAGGCAGGTGTTGAACAGCGCAATCCAGAACTGCGCGGCCACAATCTGGCGAAACGCCTCACCCAGCAGCATCACACGGCGTTGCAGGGCCTGGCTCAGCGGTGCGCGCGGCGGCACGCGGGGGCGCACGGCGGCCAGCGCACCAATCAGCAGCCCGACGTAGGCGTGCAGCAAGCCGCCCAGCCAGGCTTTGCCGGCCAGGGCCAGGGCGCCCGCTTTGGTGGCCAGGCTGGTGGCAATCGCCTGCTGAATTTCGGCCGCGCCCTGGGGCAGCAGGTTGCCCAGTTCAGGCGGCAGCTTTTGTTGCAGCTCCAGCACCGTATGCGCCAAATAGTTCAGCAGCTCTTTGTACTGGTGCGGAATATCAGACAGGTAGCCGCGGGAGTGGGTGAGGGCCAGGCCCAACCAGACCAGCGGGCCCAGGATGACCAGGGTGGCGGCCGCTGCCTGCGCCCAGCGATCAGGCGCGGGGCCGGGGGGGCGGCGGTCAATGCGCGCCAGCAAACTGGCAATGGCACGGGTCAATAAAAAGCCCAGGCATGCACACAGCAGCCCGGGCAGAAGTTTTTGCCACATGACCAGCAGCAGCGTGCAGGCCATGAGTAGGTAGCTGGCAATCATCACGCTGCGCGAGGGCAGCGTTGGGGAAGGGCAAACGGTTGGAAGTGGATGCTGGTTCCCCATGGGTGATCGCTTTAAAAGAAAAACTATTTAACTTGGACGGCAGCGCCTTCGCTGCGTTCCGTAATGTTACCGATCGTATAGACGGTTTCACCCAGTTGGCGCAAAGTTGCTGCGGTGGCTTCGGCATCAGCGGCGGCCACGACCACCACCATGCCAATGCCGTTGTTGAAGGTGCGGTTCATTTCCACATCATCAATACCGGCTGTTTTTTGCAGCCAGGCAAACAGCTCGGTCTGGGGCCAGCTGCCAGCCTTCAGGTCAGCGCCTGTGCCTTCGGGTAGCACGCGCGGGATGTTTTCCAGCAGGCCGCCACCGGTGATGTGGGCCAGGGCCTTGATGGGGTGTTGTGCCAGCGCAGTCAGCACGTTCTTGACGTACAGGCGGGTGGGTTCCATCACTGCGTTCTTGAACGGCTTGCCGTCCAGCGTGGCGGGCACGGTGCCCTGGCTTTCAGCGCGCTCGATGCACTTGCGCACCAGCGAGAAGCCGTTGGAGTGCACGCCAGCCGAGGCCAGGCCCAGCACCACGTCGCCGGGCTGCACGTTTTGGCCGGTCAAAATCTTGGACTTTTCCACGGCGCCCACGGCAAAACCAGCCAGGTCGTACTCACCGTCGGGGTACATGCCGGGCATTTCAGCGGTTTCGCCGCCAATCAGTGCGCAGCCGGATAGCTCACAGCCCTTGGCAATGCCGCCCACCACTGCGGCTGCAGTGTCCACATCCAGCTTGCCGCAGGCAAAGTAGTCGAGGAAGAACAGGGGTTCTGCGCCTTGCACCAGCACGTCATTGACGCTCATGGCCACCAGGTCAATACCCACGGTGTCATGCATATTCCATTCAAAAGCCAGGCGCAGCTTGGTGCCCACACCGTCGGTGCCGGAGACCAGTACCGGTTCCTTGTAGCGCTTGGGCACTTCAAACAAGGCGCCAAAACCGCCGATGCCGGCCATCACGCCTTCACGCATGGTTTTCTTGGCCAGCGGCTTGATGCGCTCAACCAGTGCGTCACCGGCATCGATGTCAACACCAGCGTCTTTATAGGAAATGGGGGTGGATGGGGAGGCAGAGGAGCTCATGAGATCAATCTGTGCAGTGAGGGGCCACGCGGGCGAGAGGATCCTGCGATTCTAAGGCGAGACCCTAGGGTATGTCCCGCATGTGGCCTCCGGAAGGCAGGGCATCGCAGGATGTGAGAGCTTGCTGCTAGCGACTTTGCTAGTGCCGGGATAGGGCCAGTGCCTGTGAGAATGGTGGAAGCAGACTAAAATGCAGTAATTCTTGAAGCAATTGCCACCAATTGCGACAAGCCACTTGCATCTCACCTGCCGCGTCGCCAGACCCTGCAGGAAGTTTTCGCTTTTCCCTTCATGCCTACGTTGTTGCCTTTGACTGCATTTTGGATGCATACACGCTTGCTCGCTGGCAGGCAGGACGTACTGACTGCACGCTCCCTATGAAGCAGCTGGCGCTGGACATCGGCTTGCCCACAGGGCCATCCCTTTCGCGCTTTTATGCTGGTCGCAACCAGCCGGTTGTCAGCCATCTGCACAATTGGGTGCATGACGGCTTCCGTGCCGCACCACGTGCCCCGGTTCCCACGTATTTGTGGGGCGCTTCGGGCTCGGGCAAAACCCATTTGCTCAAGGCCGTGCGGGAAATGCTGCGTGAGCAAGGCGCGCAAGTGGGCTGGATGGATGCCTCCACCGGTTTCCCCCCAGAGTTTGATGAGCGCTGGGCGGCGGTGGTCATGGACGATGTGCAGCTGTACACCCCCATGCAACAGGCCCGGGCCTTCAACTGGTTTGTGAATGCCATCAATCCACCCAGTGGCTCGCCCTGCTGGATTTTGTCTGCCGGTGATGCGCCGCCTGCCGCCATGGAAGTGCGTGATGATTTGCGCAGCCGTCTGGGGTGGGGGCACGTTTTTCAGCTGCATGTGCCCAATGAAGAAGAGCGCCGTGAGGTGCTCAAGACCGAAGCTGCCGCGCGTGGGGTGACCCTGAGCGCTGATGTGGTGGATTACATGCTCAAGCGTTTCTCGCGCGACCTGGCCAGCCTGATGCAATTGCTGGACATGCTCGACGAGTTTGCGCTGCGCAACAAGCGGGCGATCACCATTCCCCTGCTCAAAACCATGCTGGAGACGGAATGAGCCTGACGCTGCGCTGCAACGCCACGCCTGACCGCTCTGTTTTTTTGGAACGCATACATGCACTCTGACGCTCCCTCTCAGCGCCGCCGTCTGGCCCTGTTTGACCTTGACCACACGCTGATTCCCATGGACTCTGACCATGGTTGGGGAGAATTTGCGATTGCCATTGGCTGGTGTGATCGCACCGAATTTGGTCGCCGCAACGACGAGTTTTTTGCGCACTACCAGGCCGGTACCCTGAATGTGCCGGACTATGTGCGCTTTGCCACCGAGGCCATCGTGCAGCGTGGGGCTGAGGCAGCGAATGCCGCACACCAGCGTTTCATGGACGAGGTGATTCGCCCAGCGATGAAGCCTGCGGCCGTGGCGCTGGTACAAAATCACCTGCGCGCCGGGGACTTGGTGGTCATCACCTCGGCCACCAATGAGTTTGTGACCCGTCCGATTGCCGCTGCCTTTGAGGTGCCGACACTGATTGCCACCGAGCTGGAGCGCGATGCCAGCGGCTGGTTTACCGGTGCTGTCAAGGGCTTGCCGAACATGCGCGAAGGCAAGGTGACCCGCATGGATGCCTGGCTGGCACAGCAGGGTTTGAGCTGGGAGGCCGTGGATTCAACCTTCTACAGCGACTCCATGAACGACGTGCCTTTGCTCGAGAGGGTGAACCACCCCGTGGCAACCAATCCCGAGCCCCGTCTGCGTGCCCTGGCGCAAGAGCGCGGCTGGCGTGTGCTGGATCTGTTTACTGAGAACACATGATTAAAACCATCATCGATAAATTGCTGGGCAAAGAGCCCGCCACCCGTTCGCGCAAGCCGCGTTTTGGCAAGCGTGAAGAGGTGCCGGCCAGCGTGCACGGCATTGACCCGCAACTGGTGGACCCGCGTGCCATTGATGTGGTGCGCACCCTCAAAGACGAGGGCTATGAGGCCTACATCGTCGGTGGTGCTGTGCGTGACCTGCTGCTGGGCCTGCGCCCCAAGGACTTTGACGTGGCCACCAATGCCACGCCCGAGCAGGTGAAAAGCCTGTTCCGCCGCGCCTTCATCATTGGCAAGCGTTTTCGCATCGTGCACGTGGTGTACGGCCGTGGGCGTGAGCATGAGGTGATTGAAGTCTCCACTTTCCGTGCTTTCCTGGACAACAGCCAGGCCGAGCAGGTCAGCGGTAACGAGCGCACCAGCAAACTGGCGCTGGCGCACATGAAGCATGCCGTGGATGCCAGTGGCCGCGTGCTGCGCGACAACGTCTGGGGTCCGCAGGACCAGGATGCTACGCGCCGTGACTTCACGGTGAACGCCATGTATTACGACCCTGAGTCGCAGGTCGTGGTCGATTTCCACAAAGGCATTCAAGACGCCCAAAAACGCGTGCTGCGCATGATTGGTGATGCCACCACGCGCTATCGCGAAGACCCGGTGCGCATCATTCGCGCCGTGCGTTTTGCGGCCAAGCTCAGCCCTTTGGGTTTCAAGCTGGAGCCCAAGACCGCCAAGCCGTTGGTGGAGTCGGAGCATTTGCTCAAGGAAGTGCCGCAAAGCCGTTTGTTTGACGAAATGCTCAAGCTGCTGCAGACCGGGCACGCACTGGCGTCGATCGAGCAGCTCAAGAAGCTGGGCTTGGCCAAGGGCATCTACCCGCTGCTGGATGTGGTGGTCGAGCGTGCCGATCACCCCTTTGTACAGGCTGTGCTGGCCGATACCGACCGCCGGGTGGGTGAGGGCAAGCCCGTGGCGCCCAGCTTTATGCTGGCCTGCGTGCTGTGGCAGGACGTGAAGGCAGGTTGGGAACGTCGCTTGAAAAAGGGCTTCCACGCTTTCCCCGCGCTGAGCGAAGCCATCGACGAGGTGTTCGACCAGCGTATTGGCGATGTTTCGGGCCGCGGCAAGCTGGCGGCTGACATGCGCGAAATCTGGGTCATGCAGCCCCGCTTTGATAAGCGCACGGGCAGCACGCCATTTGGCATGGTGCAGCAGGCACGTTTCCGTGCGGGCTTTGACTTCTTGCGCCTGCGCGCCGATGTGGGCGAGGTGGAAGAGTCTTTGGCGCAATGGTGGCAAGACTTCCAGGCCGCCGATGATGCACGCCGCGAAGATCTGGTGGCCCAGGTGCGCGAAGAGCAGCGCCAAAAGCAAAAGGCTGCGCAGCCGCGTAAGGCCCCGCGCAAAACCGATGCCGAAGCCGTGCAGTCCCCGCTGGACACCGTGGCCCACGAGGGCGCACAGGCGCTGGGTGATGCACCGGCCAAAAAGCGCCGCCGTCGCCGCCGCAAGCCGGCTGCGGGTGATGCGTCTGCGGGCGGTAGCGCCGAGGCTTGAGCATGCAGGTGTTTGTGGGCCTGGGCGCCAATCTGGGGGATCGTGGTGAGGCCTTGCTGCAGGCCTTGCACGGCATGGCCGCATTGCCAGGCACGCGCTTGCGGGCTGTCTCATCGCTCTACAGCAGCGCGCCCGTCGATGCCACAGGCCCTGACTATCTGAATGCCGTGGCGCAGCTGGAGACCGAGCAAGCGCCCGAGGCCTTCCTGCAAGCCCTGCAAACGCTGGAGCTGGCGGCGGGGCGCGAGCGCCCGTACCGCAATGCACCGCGCACGCTGGATCTGGATGTGCTGCTGTGGGGCACGCAGCAGCTGAGCACGACTACGCTGACCGTGCCGCACCCGCGCATGTATGAACGGGCCTTTGTGCTGCAGCCCCTGTCAGAGCTGGATGGCCGCCTGGTCAGCCCCGCGCAACTGGCGGCCGTGGCCGACCAGCGCATCACCGTGACCCAACCTGCGGGGTGGGCAGCGAGCGCCTTGCACCGCTGAGACCCACACGCGATCCGCACAAAAAAAGCGCAGCCTTGGGAACAAGGCTGCGCTTTTCGCATGGAGGTTAAAAAGAGGAGCTGCTAGCGCTTATTAATCCTTAATTTCGCTATCTTTAGATATTGAAGTCAATATTGGATCATCGCTACCAGCTCACTTTTTTAAGCAATCTCGGCAATCAGCTCGATTTCAACGCAGGCGCCCATGGGGATTTGTGCCACGCCAAATGCGCTGCGTGCGTGGGTGCCCTTGTCGCCAAACACTTCGGCAATCAGCTCGGAGCAACCGTTGGTCACCAGGTGCTGCTCGGTAAAGCTGGGGGTGGAGTTCACCAGGCTCATGACTTTGACGATGCGCTGCACGCGGTTCAGATCACCGCCGCAGGCCGCTTGCAGCGTGCCCAGCAAGTCCACAGCCACAGCGCGGGCGGCTTGCTTGCCTTCTTCGGTGCTGATGCCAGCGCCCAGCTGGCCGGCCCAGACCTGGCCATCTTTCTTCGCAATATGGCCGCTTAAAAACACCAGGTTGCCGGTTTGTACAAACGGCACGTAGGCGGCCGCAGGCACGGCCACGGGGGGCAGCTGGATGTTCAGGGCTTGCAGCTTGTTGTAAATGCTCATGGTGTTCTTTCCTTTCGTCTTCTGGAGGGGGTGAACTGGGCGACTGGCTTTGCATCCGCCGCACACACACCGCATGCTTGCCAGTATGCCAAGACATTGCACCGCTTTGCCACAACGCCCGTTCACCGGGGCGTATGCGATGGTGGGTATCGTGGCGGGCGCTGCCTTGCAACTGCAGCAAGGCGCGCTGTGTCCGGTGTGGGTGTATGTGCTGGTTGTCATCGTGGCTGGCTGCGGTGCATGGGGTGGCTGGCGCATGGGCTGGGGACGCAGCCCGGTGCTGCATCTGGTGCTGGCCATAGCCTGCGCCTGGGGCGTGACGGGCTGGCGGGCGGCCGTGTTCCAGGCCAGTGCCATGCCCGTGCAGTGGGAGGGGCGCGATGTGCGGGTGCAGGGCGTCATCAGTGATATGCCGCAGGTGGTCGAGCGTGGGGTGCGGCTGCGTTTTCAGATTGAGCGGGCCTGGGTGGCACAGCAGGCGGTGCCGTTGCCAGCTGCGGTGGCCTTGACGTGGTATGGGACCCTGCCGCCGCAGGGACTGCGCGCTGGCCAGCGCTGGGCGTGGACGGTGCGCCTGAAAGCACCCCACGGCGAGCGCAATCCGCACGGCATGGACTGGGAGCTGTGGGCGTGGAGCCAAGGTTTGCAAGCCACCGGCTACATCCGTACGACAGCCCATGATCCACTGCCGCAATGGCTGGGGACCACCTGGCAGGCGCCTGTGGCCCAGTGGCGCGGGCAGCTGCACACGGCCATGCAAGCGCCTGCACAGGCGTCTGCGCGCGAGCAGGCCTCCTGGGGCGTGGTGCAGGCGCTGGTCACGGGCGCCCAATCCAGTATTGCGCGCAGTGACTGGCAATTGTTTCGCGACACGGGCATTGCCCACCTGGTCAGCATCAGCGGTTTGCATATCACCATGTTTGCCTGGCTGGCGATGGCGCTGGTCAACGTCGTGTGGCGGCGTTCTGCACGCTGCTGTCTGTGGTGTCCGGCACCTGTGGCTGCGGCCTGGGCCGGGTTGGCCTTGGCGACCGCGTATGCGGTGCTGAGTGGTTGGGGCATACCGGCGCAGCGCACCATTGGCATGCTCAGCGTGGTGGTGCTGTTGCGCACGCAGGGCCGCGTCTGGCCGTGGCCTTATGTGTGGCTGAGTGTGCTGACGGCGGTGGTGCTGCTCGATCCGTGGAGCCTGCTGCAAGCGGGGTTCTGGCTGAGCTTTGTGGCTGTCGGCGTGTTGTTTGCTGCACAGCCGCAATCGCCCGGTGCACACAGGCCGGCGTGGCGCAGGGCAAGCCAGCGTTTGCTGCTGGAGCAACTGGTGGTGGGGCTGGCGCTGGCACCGCTGACTTTGCTGCTGTTCGGGCAGATCTCGGTAGTCGGCATGCTGGCCAATTTATGGGCGATTCCCTGGGTGACCCTGGTGGTGACGCCGCTGTCCATGCTGGGCGCTGTGTGGGCACCGTTGTGGCAGGTGGCCGCGCAATGCGTCACGGCGATGGTGTGGCTGCTGGAGCACATGGCCGCCTGGCCGCTGGCGGTGGTGTACTTTGCGCAGCCTGCATGGTGGGCGGCGTTGGCCGGGGTGCTGGGCTGTCTGTGGCTGGTCTTGCCCGTGGGGTGGCGCTGGCGCATGCTGGGTGTGCCGGCGGTGCTGCCCTTGCTGTGGTGGCAGCCGGCAACACCTGTGTGGGGCCAATTTGACGTATTGGCGCTGGATGTGGGGCAGGGCAGTGCGGTGCTGCTGCGCACCCAGCAGCACAGCCTGTTGTTTGATGCGGGGCCGCGTTGGTCGGCCCATGCGGACGCCGGTGAGCGCAGCGTGGTGCCCGTCTTGCGGGCGCTGGGCGTGGACCTGACGGCGCAAATGATCAGCCACGCGGACAGCGATCATGCGGGCGGTGCAGCGTCGGTGCAGCGCGCTTTCCCGCAGGCCCAATGGTGGGGGGCAGGCGGTGTGCCTTGCGTGCAAGGGCATGCCTGGGTGTGGGATGGCGTGCTGTTTCGGGTGCTGCATCCTGGCACGGAGGTGGCTGGCGCAGCACGCTCGGCCACGAATGCACGCAGCTGCGTGTTGCAGGTGCAAAGCCAGTCTGGGCGCAGGGCGCTGCTGACGGGGGATGTGGAGGTTGCGCAGGAGCAGGCCCTGGTGCGCGCTGGTGTGGATGTGCGCGCTGATCTCATGCTGGTGCCGCACCATGGCAGCACCACTTCTTCCAGTGCGGAATGGGTGGCTGCGGTGCAGCCGCGCATCGCCATCGCCCAGGCGGGCTACCGCAACCGGTTTGGTCACCCCGCAGACAGTGTGGTGGAGCGCTACCGGGCTGCGAACGTGCAATGGGTGGCCAGCCCCAGCTGCGGCGCTGCGTGGTGGCGCTCCGCGCAGCCGGAGTCCGTGCGGTGCGAGCGGGCCGTGGAACCCAGGTATTGGTCGCCTGTCACCCCTTAGGACGTGCGCTGGTTGCTACACTGGATGCGACCATCTGTCCTGGACCAGCCGGGCCTTGGGGTCCCCAGGGCTGGTCAGGCCTGATTCTTGCTGACGTGCAGGTAGTCCATTCGCAGGAGGCGTGCGGGTATGCAGAAGTTCGATGAAATGTACGCAATGCTGCCTTTTGATGGCAGCGATGTGCGGCCCCATTACAAGGCTTATGCCCAGTGGCTGGCGCGGCAGACACAGACCACCATGCAGGCGCGGCAGGAAGAGGCCGAAATGATTTTTCGCCGCGTGGGCATTACGTTTGCGGTCTATGGCGAAAAGGATGAGCGGGGTGCGGGCACGGAGCGCCTGATTCCGTTTGACCTTATTCCGCGCATCATCCCTGCGCAAGAGTGGTCACGCATGCAGCAGGGGCTGGTGCAGCGTGTGACGGCCCTCAACCGCTTCATTGGCGATGTGTACCACGACCAGGACATCTTGCGCGCAGGCATCGTGCCGCGTGACCTGATCGATGGCAATGCCCAGTTCCGTCCCCAGATGCAGGGCCTGCAGGTGCCGGGTGACATCTACGCGCATATTGCGGGCATCGACATTGTGCGTGCGCCCAATGCGCAAGGGGAGGGCGAGTACTACGTGTTGGAAGACAATCTGCGCGTGCCCTCTGGTGTGTCGTACATGCTGGAAAACCGCAAGATGATGATGCGCCTGTTTCCAGAGCTGTTCAGCACGCATGCGGTGGAGCCAGTGGCGCATTACCCGGATTTGTTGTTGGATACCTTGCGTGCCAGCGCGCCAGTGACGGCGGCGGCGGCTTCGGCAACCGTGGTGGTGCTGACGCCGGGCATGTACAACAGCGCCTACTTTGAGCATGCCTTCCTGGCGCAGCAAATGGGGGTGGAGCTGGTGGAAGGCCAGGACCTGGTCGTGCGAGACAAGGTGGTCTATATGCGCACCACACGGGGCTTGCAGCGTGTCGACGTGATCTACCGCCGTGTGGATGATGACTTTCTGGATCCCCAGGTGTTCCGTGCCACATCTTCGCTCGGCTGTGCGGGGCTGATGGAGGCCTACCGCGCAGGCAATGTCACCATCTGCAATGCGGTGGGCACCGGGATTGCCGACGACAAATCCGTTTACCCCTATGTGCCGGACATGATCCGCTTCTACCTGGGGGAAGAGCCGATTTTGAGCAATGTGCCCACGTGGCTGTGCCGCAAAAGCGATGACCTGAAGTATGTGCTCGATCACTTGTCTGAACTGGTGGTGAAGGAAGTGCACGGCGCAGGTGGCTACGGCATGCTGATCGGGCCAGCGGCCAGCGCGCAAGAGATTGAAGACTTTCGCCAAGCCTTGCTGGCCAATCCAGCGGGATATATCGCACAGCCGACCTTGAGCCTGTCGAGCTGCCCGACCATGGTGGAAGCCGGTATTGCACCGCGCCACATTGATTTGCGTCCTTTTGTGCTCAGCAGTAGCCAAGGTGTGGCGATGGTCGCTGGCGGGCTGACACGGGTGGCGCTGAAAGAGGGGTCTTTGGTGGTGAATTCATCCCAAGGTGGTGGCACCAAAGATACCTGGGTGCTGGGCCCTGATGCGCAACCGCTGGCGCAGCAAAGCCTGGACGGCATGTCGCAATCTCTGGGCCTGGGTGGCCTGCAGCAAACCATGCAAGGAGGGCTGTGAGATGCTCAGCCGCACCGCCGATCACCTGTTCTGGATGTCGCGTTACACCGAAAGAGCAGAGAACACCGCCCGCATGCTGAATGTCAGCTACGACACCTCCATGTTGCCAATGCGCCCGGAAGACGCCACGCGGGCCTGGCAGGGGGTGTTGTCGATCAGTGAGCTGATTCCCGCCTACCAAGCCAGATACCGCGAGATCACGCGTGACAACGTGCTGTACTTCATGGCAGCGGATGAAACCAACCCCGCCTCCATCGTCGCCTGCTTGCGGGCTGCGCGCGAAAATGCCCGCGCGGTGCGTGGCGCATTGACGACCGAGGTCTGGGAAACTCAAAACCAGACCTGGCTGGCCTTGCGCAAGCAGCTCAGCGACGGGGCCTTGGGCAAAGACCCGGGCCAGTTCTTTGAATGGGTGAAATACCGCTCCCACCTGTCGCGCGGGGTGGCGCTGGGCACCATGCTGCAAGACGAGGCCTTCAACTTCTTGCGGCTGGGTACCTTTCTGGAGCGTGCCGACAATACTGCGCGTCTGCTGGATGTGCGTTTTCATGCCTTGCAGCGTGACTACCATGGGGTGGATCCGCTGCGCAAAGGGGTGCAGCAGTTCGACTTCTACCACTGGAGTGCCTTGTTGCGCAGCGTCTCGGCCTTTGAGGTCTACCGCAAGGTCTACCGTGATGTGATTACGCCGGAGCGGGTGGCCGAACTATTGGTACTGCGCGCTGACATGCCGCGCTCATTGCACGCTTGCCTGCGCGAGGTGGTCTTTAACCTCAAAGCGGTAGCGCATGAAGGGGCGATAGACAGCCAGCGCCAGGCCGGGCGTTTGCTGGCGGATTTGCAGTACAGCCGCATTGATGAAATCTTGGACACCGGCCTGCATGCCTACCTCACGCAGTTTCTGGACCGGGTCAACCAGCTGGGTGAGTGCATTACCAAGGACTATCTGGTGCCGGAGTTGTGAAGGCGGTGTGCCCACCATCAAAAAACGGAGCTTGAAGCTCCGTTTTTTATGGCTGCGATGACGCTGGCGTGTGCTGGGGTCAGTGCGCTTCTGCTTCGCCCATCTGGGTTTGCAGGTAGTTCTGTACGCCAATTTTCTCGATCAGGTCGAGCTGGGTTTCGAGGAAGTCGATGTGCTCCTCGGTGTCATCCAGAATCTTCAGCAGCAGATCGCGCGAGACAAAGTCGTGCGCAGCTTCGGCCGTTTGGATACCGGCTTTGATGGTGGCCTGGGCGGCTGTTTCCAGGTTCAGGTCGCACTGCAAGGCTTCTGGCACGTCTTCGCCGATCTGCAGCTTGCCCAGATCCTGCAGATTGGGCAGTCCGTCGAGCATGAAGATGCGGTCCATCAGCCAGTCGGCGTGCTTCATCTCGCCGATGGATTCTTTGTATTCAATCTTGGCCAGCGCATCCAGACCCCAGTGCTTGTACATGCGGTAGTGCATGTAGTACTGGTTGATGGCGGTCAATTCGTTTTTGAGTTGTGCTTGCAGAGCTGCAATGACTTGCGGATCGCCTTTCATATGGGGCTCCTTCTTGTAGTGGGGGTTGTGGGGCGTATTGTCAAGGATCGCAGCGACTTTATAGCGGATGCCCACACTGCTGCGGATTGGCTGCGGCTGAGGTTGAGTTGCGTTTGTATCTTTTAATAGTTTTTAACGATCTAGTTGATTGTCTCAATTGATTGGGGTTATCCATTGTAAGGCTTTAGACTACAGGCTGTATTTCGCCGGATCACATAAGGAAACAACATGTCTGTTATCAATACCGTTATCAAGCCTTTCCAAGCTTCCGCGTTCAAGGATGGCAAGTTCATCGAAGTGTCCGAAAAGGACGTGCTGGGCAAGTGGGCTGTGTTCTTCTTCTACCCTGCCGACTTCACTTTCGTTTGCCCTACCGAACTGGGCGACGTGGCTGACCACTACGCTGAATTCCAGAAGCTGGGCGTGGAAATCTACTCCGTGTCCACCGACACCCACTTCGTGCACAAGGCATGGCACGATTCTTCCGACACCATCGGCAAGATCAAGTACACCATGCTGGGCGACCCAAGCGGCGTGATCACCAACAACTTCGAAAACATGCGCCCTGGCGTTGGCCTGGCTGACCGCGGCACTTTCATCGTTGACCCCGATGGCGTGATCCAAGCTGTGGAAATCACTGCTGAAGGCATTGGCCGCAATGCAGAAGACCTGCTGCGCAAGGTGAAGGCTGCTCAGTACGTGCGCAACCACCCCGGTGAAGTGTGCCCTGCTAAGTGGAACGAAGGCGATGCCACATTGGCTCCTTCGTTGGACCTGGTTGGCAAGATCTAATTCGATTGCCCAAGAAAAGCCTGGGCGTGGCCCGGGCTTTTTTTCAACCATGCAATCTCAGGCTATCAAAAAAGAATTTTATTAGGATTTGACTATTATGCTGGACGCCAATCTCAAAACCCAACTGAAGGCCTACCTGGAGCGCCTGCAAAAGCCCCTCGAACTGGTAGCTACTTTGGACGACAGCAAGGCGGCTGGCGAGATCAAGTCCTTGATGGCCGATCTGGTGGCGCTGAGCGACAAGATCACCGTGGTCGAGAAGAACGACCTGAACGTGCGCAAGCCCTCGTTCGCCATCAACAACCCTGGCGTGGAAACTGGCGTGCGTTTCGCCGGTGTACCTTTGGGCCACGAATTCACATCCCTCGTGCTGGCGCTGCTGCACGTGGGTGGTCACCCTTCCAAGGAAGCGTCTGACCTGCTCGAACAAGTCAAGGCCATTGATGCGCCTTTGAACTTCGAGACGTACTACTCGCTGTCTTGCCACAACTGCCCTGATGTCGTTCAAGCCTTGAACCTGATGTCGGCGCTGAACCCCAAGATCACCCACACCGCGATCGACGGCGGCCTGTTCCAGGACGAAGTCAAGGACCGTGAAGTCATGGGCGTGCCCACCGTGTTCGTGAACGGTGAGCGTTTTGGCCAAGGCCGCATGGAGCTGGCCGAGATCGTCACCAAGGTCGACACCGGCGCTGCTGCCCGTGAAGCCGCCAAGATTTCCGCCAAGGAAGCGTTCGACGTGCTGGTGGTCGGCGGTGGCCCTGCTGGCGCCGCTGCAGCGATTTACGCCGCTCGCAAGGGCATCCGCACCGGTATTGCTGCCGAGCGTCTGGGTGGCCAGGTGCTGGACACTGTGGACATCGAGAACTTCATCTCGGTCAGCAAGACCGAAGGCCCCAAGCTGGCTGCGGCCATGGCTGCCCACATTCGTGACTACGAAGTGGACATCATGAACCAGCAAGCTGCGACCAAGCTGGTGCCTGCTGCCACCGCTGGTGGCCTGATCGAAGTGCATACCGCTTCGGGCGCTGTGCTCAAGAGCAAGACCGTGATCCTGTCCACCGGTGCACGCTGGCGCAATATGAACGTGCCCGGTGAGGACCAGTACCGCGCCAAGGGCGTGATGTTCTGCCCCCACTGCGATGGCCCCTTGTTCAAGGGCAAGCCCGTGGCCGTGGTCGGTGGCGGTAACTCCGGTGTGGAAGCAGCGATTGACTTGGCCGGCTTGGTCAAGCACGTGACGCTGTTCGAATTCAACGGCGAACTGAAGGCCGACGCCGTGCTGCAAAAGAAGCTGCACAGCCTGCCCAATGTGACCGTGATCCTGAACGCCCAAACTACCGAAGTGAATGGCGACGGCAAGAAGGTCACCGGTATCACCTACAAAGACCGTGTGACCGAAGAGAGCAAGACCGTGGCGCTGGACGGCATCTTTGTGCAGATCGGTTTGCTGCCCAACACCGAATGGCTTAAGGGCACCGTGGATCTGACCCGCTTTGGCGAGATCGAAATCAACGCCAAGGGCGAGACCAATGTGCCGGGCGTGCTGGCTGCCGGTGACTGCACCAACGTGCCGTACAAGCAGATCATCATCGCCACCGGTGCGGGCGCTACCGCCGCGCTGTCGGCTTTCGATCACCTGATTCGCCATTGATGTCTCATTAGCAAAATTGGCCTCTAGCGCTTATTTGGTAAGCGCTGGTAGCTACCAAAAAGGACTGCATTCGCAGTCCTTTTTTTATGCCCATCTTCGGCGTTCACGCGCACCGCGTAGTGTCTGGGCTGCGTTGTGGCACCAGCGCGATACCTCTCGATGGGGGCGTGGGGTGCCCTGATGCCGCAGTGGGTTGAGGGGATAAGCAATGAGGCTGCAGGAACCCATCAGTGCAGAAAAAAGCGATGCCTGACATCGCAAACAAATATAGGGTGAACCCTTGTTTTGAAGCTGTTTGCGCTAGGCAAACCACGGTCATTCAAAAGTGCGTTTTTTCGATAAATGCAGCCAGATTGATGATTTTTATGGCCGCATAGTGGTTGCTTGCTTTGGTTTTGATAGCTGCGTGCCATCCCGTGTGGGCAGTGGCTGTGCCTGGTGATGTGGGGCAGTCAGGCGCTGCACGGTGAATTTTTGAAAATTCTAATTTTTGGAATTTATTGCTGCAAAAACGATGCTTTTTGAGAATAAATGAAGGTGATCCAATCACAGTCTTTCCTCACTTGCTTTGATCTAGGTTATGAGTTTGCAGAAAATCTCCACGATCGCCGCCGCCGTTTTCGCTTTGGGTCTGGCTGGTGCCAATGCCCAGGCCAAAGATGCGCCCGCCTTGCAAAAGGTCACGATTGGTCTGGGCAGCCAGGTGCTCAACGTCACCTATCCCTGGCTGATGATGCCGATTGCGCTGGATTACTGGAAGCAAGAGGGCTATGACGTCAATGTCATCGGCGTATCGGGCTCCGGTCAGGCGCTGCAGCAAATGGCCGCTGGCGGTCTGGACTTTGCCCAGCTCAACTCCATCAACCTGGTGCAGGCCAAGTTTGACAACAAGATTCCCGTCAAGGGCGTGATGGGCAATGGCGTGATCGACTGGGGCATGGGCGTGCCAGCCGGCAGTCAGCTGCAATCGATCCAGGACTTGAAGGGCAAGAAGATTGGTATCGTCAGCCTGGCGACCGGTGGCTACCCCTTGCTCAAGGGCGTGCTCAAGTCCCATGGCATCGATCCGGACAAAGATGTACAGATCATTGCCGTAGGCGCAGGTGCGCCAGCGCTGGATGCGCTGAACAACGACCGTGTGCAGGCCCTGATGTTCTGGGGTTCGGCACTGGTGGGCTTTGAGAATGCGGGCACCAAGCTGCGCGTGATTCAGCCTGCCGAGTGGATGAGCTACCCCGACTTCACGCTCAGTACCCTGGACAAAACGTTGCAGACCAAGCCGCAGATGGTGGAGGCGATTGTGCGTGGCGCGGCCAAGGCCACCGTGTTTGCCATGGCCAACCCCGCCTGCGTGCGTGAAATTCACTGGAAGAAGTTCCCCAGCACCAAGCCCACGGGCGCCGACGAAGCCACATTGGCCAAGTGGGACCTGGCGTTGTTGCAGGGCCAGCTCAAGTCCATGCAGCAAGCCTTCCAGATCAACGGTGCAGAGCTGGTGGGCAACCTCAAGCCGCAGGCTTATCAAAAGTTCCAGGATTTCCTGGTGCAGGAAAAGCTGGTGAAGAACACCGCGGGCCAGCCTGCCGACTATCTGTTGCAGGACCCTGAGTTCTTCCGCAAGGTCAATGCCTTTGACAAGGCGCAGATCATTCAGCAAGCCAAAGACTGCAAGCTCCCAGGCTAAGCCATGCTGAACGCCACGGCATTGCGCTACTTTCTGGAGGTGTACCGGCAGGGCTCATACCGCGCAGCGGCGGAGCACTTGTTTGTGGCCCCGTCCGCCATTTCGCGGCAGATCATGCTGCTGGAGGACGAGGTGGGCTCGCCCCTGCTGGAGCGCAGCCGTGGCAAGAGCATCTTGTCGTTGACGGCTGCTGGCGAAGTGCTGGTGCGCTACGCGCGCCGCATGGAGCAGGAGCTGGAGAAGACCAAGTCCGACATTGAGGCCTTGAGCGGCATGAAGCGCGGCAAGGTGCTTTTCGGGATTCCGGAAACGTTTTCGCGCGACTTCATTCCGCAGTTTTTGGCCCAGTTCAACAGCAAATACCAGGGCATCACCTACCACGTGCATGTGGCAGGCACGCCGGAGCTGCTGGAGATGGTTGCCAATGACGAGCTGGATGCGGCCATGACGTTCAACGCCTCGGTCAATCCCGATATCCGGGTGGTCTACCAAAAAAAGCTCAGCAGCCATGTGCTGGTGCCAGAGGGGCACCCGTTGTTCGAGCGTGACAAGCTGGCTCTGTCCGACATTGCTGAATATGGGATTGCGCTGCCTGACCGCCATATTGGCTCGAAAGTGGCGTTTGACCAGATGTTTCGCAAAGCCAGCATTCGCCCGCACACGGTGCTCACCAGCAACTCGTATGAGCTGCTGCGCAGCGCCTCCATGGCGGGGCTGTCGCTGGCCATCGTGAACCAGCACATTGGCTATCCGCTGCAAGGCAGCCATGCCGTGCGCTACATCCCGCTGGTGGACCAGCGCGCCGAAAGCATTCATTTTTCCCTGTGTGTGCACCAGGGGCGCACGCTGCCTGTAGCAACGAGCACTTTCATTACGCACATCGTCGAAGAGCTCAATCAGCTCGACGCGTTTAAGAACCTATGAGCCATTCTGTTCCCCCCACGAGCGCCAGCCCCACAGGTGATGGCGCACACGGCACGCCGTCGTTTGAGTTCGTCAATCTCAACAAAATCTACCGCACGCAGGACGGGCAGTCCATCACGGCCTTGCAGGACGTGAATTTCTCGGTACCCCAGGGGCAGTTTCTGACCGTGGTGGGCCCCAGTGGCTGTGGCAAAAGCACGTTGCTGCGCATTCTGGCGGGCATCTCCAACCCCACCAGCGGCGAGGTGCGCATCAACGGCCAGCGCTCCAGCGGCCCGCAGCACAACATTGGTGTGGTGTTTCAGGCGCCGGTCTTGCTGCCATGGCTCAATATTTTGGAAAACGCGCTGGTGCCCGCCAAGATGCAAAAGCGCGATCTCAAGCAAGCCACCGAACGTGCTATGCACTTCATCGACATGGTGGGGCTGGCAGGTTTTGAGAAGAAGTACCCCAAGGAGCTGTCGGGCGGCATGCAGCAGCGCGTGGGTATTGCCCGTGCGCTGGTGAACAAGCCGGAGATTTTGCTCATGGACGAGCCATTTGGCGCACTCGATGCCATGACACGCGAGACCATGAACAACGAGTTGCTGCGCATCAAGGAAAAGAGCGGGGCGACCATCATGCTGGTCACGCACAGCATTCCGGAGGCGGTGTACCTGGGCGAGCGCGTGGTGGTCATGTCGCCACGCCCTGGCCGCGTCACCGAGATCATGGCGCTGGATCTGCCTGCCGACAAAGACCTGTCCATCATCAATTCCAGCCGCTTTGGCGACTATGTCAGCGCCATCCGTCAATCCCTTAACGCCGCCGGAGGCCTGGATTAAATGAGCACCCGTAAAACCACCTCCGTCATCGATAACCCCCTGCACACCCGTTTGTTGATCGCTGGATTTTTTGTCTTTGTCATGGCTGCCTGGCACTTTCTGGTGCAGTGGCTGGAAGTCTCTCCCATCATCTTGCCGGGCCCGCTGCCTGTGTTTGAAGCGTTTTATACAGGCATGGTCAGCGGTGAGTTCTGGCCCCATATCCAGGTGACGCTGTTTGAAATTCTGGCGGGCTTTGCCATCGGCTCGGCAGCTGGTTTTGCGCTGGGCCTGCTGATTGGTCAGAGCAGGTTGATGGAAGCCATCCTCTACCCGTACGTGGTGGCTTTTCAGACCATGCCCAAGGTGGCGATTGCGCCGTTGTTTGTGGTGTGGTTTGGCTTTGGTGAAACGTCCAAGATCGTGATCACCGCAGCCATTGTTTTTTTCCCGCTGCTGGCCAACACCATTGTCGGCTTGCGCTCGGCGCCCAAGGATCAAATTGATCTGTTTCGCTGCGCTACGGCCAGCGAGTGGCAGATCCTGCGCCACCTGCGTCTGCCACATGCCTTGCCCTATGTGTTTGCGGGCCTGGACATCGGCATTGTGCTGGCCGTCATTGGTGCGATTGTGGGTGAGTTTGTCGGCGCCCAGGCCGGTCTGGGTTACCTCATCTTGCAGCGCAACTTCTCGATGGATACGGCCGGTGTCTTTGCCATCTTGATCGTGCTGTCCATCATTGGTCTGGTGCTGCACGCCATCATGAAACGCATTGCCAAAAAGACCGTGTTCTGGAGCGAGGCGAACAACCCGCTGTCCGACTCCTAAGCCGCCGCGCCAGCGCGCTGCTTCTGCGCCCCCTTTGCGCCCTTTTGCCCCCGCCAGATGGCAGACCGGTGTGGCCTGCTGTGGGGGCGTGCGTTCTCTTTTTCTTGAATTTTTTCACAACAACTCAAGGACACCACATGCAACAAGCTCCCCGCCAGGCTTCGGCCACAGAAGTTCCTGTCCTCGATATGTCCGAGTGGCTCGCCGGTGGCAGTCCGGATCAACTGGTGCAGGCGCTGCACAGTGCCTGCATGGGCACCGGTTTTTTCTACATCAAAGGCCACGGCATGCCGCAGTCGGTGCTGGATAACGTGTTCAGCGCCACCCAGCGTTACTTTGCCTTGCCGCAAGAAGTGCGCATGCAGCACCGCATGGACGAAAAATTCCGCCGTGGCTATATGCCTTATGGCGTGAACCAGCACCCGGGCTATGCCCCGGACATGAAGCACAGCTTTGACTTTGGCACGGACTTGCCACTGACCGACCCGGATGTGGCCGCAGGTCTGCCGCTGCATGGCCCTAACCAGTGGCCCGCAGATCTGCCCTGGCTGCGCGAAGCAGCCGAAGCGTACTTTGAGCACACGACGGTGATTGGCCACCAGCTGCTGAAAATTTTTGCGCTGGCGCTGGAGCAGGACGAGAACTTCTTCCTGCAGTGGACACGCAAGCCCATGATGCAGACGCGCCTGTTCCACTATCCGGCGCAGGACGTGAACGGTGAGATCAGCCATGGCGTGGCCCCACATACCGACTACGGCATGATCACCATCCTGGCCCAGGACCCAATTGGTGGCCTGGAGCTGTTGCTCAAGAGCGGTGAGTGGATTGCCGCCCCGTACATTGAGGGCACGCTGGTGGTGAATCTGGGCGATTTGTTCAAGGTCTGGACCAACGACAAATTTGTCTCCAACCTGCACCGCGTGTTCAACCGCACGGGCAAGGAGCGCTATTCCATTCCGACCTTCTTCAATCTGGACTACCGCACCCCGGTGGCCTGCTTGCCCAACTGTGTATCGGAGACCAACCCGGCCAAGTACGCGCCCATTTTGGCGGGCGACTATCTGGTCAGCCGTTTTCGTGATGTGCAGAAGTTCAAGGCAGGTGCTTGATAAGAAGAAAAAAGTGCTCTAGCCCTGATGTGGGCTATGCATGCTGCTATGGAAAAAAAAGGACTGCCCCGGCAGTCCTTTTTTTGTGGTGTGTGTGCAGTGCTCAATACGTCCAGGTGCCACTGGCGAGTCACCGCTGACAGTCACCCCAGATTCGCGCTGGACAAGCGGGGAGATGCTCTGGGGCTGCAGGTATTGCGGTGTCACCACGGTGCGGCCAGTGGCTCCCATTTGCGCTTGCCTGTTGCTGATCACGGTGCAAGGCGTGTGGGTATGACAAAGTGTAAAATTAAAAGAGAATCATTCTTGTTTATTAAATTGCGCAGCAGGTATATGAAATGAATTCCAGCTCTGGTTTTGCATCTGAAGGATCTGATAAAGCCTTGAGCACCTCGGAGGCGGTGCTGCTGCACCGCAGCGGCCGTGTGTCTTGGAAGCAGCTGGCAGATTCGGTGCAGGTGTTTGGCAGCGAATACGTGCGCAACTTTGCCGAGCGCGACGATTGCCTGCTGCTGGGTGAGATGAAGGTGCGCGAGCTGGAGCCGGGCCTGCTGCTGTACCGTACACAGGTGGTGGATCAGTGCGAAATCCGCACCTCCAATGTGCTGCTGCCCAGCTTGAAGCTGCTGATCTTGCTCGATGGGTGCATGCATGTGCGCTATGGCAAGCAGTGGCTGCTGCTGGATGCCACACAGGGCCCGCGCGGGTTCATCGTGAATCTGGCGCAGCAGGATGTCTTCATGCGCCAGTGGCAGACCGGGCGGCATGAGCGCAAGCTGCTGCTCAGCTGCAGCCCGCAGTGGCTCGGCCACAAGGGGCTGCTGGAGTGCGTGCCTTGGCTGCAGCAGCACCTGGCATCTTCGCGCTGGCAGCCTAGCCGCAAGGCGATTGCGCTGGCAGAGCAGCTGCACCATGAAGCCGAGCAATGCGGTGAGGCCGACGGCCTGCAGCGCCTGTCCTGGCAGGCCAAGGCGCAGGCCTTGCTGGTCGAAGCCCTGGGCTGTGTGCGCGACAAGTCCGTGGCCGATGGTGGCAGTGAGGCTGCCCCCCTGGCATCCATGGTGCCGGTGGGACTGTCGGTACAGGCGTATCGCAATCTGGTGGCGCTGCGCGAGTGGATGGCCACCCCGGCCAGCGATGGTCTCGGGCTGGAAGAGGTGGCCCGCCATGCGGGCATGAGTGCCACCTATTTGCGCCGGCATTTTGCGGAGGTGGCGCACGGGCAATCGGTGGCGCAGTTTTTGCGCGCCCAGCGGTTGCAGCGCGCCAGCCAGGCGCTGGAGCGCGAGGGGGTATCGGTGCTGCGTGCCGCAGAGATTGCGGGCTACAGCAGCGTCACGCACTTTGCCAAGGCGTTCCGGCACGCTTATGGCTGTGCGCCTTCCCAGTGGCGCACTGGCGCGTAAAAAAGCCCCGCAAGCGGGGCTATGTGCGAAGCCTGAGGAACCCAGGGCTTAGTCCATGGTCAGCTTTTGCTTGTCCACGACTTCCTTGTAGGCCGTGTATTCAGCCTTGATTTCCTGGGCAAACTTCTCGGGCGTACCGGCCACGATCAGCGAGCCACTGTCCTCAATGCGCTTGCGCACGGCAGGGTCCTGCAGGGCTTTGTGCACGGCGGCGTTGATTTTGGCCACGATCTCCTTGGGCATGCCCTTGGGGCCGACGATGCCGTAGTAGGCCATGCGGTTCACGCCAGGGGCGCCCACTTCGGCCAGGGTTGGCACATCTGGCAGCACGGCCAGACGCTGGGGCGCGGCGACGACCAGTGGCGTCAGGCGCTTTTCCATCACAAAGGGATGGGCCGAGGGGTAGTTGTCAAAAATCAGCGGAATCTGACCGGCCACGGCATCGTTGAGCGCAGGGCCCGATCCACGGTAGGGAATGTGCTGTATCTGGGTGCCTGTGGCCAACATGAACATTTCCATCATCAGGTGACCGATGGAGCCGGTGCCGGGCGAACCAAACGAATGCTTGCCGGGGTTCTTCTTGATTTCTTCCAAGAAGGTCTTGTAGTTTTGACCGACGAACTTGGGGTTGGCGGCAATGATGTTGGGCGTGGCCGCGATGTTCACGATGGGCGTGAAATCGGTGAACACGTTGTAGGGAATCTTGGGGTTGATCGCTGGGTTGGTGGCGGTGGTGGACACCGTGGCCAGACCCAGGTTGTAGCCATCGGCTGCCGCGCGGGCGGTTTCAGCCGCACCGATGGCACCGCCGCCACCGCCCTTGTTTTCCACGATCACGGGCTGGCCCAGCTCGCGGCCCAGGGGGTCGGCAATGACGCGGGCCACCAGGTCGGTGGTGCCGCCAGCGGCAAAAGGCACCAGCAATTTGATGGGCTTGGTGGGGTAGCTGGCTTGGGCGTGTGCAGTGCCCAGGGTCGCCAGGGCCGCCAGTGCAATCAGGGAACGACGCTTCATAGTGAATCTCCTTCTCGTTGTTGTCGAATACGAAGGGTGATCCTAGAGAGGGAAGCGCGGCAGATGTAAGATTTTCCTACTTGAAAACCCTGGTTCAAGGGTAAGCGCTAGCTATGTATTTTGGCTTTTGTGCTTGCGGTTGTGCCTGGCGTGAAGAAGCCATTCCTGAAACACTTTGGCTGCAAAAAACACCCCGGGGTCGCTGCAGGGTGCAGCGGGCCCCAGGGCGGGTTAAATCACTTGCGCGGCGCGCAATGCGCTCACGCTGTCGGGGCTCAGACCCATGTCGCGCAGTACTTCTTCGGTGTGCTGGCCCAGCGCCGGTGGTGCGCTGCGGTAGGTCACCGGGGTGGCAGACAGGCGCATGGGGTTGGCCACGGTGGCCACTGGGCCCATGCCGTCACCCGCTGAGCGCGGCAGGGTCTGCGCAATCCCGCGGTGGCGCACCTGGGGGTCATCAAACGCCTGGGCCACGGTGTTGATCGGGCCGCAGGGCACGGCCTTGTCTTCCAGCAGCGTGATCCAGTCTTGCGTGCTGCGCGTTTGCATCAGCGGCGTCATCCGCATCAACAGGTCAGAGCGGTTTTGCACCCGCGCGGTATTGGTGGCAAAGCGTGCGTCGGCGGCCCAATCGGGGTGACCCACGGCGGCGCAAAAACGGGCGAACTGGCCGTCGTTGCCAATGGCCAGCAGCACATTGCCGTCGTTGGTCTTGAAGTCCTGGTAGGGCGCCAGGCTGGGGTGGATGTTGCCGGCGCGACCCGGGGCTTGGCCTGTGGCCAGGTAGCCCGCAGCCTGGTTGGCAAGCACGGCCATGCCTACGTCCAGCAGTGCCATGTCGATGTACTGGCCTTCGCCGCTGCCGTTCTTGGCACTGTCGCGGGCGTTGAGCGCGGCCAGGATGGCGTTGCTGGCATACAGACCGGTGAACACATCAATCACCGCCACGCCCACCTTCAACGGGCCGCCGCCGGCTTCGCTGTCGGCATGGCCGGTGATGCTCATCAGCCCGCACATGGCTTGCACCATCAAATCGTAGCCCGCGCGCTCGGCGTAGGGGCCGTCTTGGCCAAAGCCGGTGATGGAGCAGTAAATCAGCTTGGGGTTGATGGCTTTGAGGCTTTCGTAGTCCAGCCCGTATTGCGCCAGGCCGCCCACTTTGAAGTTTTCCACCACCACATCGGCATCGGCCGCCATGCGGCGCAGCAGGGCCTGCCCTTCGGGGTGGGCCATGTCCACGGTGATGGAGCGCTTGTTGCGGTTGCAGGCGGTGAAGTAGCTGGCCTCGCGCGTGTCGTTGCCTTGCGCGTCCTTCAGGAACGGAGGGCCCCAGTGGCGCGTGTCGTCACCGGCCACTGGGCGCTCGACCTTGATCACGTCAGCCCCTAGATCGGCCAGCACCTGCGTGGCCCAGGGGCCTGCCAGTACGCGCGACAAATCCAGCACCTTGATGCCGCTCAGGGCTGCCTGGGTACGGGAATGGGACATAACTTTCCTTGAGGGAAAAAAGAGCTGCTAGTGCTTATGTAGTAAGCGCATACAGCTATAAAAAACAGAGCTAACTCCTGCAAAAGCCCTGCATGGAAAACCGTGAGGTTCAGTTGGCAAACGCCGCAATACCGGTCTGGGCGCGGCCCAGAATCAGTGCGTGCACATCGTGCGTGCCTTCGTAGGTGTTCACCACTTCCAGATTCACCAGGTGGCGGGCCACGCCAAACTCGTCAGAGATGCCGTTGCCACCCATCATGTCGCGCGCCAGGCGGGCAATGTCCAGCGACTTGCCGCAGTTGTTGCGCTTGATCAGCGAGGTGATTTCGATCACGTTCTGGTGCTCGTCTTTCATGCGGCCCACGCGCAGGGCGGCTTGCAGGCCCAGCGTGATTTCGGTCTGCATGTCGGCCAGCTTTTTCTGGATCAGCTGGTTGGCCGCCAGAGGGCGGCCAAACTGCTTGCGGTCCATGGTGTACTGGCGGGCGGTGTGCCAGCAGAACTCGGCCGCACCCATAGCGCCCCAGGCAATGCCAAAGCGGGCGCTGTTCAGGCAGGTGAAGGGGCCTTTCAGGCCGCGCACTTCGGGGAAGGCGTTTTCTTCGGGCACAAACACATCGTCCATCACGATTTCACCAGTGATGGAGGCACGCAGGCCCACCTTGCCGTGGATGGCGGGGGCGGACAGGCCCTTCATGCCCTTTTCCAGCACAAAGCCGCGAATCTGGCCGACGTTGCCGCCTTCAGAGACTTCCTTGGCCCAGACCACAAACACATCCGCCACGGGGCTGTTGGTGATCCACATCTTGGCGCCCTTGAGCTTGTAGCCGCCATCGACCTTGTAAGCGCGGGTGGCCATGGAGCCGGGGTCCGAGCCGTGGTCGGGTTCGGTCAGGCCAAAGCAGCCGATGTATTCGCCCGATGCCAGCTTGGGCAGGTATTTTTGCTTTTGCGCTTCGGTACCGAATTCGTTGATCGGCACCATCACCAGGGACGACTGCACCGAGGCCATGGAGCGGTAGCCGCTGTCCACACGTTCGATTTCACGCGCCACCAGGCCGTAGCTCACGTAGTTCAAACCAGCGCCGCCGTATTCGGTGGGGATGGTGGGGCCGAGCAGGCCCATCTCGCCCATCTCGCGGAAGATGGAGATGTCGGTCTTTTCGTGGCGGAACATGTCCTGCACGCGGGGCATGAGCTTGCCTTGGCAGTATTCATAGGCCGCGTCGCGGATCATGCGTTCGTCAGCGGTCAGTTGCTCATCCAGGTGGAAGGGGTCTTGCCATTGGAAGTTGGACATGGTGGTCTCCTTGGAGGTGTTGTGACGGGCTGGTGCAGTTGGCTGTGCAGCCAGGCAGGGTTGCCTGTATTGCATTTGTGCATGGTTGACCAGCGATGAAAGGCATCGTAGAAGCGCTTTGATGGTGTCGCAAACCATTTGTTTGCATCTAGATATGAGCTTTACGCATTCCTTGCTTGTGAGCAGCCTGGTTTTGCGGCAGCATCGGAACCGTCTGTGGCCTGAAATTTCCCTGCTATGCGTCGCTCCATCCCTTCTACCCAAGCCCTGGCCTGTTTTGAGGCTGCAGCCCGCCATGAAAGCTACACCCGTGCAGCGCAAGAGCTGGCGCTCACGCAAGGGGCCGTCTCGCGCCAGGTGATTGCGCTGGAAGAGTTTGTGGGTGTCGAGCTGTTTCGCCGCACGCGCCACGGCGTGGCGCTGACCCCGGCGGGCGACGTCTACGCGCGCAAGGTGCGCAGCTGGCTGCTGGGCATGGAGCGCGACACGCTGGACCTGATGGCCCACCAGGGCACGGGCGGCACTATCAAGCTGGCGGCAGTGCCCACTTTTGCCACGCGCTGGCTGATGCCGCGCCTGCCACTGCTGGCCAAGGCCCAGCCCGACATCACCGTGCACATTGACGTGCAAACACGCCCGTTTCTGTTTGCCGACACAGGGTTTGATGCGGCGCTGTACGCCGGGACCGCAGAGCAGGTGCACAACTGGCCGGGTATTGATGCCATGCACTTGATGGATGAAGACGTGGTGCCCGTCTGCAGCCCGGCGCTGCTGGATAAAACCGCGCAGCGCGCACCGGGCCGGGCCTGGCAGCCGCTGCCGCCGCAAGCGCTGGCGGATTTGCCGCTGCTGCAGCAAAGCACACGCCCGCATGGTTGGCAGCAGTGGTTTCAATCCGTGGGGGTCGAAGCGCCCCGGGCCATGGACGGCCCGCGCTATGAGCTGTTCTCCATGCTGGCCGTAGCGGCCACCCAGGGCATGGGGGTGGCGCTGATGCCACCCATGCTGGTGGAGGCCGAGCTGGCGCGCGGCGAGCTGGTGCTGGCCTGCGCCCAGCCATTGCGCGGTGAGCGCAGCTACTACCTGATCACGCCAGCCCAGCAAGCGCCTTCGGCCGTGCTGCAGATTTTTTCAAACTGGCTGCAGGCGATGGCGCAGGCTGCGGCTGAGGTTCACAGCCGCTGAAACAGCGCCACACACAGGGGCATCAGCAGGGCCGTGAGTACGCCGTTGAGGCCCATGGCCAGCGCGGCAAACGCCCCGGCGGTGGGGTTGATCTGGATCGAGCGTGCAGTGCCAATGGCGTGCGACGTTAGCCCTTGGGCAAAGCCTTCCACGGCCGGATCGGTGCTGCGCACCACGCGCAGCAGCAAGGGCGCAAGCATGCAGCCGCTGATGCCGGTGACCGCCACGGCCACGGCGGCCAGAGAGGGCAGGCCGCCAAAGCGCTCGGCCATGGGCAGGGCAATCGGAATGGTGGCCGATTTGGGGGCCAGCGAGATGATGGTCTCCCAGCTGCCGCCCAGCGCCCAGGCAATCCCCATGGCGGAAAACAGGGCCACCACGCAGCCCACCGTCAGCGCGACCGCAATCGGGCGCCACAGCGCGACGATGCGCGCGCGCTGTGCGTACAGCGGAATGGCCAGCGCCACAGTGGCCGGGCCAATCAGCATGCTCAGCCATTCCACCCCTTGCTTGTAGGTGGCGTACGGGGTGTCGGTGGCCAGCAGCACCCCCACGATGATCACCACGGCCGGAAACACGGGGATCAGCAGTGGGTGGCAGCGAAAGCGCTTGTACAGCGCCAGGGTGGCCAGGTAGACGGCGAAGGTCAGCACCAGCCACGGCAGGTGGCTGGCAGACAGGTTGGACAGCACATGCTCCCAGGTGTTCATGGGGCCTCCTGGGTGGTGCGCTGGCTGCGGGCCAGCATCCACTTGAAGGTGAAGGCCGTCACCAAGAAGGTGATGGCTGCGCCCGCAATACCGGCCACCACAAACGGCAACCATTCCCGGGAGATGCGTTCAAAGTGCAGCATGACCCCGGCAATGGTGGGAATGAACAGCAGCATCATGTTTTGCAGCAGCGTCTGTGCGGTTTGCTCCAGCGCCTGCGGCAGGCGGCCGTAGACCAGCAGGCTCAGCAGCAGCAGCAGTGCGCCCAGCAGCGCGCCGGGGAAGGGGAGTTGAAACAACTGAACCAAGGCCTCGCCCACCAACTGGAAGGCGAACAGGGCCGCAAGCGCATACAACATGGCAACCATTCATCAAAGCAATGGCTGCGCAGTCTAGGTGCTGTGCCAGATTTGGCAATGCCTGTTTTGTTGCGCAAGTGACTATGGGTGTTTTTGGCCTGCAATGCAGGTGCAGAAACCGCTGATAGCTATGCTTTTTATGAATTTGCCTGCTTTCTGTGCAGCTTAAGCACAGGCAAGTAAAAACAAGGGCTTAGTGGTGCCTATACCGTTGGTCGCCAAAGTTGTCCACAGCTTTGTCCAACGGTTTCGTGGAGAAGCAAGGGTTTGTACTTACTCTGGATGCACGCTGCGTGGATGTCCGGGGTGGTGCAGCAGCGGGGTGACGGCGGCTGTCACCACGCCCCAGATCTCCAGCGTGTTGTCTGGCGTGAAGGTGATGCAGGGATAGGACTCATTGGCTGGGTGCAGCTCGCAGCAGCCGCCGCGCTGGTACAGCTGCTTGACGGTGAACTCGCCATCGACCACTGCCACCACCGTATCGCCGTGGCGTGCCTGCAGGGAGCGGTCGACCGTGATCAGGCTGCCATCCCGGATACCTGCGTCCTGCATGCTGTCGCCACGCACCCTCAGGATGAAGGTGCTGACCGGGCGCGGCGCAATGTGTGCTATCAGGTCAAACAACTTGGCTGGCACATCCTCCGCCGGGCTGGGAAAGCCGCAGCGCACGCTGGCGTCCAAAAAGGGCAGCTGCAGCGCGCCGTGCGGCGCAAGGGGGTGGATGGCGGTGGAGAGAGCGTGGTGCATGGGGTTCGTCGGGTCAGGCGGTGGCAATGGGCAGGTCTTCGTAGCGCATGGTGTAGAGCGGGCTGAGCATGGCCTGCTTCATGCGCCAGCCGGCAGCGTCTTGCTGGGGCAGACCACTGCTGGCCAGGTGGATCGTGCCCTTGCCAAAACGCTGGTTGATGGCATCGACGGCGGGCATGAGCTGCGCATGGCGGTGGGGCACTGCAGGGTCATCGAATAAATCGGCACTGCGTGGTTGCTGGTGGGGCACCAGATCCAGCAAGATCACGCCGGCTTTGCTGAGTGTGTGGCCTGCCTGGTAGAAGCTGCGCGCCGCGTGCGTGGCAGCTTGCACGATGGCGTAGCTGTCATTGCAGGGGCGGGCCAGGGGCAGCGTCAGCGCGCCATGCCAGGGCGGTGCATGCCGAAACGGTGAGGTGTAGGCGAACACATGCACCTGCTGGGCCAGCAAACCGGCTGCGCGGGCTTTTTCGGCGGCCCGTGCAGCGAATTCACTGACGGCTTCAAGCAGCGGCGCCACATCGCTGATGGCCTGCCCAAAGCTGCGGGTGCAGGCAATTTGCTGCCGCGCAGCGGGGGCGGTGTCGGCGGTGAAGCAGGGCACCCCCTGCAGCTCGCGCACGGTGCGCTCCAGCATCACCCCACCAATGTGCCGCGCCTGGGACGCGGCCAGCTGGGTCACATCCCAGGCCGTGGTGCACTGCACCTGGGCCAGGCGCAAGGCCATGCGCCGGCCAATGCCCCACACGGCCCGGGTGCTGGTGCTGCGCAACAGGTGCTGTTGCTGCGCAGCACCCATCTCTTGCCAGTTGCATACCTGGGCCCAGCAGGCTTGCTGCGGGTCTGCGCTGCGCTCGGCGGTTTTGGCCAGGTGGTTGCACAGCTTGGCCAGGGTTTTGCTGGGGGCAATGCCGATGCCGCACGGAATGCTCAGGCAGCGTTCAATGCGCTGGCGAATGGCACGGGCGCGCTGGGTGAGTTGGGGGATACCTTCCAGCCCACCGATAAAGCACTCGTCAATGGAATAAATCTCCTGCTGCGGGCCTAGCGCAGCGGCCAAGCGCATCATGCGCGCGCTCATATCGCCGTAGAGCGCAAAGTTGGCCGACAGGGCTGTGGTGCCCTGCGTGGCCAGAGCCTGCTGGATTTGGTAGAAGGGCTGGCCCATCTGGATGCCTGCACGCTTGGCTTCTTCGCTGCGCGAGATGACGCAACCGTCATTGTTGGACAGGACAACGATGGCACGCCCACGTAAGCGCGGGTTGAACGCGCGCTCGCAGCTCGCGTAGAAGTTGTTGCCATCGATCAGTGCGTACATGGCGAAACTGTATATCTATACAGTTGTCAACGGAGGGCGAACAAGTGAAAAAATTGTCCTGCTATGGTTGCATGAGCGAGCAACGGCTGTGGAGCAGGCTGTGGTATGTGGGCGGTAACCCTGTGTCTGGAAAGGGCATCACAGCATATGTGCAGCCCAGAACGCAAAAAGCCAGCGAATGCTGGCTGCGGGCAGCGTGGCGCTGCCAGTTTTTTGTGTGATGGTGCCCGGGGCCGGAATCGAACCGGCACGCCTTGCGGCGGCGGATTTTGAGTCCGCTGCGTCTACCAATTCCACCACCCGGGCTGTTGGTAAATAAAAAAGTCCTGGATCGTAAAGACCAGGACTTTTTCTATTGGTTGCGAGGGCCGGATTTGAACCAACGACCTTTGGGTTATGAGCCCAACGAGCTACCAGACTGCTCCACCTCGCGATAATTCTGATTTGCAACTTCTGACACGCTTGGAACCAAATTGCTTTGGTGCCCGAGGCCGGAATCGAACCGGCACGCCTTGCGGCGGCGGATTTTGAGTCCGCTGCGTCTACCAATTCCACCACCCGGGCAGTCATCAGTGCATGAGCGGAATTATGGCACAGTTATGGCATGACAAAAAAATATTCTTCCATTGAAG
Source organism: Comamonas sp. 14P8.1.4 (assembly GCF_057799285.1). Lineage (NCBI taxonomy): Bacteria > Pseudomonadati > Pseudomonadota > Betaproteobacteria > Burkholderiales > Comamonadaceae > Comamonas > Comamonas sp. 14P8.1.4. The sequence goes on from NZ_JBYOKN010000001.1 coordinate 877,439, forward strand.
CTGCCATCGGATCGACACCGCTGGTGGCTTTGCAGCGCATTGAAGCTTCTGCCAACGCAGAACGCGGCAATGTGGTTCTTGGCAAGCTTGAGGGCAACAACCCTGCCGGTTCTGTGAAAGACCGCCCGGCGCTGTCCATGATTCAGCGCGCGGAAGAGCGTGGCGAAATCAAGCCGGGCGACACCTTGATTGAGGCCACATCGGGCAACACCGGTATTGCACTGGCCATGGCTGCGGCCATCAAGGGCTACCGCATGGTGCTGATCATGCCCGAGGACTTGTCCATCGAGCGTGCCCAGACCATGAAGGCCTATGGTGCAGAGCTGATCCTCACGCCCAAGAGCGGCGGCATGGAATACGCGCGTGACCTGGCCGACCAGATGGTGGCGCAGGGCAAGGGTGTGGTGCTGGACCAGTTTGCCAACGAAGACAACCCGCGTGCGCACTATGAAACCACGGGCCCTGAGCTGTGGGAGCAGACCGGCGGTGAGATCACGCACTTTGTGAGCGCCATGGGCACGACTGGCACCATCACGGGTGTGGCCAAGTTCTTGAAGGAAAAGAACCCCAACATCCAGATCATTGGTGCCCAGCCTTCCGAAGGCTCGCGCATTCCCGGCATTCGCAAGTGGCCCGAGGAATACCTGCCCAAGATCTATGACGCCAGCTTGGTCGATGAGCTGGTCTACGTCAGCCAGGACGATGCCGAGGACATGTGCCGCCGCATGGCGCGCGAAGAAGGCATTTTTGCGGGTATTTCTGCTGCGGGTGCTTGCTGGGTCGCGCAGGAGATTGCCAAACGCGAGCACAACGCCACGATTGTCTTCATCGTGTGTGACCGCGGTGATCGCTACCTGTCTACCGGTGTGTTTCCTGCCTGAGATCCGCTCACGCAGCCTCTGAGCCGCCTGACGTGGTCCGGTCGCTGGCCTGTACGGCTTGCAGCTGGGGCCTCGCCTCTGGCGCCAACCTGGGCTGCGGTGTGGTGTAGGCCGTGCCGTTGCCGGCGCTGCATGTACCCAGGCCGCACAGTTTGCGGCCTTTTTTGTGCCAATTTGCCTCCAGAAAGCCTGTGCCATGAGCCAAGAAATGCGTTTTTGCCCCTGCTGTGCCACGCCGCTGCAATGGATGACCCAGCAAGAAGACGGGGGCGCGAAGTCGCGCCTGCGCTGCCCAGCCTGTGAATGGACGCACTGGGGCAACCCCACGCCGGTGCTTGCCGCCGTGGTGGAAAACGACCGCGGTGAGGTGCTGCTGGCGCGCAATGCGCTGTGGCAGGAAGGGGTGTTTGGCTTGATCACCGGGTTCATGGAAGCCGGTGAATCGCCCGAGGCCGGGATTTGCCGCGAAGTGCTGGAAGAGACCAGTTTGCGCGTGCAGGCGTTGCGCTTGCTGGGCAGCTGGGAGTTTTTGCGCATGAACCAGGTGTTGATTGCCTACCACGTGCGTGTGCAGGGCGAGGTGCAGCTCTCACCTGAGCTGCTGGAATACCGCTGGAAGAGTGTGCAGGACGTGCGCTGCTGGCCTTCAGGCACGGGCTATGCCTTGGCGCACTGGGTGCACAGCAAGGGCCTGGAGCCACAGTTTGGCGCTTTCCGGCCTGGCCAGGCTCCAGAGCCAGACCCCGCCAAATGGCCGCTGCAGACCTGGTCGGAGGATGCGCGCTTTGTATTGCCGCCAGCGCTGGAGCTGAACGCTGCAGGCGGTGTCTACTAGGGCATCTATGTGCAGCAGATGGGCATCTGCAGATGCCTACAATGCAGGGCGAATAAGGAACTATGTGCCATGGACATCCATCAAGAAATCGACACCCGCGGTTTGAATTGCCCCTTGCCTATTCTCAAGGCCAAGAAGGCGCTGGCTGCAATGGCCAGCGGCGAATTGCTCAAAGTGGTGGCTACGGATACGGGCTCGCTCAAAGATTTCCAAGCCTTTGCCAAGCAAACGGGCAATGAGCTGGTGGAGCAGGAGACGGTGGGTGGCGAATACATCCACATCCTGCGTCGCCGTTAAAAAACTAGAGCTGGGAGCGCACAAAAGGCCTGCATTTGCAGGCCTTTTGTATTGGAAACGCAGCTAAAGCGTGCGTTAGATGCTCAGATTTTTGAGATAGTCGCGGAAATGGGCGCCCACGTCGGGGTGCTGCAGGGCCAGCTCGACGGTGGCTTCCAGAAAGCCTTCCTTGCTGCCGCAGTCATAGCGCTTGCCGCGGTATTGGAACGCGTAGACGGCCTCGTGGGCCATCAGACGCTCAATCGCATCGGTCAGCTGGATCTCGCCACCCACGCCTGTGGGCTGGTTGCGGATTTCTTCAAAAATGCGCGGTGTTAGCACGTAGCGGCCCGCCACGCCCATGCGCGAAGGGGCTTTCTCTGGGGCAGGTTTTTCCACGATTTCATCGACGCGCATCAGCGGGCCGCCTGCGGCTTCGCCCTTGACGATGCCGTAGCGCTTGGTGTGTGCCAACGGCACTTCCTGCACGGCCAACAGCGAGCGGCCTTGCTTGGAAAAAGCCTCGGTCATTTGCTGCATCACGCCGGGGCCGCCTTGCTCGCCGCGCATCAGGTCATCGGCCAGGATCACGGCAAAGGGCTCGTTGCCGACCAGCGGCTCGGCGCACAGCACGGCATGGCCCAGACCCAGCGAGCGGGGCTGGCGCACAAACAGGCAGTTCATGTCAGCGGGGGCAATGCTGCGCACCAGGTCCAGCATGGCGTGCTTGCCAGCGCGCTCCAGCTCGTTTTCCAGCTCGTAGGCGGTGTCGAAATGGTCTTCAATGGCGCGCTTGGAGCGGCCGGTCACAAAGATCATGTCGCGAATGCCAGCTTCGTAAGCCTCTTCCACGGCGTACTGGATCAGCGGCTTGTCCACCACGGGCAGCATCTCCTTGGGGGATGCCTTGGTGGCGGGCAGAAAGCGGGTCCCCAGGCCTGCCACGGGAAAAACGGCTTTGCGGACACGAGTTTGATTGGACATGTGAAATCCTTCTGGTTCTGAATGGAAAAAAGGCGCAGTTGCCTGCGCCTTTTTGTCGCTCAATGCACAAGCATATCAGCCCAGGCGGGCCAGCTGCTCCTGGATGCGGGTGAGCGTGGCACCGAACTCGGCCACACGCTTTTGCTCCTGCTCCAGCACGGCGGCAGGGGCCTTGGAGCAGAAGGCTTCGTTGTTCAGCTTGCCGTTGGCCTTGGCGATTTCACCTTCCAGGCGTTTGGCTTCCTTGGACAGACGGGCCTTCTCGGCTTCCACGTCGATTTCCACGAACAGCGCCAAGCGGGCTTCACCTACCACTGACACGGGAGCGGACTGCGCTTCGGCCTGCCAGGCGGCTTCGTTGTCAAACACCTTGACTTCGCTGAGCTTGGCCAGGTTCTTGAGCACGTCGGCATTGGCGCGCAGGAATTCAGCGGCTTCGGCGGTGTCACCCACGGCCAGCAGTGGCAGGCGCTGGGCGGGGGAGACGCCCATCTCGCCACGCAGCGTGCGGCAGCTGTCCACCATGGCCTTGATGCGGCCGACGTAGGCGATGGCGGCTTCGTCGATCTTCTCGGGCTGGGTTTCGGGGTAGGCAGCGATGGCAATCGACGCACCGGCGCGGCCAGCCACGGGGGCCACTTTTTGCCACAACTCTTCCGTCACGAACGGAATGACAGGGTGGGCCATGCGCAAAATGGTTTCCAGCACACGGATCAGCGTGTGGCGGGTGGCGCGCTGCTGGGCTTCGTTGCCGGTCTGGATCTGCACCTTGGCAATTTCCAGGTACCAGTCGCAGAACTCGTTCCACACGAAGTCATAGATGGTGTTGGCCACGTTGTCCAAGCGGAACTCGCCAAATCCCTTGGCCACTTCGGCTTCGACCTTTTGCAGCTGCGAGACGATCCAGCGGTCAGGCTGGCTGAACTGCATATAGGCGCCTTCGGTGCCGCAAGCCGCCTTGTCGTGCGCCAGCAGACCGCAGTCATGGCCTTCGCAGTTCATCAGCACAAAGCGGCTGGCGTTCCAGAGCTTGTTGCAGAAGTTGCGGTAGCCTTCGCAGCGCTTGCTATCGAAGTTGATGGAGCGACCCAGGCTGGCCAGCGCGGCAAAGGTGAAACGCAGCGCATCCGCACCATAGGCGGGAATGCCTTCGGGGAACTCTTTTTGCGTGTTCTTGCGCACTTGCGGTGCGGTCTCGGGCTTGCGCAGGCCGGTGGTGCGCTTGTCCAGCAAAGGCTCCAGCGAGATGCCGTCGATCAGATCGACCGGGTCCAGCACATTGCCTTCCGACTTGGACATCTTCTTGCCTTGCGCATCACGCACCAGACCGTGGATGTAGACATGTTTGAACGGCACGCGACCGGTGAAGTGCGTGGTCATCATGATCATGCGTGCCACCCAGAAGAAGATGATGTCGTAACCAGTCACCAGCACCGAGGAGGGCAGGTACAGGTTGAAGTCGTCATCGGCCTTGTCGGTCTGGTTGGGCCAGCCCATGGTGCTGAAGGGAACCATGGCGGAGGAGTACCAAGTGTCCAGCACATCTTCGTCGCGGCGCAGTGTTTTGCCGGGGGCTTGGGCTTGCGCTTCGGCTTCGTTCTTGGCGACGTAGATATTGCCTTCTTCGTCGTACCAGGCCGGAATCTGGTGGCCCCACCACAGCTGGCGCGAGATGCACCAATCCTGGATGTTGTTCATCCACTGGTTGTAGGTGTTGACCCAGTTTTCAGGCACAAACTTCACTTCGCCAGAGGCCACAGCGTCGATAGCCTTTTGCGCGATGGACTTGCCGGTGGTGTCGCCCGTGCCTTCCTTGGCCACTTGGCTCATGGCGATGAACCACTGGTCGGTCAGCATGGGTTCGATCACCTGGCCGGTACGGTCGCAGATCGGCACCATCAGCTTGTGCTTTTTGATCTCGACCATCAGGCCGGCTTCTTCCAGATCGGCCACGATGGCCTTGCGGGCCACAAAGCGGTCCATGCCGCGGTATTTTTCGGGCGCTTCGTCGTTGATCTTGGCGGTCAGCGTCAGCACCGTGATCATGGGCAGCTTGTGGCGGATACCGACCTGGTAGTCGTTCTGGTCGTGTGCAGGCGTGACCTTCACCACGCCGGTACCGAACTCGCGGTCCACGTATTCGTCGGCAATGATGGGGATCTGGCGGCCCACCAAAGGCAGGGTCACGGTCTGGCCGATCAGGTGCTTGTAGCGCTCATCCTCGGGGTGGACCATCACGGCCACGTCGCCCAGCATGGTTTCGGGGCGGGTGGTGGCCACCACCAAGTTGCCTTCGCCGCTGGTGAGTGGGTAGGCGATGTGCCACAGGCTGCCATCCTTCTCTTGGTTCTCGACTTCCAAGTCAGACACGGCGGATTGCAGCACCGGGTCCCAGTTCACCAGGCGCTTGCCGCGGTAGATCAGGCCTTGCTGGTACAGCTTGACGAAAGTCTCGGTCACCACCTTGGACAGCTTGTCGTCCATGGTGAAGTACTCGCGGCTCCAGTCCACGGTGTCGCCCATGCGGCGCATTTGCGTGGTGATGGTGTTGCCGGACTTTTCCTTCCACTCCCACACCTTCTTGACGAAGTCGGGGCGGCCCAGGTCATAGCGGCTCACGCCTTGGGCTTGCAGTTGGCGCTCCACCACGATTTGCGTGGCGATACCGGCGTGGTCGGTGCCGGGAATCCAGGCGGTGTTGGCGCCCTTCATGCGGTAGTAGCGGGTCAACGAGTCCATGATGGTCTGGTTGAACGCGTGGCCCATGTGCAGCGTGCCGGTCACATTCGGTGGGGGCAGCTGGATGGCAAAGTTGTTGCCTGCGGCGGCCGCTTCGGCGTTGGGCTTGCCAGTGCCGCGATAGCCGGCATTGCCGTAGCCGCGCTGTTCCCATTCAGGGCCCCAGTGGGCTTCCAGTGCGGCGGGTTCGAAGGATTTGGACAGGCTGTTCAGGCCTGGCTGGGCAATGGATTCACTCATGGCGGATTCGCAAATAGAAACGGCATCCTGCGGGTGGGGATGCCGTCGATAGGCAGTTAGCGGAAATGACGGATTAAGGTTGATTTTACCGACCCTGCCCAACGATAGGGTGGGTGGGGCATTGTTTCAAGCCAAATGGGCTGCTAATGCAGGCAGATCAAGCGTTAGCAGCTATGGTTTAAAGTGGGTTTTGGGTGGCGGCCTGGCGCCATGCGTGGGCTGCGGCAGCACTGTCTTCGCGTTGCTCGGCCAAAACCGCCAGGGCTTTCCAGGCACTGGCACGCAGCGCGGCATCTTGCAGGCGCGCCACGGCGCCTTGCAGCAATTGCTCGCCTTTGCCCCACAGCTGGCGCTGTACACAGGCCATGCCCGCCAGGTATTGCAGGCGTGGCTCTTGCGGGGCAGCGCGTTGTGCGCTTTCAATGCGGGCCAGCCAGGGGGCATCCAGGCCGTCGAGTGCCCGTTGCATGCCAGTGAACAGGCGCTGGGTCTGCAAGCTGGACAGCGCTTGCGGCGCGCTCAGGAACTGCTCCCACACGGGCAGCAGCCAGCTGCGGGCCAGCGCGGCGTCGCCTTGCAGCTCCAGCAGCTTGCGCGCGGCAGACAGGGCAATGTCGGGGTTGCGGCGGTCGGTGGCGGGCAAATCGCTCCAGGCGCGCTGCAGTTGCTCGGCATCGTGCGTGTGCTGCAGCTGCTCCAGAATCAGGCTGCGGGTGATGCTGCTGGCGGCTTCGGCAGAAAGACCACCGTGCTTGGCCAGCAAGCGGGCCGTATCCAATGCTTGTTGCGTGGCGTGGGCCAGGCGGCTGGCCTTGAGCTGGATGCGCAGGGCCATGGTGCGGCGGCTGGCGCCCGGTGCCAGCTGTTGCAGGCGCTGCAGGGCTTCTTGCGGGTCGCGGTCATCGAGTGCCCAGCGCGCAGCGCGCATCTGGGCGCCTTCGCGCACTTCTTGCTGCTGCAAGCTGCCGTTCAGCGGCACATCATCCAGCGCTTGTTCGTAGTGCGCATCACGTGCGGCCACATCGCGCAGCGCATGGGCGCTGTCGGCAGACAGCATGTGGGCAATGGCGCGCAGTGTGGCGTCTTGCGGAATGTGGGCGTGTTCGGTGCGCAGCTCGTCGCTGAGCTTGAGCAAGGATTGCGCCGACTTGCTGGCGCGCACATAGCGGCCCGCTTGCAGGTGGGAAAAGCTCTCCACAAAGGACTGGTACATCTGTCGCTCTTTTTGCTGCTGGCGCCAGCGCTTGGCATGCTGGGGCAGCATGACCAGGGCCGCAAAGGCGCGCAGAGCGGCATACCCCAGGGCAAACACGGTCAGCAGCAGCAACAACACCATGTTCAGCGACAGGTCCACCCGGTAGGGGTGCCAGAACAGGCTGACCATGCCTTGGTTGTTGCCCGCAAACAGGGCCACGGCCACGGCCAGAGCAAACAAACCGACAAACCAGAGTGCGGCGCGCATCATGCGGTGATTCCTTTAGGTGCTCAAAGGCCGGCAGCGGCGGTGGACAGAGCAGGCAATGTCTCATCCAGCGCGGGCTGCTTGGTGTCTTGAAGGTGGGTCTGCAGCTGCGCCAGCACGGCCTGAGCCTGGTGGGTGCGGCGCGAGGTGCTCTCAAAATATTTGCCCAGCGAGGCCTGGGCGGCACCGATGTCGGCACGCGCCGCATCGTACTGGCGCGCCAGTATGGCCAGGCGGGCGTTGAGCAGCTTGAGCTTGAGGTTTTCGCGCACAAAGAAGGCCTGGTCAGGGGCCATCAAGATGGCGTCGGCATTCTCGATGCGGCTGACGCGCAGCAAGTCGCTGGCTTCATCGCGGGTGGCTTGCCAGATCTGCTGGCCCCAGTGGCTCCACCATTCCCACTGTGCGGGAGAGCTGGCTGGCGCGTTGGCGCTATCGGCGGCCGGTGCTTTGCGCAGGGGCTGGCGCTGCTCGGTGGGCACCGGCGCGCTGTTGTGCACATGCATATCGTCCACCAGGCGCACCACATCGTCCAGGCGGGCGAGCAGGCTGGCTGTGTCGGTGACGGTGGATTGCGACAGGCGCTGCAGATCGCGCTCCATGGCTTGTTGCACCGGCACCAGGCGCGGCTGGGCTGCGCGCTCTACGCGCTTGATGCTGCTTTGCAGGGCGGCCACCAGGGGCTCGGTGCTGCTGGTCAGCTGCACCTGCTGCTGGGCCATGCGCATGGCCGATTCAATATCGACCAGCAAAGTGTCATCGCGCGAGCGGGTTAGGTTTTGCACCAGGGTGTCCAGTTGGCCCCGCTGCAGGCTGACTTCGTTGACGCGCACTTCCATGACGGAGAGCTTGGCCGTGGCATCACGCACCAGGTCTTGGGATTCGCGCGCAAGGGCACGGGCTTGTGCGGCCTGGGTGGTGGCGTCGGCCGACTGGCGTGCCAGCTGCTCTTGCATGCCGTCGACTTTTTGCCACAGCATGAGGCTGCAGCCCAAGCCTGTTGCACCGATTACCAGCGAAAGCCACGTCCAGCCAGGCGCAGCAGGGCGTGGGGCATGAAGCGTTTCAAAGGGAACCGCTTGTGATGGAATAGGGGCGCCGTCAGGAGAGGTCATGCAATGATTTTATCGATGCCGCAATGCTTTGTACGGTTGGCTGGGTCTCAATGACTCGGCCAAAGCCCGACAGGCGTGCTTGTTCGGCAATGCGCGGGTGGGTGACGAGGGCAGTATGGGAGGACCAGGTCCAGCTGGGGTTGCAGTGCACCAAATGTTGCACACATTCGGAGCTGCTAAAGAGCCATGCCGCCTGTTGCGCGCGCAGGGCGGCTATGTGCTGCAAGAGTGCCGGTGTGGCTTGCGGAGCCTGGCGCTCATACACGGGCGCAAAGTCGACCTGCATCCCGCGTTGCTGAAGCTGCTCGGTCAGCCAGGGGCGGCCCTGGCCGGTCGCGTCTGCACCATCACCGCCGCGCACAATCAGTACGCGATCGCCGGCTTGCACGTGGTGCTGGGCTTGCGCCCACAAAGACTCTGAGTCAAATTGAGGAGCGTCTTGCGCAGGCTGGATAATGCTTTGAGGCTGATTATGTTCTGCAAGCAAAGCTTTAGTGGTGCCAGGGCCCGGTGACCACAGCTGCACGTTGCTGCGCAGGCCTGGGTTGGGTGTGCCCAGTGCACGCCATTGCGCAAAGAAGTAGCGCACGGCGTTGCCGCTGACAAACATGAGGGCCTGGTAGCGATCCAGTTGCTGCAACGCTGTACGCACTGCGTCCGCGGCGGCGGGGCTGCGGCTGGGGCCAATGGCCATCATGGGCAGGGCCAGCGCATCGACGCCAGCACTTTGCAGCTGTTGTGCCCACAGCGCCGCATCAGGCTGCGGGCGGGTCACAACAAGGGGGGCAGACATGGGGGTGATTCAGGCCTGCTGACAGACGTGGGCGCCACCGGCTTGCAGCTGGGCTGCGACGTCTGCACCCAGCGCTTCGGCCTGGGCCAGCGTGGTCACCACGGCAGTTTGCTGCACCTGCACCAGGGGCTGGATGCCTTTCGGATCGCCCCAGGCCGCATTCAGGCGCATGGTGTCACCGTCGAGGATGGCATGGGCTGCCAGTGGCACGGAGCAGCTGCCGCCCATGCCGCGGCTGACGGCACGCTCAGCGGCCACACGCAGCCAGGTGGGCAGGTGGGCCAGGGGAGTCAGTGCGTCGGCCAGGTCCTGACGGTCCGCACGGATCTCAATGCCCAGCGCGCCTTGGCCTGCTGCAGGCAGCATGGTGTCGGGGGCAAAAATGGTGCGAATGCGATCTTGCATGCCCAGGCGCTTGAGGCCTGCGGCTGCCAGCACGATGGCGTCGTACTGGCCTTCGTCCAGCTTGCGCAGGCGGGTGTCCAGATTGCCGCGCAGCGGCTCAATCTTCAAATCGGGGCGCAGGGCTTGCAGCAGCACCTGTCGGCGCAGGCTGGAGGTGCCCACCACGGCACCTTGGGGCAATGCGTTCAGGGCGCTGTAGTGTGGCGAGACAAAGGCGTCATGCGGGTCTTCGCGCTCCATCACGCAGGCCAGGGCAAAGCCTTCGGGCATGTCCATGGGGACATCTTTGAGCGAGTGCACCGCAATGTGCGCGCGGCCTTCTTCCAGGGCGACTTCCAGCTCTTTGACGAACAGGCCTTTGCCGCCCACCTTGGAGAGGGTGCGGTCCAGAATTTGATCACCCTTGGTGGTCATACCCAGCAGCTCTACCGTGTGACCACGCGCTTGCAGCAGGGCTTTGACGTGTTCGGCCTGCCACAGTGCGAGGCGGCTTTCGCGGGTGGCGATGACGATGGAGAGGGGGGCGTTTGCTACGTTCATGACTTCCAATGCGCAGGCTTGAGGAGAAGCCTTCCAAATCAGCGGTCGATGCTAGCATGCCGAGTTGACATACAACTTGGCTGGAGTATTCATACCAATGACTGCAGTGACAAAGAAAGATAAAGATCAACGTACAGCGACTTTACCGAGTAAAGCGGTGCGTAAAAATGACAAAGATCTGCCGCTGATTGAAGATATTCGCCTGCTGGGGCGTATCTTGGGAGACATCATTCGTGAGCAGGAGGGCGTGGCTGTCTATGCACTGATTGAGCAGGTGCGTCAGCTGTCTGTGGCTTTTCGGCGCGACCATGACCATGAGGCGGACAAAGCGCTCAAGAAATTGCTCAAAGGGCTGAGTACCGACCAGACGGTCAGCGTCATTCGCGCCTTCACTTATTTTTCGCACCTGGCCAATCTGGCGGAAGACCGCCACCACATTCGCCGCCGTGCGGTGCATGAGCGTGCAGGCAATACCCAGGAAGGCAGTATTGAAGTAGCGCTGTCACGTCTGCGCTGGGCAGGTATTACACCGGATGAAATTGCCAAAACGCTGGCGCAAGCCTATGTGTCGCCGGTGCTCACGGCCCACCCGACGGAGGTGCAACGCCAAAGCATCTTGCAGGCCGAGCACGATATTGCGCGCCTGCTGGTGGAGCGCGATGACATCGCAGCGCGTGGGCAACTGTTCAATAGCGCCAAGGATGCGCTGACGCCGCGTGAGCTGGCGGCCAATGAAGCCATGTTGCGGGCACGCGTGGCACAGCTGTGGATGACGCGCTTGCTGCGCTATTCCAAGCTGACGGTAGCCGATGAGATTGAAAATGCCTTGAGCTATTACGAGGCCACCTTTTTGCGCGAAGTGCCCAAGCTGTATGCGGCGCTGGAAGATGCGCTGCAGGGGCAGCATGTGCACAGTTTCTTGCGCATGGGCCAGTGGATTGGCGGGGACCGTGACGGCAACCCGAATGTGACTGCACACACCCTGGAGCTGGCATTGCGCCGCCAAAGCGATGTGGTGCTGCGCCACTACCTCACGGAAGTGCACTATCTGGGTGGGGAGCTGTCGGTTTCGGCGCGTCTGGCTGATGTCTCGCCCGCCATGCAGGCGCTGGCCAATGCATCGCCCGATGACAATCCACACCGCCAGGATGAACCTTACCGCCGTGCCTTGACCGGTATTTACGCGCGGCTGGCTTCGGCGCTGGAGCATTTGACCGGCGGGCAGGCCGCACGCCATGCAGTGGCACCGCAAAACCCTTACCTGCAGGCAGAGGAGTTTTTGGCGGATCTGCAGATCATTGCTGACTCTTTGTGTGCACACCATGGCGAGAGCCTGGCGGCGCAGCGCCTGCACCCGCTGATGCGGGCCGTCCAAGTGTTCGGATTTTGCCTGTCGACAGTGGACTTGCGCCAAAGCTCGGACAAGCACGAGGCCGTGGTGGCAGAGCTGCTTTCCGTGGCGCAGGTACAGCCTGACTATGCGCAGCTCGATGAGGCGGCCAAATGTGCCTTGCTGCAGCGCCTGCTTCAGGAGGCCCGGCCGCTGCGTGTGGTCGGGGCGGCGTATTCGGCGCTGACCGAGAGTGAGCTGGCCATTTTTGAAATGGCCAAAATCATGCGCACGCGCTATGGGCGTGAGGCCATCATTCACTACATCATCAGCCACACCGAAACCGTCAGCGATCTGCTGGAGGTGTTGCTGCTGCAAAAAGAAGTGGGCCTGATGCGGGGCACGCTGGAGCAGGCAGATGCCCAGCTCGACCTGATCGTGGTGCCATTGTTTGAAACGATTGGCGATTTGCGCGCGAGCGCAGACATCATGCGGGCCTATTTTGCGGTGCCTGGGGTGGCGGCCTTGCTGCAGCGCTCGGGCGCGGTGCAAGACATCATGCTGGGCTACAGCGACAGCAACAAAGATGGCGGTATTTTCACCAGCAACTGGGAACTGTACCGGGCAGAGCTGGCGTTGGTGGAGCTGTTTGACACGCTGCAAGCGCAATATGGCCTGCGCCTGCGCATGTTCCATGGCCGTGGCGGCACCGTGGGGCGTGGCGGTGGCCCCAGCTACCAGGCCATTTTGGCGCAGCCTCCGGGGACGGTGCGTGGGCAGATTCGCCTGACGGAGCAGGGTGAGGTGATTGCCTCCAAGTATGCCAATCCGGATATCGGTCGCCGCAATCTGGAGACCTTGGTGGCAGCCACGCTGGAGGCCACGCTGTTGCAACCCACCAAGGCGGCCACGGCGGGCTTTTTGCAGGCTGCAGAGCAACTGTCGCAGGCCAGCATGCAGGCCTACCGCAAGCTGGTCTATGAAACCGCCGGCTTTGCGGATTACTTCTTCAGTGCCACGCCGATCCGTGAAATTGCCGAGCTGAACATCGGCTCACGCCCTGCATCGCGCAAGGCGACGCAGGCGATTGAAGATTTGCGTGCCATTCCCTGGGGTTTCAGCTGGGGGCAGTGCCGTCTGACGCTGCCAGGCTGGTATGGCTTTGGCTCGGCAGTGGAGGCGTTCTTGCATGCGGAAGGCGCAGATGCCAAGCGTCAGTTGGCGTTGCTGCAGAAGATGTACCGCCAATGGCCATTCTTCAAGACCTTGCTCTCCAATATGGACATGGTGCTGGCCAAGAGTGATCTGGCGCTGGCTTCGCGCTATAGCGAGCTGGTGGCGGATACACGTTTGCGCAAGCGCATTTTCTCGAGCATTGAGGCGGAGTGGCTGCGCACCACGGAGGCGCTGGCAAAGATTACGGAGGAATCTGACCGTCTGGCGGGCAATCCAGCGCTGGCGCGTTCTATCCGCCATCGCTTTCCCTACATTGATCCTTTGCACCATCTGCAGGTGGAGCTGGTCAGGCGCTGGCGTGCCGGGCAGACCGATGAACGCCTGAAGAACGGGATTCACATTTCCATCAATGGCATTGCCGCCGGGCTGCGCAATACGGGTTGAAACAGCCGAAAAAAAGGCCTGCATCAGTGATGCAGGCCTGGTCTCCTCCGCTCTGGTGAGTCCCAGAGCATTCCTCATTTGTTGGGTTCGCTGTGTAGCGATGAATGGATTGTAGGAATGAATCGGAGATTTGTGTGTGTTTTTCTTGGTTTTTTATAAAAGATGTCTTATATAAAACATCTTTTGTTTTGATGTTAAAAGCATTTTTTCAGATGTATTTTTTGATTTTAAGTGATTGATATTTATTGTTTTTATGGAGTTCAGTAAAGACTGAAAGTGATTATTGATTTTCTTGAAATTGCGAATACCCAGTTGGGTTAATCGGCTTCTCGGGTTGTTGTCAGTGGGCGGGGTTGCTGGCGCTGGCGTACGCGAACCACCAAGTCCATGCCCATGAGTTCCAGGTCCTCCGAGATGGCAGGGATGCGCGGCCACTGCAGCATTTCGCTGGGAATGTCTTCCAGCATGCCGGTGTCTTCGTGGTAGATGTGCGAATGCGCATCGGTGCGTGAGTCATAGACCGTGCACTCCTGATCCAGACGCAGGGCACGCAGCAGACCTTTTTCGACAAACAGTGGGAGCGTGTTGTAGACGGTGGCGCGGGATAGGCTGGGAAGGTAGGCGCGCGCCGTGCGCAAAATGTCGTCCGCCGCCAGGTGCACCGGCGCCAGCAGCAAGGCTTGGGCAATGGCCAAGCGCTGGCGCGTGGGCTGAATGCCGGCATGGCGCAGTCGCGCTGCAATGTCGCTGGTGGTGGTCGCGGTGAGGGAATCTGTCATGGAAAAGCGGGTTCACGCCTGAAAGAACCTGAGAACAACAGTATCCACACCAAAGTGCATGGCACCTTGGCATGGATCAAGGCCCTGCGTCGCAGGGCCGTTGACAGCCCCTTGCAGGAGGCGATATGCCATGGCGAACCATGGCATCTGGGGTGCTGCTTACTTCGCGAAAGGCTTAGGACGGGGGGTCTTGTCGCCGGATGGAGGCAGGATGGGCATATTCAGCTGAGGCTGGTCACCAGTCAGCGTCTTCAGGAAGGCCACGATCTTGGCGTTCTCTTCCGCGGTGAACTTCTTGCCCAGCTGGATGCGGCCCATGGTGTCCACAGCCTGGCCCAGGGTGTCAGCAGCGCCATCGTGGAAGTAGGGGTAGGTCAGCTCGACGTTGCGCAGCGTGGGAACCTTGAAGTTGAAGCGATCGGCATCGGTGCCGGTCACTGCCACACGGCCTTCGGCGGCGTTGTTGGTCTTGTAGGGCTCCACCACACCCATACGTTGGAAGGAGTTGCCGCCAACCGCAGCACCGTTGTGGCAGGCCACGCAACCGCTGTCACGGAACAGGGCATAGCCTTCCAGTTCGGTTTTGCTCAGCGCCTTGGCGTCGCCCTTGAGCCACTTGTCAAAGCGCGAGTTGGGGGTCACCAAGGTTTCTTCGAAAGCGGCGATGGCATCGGTCACCTGATCGATGTCAATCTTGTCTTTCTTGAACACTTGCTTGAACTCGGACTGGTAACCGGGGATGGCGTTCAGCATGTCCACGGCCAGCTCATGGGTGAAAGCCATTTCACCGGGGTTGGCGATGGGGCCGCCGGCCTGTTCCTTGAGCGAGCCGGCACGGCCGTCCCAGAACTGCGCCACGTTCAGGCTGGAGTTCAGCACGGTGGGCGAGTTGATGGGGCCTTCTTGCCAGTTGTGACCAATCGAGGTCTTCAGGTTGTCGCTGCCGCCCATCGACAGGTTGTGGCAGGAGTTGCAGGAGATGAAGCCGGATTTGGACAGGCGTGGATCGAACCACAGCTTCTTGCCCAGTTCCACCATGGCGGGGTTGGCCACCTTGGGGGCGACGAGAGGGGCGATGGGTTCGTTGTTGGGTTGCATGGCCCAGCTAGGCGCAGCAGCAAAACCCGCAACAACCATGGCCGCGGCAACGAGAGGACGCAGTTTGAGTTTCATGTGTGGCTCCAGAGCACTTGTCGTTTTTGAAGGCATGCACGGTTTGCTGGAAACCGTGCATGGCGATCTGCTCCGACTAAAGGTGCAGCGGTGGGTGACAGCAGCGCATGTCACCGTTGGTTGCACGGTTTAGACCCAGTCCAGATAGCGATTTCATTTCACTCGATACTGGAATTAGTGATATTGCGCAGCATCAAAGGAAAACGGGGTGTTGGCGGGGTGCAAGCGGGTATTTGCTGATGTTGTGAACAGGCCGCATTGCGTGAAAGTAGGGATGTTTGAAACGCGTGAAAAAACGAAGTACAACATCAAGGAGATCAGGGAGATGATCAGCCCATACGACCAGCATCTGGATCGCAACGCAGCGAACTTTGCCACCCTCACGCCACTGAGCTTTATCGAGCGCACGGCTTCTGTATATCCCGAGCGGCTGGCCATCGTGCATGGCAGCTTGCGCCAGACCTGGGGGCAGACCTATGCGCGTTGCCGCCAGTTGGCAAGCAGCTTGCAGCGCGCAGGGATTGGAAAAAATGACACGGTCGCGGTGATCCTGCCCAACACTCCGCCCATGGTGGAGGCGCACTTTGGTGTGCCGATGTCGGGGGCGGTGCTCAATACGCTGAACACGCGGCTGGATCCCGAAGCGCTGGCTTTCATGCTGGACCACGGCGAAGCCAAGGCCCTGATCGTGGACCCGGAGTTTGCCCCGCTCATTGCCAAGGCCCTGAAGCTGCGCACGCGCATCGAACCGTTGCTGGTGATTCAAGTGGAGGACGCCCTGTATGGCGAAGCGGCCGTGCACGTGGGCAGCATCGGCTATGGCGACTTTGTGGCGCAGGGCGATGCGCACTTTGCCTGGGAAATGCCTGAGGACGAGTGGGATGCGATTGCCCTGAACTACACCAGTGGCACTACCGGCAACCCCAAGGGTGTGGTCTACCACCACCGCGGCGCGGCCACCAATGCCATCAGCAATGTGCTGGAGTGGGATATGCCCAAGCACAGCGTGTATTTGTGGACGCTGCCCATGTTCCACTGCAACGGCTGGTGCTTCCCCTGGACGGTGGCGGCGCGTGCCGGTGTCAACGTGTGCCTGCGCCGCGTGGAAGCCCAGGCCGTGTTTGATGCCATCCGTGCGCACGGCGTCACGCACTACTGTGGCGCGCCGATTGTGCAGTCGCTGCTGGTGAATGCACCCGATGCCATCAAACAAGGCATTCCGGCCGGAGTGAAAGCCATGGTGGCGGGGGCTGCGCCACCGGCTTCCATGATTGAGGGCATGGAGGCCATGGGCTTTGACCTGACCCATGTCTATGGCCTGACGGAAACCTACGGCCCGGCCACGGTCTGTGCCAAGCACAGCGCCTGGAATGACTTGAACATTGGTGAACGTGCGCGCCTGAATGCCCGCCAGGGGGTGCGCTATCACCTGCAGCGCGAGGTGCGCGTGATGGACCCCGAAACCCTGCAGCCCGTGCCTTGGGATGGGGAGACCATGGGCGAGATCATGTTCCGTGGCAACATTGCCATGAAGGGCTACCTCAAGAACCCGCAGGCCACAGACGATGCTTTCCGGGGCGGCTGGTTCCACAGCGGTGACCTGGCTGTGCAGTACGCCGATGGCTACATCCAGATCAAGGATCGCAGCAAGGACATCATCATCTCCGGTGGCGAGAACATCTCGTCCATCGAAGTGGAAGACGTGCTGTACCGCCACCCGGCCGTGCTGGCTGCCGCTGTGGTGGCTAAGCCGGATGAGAAATGGGGTGAAACGCCGTGCGCGTTTTTGGAAATCAAGGCGGGTGCGGTGGTGACCGAGGCGGACATCATTGCCCATTGCAAGCAGCATCTGGCGGGCTACAAGGTGCCGCGTGCCGTGGTGTTTGGTGAGCTGCCCAAGACCAGCACCGGCAAGATCCAGAAGTTTGAATTGCGCAAGCAGGTAGGCTCCGTCACAGCGATTGCACAGTAAACCTTGTATAAAAAGCAGAGCTGCTAGCGCATGCTTTTCAATCACTTCAAGCTGTTTTGTATCTGAAGTGCTTGAAAGGCAAGCGCTGGCAGCTATCAAAAAAGCGCGGGCCTTGGCTCGCGCTTTTTTCTGTGCGGTGTGGCCGGGGCCAGGCGCTGTGTGCCGTGCTTACTTCCAGTGCTGGCACTTGCTTTCAGCCTGGGTGGTCCACACCTGGTCAGCCGGCAGCGTTTTGATGAGCTTGTAGTAGTCCCAGGTGCCCTTGGATTCGGCGGGTGACTTCACCTCCATCAGGTACATATCGTGCGCGTAGCGGCCATCGGGGCGGATGCGGCCTTTGCCGAAGAAGTCGTTGAGCTCCATGCTCTTCCAGGCGGCCATGACTTTGTCGCCTTCCAGCGTGCCAGCTTTCTCGACGGCTTTGAGGTAATTCCAGGCGGCCGAGTAGTCAGCGGCCTGAATTTCGCTGGGGCGGCGCTTGGTTTTGGCCATGAATTTGTCGGCAAATTTGCGCGAGGCATCGTTCAAATCCCAGTACCAGCTGGTGGTGAACTGCATGCCTTCGGTATTTTTCACACCCAGGCTGTGGATGTCGCTGAAGAAAATCAGCAGGCCCGCCAGCTTCATGCTTTTGGTGATGCCGAATTCTTTGGCCGCCTTGATGGAGTTGACGGTGTCGCCACCGGCATTGGCCAGGCCCAGAATCTGTGCCTTGGAGTTTTGTGCCTGCAGCATGAAGCTGGAGAAGTCCGACGCGTTCAGCGGTGTCTTGACCGAGCCCAGCACCGTGCCGCCATTGGCTTGCACGATTTTGGTGGTGTCTGCCTCCAGCGCGTGGCCAAAGGCGTAGTCGGCCGTCAGAAAGTACCAGCTCTTGCCACCGTTTTCGACCACGGCCTTGCCCGTGCCCTTGGCCAGTGCCACGGTATCAAAAGCGTAGTGCACCACGTAGGGGCTGCACTGTTCATTGGTCAGGGCCGAGGTGCCGGCGCCGTTGTCCACAAACACGCGTTTTTTCTCGGTGGCCACGGCAGCCATGGCCAGGGCTGTGGCGCTGTTGGTGCCGCCAAACACCAGGCTGATGTCCTGCTGGTCAATCCACTCGCGCGCCTTGCTGGCGGCAATGTCGGCCTTGTTCTGGTGGTCGGCCGTCATCAGCTCAATCGGCTTGCCTAGCACTTTGCCGCCGAAGTCGTCGATGGCCATCTGGATGGCGGTGGCGCCGTGCTTGCCTTCCACATCGGCATACAGGCTGGACATGTCGGTGATGAAGCCAATTTTGACTTTGTCTGGCTCTTTGAACTGGGCGTGTGCAGTGCCTGCCAGCAGGCCCAGTGCGCACAAAGTGACTGACAAGGGGGAAAGAGTCCAACGTTGCATGCCTTCTCCATGGTGTGATGTAGGGGTCAGGCATGCAGCGTGCGCCAGTCTGGCGCGGGTGGCTACTAGGAGCATCCCATTGAGGGATTGCGCGCAAAGTGCAGGTTTGCCCGCTGTGCGCAGGCGGGCAAATGTGGTCGCCGCAATTACGGCGCGCTGCGCTCGGCGGCCGGCGCAGCCACCAGCGGCACCATCACCGGCAGCGCAATACCGGGCATGCTGCCATTGCGCGCGGCGGCAATTTCCTGGCCCAGGTCATGCACGGCCGTGGCGTAGTAGCTGGACCAGTTGTAGCGCGTGATGGCGTAGAAGTTCTGTGTGCCCACGATGTAGCTGGGGGCCGCGTCGCCATTCTTGAGCTCAATCAGCGCCAGCAGACCATCGTGTTGCATGCCGTCTTCCGGCACCACCCCCAGCTCTGCCATTTGCGATGGGGTAAAGCTGGGCAGGATGTCCGGGGCCAGCAATGTAGCCAGATTCAGCCTGTCGGTGTTGAACAGTGCGGGGTACCACACGGGTTGGCCGCTGACCCAGCCGTGCGCCTTGAAGTAGTTGGCCACGGAGCCAATGGCATCGACCGGACTGTTGAACAGATCAATACGGCCATCGCCATCAAAGTCCACCGCCCATTGGGCCCAGCTGCTGGGCATGAACTGGCCCAGGCCCATGGCGCCTGCGTAGCTGCCGCGCGCTTCGGTGGTGGGGGTGCCCGCTTGCTGCATCATGACCAGAAACTGCTCGAGCTCTCCCTGAAAGTAGCGCTGGCGCTCGGCTGCACGCGGGTGGGTGGCGGGAAAGTCAAAGGCCAGCGTGGTCAGGCTGTCCAGCACACGCAGGTTGCCCATGTTCCGGCCGTAAATGGTTTCGACGCCAATGATGCCGACGATGATGCTGGCGGGGACGCCAAACTGAGTTTCTGCACGGGCCAGTGTTTCGGCGTTGTCGCGCCAGAACTGCAGGCCCGCCTGAATGCGCACGGGGTCGATGAAGCGGTGGCGGTAATCGGCCCAGTCCCGCGCGGTGGTGCGGGTTTTGGGGGCCGGCGTCATCAGCTTGGGCACTTGCGGCAAAAAGCGCGCTTGCGCCAGCTGGGCTTGCACCCAGCGGTGGTCCAGGCCCCGGCGTGCCGCCATATCCTGGGCCCACTGCTGTGCGTCTGCGCGCTGGCTGTAAGGCGTTGGGGCTGGTGCGCTGCGTTTGGCGGTTGAGGCGCTGGATTGCGCGGAAGCCGCAAAGTGGGTGGCACAGCCTGTAGCCAGGGCAAGCAAGATCAGAGGGGAGAGCAGGCGTTTCATGGTGTGCGGTGTCGGGGCCAGGTCAAAGCGCGGTAATGGCGCCGCAAAGTGGCCAGCGTCGGTGTCTGGGTGCTATGCGGTGCATAGCGCCATTGTTCCATCTGTCGCAGCCACTGTTGCAGTGGCTGGGATTCATCCCCCCATTGTGCTTGGGTGGCCGCGGCCAGGGCCTGCAGTCCCAGACTGTGCGCATGGGTAATGCCGGCCCGCGCCAGTTGCTGGCGGGCCTGCGCCATCAGGCGCAGCCAGGGATCGGCAATGCGTTGCCTGCGCCAGCGCTGCAGGCCTAGCGCAGCCAGCAGCACAGCGGCCACGGCACCGAGGCCTGCTGCCAGCTGGGGCAGATTCCAGTGCTGCAGCCCCAGGCGGCTGAGGAGCTGGTCCTGGTCGCTGCGCGCGTAGTTCAGCACCCAGTCATTCCAGCGGTGGTTGATGGCTTCCCAGTTGGCGCGCAGGCGCTGCAGGGCATCGGGGCCGACCACATTGCCCATCGTGCTCTCCAGCAAGGTGGCAGGCGCTGGCAGGCGCTGCAGCTGTTCGATGCGAGACGGCGCTACAGCGGCGGTGGGGTCGATGCGTACCCAGCCTTGCTGTGGCAGCCAGACCTCTGCCCAGGCGTGTGCATCGCTTTGGCGAACCGTCCACAGCCCGTCGACCGGATTGCGCTCGCCGCCCTGGTAGCCGGTGACGATGCGGGCTGGCAGGCCCGCCGAGCGCATCAGCACCACAAAGGCCGAGGCAATGTGTTCGCAAAAGCCTTGCTGGCTGTCAAACCAGAAGGCATCGGCCGTGTGGGAGCTGTTCACCACACCGGGCTGCAAGGTGTAGACATACGACCCATTGCCCAGGCGGGCCAGTGCCGCGGCAATTAGGGCCTTGTCATCGCTGCCGTGCTCTTGGCGCAGGGCCTGCCCCCAGGCGGCAGTGCGCGGGTTGAGTCGGCGGGGCAGCTGTACCAAGCGTTGGCGCTGGGCGGGCGACAGCTGCTGCTCATAGGCATATTGCAGGTGCGCCTGGGCCTGGTAGCGCAGCACTTCGTTGATGGGGCGCGTGGTCAGCCATTGCAGCTCACTGGTGGCCAGCAGGCGGCGCACGGCGGCGGCAGGGGGCTGGAGCGTGGCTTCCAGGGTCAGCAGCCAGCGCTGCTGGTGTGGCTCCAGCGTGATTTCATAGGCGATGGCATCGCCCAGCCCTGAGGCGGGCATGACCCGGCCGGGGGGGAGGACGTTGGCCCATTCATCGGTGCCGGCTTTCCAGTTGCGGCCATCAAACTGGCTCAGTACCGGGCCGCGAAAGTAGAGCAAGTGTTGTGGCGGGGGGCGGTGGCCCTCGGTATCAAAGCGCACGCGCAGGGCCATGCTGCGGTCTTGCGCCAGCGTGGCGACTTGGCCCACGGTCATGTCATCTGACAGTCCGGTGCGCCCCTGGTTGGGCTGCGTGGGCAGCCCCCACAGCGGGGAAAAGCGTGGAAAGCTCAGAAACAGCACCAGCATGATGGGGGCGCCCAGAAGCATCAACGTGCCGGAGGTGCGCAGCAACTGGCGCAGGCTGGGGTAGCCTGCAGGCATGTGGGCGTTGACCAGCGCGGCCAGCAGCCCCCACACCGCCAGCAGCATGGCAGCGGCGATCGACAGCGATTGGGACTGCAAAAACAGCGTCAGCAGTGTGAAAAATCCAAGAAAAAAGATCACCATGGCATCGCGGCGCGCGCGCATTTCCAGGGTTTTGAGTACCAGCAGCAAAACCACCAGGACCACGCCGGCTTCGGGGCCGACGATGGTGCGAAATTGCAGCACCGTGGCGCCGACCGCCAGCACCAGTAGGCCGGCCAGCAGCCATTTGCCGGGCAGGCGATAGCCTTTGCGTGCAATCCAGAGCCGCCAGGCCAGCATGCCCAGCGCCAGGCTACTGGCCCACAGCGGCAAATAGGCAACTTGCGGCAGCAGTACCAGGGCCACCACGGCCAGCACCAGCCAGGTGTCACGGGTCTCGCGTGGCAAGGAGGTGGCGGCGTGTTCTTGCATATTTGATAGCTTATTGCGTAGGCTGGATAATCGCTAGAGGCGTATTTGTTTATGAATCGTTGGGCTGCGCCGTGTGCCCGTCGGTGGCCAGCGCTGCAAGGCAGTCGTGCAAATGCGGTGTGCCGCTGGCGGGCGCGATGCGCTGGCCGCTGGGCAGCCGCAGTCCCCATTGCCACTGTTGCCCATGCGCGTGCAGAACCCAGGCCGTCAGGCGTGCAATTTGGGCTTCGGGGTTGGACAGCCCTGTGGCGCGGGCATCCAGCCACAGGCGCTGGGTGGGCGCGGCGTGGCCGTTGCGCACCACCAGGTCTCCATGGCCGGTGGCCAGCGCAGTGGCGGTTTTTTTCCAGACCACGCTGCGTAGCGTATCCCCGCGCTGGTAGCTGCGTACCCCATCGTGCTCGGCAGCGCCGGGCTGGTGGGAGGCGGCTTGGGGATCGGCATCCGCGTCGCCATGCAAGATGGGTGGCATTGGGGTTTCAGGTGCCGGGTAGACCAGGACACGCGCAGCGGGCTGCCAGTAGCTCCAGATGCGAAAGACGCCCAGCGGAAAGCGGCTTTCGATCACCACCCGGGGCACACGGTGCCAGCCACGCTGGTGGGGCACGCTGCCCAGCTCGACGGTGGCCGTTTGATGGGCCGGTACATCGGCATGCACCCAGGCCAGTTTGCCCTGTGTGCGGTTCAGCGCCAGTGACAGCCCATGGCGGTGGTGCCGCCCCTGGGCATTGCCCAGCAAGACAGGTACAGCCACGCGGTCATGCTGAAACACAGGTTGCAAGGCCCCCAGTCGCAACTCCAGACCGCGCAGGTTGCGATGCCCCATCCACAAGCTGGACAGTGCGCTGCCTGCTATCAAAAAAGTGAGGGCATAACCCAGATTGAGCTGGAAGTTGATGCTGGCCACCAACAGTACCAGCAAGGTGACGGCCAGTACGCAGCCAGCGGCCGAAGGCAGCACGTAGAGGTTGCGCTGCTTCAAGTGGTGCTGCGCGCGTGCCGGCTGACGGCGTGTGGCCCAGCGGTGCAGGGCATGCCGCCACGGGCTGCGCGTGGGGGGTGGGTGATCCTGCATCAGGGCACAGCCACAGCTTGCAGCATGGCGTGCACTTGTGCCGTCGTGCCACGCCCTGCGCCTGCCACTGCATGCAGGCGGTGTGCCATGGTGGCGGGGAAGATGGCCTGCACATCGTCCGGGGAGACATAGTCGCGCCCTTGCAGCAGTGCATGGGCCTTGGCCGCGCGCAGCAAGGCAATCCCGGCCCGGGGGGACAGGCCCTGCACAAACCAGGTGCCGTTGCGCGTGGCATCCAGCAAGTCCTGGATGTAGTGCAGCAACGGCTCGGCGGCATGCACCTGCAGCACGGCTTGCTGCAAGTCATGCAGATCCTGGGGACTGATCAGCGCGGGCAATTGATCGGCCTGGGCGCGGTGCCCGTGGTGGCGCAGCAGTTGCAGCTCGGCTGCCCGATCCGGGTAGCCGAGACTGATGCGCATCAAGAAACGGTCAAGTTGGCTCTCTGGCAGCGGGTATGTGCCCAGTTGCTCCAGCGGGTTTTGCGTTGCAATCACAAAGAACGGCTGAGGCAGCGGGTGCGTCTGCCCTTCCACGGAGACTTGTTTTTCCTCCATGGCTTCGAGCAGTGCGCTTTGTGTCTTAGGGCTGGCGCGGTTGATTTCGTCGGCCAGCAGCACTTGCGCAAAAACGGGGCCAGGGTGAAAGACAAAGCCTTCGCTGGCACGCTCATACACCGACACGCCCGTCAGGTCGCTGGGCATCAGATCGGCCGTGAACTGCACGCGCGAGAACTGCAGGCCAAAGCCGTGGGCCAGGGCATGAGCGAGGGTGGTTTTACCCACACCGGGTACGTCCTCAATCAGCAAGTGACCACCCGCCAATAGGCAGGCAACGCAGTCTTGTACTTGCTGTTTTTTGCCAACGATCACCGTGTTAAGCTGATCCAAAAGAGACCGGATTTTGTGCAGATTCATGTGCAAAACTTATCCGAAAACAAAGATGACAGGGGACAAGAAAAGTGGGTAAGACAGGCTATTTTTCTCACCGTTCGTGCCGACAGCATGATATGGGCCCCGGGCACCCTGAGTGCCCGCAGCGCTTGGATGCGATCGAAGATCGACTGCTCATGACCGGGGTGTTTGATGGTCTGGAGCGCATGGATGCGCCACAGGCCGCGTTGAGCGATGTCGAACTCGCCCATGATCGCATGCATGTGGCGGCCCTGCGCGGCCTGACGGATCGCTTGATTGAAGAGCAAGCCGCTGGCGGGCCGGAGTACACGCAGCTGGATACCGATACCTCCATCAATGCGCACACCTTCGATGCGGCCTTGCATGCCGCAGGTGCTGCGGTGGCGGCCACCGATGCCGTGATTGACGGCGCATTGGAGAACGCGTTTTGCGCCATCCGACCACCCGGGCACCACGCCACCCGGGACAAAGCCATGGGGTTTTGTTTTTTCAACAACGTCGCCATTGCAGCCCTGCATGCCTTGCAGCGGCGCAACCTCAAGCGCGTGGCGATTGTGGATTTTGATGTGCACCACGGCAATGGCACCGAAGACATTCTGGCTGGCGATGACCGGGTGCTGATGGTGAGCTTTTTTCAGCACCCGTTCTACCCGTTCAGTGGCGACAAGGAGCCCGCTGCCAACATGCTCAATATTCCGGTGTCTGCGTACACCAAGGGTATGGACATTCGCGAATTGGTCGAGATGCTGTGGATTCCGCGGCTCGAAGCATTCAAGCCCGAAATGATTTTTGTCAGTGCTGGTTTTGACGCCCATCGCGATGACGATATGGGGCAGCTGAACCTGACGGAGAACGACTACATCTGGCTGACGGAGCGCATCAAGGATGTGGCGCGCCGCTTTAGCAAGGGGCGCGTGGTGTCGTGTCTGGAAGGTGGTTACATGATGGGCCCGCTGTCTCGCAGCGTGGAAGCGCATGTGCGCGTGTTGGCGGATCTTTAAACTATGAACGACGTTTTTCTGCAATCCCGTGACGCGCGTGGCGTGGTCACCCTGACCTTGAACGACGCGCCACGCTTTAACGCACTGGGCAGTGCCATGTTGCAGGCCTTGCAAGATGCGCTGGATGACATTGCACGTGACGACAACGTGCGCGTGGTGGTGCTGGCTGCCAGTGGAAAGGCTTTTTGCGCCGGTCACAACTTGAAAGACATGGCTGCACAGCCCGAACTGGCGTATTACCAAGCGTTGTTTACTCAATGCTCACGCATGATGCTGAGCATTGCCCAGCTGCCTGTGCCTGTCATTGCACGTGTGCACGGGATGGCCACGGCTGCAGGCTGCCAGTTGGTGGCGCAGTGTGATTTGGCGGTGGCAAGCACGCAGGCCAGCTTTGCAACCAGTGGCATCAATTACGGGCTGTTCTGCGCCACGCCCAGTGTGCCTTTGGTGCGGAATGTGCCTTTCAAACAGGCCATGGAGATGCTGCTGACCGGGGACTTCATGGATGCCCATACTGCACAGGCACAGGGCTTGGTGAACCGGGTCGTGGCACCTGAAGCCCTGGATGCTCAGATTGCACAGTGGGTGCAATCGATTGTGGATAAGCCGCCGACGGCTGTGCGCATGGGCAAAGCCCTGCTGTACCGCCAGCGAGAGATGGGTCTGGAAGCCGCCTATGTGCTGGCGGGTGAAACCATGGCTTGCAACATGATGGATGCTGATGCGCAGGAGGGCGCGCAGGCTTTTGCGCAAAAACGCAAGCCAGCGTGGCGGCGTGGCCCGCAGCAATGATCTGCTCTCTGACAGACGACGTAGTCTGTGCTTTGCACAATCTCCCTCGATTGAGTTGCCGAGGGGTGCTTCATGGAAATTTTTGACAAGCTGATTGATGACTTCAACAACTCCAGCGCTTGGCTGGAGTTGTCGGTTTTCCTGGCTGCATTGCTCTTGGCGTACTTCTGTGTGCGTTTCTTGGGCAATCGCTTGCGGGGCAAAGGCAAGTACTCACCCATTTGGTTTGGGCACAACCCCGTCAGTGGTGCCATGTACCCGCTGATGGCTTTGTGCTTCACGTACTTAGGGCAAGCCATCGTTGTGCACTTCATGCCTGTGTTCTGGCTGCGCTTGGCGGTGTCGCTCTTGCTGTCGCTGGCGATGATCCGGTTTGTGGCGCGTGTGCTCAGCAAGGTGTTTCCCAACTCCACAGGCATGCGGCTGATCGAACGGGTCTTCTCGTGGCTGGCCTGGCTGGTTGCGGTGCTGCACAGTGTGGGCTTGTTGCCCTTGGTGACGAATGAGCTGGAGTCGATCCGGCTGACCCTTGGCAAGACGCACATCAGTTTGCTCAATTTGATGGAAGGGCTCTTGTCTGCCGGTTTGATGATGGTGGTGGTGCTGTGGGTGGCCAGCCTGTTTGAGCTGCAGGTGATCAATCGCTGGGTCAGTGATTTGTCCATGCGCAAGGTCGCAATGAACATCACGCGGGGTGTGTTGATCATGGTGGGCCTGCTGGTTTCGCTGTCATGGGTTGGGGTGGATTTGACCACCCTGTCGGTCATGGGCGGGGCCTTGGGCGTGGGGCTGGGTTTTGGGCTGCAAAAAATTGCATCCAACTACATCAGCGGCTTTTTGGTGCTGATTGAGCGTGCATTGCGCATTGGTGACAACGTGCGTGTGGATGGCTTTGAAGGACGCATCACGGATATCAAGACGCGTTTTACGGTGATTCGCGCCTCCAATGGCCGTGAGGCGATTGTTCCGAATGAAACCTTGATCACGCAGAAAGTGGAAAACCTGACCCAGGCAGACCGGAAGTTCGCGCTGAGCACCACAATGGTGGTGGGCATGGACAGTGATGTGGCCCAGGTCAGTGCAGTCTTGCTGGACGCCGCCAAGTGCCAGCCAAGGGTTTTGAGCGAGCCAGCGCCGACGGTGCAACTGGTGGACTTTGTGGAGCATGGTTTGCAGTTCACGCTGACGTACTACATCAACGATCCCCAAAACGGTCAGGGCAATCTGCGCTCTGACGTGAATTTGGCCTTGTGGCAAGGTTTGCGCGAGGTCGGCGTGTGCTTGCCGATTCCCCGCCAGGTGGTGCAATGGGCAGAGGGTTCAGAAGCCGCTTGGAGTTCTGCTGCGGTAGTACCTGCTTCCACGGTTTCACCTAGGGAAGAACCCTAGTTTCCTGCAAGTTTCCTACCCATCAAGGGCGATGCATGCATAAAATGGCACGATCGTTCTTTTTTATGCTGGCGCCTGCGTAAGGAATGCTTCGCCGTATTGCTGCAACGCCGCATAGAATGTTTGTCGATTTACGTTTACGTCAATTCAAATAATCTGCAATTACACGGATCCAAGGAGCAGCAGCATGAAGGTATTGGTCCCAGTCAAGCGCGTGGTGGACTACAACGTCAAAGTCCGCGTGAAGTCCGATGGCACGGGTGTGGACATCGCCAACGTCAAGATGAGCATGAACCCCTTTGACGAAATCGCCGTTGAAGAAGCCGTGCGCTTGAAGGAAAAAGGCGTGGTCACGGAGGTGATCGCTGTGTCTTGCGGCGTGACCCAGTGCCAGGAAACCCTGCGCACCGCGATGGCCATTGGCGCTGACCGTGCCATCCTGGTGGAAACCGATGCCGATCTGCAGCCCCTGGCCATTGCCAAGCTGCTCAACGCTCTGGTGACTAAAGAGCAGCCTGGCCTGGTGATTCTGGGCAAGCAAGCCATTGATGGTGACAACAACCAGACAGGTCAGATGCTGGCTGCGCTGGCCGATCTGCCCCAGGCCACCTTCGCCTCCAAGGTCGAAGTCGCTGGCGACAAGGTCAATGTGACCCGCGAAGTCGACGGCGGCCTGGAAACCCTCAGCCTGAGCACTCCTGCGATCATCACCACCGACCTGCGCCTGAACGAGCCCCGCTACGTCACCTTGCCCAACATCATGAAGGCCAAGAAAAAGCAGCTGGACATCGTCAAGCCGGAAGACTTGGGCGTGGATGTGGCTCCCCGCATCAAGACCTTGAAGGTCGCTGAGCCCGCCAAGCGCGGTGCTGGCGTGAAGGTGCCCGACGTTGCCACTTTGGTGGACAAACTGAAGAACGAAGCCAAGGTCATCTAAGCGTCTAGGAGAGAAGAATCATGTCCGTACTCGTTATTGCTGAACACGACAACGCCTCCATCAAGGGCGCAACCCTGAACACCGTGACCGCTGCCAAGGCTTGCGGTGGTGATGTGCACGTGCTGGTCGCTGGTGAGAACGCCGCCGCCGCTGCTGCCGCTGCAGCCCAGATCGCTGGCGTGTCCAAAGTGATCCACGCCGACGGCGCTTCCCTCAAGGATGGCCTGGCTGAGAACGTGGCCGGCCAGGTGCTGGCCATTGCTGGTAACTACAGCCACATCCTGTTCCCTGCCACCGCTTCCGGCAAGAACGCCGCCCCTCGCGTGGCCGCCAAGCTGGACGTGGCCCAAATCAGCGACATCACCGCCGTGGTGTCGGCTGACACGTTCGAGCGCCCCATCTACGCCGGTAACGCCATTGCCACCGTGCAATCGAGCGACGCCACCAAGGTCATCACCGTGCGCTCCACAGGCTTTGACGCCGCTGCTGCCACCGGTGGCTCTGCGGCGGTGGAAACCGTGGCTGCTGTGGCCGACTCCGGCAAGAGCGCCTTCGTGGGCCGTGAAGTGACCAAGAACGACCGCCCCGAGCTGACTGCTGCCAAGATCATCGTCTCCGGTGGCCGTGCATTGGGCTCTGCAGAGAAGTTCAACGAAGTGATGACCCCCCTGGCGGACAAGCTGGGCGCCGCCATCGGCGCATCGCGCGCAGCAGTGGATGCAGGCTACGCCCCCAACGACTTGCAAGTGGGCCAGACCGGCAAGATCGTGGCGCCGCAGCTGTACATCGCAGCAGGTATCTCCGGTGCCATCCAGCATTTGGCAGGCATGAAGGATTCCAAGGTGATCGTGGCGATCAACAAGGATCCCGAAGCACCGATCTTCTCGGTGGCCGACTACGGCCTGGAAGCCGATCTGTTCCAGGCGGTGCCTGAACTGGTCAACGCGCTGTAAGACGCGTCAATAAAAGGAGGGGCACGCCCCTCCTTTTTTGCATCTGAGGGTGCAAGGCTTGAGTGTCCACAACAACGATCTGACGATTACGGAGGGGTGACATGAAGGGGAAACACGCACGCACGCTGGGCCAATGGGGACTGGCGCTGACGTTGGCAGCATCCGCCGGCTGGGCGCATGCGGATTGGGTGATTGGCCAGGTGGCGCCGATGACAGGTGCCGCAGCCGTGCAGAGCAAAGCCTATGCACAAGGCATGAATTTGTACTTCAACCACATCAACCGCTCGGGTGGTGTGCAAGGCGACCGTGTGCGGCTGGTTAGCCTGGATGACCGGGCCAGCCCTGACGAGACCGTCAAGCAAACCCAGCGTCTGCTGCAAGAGTCCAAGCCTGTGGCCCTGGCGGGCTACTTTGGCAATCGCAATTTGCTGGCGTTGCTGGAGAGCAAGATGCTGGATCAGGCATCGATCAGCATTGTGGGCTTTCACAGCACCGACACCCGTGTGCTGAAGGCCGCACAGCTGTTCAGCACCCGTGCGGTTTTGCCCGACGAAATTGAAAAAATTGCCAAGCACCTGGCAACGCTGGGTCTGACCCGGCTGGCGCTGGTGTATGACGAGCGCCAGGAGCAGGAAGCGCAGGCCCTGGAGACTGCGGTGGCTGAGGTCGTGGCAGCCTCTGGTGCCAAGCTGCTGACCAGCGGCATGCTCAAGGCGGGCAAGGCGGCGCAGGAAGCGGTGGTAGATCGCTTGCAAAAGGTTGAGGCCGGCGTGCAGGCGGTGATCGTGGTGGCTTCCAGCCCGGTGACGGCAGCATTTGTGGAGTCTTACCGCATGGAAGGTGGTGCGGCGCAGATTTATGCCACGTCCAGCGCAGACATTGAGCAGCTGGCCACGCGTTTGCCCACGGACTTGATGCGCGGTGTGTCCATCGCCCAGGTCGTGCCCAACCCCTATCGCTTGAACAACCGCCTGAGCAAAGAGTTCCGTGATCTGGTGGGCAAGCAGGCCAAGGGGGAAGAGACCCCTGTGAGCTACGCCATGATGGAAGGCTATGTCAACGCCAAGGTGCTGGTGGAAGCCATGCGCCGCGCGCAGCCGCTGAACAGCGAAAAGCTGGCAGAGAGTCTGCGCAACCTGAATGCGTTTGACCTGGGTGGCTACTGGGTCACATACCGCACGGGGTCGCAATCGGGCTCCCGTTTTGTGGATTTGAGCATTGTGAATGCCCAGGGGCGTGTGACGCAGTAAGCGCGGCACGTTGGCTGCCACCCCCTCGTTCATCGCCACACCGTCGCGTGAATCAGAGGGGCTGCAGTTGTACCCCGGCAACGTGCAGGCTGGCCAAGCCGGCACAACTGCATCCGCAGGGTGATATGGATGTATTGAAATAAATAGCAGATAGCGCTTGCTACATAAGGGCTAGTGCAGGTTTTTTATAGATAAGAGAAAAGAGAGACAGACATGAGCTACACCGCACCTATCAAGGACATGCTGTTTGCCATGGAGCACCTGGCGGGCCTGGACAACGTGGCGCAGATTCCCGGTTTTGAAGATGCAGGTC
This sequence comes from Comamonas sp. 14P8.1.4, assembly GCF_057799285.1. Lineage (NCBI taxonomy): Bacteria > Pseudomonadati > Pseudomonadota > Betaproteobacteria > Burkholderiales > Comamonadaceae > Comamonas > Comamonas sp. 14P8.1.4. Next base: position 907,906 of record NZ_JBYOKN010000001.1, read on the forward strand.
TGGAGACCGCGCAAGCCGTGTTGGAGGAAAGCGCCAAGCTGTGCGAAGGCGTGATTGAGCCGCTGAATATTGTGGGCGACACCCAGCCTTCCAGCTGGAAAGATGGCGTGGTGACCACTACGCCCGGCTTCAAGGCGGCCTACCAGCAGTTTGTCGAAGGGGGCTGGCAAGGTCTGCAGCATCCAGCAGATTTCGGCGGGCAGGCATTGCCCAAGACGATTGGTGCAGCGTGCGTGGAGATGCTCAATGCCTCCAACATCAGCTTTGCGCTGTGCCCGTTGCTGACCGATGGTGCGATCGAAGCGCTGCTGACAGCAGGCAGCGATGCACTGAAGGCCACCTACCTGGAGAAACTGGTCACGGGGGAATGGACGGGGTCCATGAACCTGACCGAGCCCCAGGCAGGCTCCGACCTGGCGCTGGTGCGCACCAAGGCAGAGCCCCAGTCCGACGGCAGCTACAAGGTGTTTGGTACCAAGATTTTCATCACTTACGGCGAACACGACATGGCGGACAACATCGTCCACCTGGTGCTGGCACGTGTGGCCGGTGCCCCTGAGGGGGTGAAAGGCATCAGCCTGTTTGTGGTGCCCAAGTTCCTGGTGAACGCCGATGGCTCGCTGGGTGCACGCAATGATGTGCACTGCGTCTCCATTGAGCACAAGATGGGCATCAAGGCATCGCCCACGGCCGTGCTGCAGTACGGCGACAACGGTGGAGCCATTGGTTACCTGGTGGGTGAAGAAAACCGTGGCCTGGAGTACATGTTCATCATGATGAATGCCGCACGCTATGGCGTGGGCATGCAGGGCATTGGTGTCTCCGAGCGGGCCTACCAGCGCGCGGTGCAGTACGCGCGTGACCGTGTGCAAAGCCGCCCGGTCGACGGCAGTGTGGCGGGCAGCGCCGCCATCATTCACCACCCCGATGTGCGCCGCATGCTCATGACCATGCGTGCGACCACCGAGGCGTGTCGTGCCATGGCCAGCACTGCGGCGGCGGCTTATGACGCGGCCCACCACCACCCCGATGCCGAGGTACGCAAGGCGAATGCCGAGTTTTATGAATTCATGGTGCCGCTGGTCAAGGGCTACAGCACCGAATCGAGCCTGGAGGTGACCAGCCTGGGCGTGCAAGTGCACGGCGGCATGGGCTTCATTGAGGAAACCGGTGCCGCCCAGTACTACCGCGACGCCAAGATCCTGACCATCTACGAAGGCACAACCGCCATTCAGGCCAATGACCTGGTGGGGCGCAAAACAGCGCGTGACGGCGGCAAGAACGCCAAGGACATCGCAGCGCAAATTGCCAAGACCGAAGCACAGCTGCTAGCCACTGGCGCGGCGGCGGCGCAGTCGATGGCGCAGCGCCTGCAGGCGGCGCGCGAGGCATTTTTGGAAGTGGTGGATTTTGTGGCCGTCAAGGCCAAGGCTTCGCCCAATGCGGTGTACGCAGGCAGCGTGCCGTACCTGATGTTGACTGGTAACCTGGTGGCCGGCTGGCAAATGGGCCGCGCACTGCTGGTGGCGCAGGACAAGGCCGCCCAGGGCGAGGATGTGGCCTTCATGCAGGCCAAGGTGGTGACAGCGCAGTTCTACGCCGAGCATATTTTGACCCGTACCACCAGCCTGCGTGACAGCATCCTGGCCGGTGGCGACAGCGCTTGTGCACTGCCACTGGATGCGTTCTGACGCCAGAGTGACAGCCGGGGCGGTGGGCAGTCATGCCAGCGGCGCTCTCTGCACTTAAGATGAAAAAGTGAGCTGCTAGCGCTGTTGTACCAAGCGCTAGCAGGTGATTTGACTTGTAGAAATAAAGTACGGAGACCACGGCATGTCGAAAATCCCTGCAGTGCTGCAAAACTTGGCTTTGCCTGTGATTGGCTCGCCTTTGTTCATCATCAGCAACCCCAAGCTGGTCATTGCACAGTGCAAGGCCGGTATTGTGGGTTCCATGCCTGCGCTGAATGCACGCCCTGCCGAGTTGCTGGACGACTGGCTCGCTGAGATCACCGAAACACTGGCTGCGCACAACAAGGCGCATCCTGAGGCGCCGGCGGCGCCGTTCGCCATTAACCAGATCGTGCACAAGAGCAACGACCGTCTGGAGCATGACCTGCAGGTTTGCGCCAAGTACAAGGTGCCGTTGGTCATCACCAGTCTGGGCGCGCGCGAGGATGTGAACCAGGCGGTGCACAGCTGGGGCGGTGTGGTGATGCATGACGTCATCAACAACAAATTTGCCCACAAGGCCATTGAAAAAGGTGCAGATGGCTTGATTGCTGTGGCTGCAGGTGCGGGGGGGCATGCTGGCACCAAAAGCCCGTTTGCACTGATTCAGGAAATTCGCCAGTGGTTTGACGGGCCTTTGGCGCTGTCGGGTTCCATGGCCTCAGGCGGTGCCATTTTGGCGGCCCAGGCCATGGGCGCTGATTTTGCGTACATCGGCTCGGCGTTCATCGCCACCGAAGAGGCACGAGCGGAAGAAGCCTACAAGCAGGCCATCGTCGACAGTAACTCGGACGATGTGGTGTATTCCAACTTGTTCACGGGTGTGCATGGCAACTATCTGGCACCGTCGATCCGCGCAGCGGGGCTGGATCCGGACAACCTGCCAGAGTCTGACCCCAGTGCCATGAACTTTGGCTCGGGCCGCACCAAGGCCTGGAAAGATATTTGGGGCTGTGGCCAGGGCATTGGCAGCATCGACAAGATTCAGCCCGCAGCAGAGTTGATTGCACGTTTCAAGCGCGAGTACCAAGTGGCGCGTCAGCGCTTGCTGCAAGCAGCCTGAAACCCGTGACGCGCTGCATGCATGCTGCTTGCAGTGATCATGGCGCTCGCCGCTCCATACAGGCGTGCATGGTGAACCACCCTGTGCATGCCAGCACCAGGAAACCCGCTACCTCCGAAGGTTGCGGGTTTTTTTATGGACGCATGCCCGTTAGGATGGCCCAAGCGGTGCGTGGCTTGCGCTGCACGCCGTGCTGAAAGGAGTGTTATGTCCGAACCAGATTTGCGTCCCCCGACCCAGCAACGCACCCGTGATTCGGGTACCACCAAATGGCTGTTGATTGTGCTGGCCGTTGCGGCGGCCGCCTACGCCGGGTGGTATCTCCGTGAGCATTGGGCGGCACAGAGCCGGGTGCAAGAGGCCCAGCAACCACCGGCCGCTGCGCAAGCTGCAGACCCTGAGCCTGCGCTGCAGCCCATGCCACCGCATACAGACACCGCCCCTACACCCGTTGCAGACCACCAGCCCCTGCACCCTTTGAGCAGCGCTGCGGCAGATGCGCTGCCTGCAGGCGATGCCCCCTCGCTGGATCGCATGGCGGTGCAATGGCTCGGAGGCCAGGCGCAGAAATTTCTGGTGATGCCTAGCCTGGCACACCATGTGGTGGCGACGGTGGATAACCTGCCGCGCAGCCATGCAGCGTCGCGCTTGTGGCCGCTCTATCCCGTGGGTGGAAAGATCGAGACGGAGGACACCGGCTCAGGACTGCAGATTGCGGCAGGCAACAGCGCACGCTATGACGCTGTCGTGGGGTTTGTGACAGGCATTGCGCCCGCCCAAGCAGCCGCCTGGTACCGCCAAGCCTACCCGGTGCTGCAGCAAGCGTATGAAGATCTGGGCTACCCCGGCAAGTACTTCAATGATCGTGTGGTGGAGGTGATCGATCATTTGCTGAGCACCCCGAAGCCCTCAGAACCACTGGCACTGCGGCTGGTGCAGGTTCAGGGGCAGATTGCACCGCAGCAGCCTTGGCTGCGCTATGAGTATGCGGATGCGCAATTGCAGGCCTTGTCGGCCGGGCAGAAAATTTTGCTGCGCATAGGGCCGCAGCATCGACAGGCGGTCGTAGCCTATTTGCAGGCTTTGCGTACGCAGATCACGCAATAAAAAGCCTGCATAGAGCAGGCTTGGCATCATCCAGGTGGTGGGGTGAAAGGGGTTAACCTTCGCCGCCATCCTTGGGGGCTGTTTTGCCCTTGTCATTGCCACCCAGCAGGCGGTCTTTGAAATCCAGCACTTTGGTGACGGCTGCGCCCATGCCCATCAGCTGCATGGCGGTTTCAGGCTTGAGGCGTTGCACATCGTCAAACCATGTCATGAGCTTTTCAATCAGCTCATACATCTCTTGCATGCGTTGCTGGGCATAGCGCTCATCGTCCGTAGCGGCGTCTTCCAGCAAGGCCGAGCGCAGCATGGACTGCGTGGGTTCAATTTCACGGCGGCGGCGCTCTTCAGCGAGGCGGCGGAAAATCTCCCACACATCTTGCGGTGCTTCAAAGTATTCGCGGCGGTCGCCTGCGTGGTGACGCAGATTCACCAGTCGCCAAGACTGCAACTCCTTCAAGCCCATGCTCACGTTCGAGCGCGAGAACTCCAGCGTCTCCGCAATCTCTTCCGCATTCAGCGCGCGCGGCGACAAATACAGCAGTGCGTAGATTTGACCTACGGTGCGGTTGATGCCCCAACGGCTGCCCATCTCGCCGAAGTGCGAGACGAACTGCCGATTCAATGGAGGGAGTGGGGTGTTTTGTGTCATAGCCACATTGTGCCTAGGAATGCTGTGGTTCCTGCAATTGCGGGATTTACCGATGTTTGGCTGTATGGACTATTTCACACCGTTGTGCGCTGTATCTGCATTGCGGTTTAGCGGTGCAGCTGTCCCGCGCTCTCAGGTTGATAGGTGATGGCGTCCACTTTGACGCGCAGTGCCTTGCCCGTGGGGCTAGGGAGCGTGAAGACATCACCAATGCGCAGGCCCAGCAAGGCGGTACCCACAGGGGCAAAAACGGAAACTTTGTCGGGGCTGCCATCGGCTTCTTTGGGATAAACCAGTGTCAGTGTTTGACCCTGATCATTCTCCAGCAAAGTGAATTGCACCGTGGAATTCATGGTGACGACGTTCGCCGGCATGTCTTGTGGCTCCAGCACATCTGCGCGGAGGAGTTCAGCCTCGAGCACACCCCGGCCCGGGAAGTTGGCCGGGAGCTTCTCCAGCAAAGCTTCAATGCGGTCCATGTCCAAAGAAGACAAGGTAATGGCGGGTTGGTTATGGTCCATGGTGGTCTTTCTGGCCAATGTGGTGCACACACCAAGCGTTCAAGCGTTGCAGCATGCACAGAGAAAGGCCCGGGCAACGTGGGTTGTCCGGGCCTTGAAATGTTTGCACAATTTTGGTGCGTTTGAATTGTCTCAGCCTGCCGAATAAAAGCAAGCATTCCGCACGTCACTGGTGCGGAACTGGAATGTCAGGCTTAACCTGCCTTGACGGCATCTGCCAATCGCTGTGCACAGCGATTGGCTAGGGCCGCATCCCGTGCTTCGACCATGACGCGCAGCAGCGGTTCTGTCCCGCTGGCGCGGATCAGTACGCGTCCGGTGTTGCCCAGCTCGGCTTCAACCTGGCGCTGTGTTTCGGCCAGGCGGGCGTTGCTTTTCCAATCTTGTTCGGGTGCCAGGCGCACATTGATCAGCGTTTGGGGAAACAGGGTGAGGCTGGCCAACTGCTGGGCCAGCGAATGGCCGCTGCGCACGCAGCTTTGCAGCACCTGCAAAGCGCTGACAAGGCCGTCGCCGGTGGTGTGTTTGTCCAGCGCGAGCAAGTGGCCCGAGCCTTCTCCCCCAATTTGCCAGCCCTTGTCGTTCAGGGCTTCCAGCACATAGCGGTCACCGACCTTGGCGCGGACAAATTCCACCCCTTGCTGCTGCAGTGCCACTTCAACGGCCATATTGGTCATCAGCGTGCCGACCGCGCCAGCGACCTTGTCACCACGCTGCAAGCGCTCTTGCACCATCAGGTACATCAGCTCGTCACCGTTGTAGATGCGCCCGGCGTGATCGACCATCAGCAGGCGGTCGGCATCGCCGTCCAGCGCGATGCCGTAGTGCGCATGGTTGGCACGCACTGCCAGAGCCAGGGCTTCTGGATGGGTAGCGCCCACGCCGTCGTTGATGTTCAGACCATCGGGTTCGCAGCCGATTTCAATGACCTCGGCCCCCAGCTCATGAAGTACCTTGGGGGCAATGTGATAGGCCGCACCATGGGCCGCATCGATCACGATGCGCAGGCCGTGCAGCGACAGGTGCCCATCGAAGGTGCTCTTGCAAAACTCAATGTAGCGTCCAGCCGCATCATCGAGTCGGCGGGTTTTTCCGAGGGCTGCGGAGTCCACCCACTGGGGAGACTCTTCGAGGGCGGCCTCGACGGCTTCTTCCCAGGCATCGTCCAATTTGGTGCCCTGCGCACTGAAAAATTTGATGCCGTTGTCGTAGAACGGGTTGTGGCTGGCGCTGATCACAACCCCCAAGCTGGCACGCTGTGTGCGTGTCAGGTAAGCCACCCCTGGCGTAGGCAGGGGGCCGAGCAAAAGCACATCGACGCCTGCTGCGTTAAACCCCGCTTCCATCGCGGCTTCAAGCATGTACCCGGAGATGCGCGTGTCTTTGCCAATCAGCACCGTGGGGCGATCTTGGTGTTTTTTGAGGACACGCCCTACGGCGTGCGCCAGTCGCAATGCAAAGTCAGGGTTGATGACGGACTGACCCACTTTACCGCGAATGCCGTCTGTGCCGAAATACGTGCGAGCCATTCTCAGTTTCCTTGTTCTGGATGTTTTGTTGTTTGATCGTGCATGGCTTGCCAGATAGACAGTGCTGCTTTGGTGTCGGCCACATCGTGCACCCGCACAATGCGTGCGCCCCGCTCCACGGCCAGCAAGGCTGCTGCCACGCTGGGGACCATGCGTTGCTCCACGGGCAGGCCGCTGACTTGGCCCAGCGAGCCTTTGCGTGACCATCCGGCCAAAAGTGGAAAGTCTAGTTCCAGCAAGGCCTGCTGGTGTGCAAGCAAAGCAAAATTTTGTGCCACGCTTTTGCCAAAACCAATGCCATAGTCCCAGACGATGCGCTCGCGGGCAACGCCAAGCGCCAAGAGAGCATCACTTTCACGGCGTAGAAAATCACGTACCTGTGTGACTACGTTACCTTGCATATGGGCAAGGTGCATGTTTTGTGGCGTCTGGTGCATGTGCATGATGCAGGCACCGCAGCTGGGATGGCTGGCGACAATGTGCTGTGCGCCGGGCTGACGCAGGCCCCAGACATCATTGATGATGTCAGCGCCCAGATCGAGGACGGCGCGCATGACTTCGGGTTTGTAGGTGTCGACTGAAACAGCGACACCTAGCTTGACGGCTTCCTTGACCAGCGGAAGCACCCTGCGTAGCTCTTCCTCTAAAGGGACGGCTGGCGAGCCAGGGCGGGTGGACTCACCGCCAATATCTAAGATATCAGCGCCATCTTTGACCAGTTGCTCCGCATGGCGCAGTGCATGATGGCCCTGGTGTTGGCCCCCGTCTGAAAAAGAGTCTGGGGTGTTATTAACGATTCCCATGATCAATGGGCGTTCCAGATTCAATAAAAAACGGGTCGTTTGCCAGTATGGCATTGCAATCTCCAAAGGGCCGCAGCCATGAAAAAACGGGGCACCAAGGCCCCGTAATTGTGTGTGTGCAGCTTGAGATTAAGCCGCAGTAGGTGCTGGATCGGCATCCACAGCAGGAGTTCCGCCGCCGGAAGAGTTGCTGTCGTCCGATGACTTGGGAACACGCGGCTCCCAGTCTTTAGGGGGGCGAGGCTCTTTGCCCGCAAAGATATCGTCCAGCTGTTCCATGTCGATGGTTTCCCATTCGAGCATGGCCTTGGCCATGGCGTGCATCTTGTCCTGGTTGTCTTCAATCAGCTTCCGCGCCAGGTTGTACTGCTCATCAATGATGCGGCGTACTTCGGTATCGACGGCTTGCATGGTGGCCTCAGACAAGTTGGTGCCCTTGCTGAAAGTGCGGCCCAGGAAAGGTTCGCCATCCTGTTCGGAATACACCATGGTGCCCAGCGCATCGCTCATGCCGTAGCGCGTGACCATGTCACGAGCGATCTGGGTGGCACGCTCAAAGTCGTTCGATGCGCCCGTGGTCATCTGGTTCATGAACACTTCTTCAGCGATACGGCCACCAAACAGCATGGCGATTTGGTTGAGCATGTACTCCTTGTCATAGGAGTAACGGTCTTTCTCGGGCAGGCTCATGGTGACACCCAAAGCACGGCCACGCGGGATGATCGTGACCTTGTGCACCGGATCGCACTTGGGTAGCAAGCGGCCGATCAAGGCGTGGCCTGCTTCGTGGTAGGCCGTGTTGCGGCGCTCTTCCTCAGGCATGACCATGGTCTTGCGCTCGGGGCCCATGATGATCTTGTCCTTGGCCTTTTCGAAGTCCTGCATCTCGACGGTGCGCGCATTGCGGCGCGCAGCCATCAATGCGGCTTCGTTGCACAGGTTGGCCAAATCGGCACCCGACATGCCAGGTGTGCCGCGTGCAATCACGGAGGGGTTCACGTCTTGACCGACGGGAATCTTGCGCATGTGCACGTTGAGGATTTGCTCGCGGCCACGGATATCCGGCAGTGTGACGTACACCTGGCGGTCAAAACGACCGGGGCGCAGCAAGGCAGCATCCAGGATGTCAGGGCGGTTGGTTGCAGCAACCACAATCACGCCGAGGTTGGTTTCAAAGCCATCCATCTCAACCAGCATCTGGTTCAGGGTTTGCTCACGTTCGTCGTTACCGCCGCCCATGCCTGCGCCACGTTGGCGTCCCACGGCATCGATTTCGTCGATAAAGATGATGCAAGGCGCATTCTTTTTGGCGTTTTCGAACATGTCGCGCACACGGGCTGCGCCCACGCCCACAAACATTTCGACAAAGTCAGAGCCAGAGATCGAGAAGAAGGGAACCTTGGCTTCGCCAGCAATCGATTTGGCCAGCAAGGTCTTACCGGTGCCAGGAGGGCCAACCAGCAGCAGACCACGGGGGATGCGACCGCCGAGCTTCTGGAACTTGTTGGGGTCTTTCAGGAAGTCCACCACTTCCTTGACTTCTTCCTTGGCTTCATCGCAGCCAGCAACGTCCGCAAAGGTCACGGAGTTGTTGTTCTCATCCAGCATGCGTGCTTTGCTCTTGCCAAAGCTGAATGCACCGCCTTTGCCGCCACCTTGCATCTGGCGCATGAAGTAGATCCACACACCAATCAGCAGCAGCATGGGGCCCCAGCTGACCAGCAGGCTCATCAGGAGCGAGCCTTCTTCGCGGGGTTTGACATCAAATTTGACGTCATTGGCGATCAAATCACCCACCAGGCCACGATCCAGATAGGTCGCAGTCGTGCGAATACGGCGATCGTCGGTGGTCACCGCCACGATTTCGGTGCCGCCTTGGCCTTCCTGAATGGTTGCACTCTTGATGCGGTTGTTACGCACCTCGGTCAGGAATTCCGAATAGCCGATTTGGCCTGTGCCAGAGCTGCTTCGGGTATCAAATTGCTTGAAAACCGTAAACAGCACCATGGCAATGACCAGCCAGACGGCGATTTTTGAAAACCACTGATTGTTCAAGCGGGGCTCCAGAGGAAAAAAGGAGAAAACATGCGCATGGGAACGCTAGGCTCCCATATGCGGCCCATTTTAGGTGTTTCAAGCCAGGGGGCTAAACCTTTATTCCAGCCAAGGCAATGGGGTTCAAGGGTTTTGTGCACTTTCACCGCCTCCTCTAGGCTGCAACCGGTTTATTTCAAACCAATACCGATCAAAAAAGTCTCCGAGGATTTGTCACGCGAAGATTTGGGCTTGAGAGGCTTGACCAGCTTGAAATGGCTGCGAAACAGCTTGACCAAATCGTCGTATCCAGGCCCGTGGAAGACCTTGGCCACCAATGCCCCTTCGGGGCGCAGGTGGTTGGTGGCGAAATCCACGGCCAGCTCAATGAGGTGTTCTACCCGTGCGCCGTCAGTAGTGCTGTTGCCAGACAGGTTGGGCGCCATGTCAGAAACAACCACATCAACAGGTCGGCCCTGCACGAGCTCTTCAAGCTGAGTTAGTACGGACTCTTCCCGGAAGTCGCCCTGGATGTAGTGCACACCTTCGATGTGCTCCATGGGCAGCAGGTCCAAGGAAATGATGGTGCCGTTGATTTCTCCCACGGAGTTTCCGGTGGGCGAGAGGCGTCGGCGCAGGTACTGGCTCCAGGCGCCGGGCGCACAGCCCAGGTCAACCACTACATGTCCGGGTTTGATGAGCTTGAAGGTCTCATCAATTTCCTTGAGTTTGTAGGCCGCGCGGGCGCGGTAACCGTCCTTTTGGGCGGCTTGCACATAAGGGTCGTTCAAGTGGGCATTGAGCCAATTCTTGTTGACCTTCTTGCTTTTCGTTTTGGTATTCATCGCAAATTTCTTCCTGCCTCGATAATACGGGCATGCCCCAAATTGATTTAACTCCCGCTGAGCGCCGGGAACACCGCGCTGATGCCCACCATCTGGACCCTGTGGTCATGATTGGTGGTGACGGTTTGACACCTGCCGTCCAGAAGGAAGTTGACGCCGCCTTGAACGCGCATGGCCTGATCAAGGTCCGCGTGTTCGGTGACGATCGCGCCGCCCGTGAGCAGATTTATCTGCAACTGTGCGACGAACTCAACGCCGCCCCCATCCAACATATCGGCAAGCTGCTCGTCTTGTGGCGCCCCATTCCTGAGAAGGACAAGGCCTTTGACGAAGACCGCAAAGCAGGTCCTCGTGACATCAAGTTGCTGAAATTCGGTCGTGCCGGCAGCAAGCCTGAGGTCAAGCAAATCCGCGTGCTGGGCAATCAACGCCTGACACAAGGTGGCCTGATCAAGCGCGCCAAGAAGAGTGGCCCCAAGTCGACCAAAAAAGGTCACTAAGCATCCATACTGCACGCGCGCATGATCACCAACACATCCACAACACCTGAGCGCCACATTCTTTGCATGAAGTGGGGTACCAAGTACGGGCCGGAATACGTGAACCGCCTGTATGCCATGGTGCGCCGTCATCTCAGTGGTGATTTTCGCTTTGTCTGCCTGACCGACAACGCTGAAGGGATTCGTTCGGAGGTGGAATGCCTGCCGATTCCCTCGCTGGATCTGCCGCCTGGCATTCCTGAGCGCGGCTGGACCAAGCTGACGACCTTTGCCAAAGACCTGCATGGGCTTAAGGGTACTGCGCTGTTTTTGGACGTTGACGTGGTGATCACCGGCTCACTGGATGATTTCTTCACCTACCCTGGTGAGTTCTTGATCATTCATGACCACAAACGCCCATGGCGGATTACCGGTAACTCTTCGGTGTACCGCTTTGAGCTGGGTGCGCATGCGGATGTGCTGGAGTACTTTCGCGGTCACTTTGACGAAATTCGCAAGCAGTTTCGCAATGAGCAGGCCTATTTGTCAGATGCGATTCACCAGCAGGGCAAGCTCAAGTACTGGCCTGCGGAGTGGTGCCCAAGCTTCAAGTACCACTGCATCCCGTCCTGGCCCACGAATTACTGGACGCCGCCATTTGTGCCTGAGAACGCGCGCATTGTGATCTTCCACGGGGAGTGCAATCCGCCGGATGCCTTGGCCGGGCGCCGTAACCGACGCTTTCGCTTCATCAAGCCCGCGGTGTGGGTGGTAGAGCACTGGCACGAATAAGCATTGGCAACCTTCTGTGTGACAGCCCCTCTTGCCTTGCGGTCAGAGGGGCTTTTTTACAAGCACTTTGTTTTGATATGGCTGAACAAGAACAACCGCGTAACCCGCTGCATGGGCTGACACTGGAGCGCATGCTTACTGATTTGGTGGACTACTACGGCTGGAGCGAGCTGGGCGAGTGCATTCCCGTGCGCTGTTTCAATCTCGACCCCAGTGTGTCCTCGAGTCTGCGCTTTCTGCGCAAAACGCCCTGGGCGCGGGAAAAAGTAGAGCAGCTGTATCTGTACACGCTGCGCCAGACCCGGCGTTGACCGTTTCTGGGCAGCGCGCGGGGCACGGGGTTGGGTCCATGGTCGAAGCCGCATCCGGTCGGCTGGCATCAGGAAGCGTTGCGCGCTGCGCTCACTATGAGGTTTTCCCCGACGGTGGGCATTGTGCGTTGTGCCAGCATGCAGCTTGTTTTTGGCTGGATGACTTCCCACCCGTCCTGGTGGCCGCTGAGCGGTGCACCCGGGCAACTGATCTAGGACATGCCGTCTAACTCGTCACCGTCATGGCGCAATCTGCAGTTTGTGCATGGGCAAGAGGCGCAATTTCAGCAGTACTACGCACACGAGCTCAATACTCGCATGCGGTGGGCGGCCGTGGCTGCGCTGCCAGTCATGCTGGTGTATGCCGTGCTGGATGCGTTCATGGTGCCGCAGGCCCTGGTGGCGCCATTCTTGTGGATTCGCGGTCTGTTCGTGATCGTGCCGCTGCTGGTGGTGGTGGCCGCGACCTATCGCCGGGCATGGCTTGCTTTTATGCAATGGATTGCCGGTGCCGCAGCGCTGTCGGTGGGGCTGTCGATCGTGACGTTTGTGTGCATGGCGCGGCGCCATGGCACGCCGATCGAGTATGAAGGCATCATCCTGACCCTGTTTTATTTCTACTGCTGCGGCGGTTTGCGGCTGAAAACCGCTTGTCTGGCAGGCTTTGTGATTGCGCTGGTGTACCCGCTGGCAGAGCGATGGGCGGGCCTGGGATCGCATGAAGTGATTGTGCGGGCGATGTTTTTAATGACGGCCAATGTGGTGGGCATGATCAGCAGCGCCATCATGGAGTTTGGGGCCCGCCGCAGTTTCTGGATGCAGTTGCAGCTCAAGGAAGCTGCGCGGCATGATTTTTTGACGGGCTTGCTTAACCGCCGTGCCCTGTCTGAGCGCTTGCAGTGGCTGTGGCGGCACGCCATGCGCGAAGCGCGCAGCATGCACATTGCCATGGTGGATGTGGATTACTTCAAGCAATACAACGACTTCTACGGCCATACCGAAGGGGATGTGGTGCTGCAGCAAGTGGCGCAGGTGCTGCAGCGGCACACGCAGCGCGCCTTGGATGTGGCTGCACGTTATGGCGGCGAAGAGTTTGTGTGTGTCTGGACGGGCAATAGCGAGGCGGACATGCAGGCGCTGCTGGCGCATCTGCAGGCGGACATCCAGGCGCTGCAAATCCCCCATGCTCGCTCGAAAGTGGCGGCTACGTTGACGCTGAGCATCGGTTGGGTACACGTGCAGCCTGCTGCGGGTGGGGCGGTAGAGACGGCTTTGCAGGCTGCAGACGCAGCCTTGTACGCTGCCAAAGCCCAGGGGCGCAACCGTTCGGTGCAGGCGCCCTAGGTGGCTTGGTCTGCTGCAGTAGCACCGCAGTAGCGTTAGCCACGCGCATTAAAAAGCCCGCGCAGGGCGGGCTTGGAGGGGAGACGGTCAGCCTCAGGCTGCCAATTGCTGCGCGTGGTGGCGCAGGTGGTCGTCGATGAAGCTTTGAATGAAGTAGTAGCCGTGGTCATAACCACCCTGGCGGCGCAGCGTGAGTGGCTGGCCTACCTTGGCGCAGGCGGCTTCTAGGGCTTCGGGCAGCAACTGTTTTTCATGCAAGAACTTGTCGGCCATGCCCTGGTCGATCAGGATACCTGCTGGGTACGGGGCTTTGCCCTGTTTTTCCATGAGCAGGGTGGCGTCATGCTGCGCCCAGACTGCGCGGTTGTCGCCCAGGTAGCCAGTGAAGGCTTTTTCACCCCAGGGGCAGTTGCTGGGGTTGGCAATGGGGGCAAAGGCAGAGAGGCTTTTGAACAGGCCGGGGTGGCGCAATGCCAGCGTCAGCGCGCCATGGCCGCCCATGCTGTGGCCAAAAATGCCCAGGCGCTGCATATCGATGGGCAAGTAGCGGCCCAGCATGGGCAGCAGCTCTTCAACGATGTAGCTTTCCATGCGCCAGTTGCGCTCCCAGGGCATGCGCTGGGCATTCAGGTAAAAACCTGCACCCACGCCAAAGTCCCAGCTCTCGGCCTCGCCGGCCACCTTGGCGCCACGCGGGCTGGTGTCGCAGGTGATCAGGGCCAGGCCCAGTTCGGCGGCCAGGCGCTGTGCGCCGGCTTTGACCATGAAGGTTTCTTCGGTGCAAGTCAGACCGGCCAGAAAGAGCAGCGCGGGTACTTTCTCGCCCATGATGGCCTTGGGCGGCAGGTAGATCGAAAACTTCATGGCCAGGCCAATTTCGCGCGAATCGTGCACGTAGTAGCGCTGCGCGCCGCCAAAGCAGGCGTGGGCATTGAGCAATTCAAAAGGGGTGGACATGTTGAACTCCTGAAAAAGTAGCTGTTAGCGCTTGTCTTTTCTTGTTTTTGATATGTTTTCCATTGAAAAGCAAGGCATATCAAGCGCAGGCAGCTCTTGTTTTTTATAGCGGTGAATAGGGCCAGTGTAGGCGCTGCCGTGCAGATTGGGTGGCGTAGGTGTTTGCCTGGCAGCACTGTCCTACTGTGCAGGCGCAGGTGCTGTGAAAAGATGGCCGCGTTGTGGCCACTGGGAGTGTGTGCATGAAAGCCGTTCATACCTTGTTCACCTGTGTGCATGCGGTGATGGCACTGCTGTTTGCTGGCGTTTCCCTGGCGCTGCTCTGGATGGCGGCCAGCAAAGGCTGGGCGACAGTGATGGGCGGCTTGGGCGAGGGTGCCACCATGCAGATGGTGGAGGCCCTGGGCATTTTGGCCGCCGCCGTGGTGGCGCTGCAGGTGGCGCAAACCGTGGTGGAAGAAGAGGTGGTGCGCAATGCCCACATCAGCGGGCCTACGCGTGTGCGCCGCTTTGTCTCGCGGTTTTTGGTGGTGCTGGTGGTGGCGCTGGCCGTAGAAGGCTTGATTGCCACGTTCAAGGCACAGGAAGAGCCTGAACACCTGCTGTATGCCTCCGCCTTGATTGCAGCGGTGGGTTTTCTGCTGTTTGGCTGGGGTATGTTTGTGCACCTGAACCGCTCTGCCGAAGAGCTGGAGCCCGAAGCCATGGCCGAGGCCAAGAGCGAAGACCACGAGGTGCGTGTCGATTAGCAATCGGTGGATGGCACCCGGTGGATGTGCGCAGCGCGCCTTACGATCGACGATCTGTGAGGGGGCTCCAGCGCTGGCGCCAGCCATCACGCAAGTGCATGCCCCACTACCCCCGCCCACCATAGGGGGCGGGCAGTGTGCGCTCAGGGCTGTTTGGTGGCAGCTGCAGCAGCGGCGCGCAGCTTGTCTTTTTTGCTCATGCGTTTGCCCTTGACACCGCCGTTGTCGCCGTCTTCGTGCGGTGCACGTTCTGGCGCTGTTTCAGTCACCGGGTAGGCGGGCAAGGTTTCCAGGGCGACGTCCAGCTGGTTGCGCTTGGCAATCAGCTTCCAGTGCGCCTCGGTAGCCGGGGAGACAAAGCTGATGGCAGAGCCACTCAGCCCTGCACGGCCCGTGCGGCCGATGCGGTGGGTGTAGTCGTCCGCGCTGCGCGGCAGATCGTAGTTCACCACCACGGGCAGGGCATCGATGTGAATACCGCGCGAAGCCAGGTCGGTGGTGATCAGCACCTGCCACTGGCTGGCCTTGAACTCCTGCAGGACGCGCAGGCGTGCACCCTGGCTCAGCTCGCCGTGCAAGGCCGTGGCGTAAATCTTCTTTGCGTAGAGCTTGCTGGCCACATGCTCGGCGCTGTAGCGACTGGCCACAAACACCAGCATGCGCTGGCCGGGGTATTGCTGCACCAGCTCACGCAGCACATTGGTGCGCTGCGCTGCATCCACATAGATTGCGCGCTGGGCAATGGTGGCGTCTTGCTGGTGGGTGTTTTCCACGGCCACGCTGTGGTGCGCATCGCGCAGCAGCTGGGGGACCAGCTCGGCCACTTCGGGGCCAAAAGTGGCAGACAGCAGCAGGGTTTGGCGCTGGCCCTTGGCGGGCAGCAGGTCCAGCACTTGCTGCAGCTCTTGGGCAAAGCCCAGATCCATCAGGCGGTCGGCTTCATCCATCACCAGGGTCTGGATGGTGTGCAGCTTGAGCTGGCTGTGCGCCACCACGTCCAGCAATCGGCCCGGCGTGGCAATCACCAGATCAACCCCGCCGCGCAGTGCCATCAGCTGGGGGTTGATGGAGACACCGCCTGTCAATACCGCGACCTTGGGGCGCTGGCCCAGGGCTTCGCCCAGGTGGTAGATCAGCTCGGCCACCTGCGCGGCCAGCTCACGGGTGGGCACCATGACCAGGGCCTGGGTGGTGCGTGGCCCCTGGCGCTGCTGGCTGGCATCACTGAGCAGCCAGGCCTGCAGCAGCGGCAATACATAGGCCGCTGTTTTGCCAGAGCCCGTGGGCGCACAGGCGCGCAGGTCTTGGCCGTCCAGAATGGCTGGAATGGCCTGGGCTTGCACAGGCGTGGGCGCGATCAGGCCTTGGGAGGCGGCAGCATGGGCCAGCGACGGAGCAAGGCCAAGGGCAGAAAAGGGCATGGGCGATGGAGGGAAAAGGCAAAGGCGTTGATTGTCGCGCTTGCCGTGTAGTTGTGTGCGGCAAGGACATTGCCGCAGCAGCCATTGGTGGATGGCGTGGGGAACCTTTGCGGTACAAGGTGTTCACACCGTGTGAGCGCACAGCATCCGTAAGCTGTTGCGCCATAACCAAGAGGGAACGCAGAGGAATGAATGTTTTTGTGAAAACGGTGGCTGCCTTGGGCCTGGCTTTTTCGGTGGCTCAGGTGCAGGCAGAGTTTTTGAGTATTGCCGGCAGCAAGGTGAATGTCCGGCAAGCCCCTTCGACCAATGCAGAGCTGGCTTGGGAGCTGACGGATGGCTACCCCATGCAAGTCATGCAGAAAAAGGGCAAATGGCTCAAGGTGCGGGATTTTGAAGGTGAGCTGGGCTGGGTGTACCAGCCGCTGACCGGCAAACAGGCGCACCACATCGTTAAAGCACCCAAGGCGAATATGCGCTCAGGACCGGGCACGCAGCACCAAAAACTGGGCAGCCTGGCGCAGTACGACTTGTTCCAAACGCTGGACAAGAAAAACGGCTGGATCAAAGGCCGCACCAGCGCAGGTCAGGTGGGTTGGATTTCCAAAAAACTTCTGTGGGGCTGGTGATTGCGGCACCCATGAAAAAAGCGCTCCAGTGGAGCGCTTTTTTTTGCAGGTGCACACCAAGGTAGAGGTGTGCGGTGGGGCTTAGTATTTGACCACCGAGCGAATCGACTTGCCTTCGTGCATCAGGTCAAACGCTTCATTGATCTTGTCCAGCCCCATGGTGTGGGTGACGAAAGGCTTGAGCTGGATCTTGCCGCTCATCGCGTCTTCCACCATGCCGGGCAGCTCGCTGCGGCCCTTCACGCCACCA
Organism: Comamonas sp. 14P8.1.4; assembly: GCF_057799285.1. Taxonomy (NCBI): domain Bacteria; kingdom Pseudomonadati; phylum Pseudomonadota; class Betaproteobacteria; order Burkholderiales; family Comamonadaceae; genus Comamonas; species Comamonas sp. 14P8.1.4. The sequence goes on from NZ_JBYOKN010000001.1 coordinate 925,119, forward strand.
AAGGCGGTGCCCATCCATTTGCGGCCCGTCACCAGCTGGAAGGGGCGGGTGCTGATCTCTTGGCCCGCACCGGCCACGCCGATGATCACGCTCTGGCCCCAGCCGCGGTGCGCACATTCCAGCGCGGCGCGCATGACTTGGGTATTGCCGATGCACTCAAAGCTGTGGTCCACGCCCCAGCCGGTCATCTCCACGATCACTTGCTGGATCGGCTTGTCAAAGTCCTTGGGGTTGATGCAGTCGGTAGCGCCGAAAGTCTTGGCCAGGTCGAACTTGCTGGGGTTGGTGTCGATCGCAATGATGCGGCCCGCCTTGGCTTGCTGCGCGCCTTGAATGACAGCCAGGCCGATGCCGCCCAGGCCGAACACGGCCACGGTGTCGCCTTCTTGTACCTTGGCGGTGTTCTTCACGGCGCCCAGGCCGGTGGTCACACCGCAGCCCAGCAGGCACACCTGCTCGTGGTTGGCGTCGGGGTTGATCTTGGCCAGTGAGACTTCGGCCACCACGGTGTACTCGCTGAAGGTGGAGCAGCCCATGTAGTGGTAGATGGGTTCGCCGTTGTAGCTGAAGCGCGTGGTGCCATCGGGCATGACTCCCTTGCCTTGGGTGGCGCGCACGGCGGTGCACAGATTGGTCTTGCCGCTCTTGCAGAACAGGCATTCGCCACATTCGGCGGTGTACAGCGGGATGACGTGGTCACCGGGCTTGACGCTGGTCACGCCTTCACCCACCTGCACCACCACGCCCGCGCCTTCGTGGCCCAGCACCACGGGAAACAGGCCTTCGGGGTCTTCACCGCTGAGGGTGAATGCATCGGTGTGGCACACGCCGGTGTCGGTGATCTTGATCAGCACCTCGCCGGCCTGGGGCGGTGCCACGTCGATTTCGACGATTTGCAGAGGTTCTCCGGCTTTGAAGGCTACGGCGGCGCGGGATTTCATGGGGCAGGTCTTTCGCAAGAGGGGGAGTGCAAGGCCGCGGCCGCGCTGAAGGCGGGCGTAGCGGGCGGATAGTGTGAATGTAGGCGATGCAATGGCCGCGCAACAGGCCGTGGCCGCAGATGGTGGGGCTTTGGCCGAATCTGAGGGTGTATCGCCCAGCGGCTATGCCGTCCGGGGCTCGGTGCGGGCTGGGTGCGTCAGTCGTCTTCGTTGGGGATCAAGAGGCCCCACACGGGCAACTGGGCACCTTCGGGTCCGGCCTTGTCATAGGCGGGCTGCACCTCGATCGGCGGCTGGCCGCTTTCGCAATGCGTAAAGCCCCATTGGCTGGGGCGAAAGCGCGCAGCAGCGCCATCGGGCGGGCCTTGCACAAACTCGGCTTGGATGTCGTAGTCGATCATGGGGGCATGGTAGTGGGCGATATCGCCTTGCTTGCAGGCCAGCGTAGGCTGGCGCGAGTCGATTACCCACGCGCCGTAACCGTCCTCGGTCTTGGGGTCAAACACATAGACGGGGCCGATGCGCTGGTCGCGCGCCAGTTCAAGCTCGCCGTGGGTATCGATGGCGTTCACCCAGGCGCCGGCAATCTGTACTGGCTGGGCAAAGCGCGCGGCATCCAGTCGGCGCAAGCCGAGAGGGCGCTGGCGCTCACCGTTGTCCCGAGGCTCGTAGCGGTTGATCAGCGTGCCTTGGGGGAAGGTGAATTCGCCATACTGAAAATCCTGCGGCAGCACAAAACGCTGGCGGCTGGCACGGTAGTGGCTTTGCTGTTCAAAGCGCGCATCTTGCAGCTGGACTTGGCGCATCAGCACCAAGCCCCAGATGTCGCCGGCCACGGCCAGCACTGTCAAAGTGATGACGGGCCAAGTCCAGAATGTGCGTGCTGCCTGCGCTGCGCCCTGTGCGGCCCGCTGGCGGCGGCGCTGTAATGCCCACCACAAGCCGCCGTGCAGCAGCAGGCACAGACTGAGCATGGCGCTCACCAACGGAGCCAGCAGCAACAGCAGCATGGGCAGGGAGAAAAGTGGGCCAGGAATCATGTGAAGCAGAAGGGCGTTCGCCCGAAGGTGTGAGTCAGCGCAGTGAGGCAGGCACTGTACCGAATCACCATGCGCGATAGCGTGGGTGTTTGCAGCTTGTCACAAAAAATAGATGCCAAAATGCCCGTTGGTACATGCTACACAAGCGCTGACAGCTCTTGTTTTTGAGAATGACACATCCCCCCATCGGCGCACACCGCATTGATCTGGTGGTCTACCCCGGCTTCAAGGCCCTGGAGGCGGTGGGCCCGATGTCGGTGTTCGACTACGCCAACGTGCACCTGTGCCAAAAAGGCTTGCCTGATGGTTATGCCCTGCGCATCGTGGCCGCTGGCAAGGGGCTGGTGCGCTCGGACACGCTGATGGCGCTGGAGGCCACCCACACCCTGGCCGATGTGGAGCAGGCCACGGGCGGCACCATTGTGCTGGTGGGTGCGCGGCACATTGCCACCGTACTGCAGGCCAGCGCACCGCTGGTGCAATGGCTGCAGCGGGTGGCGCCGCGTGCGCAGCGCATGGTGGCGCTGTGCAGTGGCAGCTTTTTTCTGGCCGCCACCGGGCTGCTGGATGGCCGGCGTGCGGCCACCCACTGGAGTGTGGCGCAGGAGTTGCAGCGCCGTCACCCGGCGGTGCGTGTGGACGCCGATGCCATTTATGTGCGCGATGGCCATTACTGGACCTCGACCGGTGTCACGGCGGGTATGGATTTGGCACTGGCGGTGGTGGAGCAGGACTTTGGCCATGCCCTAGCGCTGGAGGTGGCGCGTGATCTGGTCATGTACCTCAAGCGCCCAGGCGGGCAGTCGCAGTTCAGCGTGCAACTGGCCAGCCAGTCGGTACAGCACAGCGGTGTGCGCCTGGTGCAGCAATGGGTGCTGGAGCACCTGGATCAACCCATGCCACCCGCGGTACTGGCCGGCAAGGCAGCCTTGAGTGAGCGCCACTTTCGCCGCATCTTTCAGCAGGAAACCGGCCTGACCCCCAGTGCTTTTGTGGAGAACGCGCGGCTGGAAGGTGCCAAACAATTGATCGAGGTGCGTGGCGACTTGCCGCTCAAGACCGTGGCGGCCAAGGTGGGGCTGGACTCTGAGCAGGCGCTGCGCCACCTGTTTCAAAAGCGGCTGGGCATCACGCCAGTGGCTTACCGCGAGCGCTTTGGCGACTAGCGTGGCAAACCTGCCTCCGGCAGGCGCTTCCAGTGGCGGTGGGCTTACAGCGCTGCGTGGGCTGCGGTGTTCCAGCTGTTGAGCAAGGCCGCAAATTCTTCGGACGCTGAGGCCGACGCGCTGTGGCTGGCGGTGGCCGGCGTGCTGGGTGAGCGCTCTGGCAGCGCCGCAGTTGCTGGTGCAGTGACAGCCATGTCGGTGCTGGCAGGCAGCAGGCGCAGCAAATCAAGCTGTGGATTCACCAGCCATAGGCACATCACATAGGTCGCGGTGGCAATGGCAGGGTCGCCGCGCTCGATGCGGGCCATGGTGGGCTGGGAGATGCCCAGTTGCTCGGCCCATTGCACCTGCGTCTCGCCGCGTGCTTTGCGGGTGGCGACGATGTGCTGTGCCAGTTGCTCGATCTGCGAAAGAATGAACGGTGGAAAGTCTGCAGGGCAAGTGTTCTGACGGGGCATGCGGCAATGTTATTACCGTTCGTCGGGTGTTTGGCAAACTCTATGGATATTTTTACAGCATCCATTCAATCGGGAGTTTTCCTAAAAACCATAGCATGAAGCGCTGGTACCACCTGGTTTTGGGCTCGGTATCGTACTCAGGTTGTGGGTTGCCCACACCGCTGTGCCAGCGCAGCTTGTCGTCTTCGGTCAGGCTCAGGCGGAAGGCGAGCGATGGAATGTAGGCATCAAAGCGCTGACTGACTTGCTGGGCCAGGGCGGGGCTTTCGATCATCAACCCCATCTCGGTATTGAGGTGCATGGAGCGTGGGTCAAAATTGAAAGAGCCGACAAAGGTGCGCAGCCCGTCCACGGCAAAGGTTTTGGCGTGCAAGCTGCTGCCGGAGCTGCCCAGCTGGCGGAAGTTGAGGGTCAGGCGCTCGGCATCATCGGCGTACTCAGGTGTTTGCCCGCGCATTTCATACAGCTGCACACCGGCACGCAGCAAAGGTTTGCGGTATTTGGCGTAGCCGGAGTGCACGATGCTGACGTCCGTGGCTTCCAGAGAATTGGTCAGAATGCGTACGCGTGGGCCGCTGGCGCGCAACTGCGTAAAGGCATCGACCCCGGCCTGCGTTGGCACAAAGTAAGGGGACACCAAGTCCAGGGACTGCATGGGGGTGCCCAGGGCGCGGCGCAATTGCTCGCCAATGAGGGCCTCGGGTTGGGCCAGGGCTTGAATTTTTTCTGGCGGATCGCTCACCAAGTGGGAGACCGCCCATTCCATGGGCAGTGCCGCCTGCAGCAGGTGCTGCACAAAGGGGGTAGAGGCCAAAGCCCGGCGGTAGTCCTGGGCGGCGGGAGATTGCGTAAGGGCTGCGCCGCTGCTGCGCAGCGTCTCCAGGGCCTCGGGCGGCGGCGCACTGGCTATCTGGTCGATGGGGTAGGCCGCAACGTTGTTCCAGTAACGGTCAAAGTCTTGCTCAATGTCTTGCACCACGGGACCGATGACCAGCACGTCCAGATCGGCAAACAGCACACCATCGGTCGCACCAAAGTACTCATTGCCTACATTGCGCCCGCCCACGATGGACGCTTGTCCATCGGCCGAAAACGACTTGTTGTGCATGCGGCGGTTGGTACGGCGAAAGTCGGTCACATAGCCCAGTGGCTTGAGCAGGCCACGCTGCAGAAAGGGGTTGAACAGGCGCACCTCTGCGTTGGGGTGGCTGTGCAGCGCCATCAGCGGAATGTCCAGACCCGTGGTGCCGCCATCGTCCAGCAGCAGTCGCACACGCACCCCACGATCTGCCGCAGCCAGCAACTCATGCAGTAAAAGCAGCCCGGTTTTGTCGTTGCGCCAGATGTAGTACTGCACATCCAGCGTGTGTTCGGCCGCCTGCGCCAGCAAGCCCCGCGCGGCAAAGGCCTCTTGCGGGTCGTCGAGTGGATAGATGCCGGACTGGGCGGCCTCGGCCTGTGCTTGCTGGCGCAGCTGTGCATGGGCCTGGCCCAGGCGCGTCTGGGCCGAGACCTGCGGTGCAATGGCATGGCTGCTTGCCGCAGGGTGCGTGGCGGGGGGAAGGCTGCAGGCGCTGAGCAGCGCTGTCAAAGCACTGGCACAAACAACGCAGACGTAGGGGCGCAAAGGCGGGGTGCGGTCAGGCATGGCGGTTATCGTAACCAAGAGCATGAAGAGCCTCCTTCCTGCTGCGACGGCCGCAGGAAGGGGGAGGTAGCGGCCACTCACCAGGGGCGGCGCCGCACGCGGGGGCTTGTTAATCGCCCATCACCACGCCTTCACGGCGTGGATCGGCACCGCCAAACCAGAACACCTTGCCGTGAGCTTCTCCGCGGGTGATGGCTTGCAGGCCGCTGGTGAGTTCTTGCTCTTTGACCTCTGCGCCGCGTGTTTTCAAGGCCTCCACCGTGGCTGCTGGGAAGCGCTTGGCTTCCAGCAAGCTGGGTCCATTCAAGCTGCCAAAGTTGGGCAAATTGATGGCTTGTTGCGGTGTCAGTCCCCAGCCCAGCACACCTTGCAGGGTTTTGGCGGTGTAGTGAATGATTTGCGCGCCGCCGGGGCTGCCTGCACTCATCACGACTTTGCCGGTGGCTTTATCAAACACCAGCGTGGGAGCCATGGATGAGCGCGGACGCTTGCCGGGCTGCACCCGGTTGGCCACGGGTTGGCCATCGGCGGCCTTGGGGGCCATGCTGAAGTCCGTCAATTCGTTGTTGAGCAAAAAGCCCTTGACCATCTGACGGCTGCCGAACTGGTCTTCGATGGTGGTGGTCATGGCCAGGGCATTGCCATAGGCATCCACAATGCTGATGTGGCTGGTGCCGTACTCGATCTGATCGGGCATGGGGCCGTAGCTGACCTTGAATGGTGCCGGGTTGCCCGCCTGGGCCACCTTCATGCTTTGCTGGCCAATCAGGGCTGAGCGCTCTTTCAAATAGCGGCTGTCCAGCAGGTTGAGCCAGCTGCCGCCGGGGGCTTGCACAAAGTCGGGATCGGCCACGTACAGGGCGCGGTCGGCAAAGGCCAGGCGCGAGGCTTCGGTGTAGAAGTGCAGCCAGTCGGCACTGGGCAAACCATCGCTGCCCAAGGGCAGCGTAGCTGCAGGGGTGTTGCCCAGAATGCCTAAGATTTGACCAATCGCAATCGCGCCGGAGCTGGGTGGTGGAAAGCCGCAGACCTGGTAGCTGCGCTGGGGCATGTTCTGGGCGGCAGGCAAGTTCCAGTCATAGCACAGGGCCGCGCGCTTCTTGGGCTGGTAGCTGGCCAGGTCTTGGTTTGAGAGCACGCCCGGGTTGGTGGGGTGGCTGCGCACTTTTTGCACGATGGCCTGGGCCACTTCACCTTCGTGCAAGGCTTTGCTGCCGTGCTGTGCGATGGCGCGCAGCACCTTGGCGTATTCGGGGTTTTTCAGCACCGTGCCAACGGGCAGTGGTTTGCCATCTGTTCCGTAGAAATAGGCGTGGGCCACGGGATCGTGGGGCAGAAATTTTTCGGTGTTGAGCAGGCTGTTCAAGCGGGGGCTGATTTTGAAGCCTTGCTCGGCCAGGCGAATGGCGGGCTCCAGCAAGCTGGCCCAGGGCAGCTTGCCGTGTTCCTGGTGGGCCAGCTCCAGCATGCGTACCGCGCCGGGTGTACCGACGGAGCGGCCACCGACGACGGCATCGTGAAAGGCCATGGGTTTGCCGTCCGCTTGCAAAAACAGGTTCTCGGTTGCAGCCGCTGGCGCGGTTTCACGGCCGTCATAGGCTTGCACTTGCGCTCCCGCCGCGTGCAGCAGGAAGGCACCGCCACCGATGCCGCTGGATTGCGGCTCCACCAGACCCAGCACCATTTGCACGGCAATGGCGGCATCAATGGCGCTGCCGCCGGCTTTCAGAACTTGGTAGCCCGCGTCGGTGGCCAAAGGGTTGGCTGCGGCCACGGCGAACTGCTCGGTGGCCCAGCCGGGTTTGTCGGTCCAGCCGGAGCTGCCTTCGGGCTGGTTGGGGGTCTGGTAGGTCAGCGTGGGGCGGTCGCTGTCACGTGTTGGCGTTCCGCAGGCGGCCAGCAGGGCTGCAGAAACGACAACGCCCAGCACGGCGGCTGGGCGTAGAGGGTGGTATTGCTTTGGCATGGGGCAGTCTCCTCAGTGAGTGAGGCCCCAGTGTGCCGTAGCTGTGCTGTTTTGGGTGTAGGTCCAGCCCGCACCCGCAGGCGTTAGCGCACCAAGTTGATGGACAACTGAATCAGGAAGGCGTTCACGATGTCGATGAAGAAGGCGCCGACCAGCGGAACAATCAGGAAGGCCTTGTGCGAAGGGCCGTACTGGTTGGTGATGGCTTGCATGTTGGCAATGGCTGTGGGTGTTGAGCCCATGCCGAAGCCCACCTGGCCCGCTGCCAGCAGGGCCGCGTCGTAATCTTTGCCCATGGCGCGGAACGTGATCCAGTAGGCGAACAGTGCCATGGCGATGGTCTGGGCCACCATGATGACCAGCAAAGGACCGGCCAGGTCTGCCAGTTCCCACAGGCGCATCGACAGCAGGGCCATGGCCAGGTAGATGGACAGTGCGGCATTGCCAAACACATCAATGGCGCGGTCGAACACCTGGAAGCCAAAGATGTAGTCCAGGGTGTTGCGAATGATCACGCCGCCGCCCAGGCACCAGACAAAGGTGGGCATCTGGAAGGCGGTGTCTGCGGTGAGGTTGCGCATCAATTCGCCAAAAGCCAGGCAGCCGGCAAACAGCGCCATGGTCTCGACAGCCGCGTCGGCGGTGATCAGCCGAGGGGCCTTGTTGGACACTTCAAAAGCCAGTACATCGCTGCCTTCGCTGATGGGGGGTATGTCGGTGCGGCTTTGCTCCGAAGTGCTGCGTGGCTTGGCCAGCTTGTAGCGGGTGACCAGGCGCTTGGCCAGTGGGCCGCCCATGATGGAGCCGATCACCAGACCAAAGGTGGCGCAGGCAATGCCCAGGGTGGTGGCGCCGGTGAGACCGTATTGCTGCTCCAGCACGGGACCCCAGGCACCGGCAGTGCCGTGGCCACCCACGAGGGTGATGGAGCCCGCGACGATACCGACCAGCGGATCAAGCCCCAGTGCAGCGGCAATTCCAATGCCCACGCCGTTTTGCACAAGGATGAAACCAGAGATCACCAGCAGGAAGACCACCAGACCGATGCCGCCTTCGCGCAGCTTGGAGAAGTTGGCGCTCAGGCCGATGGACGAGAAGAACACCAGCATGAAGGCGGTCTGCAGGTCGTTGGCGAAGCTGAACGTCCAGCCCAGCGACAGGTTCAGCGCCAGGATGACGGCTGCAACCACCAGGCCGCCGGCCACGGGTTCAGGGATGTTGTACTCGCGCAGAAGGCGGATGCGGTGGACCAGAAACTTGCCCAGCAGCAAAACCAGGACTGCAAGGATGAGCGAGTAATACGCACTGAAATTCAAATGCATGCAAGAGTTCTTTCACAAGAAGCAGGAAGCGCCGCCCTGCTTTTTGCAAGCTCCAAAGCGTGCAACAGGGCGCTGGCGGTTAAAAGTCAAAGATAGGTCTGCGCAGATATGCAAAAACTACATGTCCATTGCTATTGAGTAAATAGCTGGATCCGCTGTGAGTTTGTGCGCACTCCGGCAGTTGTTCCTTTTAGATGTAAAAGTTGTTTTATGACTTTTCGGAATGTGACACTGGTATGCAAACGTGCACGACAGGCCTAGCGCGCGAACTATGCACCAATGTGTGCGTTAGTGCTTGCTGTCGTGGCTATGTCCTGCTGTGCAGCGTATTTGCTTGGGTGCTGTCTGGAATGTGTTAGAGGTCTTGTAGAAGACGTGAGCGCTTGCTGATTGTGTGCGGTGTCAGCCTAATGCAACGCGTGCCATGCCCATGCGCTGGGCCTGTTCACAGGCCTGGGCGGCGCGCTGCAGGGCTTCGGCGGGGGTGTCCAGGCCGCTGACGGCAATGACGCCCGCACTGAAACTCAGAGCGATGCTGTGTTCATCCAGTAGCAGTGGGCGCTTGCTTAATTCTTCTTGCAGGCGCGCCAGGGCTTGCGCCGTGGGGGCTGCCAGAGTGGCCGGGAACAGAATGGCAAATTGCTGTGCGTTGATGCGCCCCAAGGCATCTTGGGGGCGCAAGGTGGCACGGATCAACCGGGCGACGTGGACCAGTGCGGCCTGTGGAGCCTGGGGGCCATGTGTGGCTTCCAGGGCATCCAGTCCGTCGATCTGCAGGGCCGCCAGTGCGGTGGGTTGTGGGTGGCGCTGGTTGCGGGCGGCTTCCGTCAGCAGGGTATCTTTCATGCCTTGGGGGTTGAGGGCGCCGGTCTCCGGGTCGTTGCGTGTGCTGTCCTCCACCTGGTGCAGTGCATTGGACAGGGCTTCAATCTGCTCTGCCTGGATCTGGATTTGCGCGCGCAAATCAGCCAGCTGGGCTTGAACCATGCGGTTTTCCGTGGCCAAGGCGCTGCCGGAATGCACCACGGACTCGAGCACCGCAGCCAGATCGCCCAAATCTTGGGACTGCTGAATTTGCTGGGCGCAGTCTGCCAGCGCCGTGGCGTGGCTTTCACTGAGCTGGCCCAGGCTGGCCATTTGGGCGGTGTGCTCGCCCAGCAGGGATTTGAGTTGTTCGTGGGCGTCTGTACGCAGGCTTTCTATTTCGAGGTGGCGGAACAGCAAATTCTTGAGGTGGGTCTGTATCCGGTCGAGCTGTGGCAGCGTCCAAGTTTGTTCCATGGCACCCGACAGGGCCTGGGCCTGTTGCTGCAGTGTCTGGTCGTATTCGGCAATGGAGGCAATGTGCTCTCCGACCATGCGCAGCAAGGCGTGGATGCTGAGGCGCCGCTGGGCTTGGTCTTCGGCGGTGAATGACAGGCGGTAGCTGTAGTTGTGCAGCATTTGCTCCAGCGTGACCAGCGGAGGTGGGGCCATTCGCAAAAAATGCACCAACTGATCAGACAGTTCGTGCATGCGCTGGTCTTCTTCGCCCAGCGCCGTCATGATGGTCTCGATCAGTCGGGCGATGTGCTGCGCCAAAGAGGCTGGGAGTACTTCGATGGTTTGGCTGGCTGCCGGGGCATCTGTCACGGAGGTCTGGGGGGCAATTCCCAAGTCCAACTGGGCATAGTCGGCAATCGCGCCTTGCAGGGCCGTCCAGTCCTGGGCCTCCACTGCGGCTGCAAAGCTGTGGGCCATGCGCTTTTGCGTGGCGGTCTGTGTGGGCAGCACGGTGGCAATACGCCGAAGCGGTGCTTGGGGAAAGCTGACTTGCGGGAGCAAGCCTGCGACTTCTTCATACACCGCCTGGTAATTGGCGGGGGTGGGGGGCAACTGGCGGGTGGCCAGGAGCTTGAGCGTGTCACGGGCAATATCAGCAGGGGTGCGTGCGGCCACAGGCTAGCCTTCGAAGGTGGTGTGCAAGGCGCTCAGTGTGGCAGAGCTTGATGGGGTTTGCATGCCGCAGTCATTCCAGGGTTCATGGTGGCGCGGGGCGTGCATGGCACCTACAATCGGCGCAATCTGTTGAGAGCCCATGAAGATTCTTATTTCCAACGACGACGGTTATCAGGCACCCGGCATCGTCGCGCTGCATGATGCCCTGGCCTCCATTGAAGGTGTGGAGGTGGAGGTGGTCGCCCCAGAGCACAACAACAGCGCGAAATCGAATGCGCTGACCTTGCATTCGCCGCTGTATGTACACCGTGCGGCCAACGGCTTTCGCTATGTGAATGGCACGCCCGCTGATTGCGTGCACATCGCCATGACCGGCCTGCTGGGCTACAAACCTGATTTGGTGGTCTCGGGCATCAACAATGGCGCGAACATGGGCGATGACACCATCTACTCTGGCACCGTAGGTGCGGCCATGGAAGGGTATCTGTTTGGGGTGCCGGCCATCGCCTTTTCGCAAGTCGAGCGCGATTGGCTGGAGCTGGCGGCTGCCGCACAAAAAGCCAAACAAATGGTGCAGCAAATGCGGCAACAGCAGCTGATTGGCCAAGCGCCATGGCTGCTGAATGTGAATATTCCTAATCTCCCCCTGGAGCAGTTGGGAGCCGTGAAGCTGTGCCGCTTGGGGCGTCGCCATTCTGCAGAGCCGGTGATCACGCAAATCAGTCCGCGCGGCGAAACTATGTATTGGATTGGCAGCGCCGGTGCGGCCAAGGATGAGTCGGAAGGCACGGATTTCCATGCCACAGCGCATGGCCATGTGGCCATGACACCGCTGAAAGTGGATTTGACCGATCACGACCATCTGGTCTATTGGGCGCAGACGGCGTCGCGTCTGGATGCATCGCCACCTGCCAAGGAGGCGGCATGAGCGATTCCAAGCGCCCAGTGCCAGGATGGATTGCTGCCTCTGCAGCCCCCAAACATGTGAATGGACGCGTGGGTACCAATGCACCCCAGGCGCAGCGCTCGGTAGTCGCACCGGTCGGGGTGGGGCTGGACTCTGTCGCAGTGCGCATGCGCATGGTGCAGCGGCTGGCAGCCACAGGCATTCAATCGCAGAGCGTGTTGGGCGCGCTGGGGCGCGTCGAGCGCCATTTGTTTGTCGATAGTGCCTTGGTCAACCAGGCCTATGAAGACACCAGCCTGCCCATAGGCCTGCAGCAAACCATCTCCAAACCCAGTGTGGTGGCGCGGATGATTGAGTTGCTCGAGGGGGCGGAGTGTGTACGCGCCACGGGAAAAATGGGGCGCATTCTGGAAGTGGGAACCGGTTGTGGCTACCAAGCCGCAGTGCTGGCGTGTGTGGCCCAGCAGGTGTATTCCGTGGAGCGTCTCAAGGGCTTGCATGAAAAGGCGCGGAACAATTTGCGCCCATTGCAACTCACAAATGTGCATCTTTTGTTTGGGGACGGGATGTTGGGTTACGCGCAAGGTGGACCTTATGCGGGCATCATCTCGGCTGCAGGGGGTGACTCTGTGCCTCAAGCGTGGTTGGATCAATTGGCAGTGGGAGGGCGTTTGGTCGCTCCTACGGTCAGAAGTACGGGGCAGCAGGCACTCCTGGTGGTGGATAAAACACCGCACGGTTTTACTGAGTCTGTGCTCGAGGCAGTGCATTTCGTCCCTTTAAAATCTGGGATTGCCTGAAAAGGAAATAAATATGTTGTTATCGCGAGGTCTTGGAGCTTTGAGTGCAGTGCTGGTCGCTGGCGGTTTGCTGGCAGGCTGTGCTCAGGTGAACAAGGCGCCGGTCGAGGACCGTGGAGGCTGGAGTTCGAATAACGTGGCGCGTGTGGATCCTGCAACGCTGCCCGGTGCTGAAAATGCGGGCAAACCCGGTTATTACACGGTGCAAACGGGTGACACGCTGATTCGTATTGGTCTGGAACATGGCCAGAGCTGGAAAGACATTGCCCGTTGGAGCAACCTGACCAACCCTGATCTGATCGAGGTGGGGCAGGTGGTGCGCGTGGTGCCACCAGGCACCGTAGAGCCTTCGCCCGGTGCACGCCCTGTCGCATCGACTTCGGTGCAGGCCGTGACATTGCCACCTGCGGGTAGCACCGCCAGCACTCCAGTTGCCACGCCCCCTGCGGCAGCAGCTCCTGCGGAGAGCAGCGCGCCTGCCAGCGCAGGTGGGGATGCCAGTGGTTTAGGCTTTATGTGGCCTGCATCGGGTGCAGTCATCGCGGGCTTTAATGAGTCCACCAACAAGGGCTTGGACATCGCAGGCAAGGCAGGTGACCCTATTGTGGCCACGGCCGATGGCCGAGTGGTCTATGCCGGTGCCGGTCTGCGTGGCTATGGTCATCTGGTGATCTTGAAGCACAACAACACGTATTTGACGGCCTATGCGCACAACCAGAAGTTGTTGGTCAAGGAAGATCAAAACGTGAAGAAGGGCCAGAAGATTGCCGAGATGGGTAACAGCGATGCCGATCGCGTGAAGCTGCACTTCGAGGTGCGCCGACAAGGCAAGCCGGTGGATCCTTCGCGTTACTTGCCTGCACGCTAAACGCTGCACCAGGCGATTGCTTTGGTCACAATGCCCGGCAGCCAACTGCGCCGGGCATTTTTTGTTGGTATGTTTTGATGGGGAATAGGCGTGAGTCCTAATGCTGAGCCAGTGGATCACGAGATGCTGTTGGAGGCGGAAGATGCCTCTGAACTGGAGGCCGCAGCTGCGGCGGTAGAGCTGCGGACATTGGTGGTGCAAATGGCGCAGCACGGTGGGCGCCTTGACAAAGCGCTGGTTGATTTGGTGCCTGAGTTTTCGCGCAGCTATCTGCAGCAATTGCTGGAGCAAGGTGCGGTACAGCTCAACCACAAGGTGGCGACCAAGTCTTCGGTCAAAGTTAAGCTTGGCGATGTCATTGGCGTTGAAATGCGGCCTACGGCGCAAAGCCAGTCGTTCAAGCCGGAGGCCATGGCGCTGGATGTGGTCTATGAAGATGCCTATTTGCTGGTGCTGAATAAGCCGGCGGGCCTCGTGGTGCACCCCGCACCCGGTAACTGGCAGGGGACGCTGCTCAATGGACTGTTGGCACACCATGCGGGAGCTGTAACGGTGCCGCGTGCTGGCATCGTGCACCGTCTGGACAAAGACACCAGCGGTTTGATGGTGGTGGCGAAAGATCGCCAGACCATGGATGCCTTGGTGGCATTGATTGCGCGACGAGATGTGAGCCGTCGATACTTGGCGCTGGCGCACAAGCCCTGGAAAGGGCCTGAGCTGCAGAAAGTAGATGCGCCGATTGGCCGTGATCCTCGCAATCGCCTGCGCATGGCGGTGGTGGATCTGGCACAGCATGCTGGCAAGGAGGCGCGCACAGATATCACCTGTTGGGCGACGACTGCGGAGCATTGTTTGGTGCACTGCAAGCTGCATACGGGGCGAACCCACCAAATCCGCGTGCACATGCTTTCTTTGGGGCATCCGTTGGTTGCCGATGCCTTGTACGGCGGTGCACAAGCAGGTGGCATGCAGCGGCAGGCGCTGCATGCGTTCCGGCTGTCTTTTGACCATCCGAGGACTGGGGAGCATCTGGAGTTGGCGGCAGAGCCGCCCGCTGATTTCCTGGTGGCAGCTGAACAATTGGGTCTAAGCTACAATCCACAATGAACAAAGGGCGGGCCTGTGGCTTACCCTTTTCGTTGGTGTACTTGCCCGTGAGGGTCCGGTCCATCTGTCTCCTCCCCCTTTCCTCTTGCGAGGCTTGCGTCTAAACCATGAATTCGGTTGATGCCAAACGGGTCCTAGAAACCGCCTTGATCTGTGCTCAGCAGCCTTTGCCGCTGAGGGATTTGCGCGCGCTGTTTGACGGTAATTTGGGGGCGGACACACTCAAGGACTTGTTGCTGGCATTGCAGCAAGAATGGACGGGTCGGGGTGTGGAGTTGGTGCAAATTGCTTCGGGCTGGCGTTTTCAAAGCCGCCCGGAGATGCGTGGCTATCTCGATAAATTGCACCCGGGAAAGCCCCCACGCTATAGCCGTGCGGTGCTGGAGACGCTGGCCATCATTGCGTACCGTCAACCGGTTACGCGCGGTGATATTGAAGACATCCGTGGGGTGACGGTCAATAGCTTGATCATCAAGCAGTTGGAAGACCGGGGCTGGGTGGAAGAAATTGGCCACCGTGAAACCGTGGGGCGTCCGGCGCTGCTGGCCACCACGCGGCAGTTCTTGGATGACCTGGGGCTTAAATCCCTGGATGAGTTGCCCATGCTGGATGAGCCAGAGTCCCAAGCTTCGTTGTTCAATGCGCTGGAAGGCGAGGCGGATGGCGCAGGTGTGGTGATGGCTGATGGTGCCTTGCCTGAAGCGCCCGCCGATGACCTGTTTGCTGAGCCTGCATTGCCCATGGATGCTGTGTTTGTGCCGGTTGCTGCAGCAGAGGGTGATCTGTCGTCGTCCGCTGATGTGAACGCGGTGGAAGCAGTGGCAGAAACTAGCGAAGCCGATAAAGCCTGAGTGCTTGGCGTACACCGCCTAAATTTGACTGAAAGCGTCTTGCCTGGAGCGATGGTTGGGCGCGGAAATGGAAATCATGACGAAAGAACAAAAGCCCGCGCGTCGCGAGCCACGCAGTGCCGAGCGCAAGCCGCAGACGGTGCGTGAAAATGCCCCAACTGCGCAGCAACCTGAACAAGACATGCTGGCATTGCTCAATGCTGAGCCAAGCTATGACTTTGATGCCGTCGTCGCTGGTGAGCTGGATGCAGCAGAGGCGCTGGGCGACGATGCAGTGGCTGATAAGCGCGTGCTCAAGCCCGAAGTTGAATCGCCGAAGCTGCACAAAGTGCTGGCCCAGGCCGGGCTGGGGTCGCGCCTGGAGGTGGAACGCTGGATTGCGGAAGGCCGCATCACGGTGAATGCACAGCTGGCCCATGTGGGGCAGCGCATTCAATTGGGTGACAGCATCAAGGTGGATGGTAAGCCCGTGAAGGTGCGTATTGATCCTCCTGCCGTGCGGGTGCTGGCATACCACAAGCCTGCGGGCGAAGTGGTGACCCTGGATGATCCGCAAAACCGTCCCACGGTGTTTCGTCGCTTGCCCAAGTTGCACAACGGGAAGTGGCAGTCGGTGGGGCGTCTGGACTTGAATACCGAAGGCTTGCTGCTGTTTACCAGTTCAGGCACCCTGGCCAATAACCTGATGCACCCCCGCTTTGGCTTGGAGCGCGAATACGCTGTGCGTGTGTTGGGTGCCCTGACCAAGGAAGAAAAGCAGTTGCTGACAACGGGCGTTCAGCTCGATGATGGTGAGGCTGCTTTTGGCTCTATTGAGGACGGCGGTGGTGAAGGTGCCAACGTTTGGTACCGGGTAACGATTTCGGAAGGGCGCAATCGCGAGGTGCGTCGCATGTTTGAGTCGGTGGGGCGTGCAGTGAGTCGCTTGATTCGTATCCGTTATGGTGCGATGCAGTTGCCCCGTGGCTTGCGTCGCGGTGCATGGATGGAGCTGGATGAGCAAGACGTGCAGGCCCTGATCAAGGCGACCGGTTCGGCAATGCCTAAGCCCAAGAAGGCTGCAACACAGGGTAATGTGCGTCGTGAGTCGGATCGCGCAGGGTCACGCAAAAAGGCGCGTGTCAATGTGGCCGAGGAAGAGCGCTTCTTGCGGGCGCGTCGCAAGACCAAGTCCGGCCCCAAACGCACCAGCAACAACGATTACCAATTGCCGGGTGCACAGCCCGATCCGATGCAAACATCGGTGGGGTATATCGGTAGTGACAGTCTGGCGCGCGCGCGTGCCGAGCAAAAGCGCAAACCTGGCGCTCGCCGCAACGGCCGTTAAACCATCAAGGGCGCTTGGTGACCCAGTTTCAAGGTTTGCCTGCGCCCCGTTAGAATCAAGGGTTTTGCCGAGTCGGCAAAAAATCATTCCCTTTTCATTAGGAAATCCAAATGGCTATCGAACGTACCCTCTCCATCATCAAGCCTGACGCAGTTGCCAAGAACGTGATCGGCCAAATCTACAGCCGTTTCGAAGGCGCTGGCCTGAAGATCGCCGCTGCCAAGCTGGTGCACCTGTCGCGCGCTGATGCTGAGCAGTTCTACGCTGTGCACGCTGCCCGTCCTTTCTTCAAGGACCTGGTTGAGTTCATGATCTCCGGTCCCGTGATGATCCAAGCGCTGGAAGGCGAAAACGCCATCCTGAAGAACCGCGAACTGATGGGCGCTACCGATCCTAAGAAGGCTGAAGCCGGCACCATCCGCGCTGACTTCGCTGACAGCATCGATGCCAACGCTGTGCACGGTTCCGACGCTGCTGAAACAGCTGCTGTCGAAATCGCTTTCTTCTTCCCTGGCATGAACGTCTACGCACGTTAATTCCATGAATCCCATGCTGGCCGTGCTTGCTGTAACGGCAGCACCCCCGCATGGGAGTGTTGCCCTGTAAGTGGTCTGGGGTAATGCATATGACCACCACCAATCTTTTGAATTTTGACCTTCAGGGACTGACCGCCTATTGCGAGTCGCTGGGGGAGAAGCGTTTTCGCGCTACGCAGCTGTTTCGCTGGATCCACCAGCGCGGTGCCAGCGACTTTGACCAGATGACCGATCTGGCCAAGTCCTTGCGCGAAAAGCTCAAAGGCCAAGCTCATATTGAAGGCTTGCCCGTGATTACCCAGCACGAATCCCAAGACGGCACGATCAAGTGGCTGTTTGATGTGGGTGATGGCAATGCTGTGGAATCTGTATTTATTCCAGAAGATGACCGCGGCACACTGTGTGTCTCTTCGCAGGCAGGTTGTGCGGTGGGCTGTCGCTTTTGCTCGACCGGGCACCAGGGCTTCAGCCGCAATCTGTCGACCGGCGAAATCATGGCGCAGCTGTGGTTTGCCGAACATTTCTTGCGCAAGCACCTCCAAAGAGAGGACCGTGTCATCACCAATGTGGTGATGATGGGCATGGGGGAACCTATGCAGAACTACACGGCCTTGGTGCCTGCGCTGCGCACCATGCTGGATGACCATGCTTATGGTCTGTCGCGCCGCCGTGTGACGGTGTCGACCTCTGGTGTTGTTCCCATGATGGATCGTTTGGCGCAAGACTGTGCGGTGGCGCTGGCTGTCTCGCTGCACGCACCCAATGATCCATTGCGTGACAACCTGGTGCCATTGAATAAAAAGTACCCTCTGGATGAGCTGATGCAGGCATGCATTCGCTATCTGGAGTTCGCGCCACGAGATTTCATTACGTTCGAGTACTGCATGCTCGACGGTGTGAATGACAAGCCTGAGCATGCGCAGCAATTGATTGAACTCATTCGCCAGCATGGCAAGGGCAAACCTTGGTGCAAGCTGAACTTGATTCCGTTCAATCCATTTCCTGCCTCTGGCCTGCTGCGTTCGTCGAATGCTGCGGTCACCGCGTTTGCAAAAATGCTCAGTGATGCGGGTATTGTGACCACGGTGCGCAAGACCCGGGGTGACGATATCGATGCTGCCTGTGGCCAGCTGGCCGGTGACGTGAAAGACAGAACGCGAGCCGCTGAGCGCATGGCAAAGCAACGTACCATACCGCTGACGCCTATTTTCTAACGGTTCCATTTGCGAGGATGTGCATGCCAACACCATTCGTTTCCCTGAAGCAGTTCTTGAGCAAGGCTTGCCGGGCCATGGGAGGGGTGGTGATTGCATCCGTGGTGGTGGGTTGTGCCGCACCAGGTGGTTCGGTGGCGCCAGAAGCGATTCCTGGTTCAGCGGCAGAAACCGAAGTGCACCGCTTGGCAAAAACACGCCTGCAACTGGCGGCCCTGCACTTTGAAGAAGGCCGTGCAGAGGTGGCATTGGGTGAGGTGGCCCAAGCGCTGCAAGCTTACCCCCGTTATGTGGATGCCTACAACCTCAAAGGTTGGATCCATATGAGCTTGCAGGATTACAAAGCGGCAAATGAAAGCTTTGTGCAAGCGCTTTCCCTGCGCCCGGGCGATGCTGACGCTTTGTACAACCTGGGCTGGCTGCAATGCCAGCAAAAGCAGTTCGCTCTGGCTGAGCGCAACTTGGATGCAGCCTTGGCTGCGCCGCGTACCAGTGGGCAGCCGGTCTCTCGCATCTGGCTGGCCAAGGGCGTTTGCCTGCGCAACGCAGGGCAACTGGATGCAGCCTTGCAGGCGCTGGAAAAGGCCCATGAAATAGATCCAGGCAACCCTGCGGTTGCCTACAATTTTGCAGATGCGCTGCAGGCCCAGGGTAAGGCCGAGCGTGCGCAGTTTTATGTGCGTCGCGTCAACAACGGTCAGTGGGCTTCTGCGCAATCGCTTTGGTTGGGAATCAAAGTGGAGCGCAGCCTGGGTGACCGCGTAGCGATGCGACAGTTGGCTGATCAATTACATAAGCGATTCCCTGATTCCAAGGAATGGCAACGGTTTGAGCGGGGAGCTTTTGATGACTGAGGTGGTAGTGGATAGCGCGGATCAACAGCGCAGCAGCAACGCAACGACGCAGCCAGCCAATGGTGGTGCTGGCCAGTTGTTGCGCCAGGCGCGTGAGCAGCAGCAGATGTCGGTGCAGAGCGTGGCAGCCACGCTGAAAGTGCCGGTCTACAAACTGCAGGCGCTGGAGGAAGACCGCTGGGATGTGTTGACTGACTCGGTCTTTACGCGTTCTTTGGCGTTGAGCGTGTGCCGTTTGCTGCACATCGCGCCAGAGCCCGTGCTGGCGGGTTTGCCCAGGCACGAAGCGGCCAAGCTGGCATCCAACCCCGAAGGGATCAATGCACCGTTTAAAGAGAAGACGCTGCGCTCGTTGATGTCCTCGTCGCAAGACAACGGCTCCGGCAATGCGGTCAAAGTGGTTGCGGCGCTGCTGATTGCCGTGGCGGGCGGCGCAGGCTTGTACTTCTTGCCACAGTGGCAGTCGGGAGACGATGCGGTGGTGGCGGCCGGTGCAGCGAATGCTGACGAGCCTTTGTTCATGCCCCAGGTGCAGACTGGCCCAGAAGCGCCAGCCGCAGATGAAGCACCTGCGGATGCTGCACCTGCCCCCGTTGTGGAAAAGCCTGCGGTGGTAGAAGCAACCCCTGTGGTGAGCGCAGCGCCCACCGCCGAGGCGGCGTCTCCCGCTCCATCCGCGATCGCCTCTACCGCCCCTGCAGCGCCTGCTGCGGGCGTGGGTGCTCCGGCTTTGCGCTTCACTGCAGCAGGTGAAACCTGGGTGCAGGTGCGTGATGTGCACAACCAGGTGGTGATGGAAAAGATTTTGAAGGCCGGTGACGTTTTGGAAGAAGCGCCTGCTGGTCGACCACTTCAGGTGGTGGTGGGCAATGCCAGTGCCACCACGCTGGAGATTGATGGCGTTGCATTGGATTTGACCAGTTCGGCCAAAAACAATGTGGCCCGATTCGAGGTGAAGTAACAAGTGTCTGACAACACATTCCAGGCGTCGCCCATCGCGATTGCCGCACCGCTGCCCCGCAAGAGCCGTCAGGCTCGTGTGGTGTGGCGCAACAACGTGGTCACCGTGGGGGGTGATGCACCCGTGCGTGTGCAATCCATGACCAATACCGACACCGTGGACGCCGTTGAGACGGCGATTCAGGTGCGCCAGCTGGCGCAAGCAGGTTCGGAGATGGTGCGTATCACCGTGAATACGCCGGAGGCCGCAGCGGCCGTTCCCTATATCCGTGAGCAGCTCGACCGCATGGGCGAGTATGTGCCGCTGGTGGGGGACTTCCACTACAACGGCCACCGTTTGTTGACGGACTACCCGGAATGTGCGCAGGCGCTGTCCAAATACCGCATCAATCCCGGCAACGTGGGCAAGGGCGATAAAAAAGACAAGCAGTTCGGCCAGATGATCGAAATTGCTGCCAAGTACGACAAGGCGGTGCGCATTGGTGTGAACTGGGGCTCGCTCGACCAGGAGATCATGGCCGAGCTGATGGATCAGAACTCCAAGCGTGCCACGCCTTGGCAGACACGCCAGGTGATGTATGAGGCGTTGATTACCTCGGCCATCAGCTCTGCAGAGCTGGCCAAGAACATTGGCTTGAACCCCGACAACATCATCTTGTCGTGCAAGGTCAGCGGTGTGCAGGATTTGATCTCGGTGTACCGCGAACTGGCGCGTCGCTGCGATTACGCATTGCACCTGGGTTTGACCGAAGCCGGTATGGGTACGAAGGGCACCGTGGCTTCAGCGGTAGCGCTGTCGGTGCTGTTGCAAGAAGGCATTGGCGACACCATTCGCGTCTCGCTCACGCCCCAGCCTGGTGAAGCGCGCACGCAAGAAGTCGTGGTGGCTTCTGAAATTTTGCAGGCCTTGGGCCTGCGTGTGTTTGTGCCCAGCGTGACGGCTTGCCCTGGTTGCGGCCGCACCACCAGCACCACCTTCCAGGAACTGGCCAAGCAAATTGATGACTACCTGCGTGGTCAAATGCCCGTGTGGCGCATGAAGTACCCAGGCGTGGAAGCGATGAAAGTGGCCGTGATGGGCTGCATCGTCAACGGCCCTGGTGAGAGCAAGCACGCCGATATCGGCATCAGTTTGCCGGGCAACGGCGAAGCGCCCGCAGCGCCCGTCTTCATTGATGGCGAAAAAGCCATGACGCTGCGCGGCGAAGGCATTGCGCAAGAATTCCAAGGCATTGTCGAGTCCTACGTGCAACGCCGCTGGGGCCAGGGTGCTTAATAAAACAATAGCTGCTAGCGTTTGTTAAACAATGCTTTGCGTTATAAAAGTATTTGAAAACCGCGCTAGATAAGCGCAAGCAGCTCTTATTTTTACGGCTGCACATTTGGTGAGATCTCAGAAGTGGCAAAGACCGAAAAACTCTCCGCCGTCAAAGGCATGAACGACATTCTTCCCGCCGACTCCGTGCGTTGGGAATGGCTGGAAGCGCAGGTGCGCGACCTGATGGGCCGCTTTGCCTACCGCAATGTGCGCACCCCCATCGTCGAGCATACGCAGCTGTTTGTGCGCGGCATTGGCGAGGTGACCGACATCGTTGAAAAGGAGATGTACTCCTTTGAAGACAAGCTCAACGGTGAGCGCCTGACGCTGCGCCCCGAAGGCACAGCCAGCCTGGTGCGTGCCACCATCGAAAACAATTTGCTGTACGACGGCGGCAAGCGCATGTGGTACATGGGCCCCATGTTCCGCCACGAGCGCCCACAGCGCGGCCGCTATCGCCAGTTCCACCAGATCGGTGCCGAAGCCCTGGGCTTTGCCGGCCCTGACGTGGATGCCGAGCTGATCTTGCTGGCTGTGGCGTTGTGGAAGCGCCTGGGCCTGACCCAGTGGCGCCTGGAAATCAACAGCCTGGGCCAACCTGAAGAGCGCAAGGCTCACCGCGAAGCGCTGATTGCCTACCTGGAACAGCACACCGATGTGATGGACGAGGAAGCCAAGCGCCGCATGTACAGCAACCCGCTGCGCGTGCTGGATACCAAGAACCCTGCCATGCAGGAGATGGTGAACGCTGCGCCCAAGCTGCTGGATTACCTGGGCGAAGCCTCGCTGGCGCACTTTGATGGCCTCAAAGCCATCTTGGACGCCAATGGCGTGCCTTGGACGGTCAATCCCCGTCTGGTGCGTGGACTGGACTACTACAACCTGTCGGTGTTCGAGTTCGTCACCGACTTGCTGGGCTCACAAGGTACGATTTGTGCCGGCGGCCGCTACGACTACCTGATCGAGCAAGTGGGCGGCAAGCCTGCGCCTGCCGTGGGTTGGGCGCTGGGTGTGGAGCGTGTGCTGGAGCTGGTCAAAGAGCTGGGCACCGAAATCCCCGATCCTCAGCTGGATGTGTATGCCATCGTGCCTGACGCATCGGCCATACCTGTGGTGCTGCGCACACTGACACAGCTGCGTGAAGCGGGCGTGCGTGCACAGATGCACACCGCTGGGGCTGAAGGCATGGGCTCGATGAAGTCGCAGTTCAAGAAAGCCGATGCATCAGGCGCACGTTTTGCCCTGATTTTTGGTGGTGACGAACTGGCGCAAGGCAAGGTCACGGTCAAGTCGCTGCGCGACGGCCAAGGTGGCGAGCAAGTGCAGCAATCGCTCACCGAAGTGGCGGGTTGGGCACACACCCTACAATTGAACGCTTAATTTGTAACGACACCAGATATGGCAACGCATCTCGACCTCGAAGAACAAGAGCAACTTGATCAGATCAAGCACTTCTGGAACAAGTGGGGTACCCCCATCACCGGCGTGGCTGTCGTGATCATGGCGGGTTTTGCCGCTTGGAATGGCTGGCAGTTCTGGCAGCAGCGCCAGGCGCAGCAAGCATCGGCCATGGCTGATGTGGTGGCAACCGCCGTTGAAAGCGGTGACCAGGCCCGCGTGACCCAGGCTTTTGACGCCGTGAAGGCAGATTACAAGGGGACGCTGCAAGCTGGCCACGCCGCTTTGCTGGTGGCGCAATCGGCGGTGAACGGCGGCAAGCTGCCAGAAGCCAAGGCTGCCTTGCAATGGGCGGTAGACAACACCAAGGACGAGGGCTACCAGGCCACGGCCAAGCTGCGCTTGGCAGCCGTGCTGATGGAAGAAAAAGACTTGGATGCAGCGGCAGCACTGCTGCGCACCAGCTTTCCTGCAGAGTTCAAGGGCCTGGCCGCAGACCGCCTGGGCGATGTGCTGCAGCAGCAAGGCAAGGCAGGTGAAGCAGTGGCAGCCTACCAGGATGCCTGGAAGCTGCTGGATGCGCAATTGGATTACCGCGCGCTGGTGGGCTTTAAGCTCAATGCACTGGGCGTAGCTACTTCTGAATCTGGCTCAGCGAATTCGACGGAGACAACTAAGTGAATCACAGCGCACAACAACATCAAGGTTCTCGTTTTTGGATGACTGCTCAACGCACTGTGCTGGCCGCAGCCTTGGTGACAGCCTTGGGCGGTTGTGCGTGGTTTGGCTCCAGCAAGGCGGCCAAGCCCGCCGACCTGGGCCCCAATGTGGTGAATCTGCCTGTGCGCCAAGCGTGGAAGCTGAACATTCCTGCGGTCAAAGATTTGAATTTGCGCGCCCAGGTTCAGGGTGACAACGTGGTGGTGGCCGCTGCTGACGGTACGGTGGTGAGTGTGAATGCGGCCAATGGCCGTGAAAACTGGCGTGCTCAGGCCGGAAAAAACTTGCAAACCGGTGTGGGTGCTGATGGCCGTATGGCCGCGGTGGTGACCACAGGCAATGAGCTGGTCATGTTGGAGGCGGGATCCAAGCTGTGGAGCGCCAAGCTGAGTGCATCGGCATTTACTGCGCCCTTGGTGGCCGGTGGCCGCGTGTTCGTGCTGACGGCAGACCGTTCCGTATCGGCCTTTGATGCCGAAAACGGCGCACGGCTGTGGACGCAAAAACGCGAAGGCGAGCCGTTGGTCCTGCGCCAGCAGGGCGTGCTCATGCCCTATGGCAATACCTTGCTGGCTGGTTTGTCCGGCCGCCTGGTGGCATTGAACCCCGATAACGGTAACGTGGAGTGGGAAGCCCCCTTGGCATCGCCACGCGGTACCAATGATGTGGAACGCCTGGTTGACTTGGTTGGCCCCGCCAGCCGCGTGGCCAATGCCGTGTGTGCCCGTGCCTTCCAGTCTTCTGTGGGTTGCGTGGATGCCAATGCAGGCCGTACAGGCTGGGCACAAACTGCCAAGGGAGCAGTGGGAATTGCTGCTGATGCAGAGTACGTGTTTGGCACGGAAAGCAATGGCATCGTGCAGGCTTGGAATATGGCCGACGGCGAAAAGCGTTGGTCGGTGGATCGTTTTCAGCACCGCAAGCTGACCGCACCACTGGTGCTGGGTCGTGCGGTGGTAACTGCGGATGAGTCGGGGTTGGTGCATATGCTGTCCAGAAAAGACGGCTCGCACCTGAATCGACTGACAACAGATGGAACTGGTGTGGCTGTGGCACCAGTGGTGGCTGCCGATACGTTGGTGGTTGTGACACGCGGTGGTGGCATTTACGGCTTCCGCCCGGATTGACAGAATTTTTCGAATGAAGCCAGTTATTGCCCTCGTCGGGCGGCCCAATGTGGGCAAATCAACCTTGTTTAACCGACTGACAAAGTCACGCGATGCAATCGTTGCTGACTTTGCTGGGTTGACGCGCGACCGCCATTACGGCCAGGGGCGCCAAGGTAAGCACGAGTACATCGTGATTGACACGGGTGGTTTTGAGCCCGATGCATCCAAGGGCATCTTCAAGGAGATGGCCAAGCAAACCCGCCAGGCGGTCGCCGAGGCCGATGTGGTGGTGTTTGTGGTGGATGCGCGCGATGGCTTGTCCGCCCAAGATCACGATATCGGTAATTACCTGCGTCGCTTGGGTAAGCCTTGCTTGTTGGTTGCCAACAAAGCGGAAGGCATGAAAGCCGGAGCACAACTTTCTGAGTTCTTTGAGTTGGGCTTGGGAGAGGTGTATCCCGTTTCTGCTGCGCACGGCCAGGGCGTGAAAGACATGGTGGAGCTGGCGCTGGCACCTTTGCAGTTGCAAGTGCCAGAAGAAGAAACCATTGAAGATGTCGAAGCACGGCCTGTGCGTTTGGCTTTGGCGGGGCGCCCGAATGCCGGCAAATCGACACTGATCAATACATGGCTGGGTGAAGAGCGCCTGGTAGCGTTCGATATGCCAGGCACTACGCGGGATGCGATTTCGGTGCCGTTTGAGCGCAATGGTCAAAAGTTCGAGTTGATCGATACTGCAGGTTTGCGCCGCAAAGGTCGCGTGTTTGAAGCTATTGAGAAATTCTCGGTGGTCAAGACCTTGCAGGCGATCGAAGACGCCAACGTGGTGGTCGTGCTGATCGACGCCACCGAAGGCGTGACAGACCAGGATGCGCACATTGCAGGCTATGTCTTGGAAAGTGGCCGTGCGGTCGTCGTGGCCGTGAACAAATGGGATGCTGTGGACGACTACCAGCGCCAACTGGTGGAGCGCGCCATCGAAACCCGTTTGGGCTTCCTGAAGTTTGCTGCCTTGCACTTTATCTCGGCCACCAAGCGCCAAGGCTTGGGGCCGCTGTGGGCATCCATCGTGCAGGCGCACAAGGCGGCCACCTGCAAAATGCCGACACCCGTGCTCACACGGGTGCTCATGGAGGCTGTGCAGTATCAAACACCTAAGAAGGTGGGAGCTTATCGACCTAAGCCGCGTTATGCGCACCAAGGCGGTATGAATCCTCCCGTGATCGTGGTGCACGGAAATTCCGTGGAGCACATTACGGATGCTTACCGGCGCTTCTTGGAAGGGCGTTTCCGCAAAGAGTTTGATCTGGTTGGAACACCCTTGCGTATTGAGTTCAAGACTTCCCACAATCCCTATACCGACTGAGGCGGGAAGCCATCACCACAGCGTTTGTGTGAACGAATCCCGCAGGGAAAAATGCACAGAAGCGGCTGTGGTAAGGTGTCGGTTTACAACAACATTTCCGAACACGGAGAATATCGTGAGCAATAAAGGCCAACTCCTGCAAGATCCTTTCCTGAACGCATTGCGCCGTGAGCATGTGCCCGTTTCCATTTACTTGGTCAACGGCATCAAGCTGCAAGGTCAGATCGAATCTTTCGACCAATACGTGGTGTTGCTGCGCAATACAGTGACACAGATGGTCTACAAGCACGCCATCTCCACCATCGTTCCCGGCCGCGCCGTGAACTTCAACATGGCAGAAGGCAACGACAACGAGGCAGCAGCCGCTTGAAATTGTTGACTTATCCCTTCCCTGTGCAGCAGTACGGGGCAGGGGAGGTGCTGGTATGAGCGCAAACGCCAGTTCCTCCCCCAACGCGACCCCTGTCGTTTTGGTCGGCGTTGATTTTGGTCTTCCACACTTCGACAACGAGCTTGAAGAATTGGGTTTGCTGGCACAGACGGCTGGCTTACACCCTGTGGCACGCATTACCTGCAAGCGCAAAGCACCCGATGCAGCACTGTTTATCGGCAGCGGCAAGGCGGATGAAATCCGAATGCTGGCGCAGATGCATGGTGCGCGTGAAGTACTGTTTGATCAGGCGTTGAGTCCTGCGCAGCAGCGAAATCTAGAGCGCCATATGGAGATGCCCGTCAACGACCGCACGTTGTTGATCCTGGAAATCTTCGCTCAACGCGCGCGCAGCCACGAAGGTAAGTTGCAAGTTGAACTGGCACGCTTGCAGTACGTCAGTACCCGCTTGGTGCGTCGCTGGACCCACTTGGAGCGTCAGATGGGCGGTATTGGTGGGCGTGGTGGTCCTGGTGAAAAGCAAATTGAGCTGGACCGCCGCATGATTGCGGACGCCATCAAGCGCACCAAAGACAAGCTGCAAAAAGTCAAAAAACAGCGGCAAACCCAGCGCCGTCAGCGTGAGCGCCGGGATGTTTTTAACATCTCCTTGGTGGGTTACACCAATGCTGGGAAATCCACGTTGTTCAACGCCTTGGTGAAGGCGCGTGCATATGCCGCGGACCAACTGTTTGCTACCCTGGATACCACGACCCGCCAGCTGTATTTGACAGAAGCAGGTATGTCGGTGTCGCTGTCCGATACGGTGGGCTTCATTCGCGACCTTCCGCACGGGCTGGTGGAAGCATTCCAGGCAACGCTGCAGGAGGCGGTAGACGCCGACCTTTTGCTGCACGTGGTGGATGCTTCCAATGAAACTTTTCCGGAGCAGATGGATCAAGTGCGCAAGGTGCTTGGTGAAATCGATGCCCTGGGAATTCCGCAGGTGCTGGTGTTCAACAAGCTAGATGCATTGCCAGAAGCGCGTACGCCTGCACTGCTGCAAGATACTTATGAGGTTGACGGGGTCGCTGTTCCCCGTGTCTTTGTCAGTGCGCGCAGTGGTCAAGGGCTGCCGCAGCTGCGCCAGATTTTGGCGGATGCCGCCATCGCAGCACGCAATGCACCCGACGAAGGGGCGGTGCAAGGCGGTGAGGATGATCTACTGTCTGGCCTAATGTCCCCTGAAGACTACGACGATTGAGCAAAGTGCCCACCCAACATTTGGGCACAATGCAATATGGTCCATAGCTATACCAATTGAGACTTTTCGCATGAATTTCCTGAATCGCGCCCATCGCTGGGCAGTGCTGCCAGAACGCTTGCGGGGTATGTTCAATCTGAATGATCCCCGCTGGGGTCGTGGAGAGGACAACAAGGCAGGGGAGGGCGAGCAGCGCCCGGATTCTGATCGTCCCACTCCGCCGCCTTCATCCCACCAACCTTCACGTGGACAGAACCACCAGGCGGGCCAGCCGCCCGATCTGGATGAGTTGTGGCGCGACCTCAATCGCAAGTTGTCAGGCTTGTTTGGCGGAAAGCCCCCACAGGGGCCTCGTGGTAGCAATGGCTCGCAGCCTGAAATGAAAGGCGCAGGCATTGGCGTTGGTGTGATCGCTGGCATTGCGGTGCTGATCTGGCTGGGAACTGGCTTCTTCATCGTGCAAGAAGGTCAGCAGGCGGTGATTACGCAGTTTGGCAAGTACCACTCTACGGTGGGTGCGGGCTTTAACTGGCGTGTGCCTTATCCGGTTCAAAACCACGAGCTGGTTTATGTGTCGCAAATCCGTTCGGTGGATGTGGGGCGCGACACCATCATCAAGAGCACAGGGTTGCGTGAGTCAGCCATGCTGACGGAAGACGAGAACATCGTTGAAATCAAGTTTGCGGTGCAGTATCGATTGAGCGATGCCCGTGCTTGGCTGTTCGAGAGCAAGAACCCCGATGTGGCTGTCGTGCAAGCGGCGGAAACAGCGGTGCGTGAAGTCGTGGGCAAAATGAAGATGGACACCGCTCTGGCTGAAGAGCGTGACCAGATTGCGCCCCGGGTCCGTGATTTGATGCAAACCATTCTGGATCGCTACAAGGTGGGTGTAGAGGTGGTCGGCATCAATATGCAGCAAGGTGGTGTGCGTCCTCCTGAGCAGGTGCAAGCAGCGTTTGATGATGTGCTCAAGGCCGGTCAGGAACGCGAGCGTGCCAAGAACGAAGCACAAGCGTATGCCAACGACGTGATTCCACGCGCAACCGGTACCGCGGCGCGTTTGAAGGAAGAGGCTGACGCCTATCGTGAGCGTATTGCTGCGCAGGCAGAAGGTGATGCACAGCGATTCAGCTCTTTGGTGGCTGAGTACAAAAAAGCACCCCAGGTGACCCGCGACCGTCTCTACACAGAAACTATGCAAGAGGTCTACAGCAATGTGACCAAGGTCCTGGTGGATTCCAAGAGCGGCTCCAATTTGCTGTATTTGCCATTGGACAAAATCATGCAAAGTGCAGGTGCTGCCGCGCAGCCACCGCATGAAACCACTGCACGTACACAAACGCAAAACGGTGTGACTGTGGTGCCTGCAACCCCTGTTGATTCTCGCGTACGTGATGCACGTTCGCGCGAACGCGATTCCCGCTGAGGAGATCTGTTGTGAACAGAGTTGGATTTATTGCCTCTAGCTTTCTGGTGCTGCTCGCGTTGCTGAGCTCCATGCTCTTTGTCGTCGACCAGCGCCAATTTGGCGTGGTCTATGCCTTGGGGCAGATCAAGAGCGTGATTACAGAGCCGGGATTGAACTTCAAGCTTCCGCCACCTTTTCAGAATGTGCGCTACATCGACAAGCGTTTGTTGACACTCGACAGCACAGACACCGAGCCCATGCTGACCGCTGAAAAACAGCGTGTGGTGATCGACTGGTATGTGCGCTGGCGCATCAGTGACCCATCGGAATACATCCGTAATGTGGGTCTGGATGAAAGTGCCGGCTCCATGCAGCTGAACCGTGTGGTGCGCAATGCTTTCCAGGAAGAAGTGAACAAGCGCACCGTGCGCGAGTTGCTCTCTAGCAAGCGCGATACCCTGATGGCCGATGTCAAGCAAGAGGTGCTGAATGCGGTGACTGCTGGTAAGCCATGGGGCGTGGATGTGGTGGATGTGCGTATTACCCGTGTGGATTACGCAGAGACCATCACTGAGTCGGTTTATCGTCGTATGGAAGCCGAGCGCAAGCGCGTGGCCAACGAGCTGCGCTCGACTGGTGCTGCCGAAGGCGAGAAGATTCGCGCGGAGGCAGATCGTCAGCGTGAAATTACGGTGGCCAATGCCTACCGTGATGCACAGAAGATCAAGGGCGAGGGGGATGCGCAAGCTGCAAAGACGTATGCGGAATCCTTTGGTCAAGACCCACAATTTGCCAAGTTCTATCGCAGCCTGGAAGCTTACAAATCCAGCTTTGCGAACAAGGGGGACGTGGTGGTGGTGGATCCCAACAGCTCGGACTTCTTCAAGTCCTACCGCAGCAGCGGCTCCAATAGCAACTGACTAGGGCTTCCCTAGTCCTGAAGACCAAGGTCAGCACACCATATGGAAACAGAAGTTTCTTGGTGGGCAGCCTTGGCTTTGCTGTTGGTGTTGGAAGGTCTTTTCCCTTTTATTTCGCCCAAAGGCTGGCGAGAAATGTTTACCCAGCTGCTGGCCCTGCGTGACGGTCAGATTCGCTTTGTAGGCCTGCTGTGTATCGCAGTCGGTCTGGTCCTGCTGTGGTAGCTTAAATAACGTGTCTCATGTCTAGGCCTTAAGCCTTTGCTAGGGCAAGGCTTCGATAGCCGATAGAATCACGTTTTTAACAGCCTCCCCCTTTTTTCCATGTCCGCTTGGGTCCTGCCGGATCACATCGCCGATGTTTTGCCCTCAGAGGCACGGCACATCGAAGAGTTGCGTCGAGGTTTACTCGATACGGCACGCAGCTATGGGTATGAGTTGGTCATGCCTCCGCTCTTGGAGTATTTGGAATCTTTGCTCACAGGCACTGGTGAAGCACTGAACCTGCAGACTTTCAAGCTGGTTGACCAAATTTCAGGGCGTTCCCTTGGTTTGCGCGCTGATATGACGCAGCAGGTGGCTCGGATTGATGCGCATTTGCTCAATCGCCAGGGTGTGACGCGTCTGTGTTACTGCGGCCCCGTGCTGCACGCAGCCCCTGATCGTCCACGTGCCACGCGCGAACCCTTGCAGTTTGGCGCTGAAATCTACGGTCATGCAGGCCCTGAGGCCGATGTGGAAGCGCTGAGCTTGGCATTGGCATGCGTGCAGGGTGCAGGCCTGAGTGGCTTTACTGTGGATCTGGGTGATGTCCGCATCGCACGCAGCTTGTTGGCTGGTGTGGTGGCAGATGCCAGCGTGCTGCAGAAGGTGCATGCGGCGCTGGCTGCCAAAGACGCGACCGAGCTGGCGGCGCTGACCCAACATTTCCCCCAGACTGCGCGTGAAGGTTTGCAAGCTTTGTTGCAGCTGTATGGCGATGTCTGCGTACTGGATGAGGCGGAGAAGGCTTTGGCCGGTATTCCCGGCACACAACATGTGTTGCACCACCTGAAATGGTTTGCGGCGCAGTTTCCTCAAGCTCAAGTGACATTCGATCTGGCGGATGTCCGTGGCTACTCTTACTACAGCGGTACACGCTTTGCCGTTTATGTTCCCGGAGCCAGCGATGCGCTGGTGCGTGGTGGGCGTTACGATGAAGTGGGTGCTGTTTTTGGACGCAACCGCCCTGCGGCGGGCTTCTCGCTGGACATCAAGCAATTGGTGTCGGTGGTGCCATCGCGTCCGCTGCGGGCGGCCATCCGCGCTCCCTGGGGCAGCGATACACAACTGAGTCTGGCCATTGCGCAATTGCGCGCACAAGGCGAAACCGTGGTCTGTGTGCTTCCCGGGCATGAGAGCGAGGTGGACGAATTCCACTGCGACCGAGCACTGGTGCAAAGCGCCGGGCAATGGGTCGTGCAAGCCGTTTAAGGCATTTTTCAATTCATCGGATTTGAGATTATGAAAGCAACCAAAGGTCGCAACGTGGTCGTCGTCGGTACCCAATGGGGCGACGAAGGCAAGGGTAAATTGGTCGATTGGTTGACCGAAAGCGCGCAAGGCGTGGTGCGCTTCCAAGGCGGCCACAATGCAGGTCACACCCTGGTGATCAACGGCGTGAAAACGGCGCTGCACCTGATTCCCAGCGGCATCATGCGCCCTGGCGTGAAGTGCTACATCGGCAACGGTGTGGTGCTGTCGGTGGGCAAGCTGTTTGAAGAAATCGAAGGCCTGGAAAAGGCGGGCGTGCAAGTGCGTGACCGTTTGCGCGTGTCCGAAGCTTGCCCCTTGATCTTGCCTTTCCACCAAGCGCTGGACCTGGCCCGTGAAGCCGCCCGTGAACAAGGTGGCGTGCAAAAGATTGGCACGACCGGCAAGGGTATTGGCCCTTCTTACGAAGACAAGATCGCTCGCCGTGCACTGCGCGTGCAGGATTTGAAGCACCCAGAGCGTTTTGCGACCAAGCTGCGCGAGCTGCTGAACCTGCACAACCACATTTTGGTGAATGTGCTGGGCTCCAAGAAGTTTGACTTCGGTGCCCAACTGTCGGCCTACATGAAGGACGGCGAAGTGCAGTTTGACGCGGTGTACGACGAAGCCATGCGCCATGCTGAGCTGCTCAAGCCCATGATCGCCGACGTTTCGCGTGAGTTGAACGACGCCCACGCCGAAGGCGCCAACCTGCTGTTTGAAGGTGCACAAGGCACATTGCTGGATGTGGACCACGGCACTTATCCCTACGTCACATCGTCCAACTGCGTGGCAGGTAATGCTGCCGCTGGCGCAGGCGTGGGCCCCGGTCTGCTGCACTACATCCTGGGTATCACCAAGGCGTACTGCACCCGCGTGGGTGGTGGCCCCTTCCCGACAGAACTGGAATGGGAAAAGGAAGGTACACCTGGTTGGATCATGTCCACCGTGGGTGCTGAAAAAGGTGTAACCACCGGCCGTTCGCGCCGTTGCGGTTGGTTTGATGCCGCGCTGCTCAAGCGCTCGGCACAGATCAATGGTCTGTCGGGCCTGTGCATCACCAAGCTGGACGTGCTGGACGGCATTGAAGAGTTGCAGCTGTGCGTGGGCTACGAGCTTGATGGCGAAAAGATCGACATCCTGCCTCTGGGCGCAGATGACATCGAGCGTTGCAAACCTATCTATGAAGCGATTCCCGGTTGGACCGATTCGACCGTGGGCGTGGTGGACTACAACAAGCTGCCCGTTAACGCGCAGCGTTACCTGCAGCGCATCGAAGAAGTGACCGGCGTGCCGATCGCGATGGTTTCGACCAGCCCTGACCGTGCGCACACCATCCTGATGCAAAACCCTTACGCAGCTGCTTAAGTGCTTCTGCCTTTTTAAACACGCTCCTTGCGAAGACATTGAGACAGGACACACACATGTTGACTGAAGACGGCAAGCACCTGTACGTCAGCTACGACGAATACCACGGCTTGATTGAGAAGCTGGCGCTGAAGATTCACCAGTCCGGCTGGGAATTCGACACCATCCTGTGCCTGGCACGTGGTGGCCTCCGCCCCGGTGACATTTTGAGCCGTATTTTCGACAAGCCTTTGGCCATCATGTCCACCAGTTCCTACCGTGCGGAAGCCGGTAAGGTGCAGGGGCATCTGGACATCGGTCGCTTCATTGCGACCCCAAAGGGTGAAATCGCTGGCCGCGTGCTGCTGGTGGATGACTTGGCCGACACAGGCGTGACGTTGAACGCCGTGGTCAAGCGCCTGAAGGAAAACTACGAGCCCATCACCGAATTGCGCACTGCCGTGATCTGGACCAAGGGTGTCTCGAACTTCAAGGCAGACTACTCGGTGGAAGACCTGCCGACCAATCCTTGGATTCACCAGCCTTTCGAGGGCTATGACAACCTGAATGCTGAAAAGCTGATGGAAAAGTGGAAGCTGTAATCCAGCTTGTCACCTCAAAAAAAGGAGCCCTGTAGGCTCCTTTTTTTATGGCGAAAATTCATAAATAAGAGCAGCTTGCGCTTGCAACTTGGTCACTTCAAACCAAAAAACATCTGAAATCTATGAATACAGAGCGCTAAGCGCTCTTGTTTTTTATGAACTGCCGCGCGGCAGGGCTTTGTCTGGGCATGCGGGGCGGCTTCGTTATGCTGGCGGGCATGCAAATGATCTTGGATGCGCTGTGGCGCGCAATGGCCGATTGCCTGCGGGGCAGGGTGATTGCGTGGTCCTTATTCCCGCTGTTGCTGCTAATGCTGATGGTGGCTTTGGTGGGGCTTTTCTGGTGGGATGGAGCCGTCACGACCGTGCAGTCTTGGCTGGAGCGGGCCAGCTGGCTGCAATGGCTGTGGGGCTGGATGGGCACGGCCACAGCAACGGCCAGTGCCGTGGCCGCTGCTGTTGTGGTGGTGCTGGTACTCAGCCCCATTCTGGTCATGCTGGCGCTGGCTGTGGTGGCGGTGGTGATGACGCCCAAGATGGTGGAGCTGGTGGCGCAGCGGCGCTTTCCCCATTTGCAGCGCAAGCAGGGCGGTGGCTGGGTGAGCAGTGCACTGTGGGCCTCGGGCTCTACAACGGTGGCGCTGCTGGCTTTGGTGCTGTCGGTGCCGCTGTGGCTGGTGCCGCCTTTGATTTTGGTGTTGCCGCCGCTGATCTGGGGTTGGCTCACCTACCGCGTCATGACGTTTGATGCCTTGGCCGAGCACGCCAGCAAAGCAGAGCGGCAAGCCATTTTTAAAGTGCACCGTTACCGCCTCATTGTGATGGGGCTGGTATGTGGCTACATCGGCGCAGCGCCCAGCATTGTGTGGGCTTCCGGTATCGTCTTTGCGGCGGCCTTTTGGGTACTGATTCCTATAGCCGTATGGATTTACGCCTTGGTGCTGGCCTTCTCTTCCCTGTGGTTTGCCCACTACGGGTTGGCGGCGCTCTACAGCTTGCGCGGTGAGGCAGCAGATGCGGCTGGGCAGGTGCCGACGCTCCCTGAAGCAAGGTAAAGTGCAGCCTGTTGCCAATATTGGTGCAGCGCTGTATGTGTATGTGGGTGTGCACCAATGTGGTGAGTGTGCTGTAACTAAAATGGTGCAAAAAAAGCGGGGCCGCTGAATCCCTTCTTTTGTGCACCAAATTGGTGAATTATTGATCTGTGCATGAAGCTATGAATTTCATGGCCTTATGCTTTTGAAAGTGGATGGATGTGGTTGGTGCAAGCTGGCACATAAAGTGCTTGCCTAACGACGTACTTTCTATGAAGCGCTTTTCCAGGAGAACCTGATGGCTAAGACCGTTGCAGACGTGATGAACATGGTGAAGGAGAACGAAGTCAAGTTTGTTGACTTCCGCTTCACCGATACCCGCGGCAAAGAACAGCACGTGACCGTGCCTGTGTCGCACTTCGACGAAGACAAGTTCACTTCGGGCCACGCATTTGATGGTTCTTCCATCGCTGGCTGGAAGGGTATCGAAGCGTCGGACATGCAACTGATGCCCGATCCCGCGACCGCCAACATCGACCCCTTCTTTGAAGAAACCACACTGATTTTGCAGTGCGATGTGATCGAACCCGGTGATGGCAAGGCCTATGACCGCGACCCACGTTCCGTGGCAAAGCGCGCTGAAGCCTATCTGAAGGCTTCCGGCCTGGGCGATACCGCTTACTTTGGTCCAGAACCCGAATTCTTCATCTTCGACGGCGTGCGTTGGGGTACTGAGCCTCACAACCCCTTCTTCGAAATCGAAGAATACGAAGCACCTTGGAACACGGGCACCAAGTTTGAAGGCGGCAACCGTGGCCACCGCCCACGCGTCAAGGGTGGTTACTTTCCTGTGCCTCCCGTCGACAGCACGCAAGACATGCGCGCTGAAATGTCCCTGATCCTCGAATCGCTGGGTATTCCTGTCGAAGTGTTCCACCACGAAGTGGCTGGCGCTGGCCAAAACGAAATCGGCACACGTTTCTCGACCCTGGTTGAGCGTGCTGACTGGACACAGCTGCAAAAGTACGTGATCTGGAACGTGGCGAACACCTACGGCAAGACCGCGACTTTCATGCCCAAGCCTTACGCTGGCGACAACGGCTCTGGCATGCACGTGCACCAGTCTGTGTGGAAAGACGGCAAGAACCTGTTCGCAGGCGACGGCTATGCTGGCCTGTCTGACTTCGCGCTGTACTACATCGGCGGCATCATCAAGCACGCACGTGCACTGAACGCCATCACCAACCCTGGTACCAACTCGTACAAGCGTCTGGTGCCCGGCTTTGAAGCGCCTGTGAAGCTGGCTTACTCGGCCAAGAACCGTTCCGCTTCCATCCGTATTCCTTACGTGAGCAACCCCAAGGGTCGCCGCGTGGAAGCCCGCTTCCCTGATCCACTGATGAACCCCTACCTGGGCTTTGCTGCCCTGCTGATGGCGGGTCTGGACGGCGTGGAAAACAAGATTCACCCCGGCGAAGCTGCGACCAAGGATCTGTACCACCTGCCTCCAGAAGAAGACAAGTTGGTGCCAACTGTCTGCCACAGCTTGGATCAAGCGTTGGAAGCATTGGACAAGGACCGCGCGTTCCTGACCAAGGGTGGTGTGTTCTCCGACAGCATGATCGATGCCTATATCGAACTGAAGATGGGCGAAGTGACTCGCTTCCGTCAGGCTGTGCACCCTGTCGAATACGACATGTACTACTCGCTGTAATGTGTGAAGGCTGTGCCTGCTCAGGCAGGCACAGTTCGCATCAGCAAAAAGGCAGTCCATGGGCTGCCTTTTTTTGTAGGAAAGATGCTGCGCCCAAGTCGGAAAAAGCAAGGACAAGCTGTACAGGGCATTGCAAAATGCATCCATACCGTATGCCTGAAGGCATGTACGGCCCACGCTTGGATGGAGGCATGAAAATGAGTCGATGGATTGGGATGGTGAGCTGTTGTGTACTCGGCAGTGCGTTGCAAACAGCGGCCTTGGCGCAAGATCGCATTTACCGCTGCGGCAATGAATACACCAACAGTGCGAGCATTGCCAAGCAGCGCAATTGCCAGGTGGTGGATGGCGGGCATGTCACCGTGGTGCATACCGGTGGAGCCAGTGGGGCTGCCAAGACGCCCAGTGCAGAAGCAAAACCTGCCAGCAGCAATCGTGCAACGCAGGTTGATGCCAACCAGCAAAAGGCACGTGACAACGATGCGCGCGCCATTTTGCAGGGTGAGTTGAATAAAGCGCAGGACAAATTGAATGCGCTCAAAGCAGAGTACAACGAGGGCAATCCCACCAAGACCGCGTTGGAGCTACGCAATCCGCAGGTTTTTAATGAACGCGTGGAAGCGTTGAAGAACAATATTTCTCGGCAGGAAGCCGATGTGGCCGGTATTCAGCGCGAGCTTGCGCGCCATACCGGCGGATGATCTTTTAGAAAGCTAGTGTTTCATGGCGTTTGACACCTCCAGCCTCGCACAGCGTTTTGCTGCTTTGGATTTTCTCTCCACCTTGGCGGTGGTGGTGGATGCACAAGGGGCTGTTGTTTTTGCCAATTCGGCGCTGGAGAGTGCGGTGGGCATGTCGCGCCGCATGCTGGAGGGGGCAGAATTTGCCCAGTATCTGTCGGCCCCAGCGCTTTTGAGGACAGGTTTGAGCTCGGCGGACAGGCAAAGCTATGCGGCCATGAGCTTTGATACCGGCCTGCAGCGTACGGTGCAAGAGCCACTGTTTGTACACGTGACCGTGACGGCCATTGAGCACACAGACTTGCGGCTGATTGAGTTGTGGGTGCTGGAGCAGCAGGCGCGCCAAGATCGTGAAGAACGCTTGGTGGAGCAAGCCCAGGCCAATAAAGAGCTGGTCCGTAATTTGGCGCATGAGATCAAGAACCCGCTCGGAGGCATTCGGGGGGCGGCGCAGTTACTGGAGATGGATCTGGAGAGCAAGGAGCTGCGCGAGTACACCCAGGTCATCATCCACGAGGCCGATCGGCTGCAAAGTTTGGTGGACCGGCTGCTAGCGCCGCACCGCCACCCTCACCAGCTGGTGGATTTGAATATCCATGAGGTGTGTGAGCGCGTGCGCTCCCTGGTGTTGCTGGAATATCCGCAGGGATTGAAGATTCGCCGAGACTACGACACCTCCATCCCCGAGTTCAAGGGTGATCGCGCACAGCTGATTCAAGCGCTGCTCAATATTGTTCAAAACGCTGCGCAGGTGCTGGCGGAGAGGGTAAGCAGTGGCGAGGCAGAGATCACACTGCGTACGCGGGTGGCACGGCAGGTGACAATTGGACGCCAGCGCCACAGACTGGCATTGGAATTGCATGTCATTGACAACGGCCCCGGCGTGCCAGATCACATCAAGGAGCGGATTTTCTATCCGCTGGTGACTGGCAGGGATGGTGGTTCGGGCTTGGGGCTACCACTGGCGCAGACATTTGTTCAGCGCCATCATGGCCTTATCGAATGTGAAAGCATGCCCGGGCGTACAGATTTTCGAATCCTCATCCCGCTGCCCTAAATCCGGGGACTCTCAAGAACAAGCAACGGAAGGTAAACACCGCATATGAAGCCGATCTGGATAGTAGATGACGACCCCTCGATCCGCTTTGTCCTGGAGAAAGCGCTGGCTCGTGAAAACCTCGACACCCGCAGCTTTAGCAATCCACGTGAAGTACTTTCCGCATTGGCTGATTTGCCTGAAGGCGACCCCGCGCAGCTAGGTCCCCGCGTTTTGGTGAGTGATATTCGCATGCCTGGTGGCTCAGGCTTGCAATTGCTCGAAGAGCTGCATGCCAAGCAGCCCGATTTGCCTGTCATCATCATGACGGCCTATTCGGATCTGGACAGTGCAGTGTCTGCGTTCCAGCGCGGGGCTTTTGAATATTTGCCCAAGCCCTTTGATTTGCCCAAGGCGGTTGAATTGATTCGCCGCGCGGTGGAAGAGAGTGAGCGCGAGCAGGTCGCGGAAGAGCGCCAGACCGTCATGCCCGAGATGCTGGGGCAAGCGCCTGCCATGCAGGATGTGTTTCGTGCGATTGGCCGTTTAAGCCAAAGCGCAGTCACCGTGCTGATTACGGGGGAGTCCGGGTCGGGCAAAGAACTGGTGGCCCGTGCGTTGCACAAGCACTCCCCGGTTTCTGGCGGTCCTTTTGTCGCCATCAACACGGCAGCTATTCCCAAAGATCTGCTGGAGTCTGAGCTTTTTGGGCATGAGCGCGGTGCTTTTACGGGGGCGCAAACCCAGCGCCGTGGCCGATTTGAGCAGGCGGAAGGCGGCACGCTGTTTCTCGATGAAATCGGCGATATGCCATTTGATTTGCAAACGCGACTGCTGCGTGTTCTGTCGGATGGGCAGTTTTACCGTGTGGGCGGCCACACTGCAGTCAAAAGTAATGTGCGAGTGATTGCGGCCACGCATCAAAACTTGGAGCAGCGCGTCAAAGATGGCGTCTTCCGTGAGGATTTGTTCCACCGCCTGAACGTGATTCGTTTGCGCTTGCCGTCGCTGCGTGAGCGCGCTGAAGATGTGCCGGTGCTGGTCAAGTATTTCTTGCAGCGCAGCGCCAAGCAGCTGGGTGTCGAGCCCAAACGCATTTCGGAGGCAGCTTTGCAGCGTTTGTCGCAGTTCAGCTTCCCGGGCAATGTGCGCCAGTTGGAAAATATCTGCCACTGGTTGACGGTGATGGCCCCCGCGCAGCAAATCTCTGTGCAGGATTTGCCCCCAGAAGTGCTGGGTGGTGCGTCGGATACGTTGCCTGCGACGGCAGGTGCTGTAGGCGCTGTCGCTGCCGTTGCGCCTGAACCGGTGTTGGCGCAGCCCTTGGCTTTGCCAGTGGCGGCGCTACCAAGCGAGAGCTCTGGCAATACGCCTGCGTGGGAGGTGCTGCTGGAGGCTGAAGCCCGCAAACTCTTGCAAAGCGATTGCAAAGAGGTGTGGGACGTGTTGAGCCAACGCTTTGAATCCAGCTTGATTACGACCGCTTTGGGGCTCACCCATGGCAAGCGCATGGAAGCCGCATTGCGCTTGGGCATAGGCCGTAACACCATCACTCGAAAAATTCAGGAGTTGGGTTTAGATGGCGCGGACTAAGCGCTGTTGAAAATTAAGCGCCCAGTGCGCTTGGTAAAGGAAGTAAGGACATATGCATGCATATGTCCTTTTTTTACGTTCGAGAGGGTTGCGGTTTAGGTGGAACGTCCTACAAGCACCGGCTGTCTATGCCGACTGTCGGATTTGGCACAGTTTTTGACAATTTCAACCAAGAGCAAACCCGTTTTTTGTAGAGGTTTGCGGTGTTTTTTGGATGGTTGAATTGCATGGTGCCTTCTCTTTACATCTCACATTCCGGTGATGTGACAACGCATTTAGGGGCGTTGGCTGGCCTGTCCTCCATGGATGTGCCAGAGCTGGCTGCTGACATTCAAATGCGGATGGTTTCGGAGCAGGAAGATGCCTACTGGCATGTGCACTTTGCGCAAGAGCCCTACTACGTTGCAGGGCGGGGCTACGATCAGTACAAGCCCGCGTATGAGTTGGGTTGGCGCTGGGCCTTGCAGCATCCCGATGCTGGTTTTACGGATTTTGCGAAAGAGCTGGAGTTGCTGTGGGCCGCCTGCAGTGCCACCAGCTTGCTGCCGTGGCGTGAGGTGCACCTGGCGGTCAGAGATGCTTGGGAACACGCCAGTCTGCAAATGCAAAAAATGCAGCAATATGCCCCCGCAGTCTGGCATGGCCGCGACGTGGCAGGGTCGCTACTTCCCCTGTACAAGGGCTGCCAGTCGCTGGTCAATGAGCTGGAGCGCATGCGCACAGCCCCGATGGATGACTTCGCAGCGCAGGTGATGGCACGCCACATTGTGTTGTTGCAAAGCTTTGTGCAAGCGTTAGATCCTTGGTGTGAGGCTGATGCGCAGCCATTGCGCATAGGCCAGCCATGGCTGCAGCACTTGCATTTTCAGTGGGTCAAATTCAAATTCAGTTTGTCTGAGTGGGCACCTGCACAGGTGTTTGAAGTGTGCGAACAGCGCGAACGCAGCTTGCTCTCGTCCTACCAGCGGGTATTGCGTAAAAGCTTGCCTGTCGATGTGAAAGCCTTGCTGGTACAGCAGATGAAAGGCTTGCAGTGCAACTTCGACAAGCTGTGCTTGGTGCGATATCAGCAGTCTTTTTAAGCGGGCACTTCGCACAAGTGCTCGTGACAACGGCCTTTCAACCTATCCCCATTTACGCTGGAGTGATTGCTTGATCTTGGGTCATATTCCCACAGGCGTGCAGCAGGCAGGCATTGAACAATTCACCCCATGGTCACTGAATGATTCAGTGCTGCAGAGAAATGAAGGGGTATCGAATGACAATGCATTACACAGGCGCCTTGTTGGGTCGGGAAGCTGTGATTCAATTTCCAGAAAGTACGGCGCAGGTGAGCTATTCCGCACGCGGTGATTTGATGTGGCGCGTCACTGACAAGAATGGCAATGTCACGCAAGGCCATGAGCGACTCAGTTATCTGCAGCTGTCGGACACCTTGCACTTCCTGAACTGGATTGAAAAAACAGGGTTCACGGTCAGCCAGATCATCGATACAGAAAATGGCAAGGTGAAGGCCTTCTGGTCGTACGCTGATGAGCTGAGTGAGCGTGGTCACCGTGCTTCGATGTTTGTTGATGGAACGTTTCGTTTCGTGTAATTGACCCCAGGCATCTGCATGTCCTGTATTGCCTGAGATTTAAGCAATGGCTGCAAACGCAGGCGGGACTTGGGTTTGCGCACTTGTTCATGAGGTTGTCCACAGCTGGACCCACAGATGTTGGGTACAACTCTGACCTCATAAAAAGCCCTTGCCAATGCGCAAGGGCTTTTTGCTGGATCACGTTAGCGCAGCACTGCGCACTTAGCGCACGATTTCACTCTCAACGGCCAGATCCAGCACGTCCACATACTTGGAGGCCCCTGCTGGGGCAGGGTTGCGCGTGAACCGCTTGATGCGCAGGACATTGCGCACGCTGGGGTGGTGCTGGTAGCCATCAATCGCTCCGAGGTAGGTAAACCATGGGCCGACCGACTGCTTGATGCCCTGTTCGCTGTATTGAACCTCACGTGCCTGCAGGCACTGACCGCCAGGCATCAAAGCTGAGTTGCAGGCCACTTTCTGCGGAGCAATTTCCAAGAAAATGCGCTCACTGCGGCCATACAGGGTTTCGTGGGTGGGGGTGCCGGTGAACCGCCATGTTGAACCATCTGCAAACTGCAATGCCAATACGGGGTTGGCCGTGCCTGTGATGTCCCATGTGCGGGCTTGAGACAGTTGTTGGGCTACGTTTTTTTCCAACTGCATCAGCGCGGTATCTGCGCAGGCCATCA
This sequence comes from Comamonas sp. 14P8.1.4, assembly GCF_057799285.1. Classification (NCBI taxonomy): domain Bacteria; kingdom Pseudomonadati; phylum Pseudomonadota; class Betaproteobacteria; order Burkholderiales; family Comamonadaceae; genus Comamonas; species Comamonas sp. 14P8.1.4. The sequence continues at coordinate 966,744 of NZ_JBYOKN010000001.1, forward strand.
TGGTGGAGGCAACGCGTGAGATGTGGATTTGCTGGCCCTGTGTGGTGTAGCCGCCGTGCACGAGGTTGCACAGGCGATCCACGCTGACCCCTTGGCCTTCAGTGAAGCGTAAGCCCACGATGCGTGCTGGGCTGCTGTCGGTGGATGGGAGCTGCCACTGGGTATCTGCTGCACCTTGGGCGTTCAGTGCGCTTTGCAATTGCCAGTGGTGAGACTGCAAGCTGGGGCGCGTGCCTGTGGATGGCGCTGCTGTGGATAAATCAGCCGAATGCGTGGTGCAACCTAGCAAGAACGATGCACCAAGCGCGCAGGCGCTTCCCATGGATTTCAAGGACAACATGTCGCAATCACCTCCCTGATATATGTGTGAAATACACGGTCATTCAAGCATGTGAGAGAAAGGCCTGCAGGCAAGGCGAAATAGCACTTTGCCATTTTGTGGGGGTGTCGCTTTGATGTGGGCGCTGGCTATGCCGGCAAGCACTTTGCCATGGTCGAAGTGCGTCAATGGAAGTAGCTATAAAATCGTGAGCGATACGTTGCACGTGGTGCAGCGCTTCAGTTCTGGGTACACAATCACAGGTTTCGTGGAAGCAGTCATGTCCAAATTTTTCGCTGGCAATTCGGCTCATCGGGTAGTGTGTGCGTTCTCTGTGATGGGCATGGCTGTGCTGTTGACCGCCTGCGGCGGTTTGGGTAAGAAGTCCACTTCGGAAACCATGCCCCAGGTGGAAGAGAAATTCGGTTCGGCGGCCACCTATTCACGCTTGTTTGACGCAACACCAGCGCAAACCTGTGAGGCTGCACGCCGCGCATTGCTGAGCCAGGGGTACATCATCAACAAGGCCGACAAAGAGGTGGTGGAAGGACAAAAAAGCTTTCAGCCACAGTCGGATCGCCATGTGCAGATGAATATTCGCGTGACCTGCGTCCCGGAAAGCGGGGATGGCTCGCTCAGCATGGGCTTTGTGAGTGCTTTGCAAGATAGCTTTGCCCTCAAGATGGCCAGCAATTCGGCCAGCCTGGGTGTGAGCATGCTGGGAACGGTTTCGGTGCCCGTGGCGGCTGGGCATGACTCGATGATCAAAATCGGCAGCGAAACAGTGGCCAGTGGCCAGTTCTACGACAGCTTCTTTGATCTGATGCGCCGCTATCTGCTGATCGACACCCCGCAAGACACCGTGGGTGGCAGCAAGCGCAAGTAAATGGCATAGCTGCTAACGCTTGCGTGGCAAGCGTTAGCCCAGGATTAGGCGAGAAACAACGCCGGGTCCACCATGGTGCGGTTGAGCATCACCCCCCAGTGCAAATGTGGCCCCGTGACACGGCCCGTGGCCCCGACTTTGCAAAAGGCTTGTCCGGTGGACAGTACATCTCCAACCTTGCATTGCGTGCTGGAGAGGTGGCAGTACATGGTCAGCAGGCCACAGCCGTGGTCCAGCCAGACGGTTCCACCGTTGAAGAAATAATCCCCGGTATCCACCACCTTGCCAGGCAAAGGGGCCACGATGGGCGTGCCTGTGGCTGCGGCGATGTCCATGCCGCTGTGGGGATTGCGTGACTGCCCATTGAAAACGCGGCGCAGGCCAAAGCTGCTGGATCGTCGCCCCGGGCAAGGCTGGCGCATGGGTAGCGCAGACAACTCGGGGGCTGGCATGCTAAAGAGCGCCATGATGGTTTGCTGGTGCGCACGCTCACGCTCATGGCGGGCCAGATCTTTGGCTGCCAGATCTACCGTCTTGGGGGCGACCTTGAGGCTTTGCTCCGCATAGGCCTGATCGTGCACCGTGTAGTCCAGCGATTGCATGCCGTCGTCATTGCGCACGGTGACGGTGTGCACGCCCAGTTTGGCGGACAGCGGAATGCCCACCAGTGCGGTCCACTCAATCATGTCCCCCACGACCAGAACCGGAATGCCTTCAGCGGTGGTGACTTTGGGGGTGACAGAGGACGGGCCCAGTGACAGGCGGGCCACCCCACCAGGCACGCGGCGGTCCAGCGGGAACACGGAGCCTTCCGTGGCGGCGGGCGCGGCCCAGGCCGGCAGTGCTGCACAGGCGCCGAGTTGGGCCATAGCGGCAAGATATTGGCGACGCTGCATATGAAATTCCGTAGTTCCGATTGGCATCCCTGCATTGTGGCGTGCTGCAGCCGTGCTGGCACGTCAGAAGGCGACTTGTGCCGCTTGCGGAGTCCTTGACGTGGCGCAGAAAGCGCGGCGGTGCGCGCGATGACACTCTGCCCCTGTTGCGCGCGGTATGGGCGCGGCGTATTTATGGAAGGAATGGATCAATGCAAGCATTTCGCATCGTCATGATTGGTGCTGGTGAAACCGGTGCCCCGCTGCTGCAGCAGCTGTTGGATGCCCCCTTTGTGCAGCTGCTGGGGGTGGCGGATTTGAATCTGGAGCTGCCCGGCATCACCCTGGCGCGCCAGCACGGTGTTCCTGTGACGCAGAACTTCATGGAACTGCTGGGGCAGGGGGCGGGCGTGGACATCATCATTGATGTGACCGGTGCGGCCAAGGTGCGTGAGCAGCTGCGCCAGTACATGGTGGACTCCCGCAATACACACACCGTGATCATGCATGAGCGGATTGCGCTGCTGATGATGTCGCTGTCCGCTGGGGCCTTGGTGGATGGCAAGCATGGGGTGCAAACATACGCCTAGGCATGCAAAAGCATAGCTTTCAGCCTAGTCTGTATAAGCGTTAGAGGCTTTTTTCTTGTGTAATAAAAAAAGGCTGCCTGAGGCAGCCTTTGGGTTGGATTCAGCTTGGGGGCAGGGCTAGAGGGCGCTGCCCAGGCTCAGCAGCTGTTGCAGCGTTTTGGGCTGGTTGTTGAGCTTGAAGGTGCCCTGGGCAAAGTCCAGCGAGGCTTGGACGGTCTCGCCCTGCTTTTGCAGCACGCCTTCGCCCAGCAGGGCTTTCAGGCGTTTGCCCACGCCATCATCAACGGCCTCTTGCAGCGCCTGCGCATCCAGCTCGTGGTTCATTTGCTCCAGCAGGTCGATATAGTCGCTGCGCACTTTGCGCTCCAGCAGCTGCGCCAAAGTGGGCAGGGGCATGGAAGTTTGCATCTGCCCTTCCAGGTCGGTGCCGGGGTCAAAGGCGTCCGGCGACGTGCCGGTGTAGGCAATCCGTGCGGACAGGGAGACGGGGCCGTCCGGGCTGTTCAGGCCCAGGCGTGTGATGGCCAGCTCTGGCTTGCCGGCCAGCAGTTGGGGCAGGCTGCGCAGCCAATCCATGTGCTCGGTATCGGAGCCGGCTTGTACCCACTGCATGACCTGGTCCAGCCAGCTGGCGTCCAGGTTCTTGAATTCCACCTGCAAAGCCAGCTTGTCTGCACTGTAGGTGTGGGTCTGTACCTGAGCGAGCTGCACATCCAGGCCGGATTGCACTAGCGTGTCTTGCAGCACATTGCTGGCGTTCATCTCCAGCTGCTGCAGTTTGAGCTGCATTTCGCTTTCCGTGTCCTGCACCGACATCAGTCCCATCTTCAAGGCGCTGGGGCCAATCCAGAAGCTGTGACCTTGGGGGATGTGCGTGTCAAAGGTGAATTCCGTGTCTTCCACATCCATGCGGCTGCCGTCTTCCACGGTCACGCGCAAGATGGGCATGCGCACAAAGCCCTGGGTGCTGTCACGCTCGGCAGACAGTGTCCACTCCGCTTGCAGTCCGCCCCAGGTGAGGGAGGAGCCGTCTTCAAACGTGGTGGAAAAGTTGGGTGAGAACAGGGTGTGCGTGGTTTTCCCCGCCCAGTTGGCCAGCGTTGTCCATTCCAGCGGGGCTTTTTGGCGCAGGGCCTCGATCAGCTGGGGCTCACTGTCATCGGGCAGCAAAAAGCGCGACACCACTTTGGCAGCCTGCCCCATGGGCCAGGGGCCGTGCAAGATGTCGTGGGTGACGGTGATGTCGTACGTTTCCTCTTCGGTGGCAAATGACCACAGGGTCTGTGCCTGCGAGGTGAGCCAGCCACGGTCGTACTGCAGCACGCGCACGGTGAAGCCATCTTCGGTGCTCCAAGCCTCGGCCGTTTGCTCCAGCGAAGCCTGGATCTTTTCGCCGATGTAATAGCTCGTCGCAAGCCCGCCAGCGATTGCCAGAGCGCCTGCGCCGAGTAGGCCAATGACCACTTTCTTCATGATTTCCCCTCGTCGGTCGTGCGTGTGCACAAGGTGTGCCTTGTGCAGCCCGATTCTAGGGAGGCGGCTTGCGCTTTCGCGCATGGTGATGAGGTTGTTGTTTTTTGTTCTCAAAATTGCTAGCGGCTTGGGTAAGTGGCACAAGCGCTGACATGCGATTGGGGTCAGCAATCTTTTCGGGCAGAGACAGTGCCAGCAGGGCGGCTTTCATGCAAAAGGGCTGCCCGAAGGCAGCCCTTTGTTTCATGCAGACCGTGTGGCGCTCGCTGTTACTTGCCCCACGAATCCTTCAGGCCGGTGATCTTGTTGAACACTGGCTTGGCCGCGTTGTGGTCCTTGCGGTCGGCCACAAAGTAGCCAAAGCGCTCGAACTGGAACTTCTCGTCCGGCTGTGCGGCCTTCAGCGAAGGTTCCACATAGGCGGTTACCACTTTCAGGCTGCCGGGGTTCAACAGGCTCAGGTAGTCCTTGCCACCAGCGTCTGGCTGGGCATCGGTGAACAGGCGGTCATACAAGCGCACTTCGGCTTGCACGCCGTCGGCCACGCCCACCCAGGTGATGGCGGCTTTCACCTTCACCGCGTCGGCGCCGGGGGTGCCGCTCTTGGTGTCGGGCACCACGGTGGCCAGCACCTTGGTCACGTTGCCATCGGCATCCGTCTCGCAGCCAGTGCACTCGATCACATAACCGCCTTTGAGGCGCACCTTGTTGCCGGGGAACAGGCGCTTGTAGCCCTTGGGCGGCACTTCGGCAAAGTCTTCGCGCTCAATCCACACTTCGCGACCAATGGTGAAGTGGCGGTCAGGCGCAATGGCGGGTTCGTTGCCGTGATGAGGCAGGGCGGGCAGGTGGCAGGCTTCCAGGTGGTCGGCGCTGCCAAACACCTCGACCCAGTTAGTGAGCTCGAGCTTGACCGGGTCCAGCACCACCATGGCGCGGTGGGCTTGATTCTCGAGGTCTTCACGCAGGCAGCCATCCAGCGTGGCGTAGTCGATCCAGCTGTAGTCCTTGGTCACGCCAATGCGTTCGCAGAAGTTGCGGATCGATGCGGGCGTGTAGCCACGGCGGCGCAGGCCGACGATGGTGGGCATGCGGGGGTCGTCCCAGCCGTTCAGGGTGCCGCTGTCCACCAGGTGCTTGAGCTTGCGCTTGCTGGTGACCACATAGGTCAGGTTCAGGCGCGAGAACTCATATTGGCGGGGCTGGGGCGCATCAATCAGGCCGCCAGCGCGCAGGTGGTCCAGCAACCAGTCGTAGAACGGGCGCTGGTCTTCAAACTCCAGGGTGCAGATGGAGTGGGTGATGTGCTCGTACGCATCCTCAATCGGGTGCGCAAAGGTGTACATCGGGTAGATGCACCACTGGTTGCCGGTGTTATGGTGCTCGGCATGGCGCACGCGGTAGATGGCGGGGTCGCGCAGATTGATATTGGGTGCGGCCATGTCGATCTTGGCGCGCAGCACGGCGGCGCCGTCGGCCAGCTTGCCGGTCTTCATGTCTTCAAAGCGGGCCAGGTTCTCGGCCACCGAACGGTCGCGGAACGGGCTGCTCACGCCGGGACGGGTGAAGTCGCCGCGGTTGGCCTTCATGTCGTCGGCAGATTGCTCATCCACATAGGCCAGGCCTTGTTCGATCAGGTACACGGCGCAGCGGTACATGAAGTCGAAGTAGTTGCTGGCGTAGTACAGATTGCTTTCGCCGTTGGCGCCTTGCCAGTCAAAGCCCAGCCACTGCACAGCATCCTTGATGCTGTCCACGTATTCCTGGTCTTCTTTTTCCGGGTTGGTGTCGTCAAAGCGCAGGTGGCACGCGCCACCAAAGTCGCGCGCCAGACCGAAGTTCAGGCAGATGGACTTGGCATGGCCCACGTGCAGGTAGCCGTTGGGCTCGGGCGGAAAGCGCGTGCGGATCTTGGCCTGGTCCACCTGGCCGCTCTGGTGGTGCTGGGCATCACCTGGCGTGCCACCCCAGTGGCGCTGGGCGTAAGTGCCTTTGTCCAGGTCGGCTTCAATGATTTGGCGCAGGAAGTTGGTGGGCTTGACCACTTCCGTGGTGTCGTTGTGGGTGTTGGCGGGTGTGCTCATAAGCTGCTGATTGTAGGCCGCCGCGCAAGAAAAGGCAGGCTCTGCGGGTGTTGCAGTTTCAACGTCTGGATACAAGATTTTACGGTTTGTGTGACATCCGTTGCGCAGGCTCGTGCGTTAGAGGCTGCATACAACACTGAAAGGACGCTGTCGCATGAACCTGACCTTGACCAAGATGCGCCTGCGCGCACGCCATGCGGTGGCTGCGCTGGGGCTGCTGGCCACCGTGATGGGCGGCAGTGCGCACGCCGGGAATGTAGGGATTTCCGTAGGGATTCACGTCCCAGGCGTGCCGGTCTATGTGGCGCCGCCCCCACCACCACCGCCTCCTCGGGTGCATTACTACCGCCCAGCACCTCCGCCTGTGGCGTTCTATCCCGCGCCGCCCCCTTATGGCTATTGGGCGCCGCCCCCACCACCACGGGGCTACGGTAAGCACTTCAAGCACCACCGCCCCAAGTACCGCCACCATCGCCACGATCACGACGATTGATCAGTGATCGCCATGGGTGACAGAGGTCGCACCGACAGAGCCGCATAATCGCGGCTCTTGTTGTTTCAAAGAGTGGTTGCAATGGCGAAGACCGTATTTGTCCTGAATGGCCCGAACCTGAACCTGCTGGGCATCCGTGAGCCCGCGGTATATGGCGCGCAGACGCTGGCAGATGTGCAGCGCTTGTGTGAACAAGCAGCAGCACGCCACAGCCTGGCGCTGCTTTTTCACCAAAGCAACCATGAAGGCCAGCTGATTGACTGGATCCATGAGGCGGGCCAGTTGCATGCCAAGGGCGAACTGGCAGGCCTGATCTTCAATGCCGGGGCCTACACCCACACCAGCGTTGCCTTGATGGATGCCGTCAAAGGCACGGGGGTGCATTTGCTGGAGCTGCACATCAGCAATGTGCATGCGCGCGAAGCGTTCCGCCACCACTCCTATCTTTCGCCGGTGGCACGGGCTGTCATTTGCGGCCTGGGTGTGGCGGGCTACGCCATCTCCATCGATGCGGTGGCGCAGTGGTAAGGGACGTGACCAGTGAAGTTGGAGCGTGAGGGTGCAGTCGAGTGAGTGATCAAACAATGCCAACGGTGCTGCCATGGGATGGCAGCGATGCAGATGTTGCGGCGATTGCTGCAGGGCAGGTGCAAAGTACGCAGGTGCAGTCCTGGCAGGCCCGCGCGCAGCGCGTGACCGTGCCGCATGACAGTGGCCAGACAGTGCTGCGCAGCTGGACACCGGCGCAGCCCAATGGGCGGCCGCCTGTGGTGCTGTTTCATGGCGGCAGTGGCAGCTGGACGCACTGGGTGCGCAGCATTGGCCCGTTGCTGGAGGCCGGTCACAGCGTATGTGCCTTGGATTTGCCCGGCTTTGGCGCATCCGACGCACCCGCTGGCGTGAGTGATGCGGATGGCATGCTGCCCACCCTGGCCCACGTGCTGGAAACCCAATTCCCATTGCAGGCCGTGCGTTTGGTGGGGTTTTCCTTTGGTGGCATGACGGCCGGCATGCTCGCTGCCGCTTATCCGCATCTGGTGCACCAACTGGTGCTGGTGGGCGCGCCGGGTATTGGTCTGAGCAACAAGCATCCGTTCAAGCTCAAGGGCTGGCGCCATTTGGAGGACCCGCGTGCGCAATTGCTGCACCACATCTACAACCTCGGTGAGCTGATGCTGCGCGACCGCAGCCGCATTGACCGCGACACCGTGGCCCTGCACGTGGCCAATGTGCAGCGCGACCAGCTGCCTCGCCGCCGCATATCAAGCACCGATGTGCTGGTGCGCTCGCTGGCGCAGGTGCAATGCCCGGTGGCGGCCATTTATGGCGCCAGCGATGCTTTGTACCCTGGCACGCTGAATGAGGTGGCGTCACGGATGGCAGGCAGTGCACGGCAGTGGCAAGGCCTGCAGTGCGTGGCCGACGCTGGCCACTGGGTACAGTATGAGCGGCCCGACGCTTTTCACGCCGCGCTGCTGCCGCTGCTGGCGGCCTGAAGCCGGGATATGCGCTGGACACTGCAGCCCGATGAAGTCAGCTGGACGGCGGTGCGTGCACAGGGGGCTGGTGGGCAGAACGTCAACAAAGTCTCCAGTGCTGTGCACCTGCGCTATGACGTGCATGCATCTTCGCTGCCGCAGGAGCTGAAAACCCGGTTGCTGGCCCAGGCCGACCAGCGCATCACGCAGGACGGGGTGGTGGTGATCAAGGCGCAAAGCCACCGCACCCAGGAGCTGAATTTGCAAGACGCCTTGCAGCGCCTGCATGCGCTGATCGCGCAGGCGGCCCATGTCCCCAAAGCGCGCAAGGCCACCAAGCCTACGCGCGCCTCACAACGGCGGCGTGTAGACGCCAAAAAACGCGCCGGGGCAACCAAGGCCTTGCGTGGCAAAGTGCAAGATTGATTGCATTGATATTTGAGACAGTGCGTGTGATTGTTGTTATCTAGTTTGTTGTGCGAGACAACCTAATATGAGCTGGATGCAACCCACTCTTTCTTCTACTCCCGCAGTGCCGCCCGTGGCTGCCCGTGTGCCTGCACTGTTTGTCTCGCACGGCTCCCCCATGTTTGCGCTGGACGCCGGTAGCACCGGCCCTGCGCTGCGGCAGTGGGGGCAAGATTTGCGCACCCAGTTTCCGCAGCTGCGCGGCGTGGTCATCCTGTCGCCGCACTGGATGGCCCAGGGCGCGCAGGTGATGACCCACCCGAGCCCTGCAACCTGCCATGACTTTGGCGGCTTTCCGCCTGCGCTCTATCAGCTGAGCTACCCCGCCCAAGGCTCTCCCGCGCTGGCGCAGCAGGTGCTGGATTTGCTGCAGCAAGCGGGGATTGCTGCGCGCGCCGATGCGCAGCGCCCCTTTGACCACGGTGCCTGGGTGCCGTTGATGCACCTGTTGCCACAGGCTGATGTGCCCGTGGTGCAGGTGGCGCTGCCCCAGCAGGCGGATGCCCGTGCGGTGTATGCCCTGGGGCAGGCCTTGCAAAGGCTGCGCGAACAAGGGGTGCTGCTGATCGGCAGTGGCAGCATGACGCACAATCTGCGCGAATTCTTCAGTGGTGCGCAGCAGGCGGGCGACTATGTGGTGGAATTCAGCCGCTGGGTGGAAATGCAGGTGCAAGCGGGGGCCATCGACACTTTGTTGGACTGGCACGAGCATGCCCCGCATGCGCTGCGCGCCCACCCCAGTGATGAACACTTTTTGCCGCTGTACTTTGCCCTCGGGGCCGCAGGCCCTGGTGCCCAGCCGCACTATCTGAGTCGTGAGGTCATGTACGGCATGCTGGCCATGGATGCATTTGCGCTGCATTAATTCATGATTGATAGCTTAAAGCGCTGGATAGATAAGCGTTTAAAGCCATTTTTATGGTGAATTTGCAAACACTGGCTGGCACCTTCTTACTTTTGCACTGGAAAGCCTTGCCATGTTGAACCTTCCCCTGAATGGCCTGTACCGTCCCGCTGCTGCAGACGTGGCCCAACCCTGGCTGCTGGTGTTGATGCACGGCGTGGGCAGCAACGCTGAAGACTTGTTTGGGCTGGCAGATTACGTGCCGCCTGCCTACCATGTGCTGAGCCTGCAGGCCCCTTACGCCATGGGGCCACAGGCTTTCGCCTGGTTCCAATTCAGCGTGAACCCGGATGGCAGCCGCACCATTGCGTCAGAGCAAGAGGCACACAGCCGCGCCCTGGTGGCGCAGACGGTGCAGCAAGCCGCTCAGCAACTGGGCGTGCCACTGGAACGTGTCATCGTGGGTGGTTTTAGTCAGGGCGGCATCATGAGCCTGAGCCTGTTGCTGACGCAGCCCGCATTGCTGTCCGGCGTGTGCATCTGGCACAGCCGTTTGCTGCCCGAAGCGTTGGCGCAGCAGGTGTCCAGCGCGCAGTTGCAGGGGCGCAGTGCGTGGGTGAGCCACGGCACGCAGGACCAGGTGATTGCGCTGGCCAGTGCCCATGCCATTCGCGACCATCTCCAGGCCACGCCGGTGGCACTGCGCTACCGCGAATATCCCTGCGCGCACACCATCCATCCGCAAGAGCTGCGCGACAGCATGCAGTGGTTGTCTGAGTGCGCCAGTGCGGTAAAGGATTTGCAAAAATAAGAGCGCGTAGCGCAGGTGGCACCAGCGTTTTTCATGCTTTTGTTACAAAGTTTACATGGCGCAATCTTTGCGTTCATCGGCTGTGCACAATGAACCATGGCCGCTGCCCTTGACTATCTGCGGCAGCGGATTGACCATGTCACTGTGGATTGGATGAAAGGTAAAGCATGTTTCCTGAGTACCGAGAACAGATCGCCCGCCTGCGCAGCCATGATCGTCATTTCAGCCGCCTTTTTGATGAGCACAACAAGCTCGATCACGAAGTCAAGCAGTTGGAGGACAAGCGCTCCGCGGCTTTGCAATCCGAGATTGATGTGCTGAAAAAGCAAAAACTGGCATTGAAGGAAGAACTCTACGGCCTGCTGCGCAAAGAAGCCGCCAGCGCCGCCTGAACTGTTTGTGAAAGCACCGCAAGGTGCTTTTTTCATTTCTGCGATGGCCTGCCGGACTGTGGCCGCAGTGGCTGCAAGCTCTGGCACCGTCGGTTTGCCCCTGGGGCCGTTTTTTTGGCAGCCCCGCCTGTTGTTGACGAAAGGACGCTTATGTTCACCCAGTACCATGAACAGATCGAGCAGCTGCGCGCTACAGATAAAAACTTCAGCCGCCTGTGTGACAAGCACAGTGCGCTGGATGCAGAAGTGGAGGCGCTGGTGCAGCGCAAATCGCCGAGCTTGCAGGTCAATATCGAGAACCTGAAAAAGCAAAAGCTGGCGGTCAAAGAAGAGATTTACGCCATGCTGCGTGAGGCAGAGCCTATGCTCGCGCTCAAACAGCAAAGAAACTATGTGGACCAGGCCAAGCTGGCGCAGATGTCGGGTATGCGCCTGAGCGCGTAGCGCCCCACAAGGCTGGATCTGCAAGAGGCGCCGCAAGGCGCCTTTTTCTTGCCAGTTAGTGTGCTTTAGCGGGCCGCCGCCGCAGTGCTGCGCTGGAACAGGGCATCCAGCAACGGCTGCAACGTGGGAAAGTGCTCTGCAAACGTGGCTGGGGCCAGCCAGTAGGCTTCACAGGCGACCGCAAAGAACTCTTCGGGTGCGGTGGCGCCATACGCATCCAGCCAGGGCGCGGGCTGACCAAAACGCTGGTGTGCGGCCAGTGCTTCACAAAAATCGGCGTAGGCCGCTGTCCAGGTCTGTGCCCAGTACTGCCTGGCCTGTGCGGCCGAGGTATAGCCCATGAAGCCTGCGGGTAGGGGTGGGCAGCCATCGACGCCGCCGTTGGCCATGTCCAGCTTGTGTGCAAATTCGTGAATCACCACATTGCTGTAGCTGCCCCAGTGCGCATGCCCACCGCGCTGCACGGCGGACCAGCTGAGGGTGACGGGGCCGCGCTCCATGGCCTCGCCCATCAGCGACTCTTCGTAGTGGTGCACAACGCCTGCACCATCGAGGACTTTACGGCGCGCCACCATGTCATCGGGGTGGATGACGATGCCCACAAAGTCGTCGTACCAGCGCAATGCCTGCTGCGGTGTGCCCCAGTGAATCAGCAGCACACAGGCCTGTGCAGCCACGGACAGGGCCATGGCATCGCTGATTACCAGCCCCTGGGCGCCGGCAAACTCCTTGCGCTGCAGAAAGTGCGCGCACAGGGCCTTGAGCTGCAGCAGCTCGGTCGTGGAGAGCTGCTGCAAAAAGGGCAGATCACGCAGCGTGGCCTGCCACAGTGCTTCAGGAATATCCGGTGGCACGCCCAGATGGCGTACCAAGCGTGCGGGTAGCCAGCGGGAGAGCGTCTTCCACATCGTGCGCAAGCCGGTTCAGAGCGGCAGCCGCTGCCAGCCGCCTTGCTGCGTGACGCGCAGCACCTCGGCGCGGTGCGTGTCGCCGTCGATGTGCCAGTCGCTGAGCACAATGCGTGTGCCGCCACCGGGCAGGGCGTGGTCGGCCGGGCGGTGGGTGTGGCCATGGATGAGCCATTGGGCCTGGGCCTGCTCCATCCATCGCGCGGTCATGGCAGCGTCCGCATCGGCGTAGGGGGCGCCCGATTGTTTGCGCTGTTCGCTTTCGCTGCGCGCTGATTTGCCAATGGCACGGCGCACGGCCAAGGGTTGGCTCAGCAGTTGTTGCTGCCAGGCGGCAGAGCGGCTGACGGCGCGAAATTTTTGGTATTCCACATCATCCAGGCACAGCGCATCACCGTGGCTGAGCACGATGCGGTGCTCGCCCCAGACCAGCACGGTGGGGTCGGCCAGGCCGGTCATGCCCGTGGCTTGCAAGAAGGCGTCTCCGGCCAGGAAGTCGCGGTTGCCCACCATGAAAAATAAGGAGCGCTCAGCGCTTGCTGCACGCAGGGTTTTGGCACATTTGGCTTCAAAGCTGTCGGCTTCAAGCAGGGCGTCGTCACCGACCCATACTTCAAAAATATCGCCCAGCAAGAAAATGGCATCGGCCTGGCTGGTGGCCAGGTAGTCGCGCCAGGCCTGCACGGTGGCGGGCTCACGGGGGTCCAGGTGCAGGTCAGAAATGAATTCGACCGTGCGCCAATGCGCTGGAGCAACAAGCTCAGGCATGGCGGGCACGGTCGAGTTCACATCCGTTGCTTGCGTGGCAAGTTCCAACGGTTGCATGGGGAAAATTACAGGGCCACGGCCTTGTCGATCACCACGGCGTCAAAAGGCACGTCATCGTGGAAGCCCTTGCGGGTGGTGCGCACCTTCTTGATGGCGTCCACCACTTCTTCACCCTTGACCACCTTGCCGAACACGGCGTAGCCCCAGCCCTGGCCAGTAGGCGCAGTGTGGTTCAGGAAGTCGTTGTCCACGGTGTTGATGAAGAACTGGCCGGTAGCGCTGTGGGGGTCGCTGGTGCGGGCCATGGCCAGGGTGTACTTGGCGTTCTTCAGGCCATTCTTGGCTTCGTTTTCGATGGGGTCGTTGGTGGGCTTTTGCTTCATGTCAGCCGTAAAGCCGCCGCCTTGGATCATGAAATTCTTGATCACGCGGTGGAAGATCGTGCCGTTGTAAAAGCCTGCGTTCACGTAGTTCAGGAAGTTCTCGCTCGACTTGGGGGCGTTCTTGGCATCCAGCTCGATGGTGATCACACCTTGGGTGGCTGTGTCAGCCACGTTGATGGTGACGTGCAGTTCAACTTGTGGGTTGCTCATGGCAAAACTTTCTGTGAGAGAAATAAAACGGAGTCTGCGCGATCACTTGACCACGGCGGCCGTGGTGATGGTGATGGCAGAAGTGGGCACATTCTGGTGCATACCGCGGTTGCCCGTAGGCACTGTGCGGATTTTGTCGATCACGGCCTGGCCTTGCACCACTTTGCCAAATACGGCGTAACCGTGGCCGTCTGGCTGGGGCGCGTTCAGCATGTCGTTGTTGGCAACGTTGATGTAGAACTGCGAGGTGGCAGAGTTGGGGTTGCCGGTGCGGGCCATGGCAATGGTGTAGCGGTCATTTTTCAGACCGTTCTTGGCTTCCAGGGGAATGGGGGCACGGGTGGGCTTTTGCTGCAGATCGGCGGTAAAGCCGCCGCCCTGGATCATGAAGCCATCGATCACCCGGTGAAAGACGGTGCCTTCGTAGTGCTTGTCGTTCACGTACTGCAGGAAGTTTTCAACCGTTTTGGGGGCTTTGGCGGGCTCCAGCTCCACCACAAATTCACCCATGTTGGTGGTGAACTTGACGCGGGGTTTGCTGGTGTCTTGTGCTGCAGCGAAGGTGGCGGTGCTGGCCAGCACCCAGCCAGCCAGAGAAAGGGTGAGGGTTCTGCGGGACAAAGTCATGGCAGGGTTCCTTGGATAGGCAATGCAAAAAACGAAACATCAGAGGCCAGCTGCGCCGACCCATCAGTGTTTGGAGTCGGCGCGAGGCAGAGGTTCCGTCAGCGTGCTGCGGGTTGCAGCATGTCGGTCAGGGTGGACAGCTTGAGCTTGAGAGGTGTGTTGCTGCCGTTGAGCTTGAGCGACTGGCGGTAGGCGTCGTGGGCAAGGCGGGCGTAAATGTCGCCCAGGTTCTCATGTGCGACGGCGTAGCCGGGGTTGTTGCGCACCGCCATCTCCAGGGCGCCACGGGCTTTGTCCAGCTGGTTTTGGCTGGCGTAAATCACGGCCAGGTTGTTGTAGGGCTCGGGCAGCTCGGGGTATTCCTCGATCAGGCTTTGGAACGTGGCCGTGGCAGCAGCGAGATCGCCCGCCTTGGACTGTGCCGCGCCTTTGAGAAAGCGCATCTGGGGGTCGCGCGGGTTGCTGGCCAGGTACTGATCGGCCTTGGTCAGGGCGGCTGCAGTGTCACCCGATTTGACCAGGGAGGACACATCGCCGTACATATCGGCCTGCGCAGCACCTGCAATCAAAAAGCTCGACAGCACCAGCTGGCGCAACACGGATCGAGGGCGGAGGGTAGGGGACATGTAGGTGCTTTCCAAGGGCGACAGAAGTCCGCCAGCGTGACGGGCTTATACTGCGAAAGATTGTAGCTGAGGGGTGTTGGCGTTGAACGTTGGCAGTCCCGTCACAGGCATGGCCCGGCTGCATGGAGGCATGTGCTGCGCACCGGGTGTGCGGCCTCTCCCACTCAATCTTCCGTTTTTGACACTCCATGAGTTTGCGTATCTACAACACGCTGTCGCGTGCATTGGAGGCGTTTTCGCCGCTTGAAACCGGACATGTCCGCATGTATGTGTGCGGCATGACGGTCTATGACTTGTGCCACCTGGGCCACGCGCGCTCGATGGTGGCATTTGACGTGGTGCAGCGTTGGCTGCGCGCCAGCGGCTCTCGCGTGACCTATGTACGCAACATCACGGACATTGATGACAAGATCATCAAGCGCGCGGTGGAAAACGGTGAAACCATTCGCAGCCTGACGGACCGCATGATTGATGCGCTGCACCAGGATGCCGATGCCCTGGGTATTGAGCGCCCCACGCATGAGCCGCGTGCGACCGAATACGTGCCGCAGATGCTGTCCATGATTGGCACGCTGCAACAAAAAGGTTTGGCCTACCAGGCCAGCAATGGCGACGTGAACTTTGCGGTGCGCAAATTCCCCGGATACGGCAAGTTGTCGGGCAAGTCGCTGGATGAGCTGCAGGCCGGTGAGCGTGTGGCGGTGCAAGAGGGCAAGGCCGATCCGTTTGATTTTGTGCTGTGGAAATCCTCCAAGCCCGAGGAGCCTTCCGATGTGAAGTGGGCCAGCCCGTTTGGCGAAGGCCGCCCTGGCTGGCACATCGAGTGCTCGGCCATGGGCTGCGAGATGCTGGGTGAGAGCTTTGACATTCACGGCGGTGGCGCTGATTTGCAGTTTCCCCACCACGAAAACGAGATTGCCCAGAGCGAAGGCGCAACGGGCAAGCCGTTTGCACAGACGTGGATGCACAACGGTTTTATCAACGTGGACAACGAGAAAATGTCCAAATCGTTGGGCAATTTCTTCACCATCCGCGATGTGCTCAAGGAATACGATGCGGAAACCGTGCGTTTCTTTGTGGTGCGCAGCCACTACCGCAGCCCGCTGAACTATTCCGATGTGCATCTGGACGATGCACGCGGCGCGCTCAAGCGCCTGTACACCGCACTGAGCCTGGTGACCCCGGCTGATGTGGCCATTGACTGGGCAGAGCCCCATGCAGCGCGCTTCCAGGCGGCCATGGATGAAGACTTTGGCACGCCCGAAGCCGTGGCGGTGCTGTTTGATCTGGCCAGTGAAGTCAATCGCAGCAAATCGCCCGAAGTGGCCGGTTTGCTCAAAGCGCTGGGCGCATGCCTGGGCTTGCTGCAGGACGATCCGCAAAAGTTTTTGCAAGCCGGAGCTGACGGGGTGGACGCTGCTGCCATTGAGGCGCAGATCGCTGCCCGTGCTGCAGCCAAGGCTGAAAAGAACTGGGCAGAGGCGGACCGCATTCGCAAGGCGTTGTTGGAGCAGGGCATTGTGCTGAAGGACTCTGCGGTAGGCACGACGTGGGAGGCCGCCCAGTAATTGCTGGGTGTGCACGCGAAGAACCGTATGTCCCCCTCTCCCAAAGAATTGCCTTTGCCGCCAGCGCACGCGCCAGCGTATTGGGCGGAGGCGTGTAAACACCTGGTCAAGAAAGACCGGGTGATGCGCCGTCTGATTCCGCAGTTCAGTGCCGAGGCATTGCAAACCCGCGGTGACCCGTTCATCACGCTGGCCCGATCGATTGTGGGGCAGCAGGTATCGGTGAAATCTGCCGCTGCGATCTGGAAACGCTTCGCGGCATTGCTCACTGAAATCACCCCCGCGCAAGTCTTGCTGCTGAAAGTGGATGACATGCGCGGTGCCGGCCTGTCTGCCCGCAAGGTGGACTATCTGGTGGATCTGGCGCTGCACTTCACAGAAAACCGCTTGCGGGTGCAGGAGTGGGCGCAACTCGATGATGAAACCATCATTGCCGAACTCACGGCCATCCGCGGTATTGGCCGCTGGACGGCGGAGATGTTTTTGATTTTTTACCTGCTGCGTCCCAACGTTTTGCCGTTGGACGACGTGGGGCTGCTCAAGGGAATCAGCCAGAGTTATTTCTCGGACGATCCCGTGAGTCGCAGTGATGCCCGAGAAGTTGCTGAGGCTTGGAAACCTTGGTGCACCGTGGCAACTTGGTATATTTGGCGCTCGCTCGACCCGCAGCCTGTGGCCTATTGAACAATCCCTGGGCCCCATCGCGCAGGCCGGGACAAGGAGAAATAACTTGGCGAAGAAAAACTTTCTGGACTTTGAACAGCCTATTGCTGAGCTTGAAGCCAAAATCGAAGAGCTGCGTTATGTGCAGACGGAAAATGCGGTTGATATCTCCGATGAGATCGATCAGCTGAGCAAAAAGAGCAACCAGCTCACCAAGGACATCTATAGCGATCTGAGCCCCTGGCAGATCACCAAGATTGCCCGCCACCCCGAGCGTCCTTACACGCTCGACTACGTGCGCGAGTGCTTCACCGACTTTGTCGAGATGCACGGTGACCGCCACTTTGCGGACGATAAGTCCATCGTGGGCGGCCTGGCACGCTTTAACGGTCAGCCTTGCATGGTGATTGGCCACCAAAAGGGCCGCGATACCAAGGAGCGCGCACTGCGTAACTTTGGCATGACCAAGCCCGAGGGCTACCGCAAGGCGCTGCGTCTGATGAAGACGGCCGAGAAGTTCAAGCTGCCCGTGTTCACTTTTGTGGACACCCCCGGCGCTTTCCCAGGCATTGATGCAGAAGAGCGCAGCCAGTCGGAAGCCATTGGCCGCAACATCTTTGAGATGGCCCAGCTGCAGACCCCCATCATCACCACCGTGATTGGTGAAGGTGGCTCTGGCGGTGCGCTGGCCATTGCCGTGGCTGACCAAGTGCTCATGCTGCAGTATTCCGTGTACTCGGTGATCAGCCCTGAAGGCTGCGCGTCGATTCTGTGGAAGACCGGCGAGAAGGCTGAAATGGCAGCCGATGCCATGGGTATCACCGCCCACCGCCTGAAGGCGCTGGGTCTGGTGGACAAGATAGTGAACGAGCCTGTGGGTGGCGCGCACCGCGACCACAAGCACATGGGCAGCTTGCTCAAGCGCGCGTTGAACGATGCCTGGCGCCAGCTGTCGGACCTGAAGCCCAAGGAATTGCAAGACCGCCGCTACGAGCGTCTGCAAAGCTACGGTCGCTTCAACGACACCAAGGCCAGCTAAAGCGCGTTGCGCATGCCTGCTTGCCTTGCAAGCGGCGCTGGCTCACACTGAAATGGCCCTGCGGGGCCATTTTTTTTTGGCGGGTTTGGATGGCGCATGCGTCGCGTGCATATATATCTATGAATATTAATAGCTGCTTGCGCTTATGTTTCCTTGGGTTTAATACGAAATCATTGGGAAGTGCTTGCAGATGCAGCGCTGTCAGCTATGAATTTTTAAGAGGTGCAAGGTGACGGTTTCGGTTGATCAAGCCATGCAGGCCTTTGCGCCTGCATTGCCCATGGCGGTGGCATACAGCGGTGGTGCAGATTCCACAGCGCTGCTGCACGCCTGTGCCAGGCGCTGGCCGGGTCAGGTGATGGCCATTCACGTGCACCACGGCTTGCAGGCTGCCGCTGATGATTTTGAGGCGCATTGCCGCCAAACCTGTCACGCGCTGCAAGTGCCTTTGGCGGTGGTGCATGTGGATGCGCGTCACCAGCCAGGCCAAAGCCCGGAAGATGCGGCACGCCGCAGCCGTTATGCCGCGCTGGCCGAGCAGGCGCGCACCGCATTCGCGCAGCCGGTTGCCAGCATTGCCTTGGCGCAGCATGCCGATGACCAGGTGGAGACGTTGTTGCTGGCCCTGTCGCGCGGTGCCGGGGTGGCGGGTTTGGCCGCCATGCCCGCGCAGTGGCAGCGCGATGGCGTGGCGTGGTCGCGTCCGTGGTTGTCGGTCAGTGCGGTCGATATCCGCAACTGGCTGCATGCGCAAGCGATCGGCTGGATTGAGGACCCCACCAACGCCCAGGACTGCTACACGCGCAACCGCATCCGCTTGCAACTGCTGCCGGTGCTGGAGCAGGTGTTTCCGCAGTTTCGCGATACGTTGGCGCGCAGTTGCAGTCATGCGGCCGATGCCAAGCAGCTGTTGCAGGAGTTGGCGCAGCTCGATCTGGAGTCTGTGGGGATACCCCCGCAGATTCAGCGCTTGCAGGCGCTTAATGCGCAGCGTCAGGCCAATGTGCTGCGGCATTGGCTGCTGGTGCACTACCAGGTTACGCCCACAGCGGCGCAGCTCAAAGAGTTGCAAAAGCTGATCAACGCCTGCCGCACGCGTGGGCACCGCATCCATCTGAAAGTCGGCTACGGGTTTGCCGTAAGGGATGGTGCCACCCTCGGTTGGTACAATCCCTGAGTTTTGGTCCCAATTTTTGAGCACGAAAACCGGCGGCGCGCCAAAACACGCTTTTTCCAACAGCGCCGTGCCAAGCAGTTTCGTCACCCCAATATCAATGGCACTGATCGTTCATAAATACGGCGGCACCTCGATGGGCTCACCCGAGCGCATTCGCAATGTTGCCAAGCGTGTGGCCAAGTGGGCTCGGGCAGGTCACCAGATGGTGGTTGTCCCCAGCGCCATGAGTGGCGAAACCAACCGCCTGCTGGGCTTGGCCAGCGAATTGGCCCCTAGCGCGGCCAAGACCTCTTATTACCGTGAGCTGGACATGCTGGCCGCCACGGGTGAGCAAGCTTCGTCGGCCCTGCTGGCGATTGCGCTGCAGGCCGAAGGCATGGAGTCCGTCAGCTACGCAGGTTGGCAAGTGCCAGTGCGCACTGACAGCAGCTTCACCAAAGCACGCATCGAATCGATTGATGATGTGCGCGTGCGCAAGGATCTGAGCGCAGGCCGTGTGGTGGTGATTACAGGCTTCCAAGGCATCGACCCCGAAGGCAATGTCACGACTCTGGGTCGTGGTGGCTCGGACACCTCGGCGGTGGCCGTGGCTGCTGCCATGAAGGCCGATGAATGCCTGATCTACACCGATGTGGACGGTGTCTACACCACCGATCCCCGTGTGGTGCCTGCGGCCAAGCGCCTCACGAGCGTGAGCTTTGAAGAAATGCTGGAGATGGCTAGCCTGGGCTCCAAAGTGCTGCAAATTCGCTCGGTGGAATTTGCGGGTAAATACAAAGTTCCCATGCGTGTGCTGTCGAGCTTCACCCCATGGGACATCGACTTGGAAGAAGAAGCCAAGTCCGGCACGCTGATTACTTTTGAGGAAGACGAAAAAATGGAAAAGGCCGTTGTTTCTGGCATAGCATTCAACCGTGGCGAAGCCAAGATCTCTGTGCTGGGCGTGCCTGATACCCCTGGTATTGCTGCTGGCATCCTGGGTCCAGTGGCGGATGCCAATATCGAAGTGGACATGATCATTCAGAACATCTCCAAGGATGGCAAGACTGATTTTTCCTTCACAGTGAACCAGGGCGACTACCAGCGTGCGCTGGACCTGCTGCGCGAAAAAGTGGCGCCTGCACTGGGTGCTTCTGAAGTGGTGGGCAATCCCAACATCGCCAAGGTCAGCATTGTTGGCATCGGCATGCGCAGCCATGTGGGCGTGGCATCCACCATGTTCCGTACCTTGAGTCAAGAGAATGTGAACATCCAGATGATCTCTACCTCTGAGATCAAGACTTCCGTGGTGATTGACGAGAAGTACCTGGAGTTGGCGGTGCGTGCGCTGCACACAGCCTTTGGTCTGGACAAGAGCGAATAATTTTCAAAAAATTTGGCGGCTTTGTCAAAACAGTCAAAAAAGCTGCTTACAATAACGTCATTCCGGAAACGTGACCGAGTGGCCGAAGGTGCTCCCCTGCTAAGGGAGTATGGGGTGTAGAGCCTCATCGAGGGTTCGAATCCCTCCGTTTCCGCCAGATTGAGAAAGAAGCTCGGTGAGCTTCTTTCTTTTCTGGGTGGTAAGAAAAGAATTTTTCTGAATTTCTTTTCTTA